>DASPTQ010000186.1:0-3771 GCA_035623335.1 Terriglobales bacterium
CAACAATGCTACGTTCCAGCGCTCCGAGGGCGGCCAGATCAACCTTATCAGCAAGACGGGAACAAATGACTTTCATGGGGCAGTTTACTGGTATCACCAAAACTCCGCCCTCAACGCCAATACTTGGGATAACGGGCATACCCCAACCTCCACCCTTGACTACACTCCAAAGCAACCCCAGCACGACAATCGCGTGGGCGCCACTTTTGGCGGCCCATTGAAGAAAGACAAGACCTTTTTCTTTGGGAACTACGAGTTGCGTCGCTTTCCGCAGGCCGTCGAGGTCGAGCGCATCGTTCCAAGACAGTCGCTCCGCGATGGCACCTTGACCTTCAATGGTGTTGCATACCCTCTGGCCAGTTCCATGCTATGCGGCTCTGCGGGGAATCAGCCCTGTGATCCCCGTGGTCTCGGCATTAGTCCTGCGGTCCAGGCATTGTGGAACAAGATGCCGATGGGCAACGATCCCAACGTCGGCGACGGTTTCAACACCGAAGGCTACCGCACCAGCGTGCCCGAACTACTGAAAGACGATTTCGTTAATTTCCGCCTGGACCATAATTTCACGAGCAAAGTGAAATTCTATGGCCGCTATCTCTACCACCGGGACATTTCTCCCTCTGCTGCGGGGCAAGGCGCCGGCCAAGTTAGTTTCCTCGGGAGTTCTCCCTCCTCTGCCAGCTCGTCGGACATTCGTGGCGATGGTTTCACCAGTGGACTCGACTGGTCGATTCGGGACAATCTCATCAACACCTTACATGTCGGATGGATCCGCAGCCGGCAAGACTTCAACGTCCTTCGACCACGCGTCTCTGCCGCGGACTTGAATCTTCCCGGCACGCAAACGGCTCTGGGCGACATCGCGCTGGCTCCCGGTCTTGGAGCCACAGGTCTGATTGACACTGTCGTCGACGTTGACACCCAGCGCGCTCGCCACCAGGCCATCTATGACAGCAACAAGCAGTACGCCGACAACCTTACCTGGATCAAGGGGAAGCATAATCTTGTCTTCGGTGGGGATGTTCGCTGGTTGCCCACGATTCACGACCGCGATGACAAAGTCATTGGGTCGGTTACTTCCTTGGTCGCGACTCTTGACTCGAACGAGTCTGGCGCCGGCGATCTTGCCATCCCTCAAGCGGACCGTCCGCAAACGTGTTCTGCGACCGTCACTACAAATTGTTTGCTTTCCTCTAATATTCAAAACTGGGATCGCCTGTACGCCGCCACCCTCGGCCTCGTCAATAACGTCGGTATTCTCGCTGTTCGCAACGGCGCGTTGCAGCCCCAACCGCTAGGCACGCAGCTCGAAGCGAAGACCACCTTGCGCGCCTATAACTTCTTTGCTCAAGATTCCTGGCGTATGGGGTCATCCTTCACTCTTACCTTCGGGCTCGGCTACGGCTGGCAAACCACTCCCCACGAGCTGCACGGCCAGCAGACCTTTATTGCCAACCATGATGCCGGCGACAGCATCATCAGTGGCCTTCAATATATCCAACAAAAGGAAGCTGCTGCAGAAGCTGGGAACATCTTTAACCCCACACTTTCCTACATCCCCATCAACAGCAGCGGGAGATCCGACGTTTTTAATGTGGACTACGGCGATTGGGCGCCGCGCGCCTCGGCCGCCTGGAATCCTAACTTCACCGACGGCTTCATGCACCGCATTTTCGGAGATCGAAAAACGGTCATTCGCGGCGGCTACGGAATCGCTTACGACCGCGTTAATACGGTTCAGAGCGTCATCATCCCAATGCTAGGGGTGGGTTTCGCGCAAACTATAAACGTGACATCTCCAGCTTGCAACGCCACCGGCCCCGGAGGGACGGGTTGCAACCCCAACGTGCCGGTCGTGGGTCCGGGCGCCAATCCTGGATTGTCGAGCTTCCGCGTTGGCCAAGACGGCACCATCCCAACACCCCCTCTTCCAGGTGCTCTTACCTCGCCCATCGTTCCGCCCGTTCCTTTCAGCGAATTTTTGAGCTTCCAGAACGACCCCAACTTTAAGGCTGGCCGGGCCCACATGGTGGACTTCACCATTCAGAGGAGCTTGCCGGGCCAGATGATCCTGGAGGTTGGCTACGTTGGCCGGTTCGGCCGGAACCTTCCTGGCAGCATCAACTTCAACTCTGCGCCTTATATGTTTAAGGACAAAGCGTCCGGGCAAATCTTTGCCCAGGCCTTTGACGCTGTCGCGACTCAACTCCGCGCCGGCGTCAACCCTCTTCTCCCCAGTGGGCTTCCCAACCCGGCTTTCAATAACCAGCCTTGGATCGAAAATCAACTGCCCGGCCTCGGCATTGGTTGCGGGCCGATAATAAATCCGGTAACCATGAAAGGCAACGACATAAGCTCGACCGAGTGTTTGGCCTCCGGCAACGGTCCGAATTTCGTCAACAACAATCTCTCTAGTCTGTTCAACTCAATCGACTTCGACCGCCTAGGCTTGGGCCTGCAACCTTACGACAACTTGCAAGTTCTCGACCTCTTCATGCGCGACAGCAACGACCACTCCAATTACAACGCCTTTGTCGTCACGCTTCGCAACAACAACTGGCACGGCCTCACGTTCGATATGAACTACACTTTCTCCAAGTCGCTCGACGATGTCGGCGCGGTTCAGAACGCCGCCGAATACCATTCTTCAAGCTTCGACTTCAACCTCGACTATGGTCCGTCCTTCTTCAACCGGCCTAATGTGTTCAATGCGATTTTCCATTACGATTTGCCCATCGGTGGCTCGCACCGTTTGAGCAGCAGCCATACTGCCGTTAATCGTCTGATTGGCGGCTGGTATACCGCTGGCATTGTCCGCATTGAGAGCGGCGTCCCTGAGCTTGTGACGGTCAGCGGCCAGTCTTTTGGCGGCGGCGATATCTTCGGTATCTCTGCTGGCATGTTGCCCACCGTGCCAATTGGCTCCATCGAAGGAGGCGGCATCAACGCAAACGTTTGTGCGCCTTATGGCGGTACGGGCTCTGCTGGGAACGGTCCCAGTTGCCCACACCCGGCTGGGACCCCCGCCTCGCAAGGTACCGGACTCAATTATTTCGGCAATCCCGCCGCAGCCATCAATGACTTCCGGCAGACCCTGCTGGCCACCGATAAAAACGACGGCCGCGACAGCCCGCTTCCCGGCCTGCCTTTCTGGAACCTGGACATGAGCCTCGGAAAATCCACTTCCATTACCGAGCGCATTAAGGTGGAATTCTCCGCCGACTTCTTTAACATCTTCAACCACGTCAACTTCCTGGATCCGTCGTTCGACACCACGAACCCGGCGACGTTTGGCGTGATCAACACGCAACTGGTTCCCGCGGACCGCATTCAGGGCTCTCGCTGGATCCAGCTTGGCTTGCGCGTCAAGTTCTAAGCTAGCTTAGCGAAATAAAAAAGGGAGGAGAGCGGCTCGGCCAGGCTCTCCCCTCTTTTATTTCCAGGGCGTGGGAATTCGATTAGTGCACAACGCTGACGTTGTGCGCGCCGGCCACGAACGAGAGGCTCGCGCCCGCGGCTTGCGGCAGCCACCAGACCTTTCTCAACAAACCGTGCTCGCTGGTCATCATGCGCTTGCCAATGAAGTCCATCAGTGCCGGGCTCACCTGCGTTGCTGCGTAAAGCGCATTTGAATTAGCAAACGGGCGCAAAAAGGGATTGGTTTCCTGGCCATAGCCGCCGGAAATGGCGCGGCGCGTCGACCACGCGTCAAACGCTGCTCCGCCGCTCCCCGCAATCGTCAACGCATACCAAATCTTCCGCTGCCGCGGC
>DASPTQ010000187.1:0-9346 GCA_035623335.1 Terriglobales bacterium
GCCTGCCCGGCGGGTTGGCCGCCGCTATCTTAATTCGGTGCCGACCAGCGTCAGTGGACCCTCGATCATGTTCAAGGTAGGGCCGCGGTTCTTTCTGGGAGCCCGGACACGCTCGCCACGTAGGCCGCTGGGTCCTTTTCATACGGCCCGACGATTTACGGCACAAGGCCGAGTTCGGGACTGCGCATCACGTGGATCGGGCACGCTACGTCGATCATGGAGATCGATGGACTACGCATCCTGATCGACCCGCTGTGGGACGAGCGCGCGTCGCCGACTAGCTGGATCGGGCCTAAGCGGTTCTTCCCAGCACCCCTAGAATTGATCGATCTTCCGGCCATCGACGCAGTCATTGTTTCGCACGATCACTACGATCACCTGGGTGCGGATACGGTACGCGTGCTGGCGAAGCTGGCTGCGGTCGATAGGGCGCCATGGATCATGCCTCTGGGAGTAGGAACGCTGCTGAAGCAGCTCGGTGTGCCGGCGGTGCGTTGCCTCGAGCTGAACTGGATGGACAGCGCGCAAGTGGGCGCAGTACAAGTGACAGCGCTGCCGGCGCGTCATTTTTCAGGTCGCAGCCTGTTTAAGCGCTTCGAGACCCTGTGGGCTTCGTTTGCATTGGCCGGGCCGCAACATCGTGTGTACTATGGAGCCGATTCCGGCGAGTGGGAGGGCTTCCACGAGATTGGTGAGCGGTTCGGGCCGTTCGACCTAGCCATGCTCGAGATTGGCGCTTGGGATCCGTTGTGGGCGGAGATTCACATGGGACCGGAAGGCGCCGTGCGCAGCTTTCACGCCCTGGGCGGCCATGGTCTGCTGATGCCGATTCACTGGGGATTATTCGATCTGGCTCTGCACCACTGGAGGCAACCCATCGAGAAGATCTGGAAGGTAGAAGGACTGAAGCTCTGGTCACCAACGCCGGGCGTCCCTTCGGAGGTGACCGCAGGTGAGGAACTGCGGTCAGAGTGGTGGCGTTGAGGACGTCAGCTAGCTTGGCAAAGTGCGCAGCGAGGACTATGCCTGTTCGGTCCTGCGTTAGGCTTGAGAGGATTGGCGGCTGCAACGTTCGCGGCTCCTAATTACCTCACTCGCAATCCCGTTAGGATGGAACAATCGAAGGGAGAAAGCGACTTATGCCTGATCAGCCGTCTGCGGTTCGCGTGGCTGTCTTTGGCCCGATTACTTCGCCGGCTGTTGGCTATGAAGGACTTCACCTTCCTGCTGCTGTATTGCTCGACAACGTGCGCAGCATGTATAACGTCGGCGCATTTTTTCGCGCAGCGGATGGAGTGGGCCTAGAAAGATTATGCCTGTGTGGGATTACAGCACATCCGCCAAAGAAAGGAATTTCGAAGACGGCCTTGGGCGCCGAGGAAGTCGTCGCATGGGAACACCACTGGGATGCCATCCAAATGGCAGAGCGTCTACGCCGCCGGGGATTTCAAATCGCTGCTATTGAGACCAGCTTGCATGCAGTTGATCTGTTTGAGTGGCAACCCAAGTTTCCAGTCTGTGTTGCATTTGGGAACGAGGTCGAGGGCCTACGGCCCGAACTACTGGAAATCGCCGATACACACGTGCGCATACCGATGTTGGGCCAAAAGACCTCCCTCAATGTTGCTACCGCGGCCGGGGTTGTGGTTTACGAATTGTTGCGCAAGTATCGCATTCTGACCATGACTGCAAGGTAACCTCGACAGAAGACGGCGCAAATGCTTGAAAGAAATGCACGACGAGACGGCTGGACTCCCGCCGATTAGTTCGCGAACCTGGGTTTCGTTCCCTTTGGCGTCGCACTCGACAAGCATCGCAGCTTTGTTAGGTCTCCCGTGCACTCTACAACGAGATCACGGTCTACGACACTCTAAGCCAGGGATTTCCATCGCGGAGAATCGAGTATAATCTGGCCGATTTCGTGAGAGTCGACGCAGCCATGGAGGCCTCATGCGACGAATCCTTTCGGTTATCTGCTTGATCCTGATCACGACGAGTGGCGTTCGCATCACGGCGCAAGTGTATCCCTACAGGGATGGAACTCCCGGCGTCAGCGGATACCGCTCCGAGGTTATGGCCGAAGTCATGATCCAGGAAAGCGAATTTGTCCGCCTTGCCGAAGCCATTCCCGCCAATAAGTACACATGGCGTCCTTCCCCAGATGTTCGCACCATTGCCGAAGTTTTCCTGCACGCCAGCGCTGCGAACTACAACCTCTACAAACTCGTGGGCACCCCCACTCCCGCTAGGGTCGACACCAAAACGCTGGAGCAGTCCACCACCGACAAGGCAACAATCATCGCCACGCTAAAGGACTCCTACGCACACGCCAAGGCCGCCATCCGCGCGATGCCTGACACTGACCTCGAAAAGACTCTGGAATGGAACGGAGGGAAGATTACCGAACGCGGCGTGCTGCTCTACATCGTTCAACACATCGCACAGCACCTCGGTCAGCAGATCGCCTACGCCCGCTCGATCGGTGTAGTTCCGCCGTGGACACTAGATCCGCCACGAAAGAACTAGTCTTGGATCCCGCTTGGGACTGCCAGTATGGTGAAAACATGCCACACTCGAGACCCACGGCCTCTGCCGCTGGTCAGAGTTTCACGCAATTGATTTTGATTGTCTTATCAATCTCGACAGTCCGGCATTTACCTATCGCTTCGAGCGTTTTCCGATCCACGCACGATAGCCGGTAACATTGGCTGCCCGGGCCGCCGGAAGGAGTGGTGAGTGTAAATCCTCTGACCTTACTATCGCAAGGGAGGTGTGGAAACCTGCTTCGCTGAAAGCCATGCCGCGGCAGTCAAACATAAAGTAATCACGATTGAGAAAGCGATAGGTAAGGTAAAGAGGTATCTCCAGGTCACAACCGTGATGGCGGTAAAGCAAAGGGCGAACGTCCAGGCAGTGCCGCGCATGAGCGCCAAAGTCGCCGGCGGAAGGCCACCTAGCTGCCATGCCAATATCGCCGAGAATAGATAAAACATGCCGACAGAGAATCCGGCCGCCAGAAAGAGGTCCCAATACGTGCGGTTGAACCCCTGCACGTTAAAGTGAATCGACCGCATTGAGCCAAGAAGGGCATCCACTCCCCATGTGGGATCAGACTGGCGAAAGCCGAGTGTATGTCCTACCGCGAAAAGCAACAGAAGAACCGCAGCGATTCGATAAAACAAAGATGCTTTCATTCTTGCCTCCAGTGATCACGGCCAGGGCACCTGCCGCCGACCCTATTCCTTAAAATACGCCTGCTACCTGGGCCCTTGCCCTTATATTCCTTGACGCGTATATGCTCTGTGGAGCTTATCCGCCCGTCATCAGCAAACAGAATGCGAAACAGCCGCCGGAAAATCTCTTGGGCGCTTGTCGAATTCCGGCCCGGCCGTTCGACTATATAGTGAAGGCAGGGTACCCGCCCACCCGATCGTTACAGGAGACGTCATGCCGCAATACTTGGTTGCTATTTACCATCCCGACGACTACGACCTATCCAACGAGGACGAAGCGATGTCTCGCGATATCGACGCGCTGAACGAGGAGATGGAGGCTGCTCACGTCCGGATTTTCGCTGGCGGTCTCTCCTCGGCCAGGAGCGCGAAGTCGCTACGAGCGCAGCCCAGCGGAAAGGTGCTCGTCACCGACGGGCCGTACGTGGAGACCAAGGAGCACATAGGCGGTTTTTGGGTGCTGAAAGCCGCTAGCCTGGAGGAGGCACTGGCCTGGGGGCGCAAGGCCGCCATTGCCTGTCGGGCACCGGTCGAGGTACGCCCGTTTAACTGACGGAGAACCCAATGGGAGCGACTGAACGGCGGGTGGCCCACATTTTGATTTTTGTCGAATTCACCACGACTGAGGGTGCCCCGGCTTTGCGCCAAAATGGGGTTTTGCCCCAATTTCCCTTCATTTGCCCAAAACTTCGGCGCGAGAACTCAAACCTTAAAAGGAATCAGATGAGAAACCTAATCTTCGCCATCAACATCACCATAGATGGCTGCTGCGACCACACCAAAGTAGATGGTGGTGAAGAAATACTTGATTATTTTACGCACCTCATACGAGATGTTGACGTACTCGTCTACGGGCGTAAGACCTATCAATTGATGGTCCCCTTTTGGCCCGATGTTGCAAGGAACCATTTTGGACAGACCAGAGCAATGAACGACTTTGCTCAAGCATTTGACGCCGTCAACCAAATCATTGTTTTCTCACAATCGTTAGACAGGGCGGAGGGAAAGAATACGAGAATCCTTCGCACAAATCTTCGAGACGAAATATTGAAATTGAAACAAGAACAGGGCAAGGCTATTTTAGCCGGTGGCGTAACTCTTCCTTCGAAACTCGTGGAACTTGGTCTGGTTGATGAATATCAATTTGTCGTTCATCCAGTACTAGCAGGAGAAGGGAGACGCCTGTTAGAAGGCATTAACCTCCAGGAGAGATTGCAACTAAAACTTGTTGAGTCAAAGATTCTTAAATCAGGATGTGTTGCGCTTCACTACTTGAAACAATGACAGAAAAGTCTGCGACAGCTGTACCGCTGGCTCCAACCCAAGACGACAAGAACGAGGAGAAGAACAATGAAATACATCGGTTTGGGATACATCAAGCCAGGAACATTCGAAGGTATGACCTAGGACGAGCGACACGCGGTGCTCGACGAATGCTTCGAGCACAACGACCATCTGCGCGCCAACGGACATGTTGTTGCTGAACTACCTCTTCAGCCTCCGGAGACCGCGTTGACCACAGCTTCCAGGCCTTAAGCATGGGCTTGGACCGATTGAGATACGGCCGGCTGCGGACTTGAACGAAATGCTGACTGCAAGTGAGCAGCGCCGGCGACAGCACACTGCACGCTGAAGGACGGCCTGACGGAAAAAAGGCCCATTCTCAGGAGGAAAACAATGCGGAAAAAGAAGGTTGGCGCAATCGCAATCAAAAGCTTCGTACTGCTTGTTGTGCTCGGTACGGCGTACCAAGCGATGGCACAGGATGCCACGACACCCTATCCGAACATGGCTTCGATCGAGCAGTATCTCAGGACCGAACTGCCGAGATCGCGCTGGCGCGCAGCGCAGCACCGGAGTCCATTTCACGCGATGCAGAGGTCCTGGTTCTTGGACGTCATGGTTTCGAAAACGGCGGTCAAAGAGAAAAACGGTTTCGTGTGTATCGTGGGACGTTCGTGGACTTCCGCACCTGATCCTGACTTTTGGAATGCGAAAGTGCGGGTCCCGATGTGTTTTAATGCGGGAGCCGCCCGTTCCTATCTTCTACGCTATATCAAAACGACCGACTTGATCCTGGCGGGACGCACGAAAGCCCAGGTGGACGAGGCCATCACCGCCGCCATCGACAAAAAAGAGCTGCCGGCGATGGAACCCGGGGCCATGTGCTTCATGATGTCGAAGCAAGGATACGCCGGCGACACCGGCGAGCACTGACCTCCCCACCTGATGTTTTTCTATTCGGAGACCGACCCCGCAACCTGGGGAGCAAATCTCACCAACTCCCCAGTCCTCTCCGTCAACTACTGGTACATCTCCCCCGACCTGTACCCACAACTCAAAACCTTCCCACCAATGTCCGTCTTCTTAGTAGTAGTCGACAAATGGTCCGACGGCACCCCCGCCCCGCCCATGTAACCAAAATTGTAACGGCGCGCGACTATGAAACCTCAACTACTGGCCGCGTACCGCACCCTTCGCCTTTTAAGGGTGCGGATTTGCTTTCCAATGGCCCGGGTGTTTGCCAGGTGCCTCAGGTTCCACCCACCGAAACTGGGTCTAAGGTTCGCGGCCCTTCTGGCGGCGAGCCAACGATGTCCCAATCCGCCACGATCTGTTAGCGATCCAGCAGGGCCCTTCGGTGCATCGGTCCGCTTCCTGCCTAGACGCCTATCCTAGATCAGTACTAAAACCTGCTTCACCGACGATGCTGTTTATCAGGACTCCTTCGGACAAAACCGCAAAGCAGCCGCTGAATTATTCTTGACCGCTTTGTCGAATTCCGACCTGGCCCTTCGACTATATAGTGAAGGCAGGGCATTGGCCCAACCGAAGACCGTTACAGGAGACCTCATGAAGCAATATTTGGTTGCGATCTACCTCCCCGACAACTACGACCCATCCAAAGAGGGCGAAGCGATGGCCCGCGATATCGACGCGCTCAACGAGGAGATGGATGCTGCTGGTGCCAGGATTTTCGCCGGCGGTCTCACCTCGGCCAAGAGCGCGAAGTCTCTACGGGCGCAACCGGCCGGTAAGGTGCTCGTGACCGACGGGCCGTATACGGAGACCAAGGAGCACATAGGCGGCTTTTGGATTCTGCAAGCCGCTAACCTGGACGAGGCAGTAGCGTGGGGAGGCAAGGCCGCCGTCGCCTGTCGGACGTCGGTCGAGGTGCGCCAGTTCGTTCGCGTAAGACCGCCCATATAAACGGTTACGCTGTTCGCCGGACCCGCAAATCAAAGAAAATCAGAGAGGACTCGGAGGAAGTCATGAGAAAAGTGAATGTGCTCGACTCCCTTGATGGAGTCATACAAGCCCCGGGCGGTCCACAGGAAGATACCAGTGGCGGCTTCGCGCACGGCGGGTGGACGAGTCCGCATTCCGACCCCGTTGTTTCAGCGGCCATAAAAAAGCAGATGAACACGCCGTGTGACCTGCTGCTAGGGCGGAAAACCTTTGAGATTTGGGCGCCATTCTGGCCACAACATGGCGACATCTGGCCGCTCGCCAACACAGCCACCAAGTACGTCGCCTCGAATACCATCACCTCTCACAAGTGGCAGCCGTCCGTGTTTCTAAAACGGAGATATTGCGAAGAAAATCACCAAAATCAAGCGGCAGGAAGCGCCGGATTTGCACGTTTATGGAAGTGCAAATCTCCTTCAGACGCTCCTCAAACATGATTTGGTAGATGCGCTCTGGCTGAAGATATTTCCGATTACCTTGGGCGGTGGAAAACGATTGTTTGCCAATGGCACGATCCCGGCGGCTTTCAAGATGACGGAAAGCACAGTCACCTCGAAAGGCGTCATTATCGTCAATTACGAGCGTGCAGGCGCAGTCCCAACCGGGAGTCTATAACGATTCACGCCGTGTTGATTCGGCCCGACGAATACGTGGCTTGGATGGGAGACCTGACTCAGCTGGGGCTGTCGCCTCGTCGAACCGTCGTGCGTTCGTGTAAACGGTTCCCAGCACAAGGCTGATGGCTGGTGACTGTGGATCAAGTTGGTGGGCAAGATTGGCTTCAGCAATCGCTTCCTGCTCCATGCCGCCAACTATGCTGATATTGAGCGCGTAAACCCTGTGTACGTCCGCATTTTTTGGGGTCGAGTTCAAGCGCCTTTTTGAACTCGGCTACTCCTCCGGCGATATCCCAATCCTGAAACATCATCTCTGACCGCCCAGAAACCGATGTGGTTCAGATAAGGTCGGATCTAGCTCCAGTGCCTTGCGGGCGAGGGCCATCGCCTTCGGGTGGTCTTCGACGGGACTCGAACCCGCGGCCTCTGCCGTGACAGTCTAGGCATACAGGTCTCATCAGCGACTTACATTCTCGCGGGGGCTGCCAAGTGGCTGAAAAGGACTGTAGGAGCCGTTCCCTGTGGGTAAATTTGTGGGTAAGATTTTGAAGGAGTTCTCGTCAACGATGACTGATCCCTTACAAGCGCTGCAAGCGTTTCAGCAGCGTGCAACGCCAACCGATTATCAGACGCCCGCGGGGTGACGGAAATGAGAAATGTAATCTTCGCAATCAACATTACCCTTGATGGCTGCTGCGACCACACCAAGCAACTTGCTGATGACGAAACACATGAATATTTTACGCAGCTTCTGGGAGAGGTTGACCTGCTCGTCTTCGGGCACAAAACCTATCAATTGATGGTTCCTTTTTGGCCTGATGTCGCAAGAAACCAGTCTGAGACAAAAGCAATGAACGAATTTGCTCAAACGTTTGACTCCATTAACAAAATTGTTTTTTCACGATCATTAGACAGCGCTGAAGATAGAAATACGAGAATTGTTCGTTCGGACCTTCACGGCGAAATACTTAAATTGAAACAGGAACAAGGCAAAAATATTTTGGTCGGCGGTGTAAGTGTTCCTTCGCAACTGATAGAGCTCGGTCTTGTTGATGAATATCGTTTTGTGGTTGGGCCAATCGTTGCAGGAGAAGGGAGACGGTTGTTAGAAGGTGTTAGCCTACAAGAGAGATTACAATTAAAACTTGTTGGGTCAAAGATTTTTAAATCGGGATGTGTTGCGCTTCGTTACTTGAAACAGTAACAGTCGGACGGAAACAAAGGTCAACGCGGCGGCAGCGCGGCTATTGCAGCCTCGCGTCCGCCACTCCTAAATCCGAGAACACGAGACCCATCCTTAGCCACTATGTGCGTGACATACTGATTGCGAAGTGGGGCGCACAGGTTGCCGAGGACATCGAGCCGCTTGAAGTCCAGAAGTGGTTCAATGCCTTGCATCACAAAGAACAATACGAGTGGACTACGGTGTCGAAGATTCGGGGAATTATGAACCGCATCTTCAAGGTCGGGATCATCCACAAGAAGGTTTCGAGGAACCCGGTGGACGGTCTGGAGACCAGCACGAAGACCTCGTACAAGGCGATTAAGATTACTCCGGCTCAGACACTTTCGATCTTACGTTCCGTGATGGAGAACGTTCTGCACTTCACGCTGGTGTTCGTCGTGGCGGCAACTGCGCTTCGGAGTTCAGAGGTGCTGGCGCTCCGCTGAGCTGACATCCTTTGGGAGGAGCGGAAGATCAGGGTCGTCAAGTCGCGGAAGAAGACAGGAGTGGACGGAGACACCAAGACGCGGTCTTCGGAGCGCGATGTTCCGATGGGCAGGGTCTTAGCCCACTATCTCCGCGAATGGCAAAAGCAAACTGCATACGCGAAACCCACGGACTTCGTTTTCCCCTCGCTTCGAAAGTGGGGTAAGGTTCCAATCTGCGCCTCCGTATTTTGCCGCGTTCACTTGCGACCAGCAGCGATGAAAGCCGGGGCTGTCATCCCTGACGGACATCGCTGGGGTTTGGACAACCTTCGACACAGTCTAGCGAACTGGCTCGTGAACAAAGCAAAGGAGAACCCCGAAACGGTGCAGGGCATCTTGGGTCATGCACGGGTTCAGACGGTGTTCGACCTCTACACGGACGAAGACCTCGACGAGATGATCGCGGCGCAGGAAAAGTTCCTGAACGCCGTGGGATGTGAATCTGGAAGCGTCCAGTGAAGAGTGTGGGTGAGATTGTGGGTAAGCTGAAGTGGGATCGCGATTCACTAACTACTTAAGAATGAATGGAGGGGA
>DASPTQ010000188.1:0-7057 GCA_035623335.1 Terriglobales bacterium
AAGAACAGCAAGCCGACGTCAATGCCTTCTCGGCGCAGGAGTTCTGCGGCCGCAATCTGGGCGGCGATGATTCCCTTGGCATCGCAGGCACCCCGTCCGTACACCCGGGTTCGATCCTCGGAAGAAGGGATAAAAGGGGGAACCGTGTCCATGTGAGTGGAAAAGACGATGGTTGGATGGGGTTCGCGGGGAGAAACGGCAAACACATTCGATCGTTCTCTCTCGACCGGCATCTTGCTCGCCCGGTAGCCGAGACGGGAGAGTTCGGCATAGAGGCAGTCGCCCACCTGGCCTTCATTTCCCGTCACCGACTCAATGTCGATCAGCTGGCGGGTCAAGCCGACAACATCCATGGCAAAGAGAATACCTCAAGCGCAGCTCTGGCTTCTCCGCTGCCTGCCAAAGCGCGGCGAACTTTGATAGGGTGGAATCCTAAACGTGGCTGAGAACTCCGCCATTCGCTCCCTCTTTCTCAGCGGCCCCTCGGGTCGCCTGGAGGCCTTGCTGAACCAGGGCACGGAACGCGCCCCCTACGCCGCCCTGGTCTGCCATCCCCATCCCCTGTATGGCGGCACGCTGCACAACAAGGTCGTCTTCCACACCATGAAGGCGCTCCAACACTTCGGCCTTCCGGTGCTTCGTTTCAATTTTCGCGGGACAGGCTTGAGCCAAGGACAGCACGCCCATGGCGTTGGAGAGGTAGAGGACGTCGAGGTTGCCCTCGATTGGCTCGTCAGCCAGTTTCACCTGCCGCTCATCTTCGCCGGTTTCTCCTTCGGAGCTGCGGTGGGCCTTGCGGCCGCCTGTCCCGACGCGCGCGTCGAAGCCGTCATTGCCCTGGGCATCCCCGTGGTTCCCGCGGATGGCGACAGCTATGACCTTGGTTTCCTGCGAAGCTGCGCCAAACCGAAGCTGTTCGTGAGCGGTTCCCGAGACCAGTTTGGCCCGATCGCCAAGCTCGATGAGCTGGTTCGCTCCGTTCCCGAACCGAAACGGCTGGTGCTCATCGAGGGTGCCGACCACTTCTTCGCAGGCCGATTGCGGGAACTGCGCCAGAGTCTCGAAGAATGGGTTGGCACGACCTTACACCTCGCCTGAGGCCAGAAGGTGCTCCGGACAACCCCCGGAAGGTCTTTGGCTCTTATAATGCCGCCATGCCGCCCACCGGGGACCGTACGATCGAGATGCGCGCCATGGCACGCCGCTTGTTCGAGCATGGCCTGGCCGAAGCGAGCATCGAGCGTGCCTTTCAGCGGCATGTAAGTTGCGAGCACAACACTCTGCGAGTGTGCGAAGACCTTTACCAGCTTTCTTCCTACAGTCGGGTTTTGGTTGTTTCCATCGGCAAAGCCGCGCAAAGGATGGTCGACGCCCTCGAGAGTAGTGCCGGCAGCCGCTTTCAAGGAATTATCGCGAGTTCTCTGGCCCCCGCCTCACAAACTCGGGGGTTCCGATACTTTCAAGGGGGACATCCCACGCCCAATGCGGAGTCGATTCACGCCGCCGAAGCCGTCCTCAAGTCCGTCGACGGGCTCCATGAGAACTCGCTCGTGGTTTTTTTGCTGAGCGGAGGAGGTTCCTCGATTGCCGAAAAGCCGATCGATGAGGAAATCTCCCTGGACGACTTGACCGCCACCTATCGTGCGCTGGTTCTTTCGGGCGCTCCCATTGGGGAAATCAACGCCATTCGCAAGCATCTGTCCGCGATTAAGGGAGGAAGACTGGCGCAGGCTGCTGCGCCCGCACGGCAGGTTTCCCTGCTCGTCTCCGATGTGCCCGACAACCATCCCGACGCTCTGGCCTCCGGGCCGACCATGCCCGATTCGACTTCGGTCGAGGACTGCTACCGAATTGCCGAACGATACGGACTGATTGAGCAACTTCCAGCCTCGGTACGGGAATTGTTTGAGCACCATGCGCTCGAGGAGACTCCGAAATCCGAGGACCCTTCGTTTCATCGCAGCCGCTGGTGGACAGTTTTGTCGAACCGAACGTTGCTCGAGGCGACCAGGGCGGAAGCCGAGCGCGCCGGCTTCAAGACGGAGGTGGATAATTCCTGTGACGACTGGGATTATGAGCAGGCTGCGACGTATCTGTTACGCCGGCTGGCTCAGTTACGCGAGGCCTCGACCCCGGTTTGCCTCATTTCGGGTGGGGAGGTCACGGTGAAGGTGACCGGCGGCGGGGTAGGGGGGCGAAATCAGCAGTTCGCGCTGGCCTGCGCCGAAAAGATTGCCAACCAGAACATCACAGTACTGAGCGCCGGCACCGACGGTATTGACGGAAATAGCCCCGCAGCAGGAGCGATTGTGGATGGCACCACCTTGGCTCGCGCCAAAGACCGTGGTCTGGTTGCCCAAGCCCACCTCGACAACTTTAACGCCTACCCTTTCTTCCAAAGCTTGGCCGACGGGATCACCACAGGGCCAACGGCCAACAATCTCAGGGATCTCCGAATCCTGTTGTCGTATTGAAAGTCTTCGGAGGGGCGGAGCTGAGACTCAGAAAAACCGGGTTACGCCCTCTTCCATCACCAGCACACGATCCACGATCCCGGCGGCTTTCGCCTCCTGTTCGAGCAACTGAAGAGGCTCCTCGATCGGCTCATGGGAGAGGCGGAATGTGCCGTAATGCATCGGCACCATCCAACGCGCGTTGAGGTCGAGAAAGGCCCGGGTGGCGTCGCCCGGGTCGGCGTGGACATTACGGAACGACGGCGGGTTGTAGGCTCCGATGGGCAAGAGAGCTAACTCGGGCGCCAGCCGCGTGCCAATCTCGCGAAACCCCGAGAAATAGGCGGTGTCGCCGGCGTGATAAATGGAATGTCTTCCGTGGCGAAGAACGTATCCCCCGTAGCCGCGATGGGAATCCTTGATGATCCGGGCACCCCAATGCCGGGAAGGCACGTGCGTAACCGTCAAACCGTGATGACGATAGTTGTTCCACCAGTCCAGCTCCACCACATCGCCAAATCCCAGGTCAGAAACCAGGTCGAGCACGTGATTGGGAATCACGATGATGGGAGCCGGCGCACCGCACTCGCGCGCATGCTGGGTGATGGCGCGCAACGACGGCCGATGCAGATGATCAAAATGGGCATGGGTAACGAGCACGAGGTCGATCGGCGGCAAATCCCGAACCTGCAACCCGGGCTTTCTCAAACGCTTCAGAACAAACAGCCAACGGGCAAAGTTAGGGTCAATCATCACGTTTTGCCCGCCAATCTGAACGAAGAAGCTGGCGTGCCCAATGAAGGTCACCCCTAACTCGCCGTTGCTGACCAGCTTCGGCTTATGGGTCTGCCCGGTGCGAGGACTGACCGCGGAGTGACGAACCAGGCGGCCGAAGGCGCGGGCGCGGTTGCGGAGGGCAGGATTCTTGATCGTGGCTTTGAGCATCGGACGCGGACCTTGGTCCGCCAGAAATTCGATCTCCTCGACTCGAAATGGCACTGCTTTCTGTTCTCATTGTAAGACATTTGTCCAACATTTGTAGATGCATTGCTTGACCGCTTGCGCACACGTCAGGTCTAATTCTTTTGCTGAGTTTTCGATTCCCTCGAGGAGTGAGTATGCGAGTTGCTTTTCTAGGCTTGGGAATTATGGGACAACCGATGGCCTCGAACCTGGTGAAGGCCGGTCATGAAGTGACGGTCTGGAACCGTACTCCCGGCAAGACCGTGGAGGGCGCAAGTGTCGCGAACTCCCCCGACGAGGCCGCGCGCGGTCAAGAAGTGATATGGACCTGCGTATCGGACACCAAAGCCGTCGAGGGCATCTTGTTTGGACCGCAAGGGGTCCAGGATTCGCTGGCCGAAGGGCAGATTATCGTTGATTCGAGCACCATCTCGCCTTCTGCCACCCGGCAGTTTGCCGAGCGCGTGCGCCGGAGCGGGGTTGACTATGTCGATGCTCCCATGACTGGATCCAAAGCGGGAGCCGAGAACGGAACCCTGGTTTTCATCGTAGGCGGCGAACTTGCCGCCATTGAGAGACTCAAGCCTTTATTCGCGGCTACCGGCAAGAAGTTCTTTCGCATGGGCGAGACCGGCAAGGGACAAGCCGCCAAACTCGCTATGAACCTACAGATTGCCCTGATCTATGAGGGGTTTGCCGAGGCACTCACTCTGGCCACGAAGCTCGGAATCGACGCCGAGACCTTGCTTCCTTTAATCGAGGCCTCCATGGTTCGGTCCGGCGTCGTCGAATACAAAGCACCCTTCGTTTTGAAGCGCGATTTCTCTCCCAATTTTCCCTTGCGCCTCATGCGAAAAGACATCCGGCTGGCCTTAGAGGCAGCCAAAGAAGCCCGGGTCAAGTTGCCGGGACTGGAAACCGTCGAAGAAATCTACGACATGGCGACCGAGGATGGTCACGAAGACCTGGATTATGCCGCCACACTGACCCTGCTTGAGAAATGGGCGGGCGTGGAAGTGAAAGGGGCCACGGCCGCCTGATCCCTCACCGAGAAGGATCCTGCTTCGCAAAGTGGACTCTACAGTACTTGTACCGCCGTAACCGAAAGTGTTTCTTTCGGTGACAGAAGTATTACATACAACCTGCCTTCAGTCTTGATAACGTATCGAGGGCACCTAAAAAATCTGGTATCCGGGAACTTACGTGCAAATCGAAGCTTTGAATCGGACATCCGCTGACAAGGGCATTAATTGGGTAACCGCAACCTTCATGGCCATTTTCCATGCCGGCGCGGTTGCAGGCCTCTTTTTCTTTACCTGGAAGGCTTTTTTGGTTGCGTGCCTGCTTTGGTGGATTTCGGGCAGCTTAGGTATTGGCATTGGGTATCACCGCCTGCTGACGCATCGTGGCTACCAAACCCCGAAGTGGCTGGAATACTTCCTTACCCTCTGTGCCACGACCGCCCTCGAAGGTGGCCCGATTTTCTGGGTGGCTACCCACCGGATTCATCATCAGTTCTCTGATGAAGAGGGCGACCCTCATTCCCCCCGGGATGGCAAATGGTGGGCCCACATGGGCTGGATTTTGACCGGCAAATCCATGCACCATGACACCTCGACGCTCGCCCGCTATGTTCCCGATCTGGCCAAGGACCGGTTTCACGTCTGGATCACGAAGTATCACTACCTCCCGATCGTGGCCGTAGGTTTGAGCCTGCTGGCGATTGGTGGCCTGCCCTGGTTGATGTGGGGACTGTTCGTGCGCACGGTCGTCGGCCTGCATGCTACTTGGATGGTGAACTCCATTACCCACACTTGGGGGTCGCGTCGATTCGCCACTCGCGATCTCTCCACCAATAATTGGTGGGTTGCCATCTTCACCTTCGGAGAGGGCTGGCACAACAATCACCATGCGCATCCGGTTTCTGCCCGCCACGGCATCGCCTGGTACGAAGTGGACCTCAACTGGTACGGAATCTGGATCCTCAACAAGCTCGGGTTGGCCCGCCAGGTGTATCGCGTCCGATTGTCGAAACTGCCCGCTCGTCCCGCCCTGCTCAGCCCGATCACGACTCTGAATCTCGCGGCTTCGTCCTCCCCTACGGTCTCCGGAGACTAGACCGCGGGCGGAGGTGACGCCTCAAATCTCGATGATCATGTCCTCCAATCGCGTCGGATAGGTGTTGATGACCTCGCCCTTGCTTTGCCGCACGATGACCGTATCGGAGTGCCGGAAGCCACCCCAGTCCGGATCGTAGACTCCGGGTTCACAACTGAAAGTCATTCCCTCCCGCAAGACCGTCCGGTCGCCTTGGGCGATCCAAGGAGACTCGTGTCCTTCGAGACCGATCCCGTGCCCGGTGCGGTGGCGCAAAAAGTTTTCAAAGCCCGCTTTGCGGATCTGGTCCAGGCTGAGTTTGTCCACCTCTTCTGCGACAGCTCCTTCTTTCAGGTTGGCGACACCGGTGTCGTGAGCGGCAAGCATGGCCTCGAAAAGCCGCTTGCCATGGTCGGTTGGTTTGCCGACCGAGAAGGATCGCTCGCACTCTACGTTATAACCACCGACTTGGGCGCTGTAGCTGAGGATGAGGGCATCGCCCGGTGCCAGGCGATCTTTGCTCGGCACGGCATGCGGGAAAGCCGAGCGTTTGCCGAAAGGCACCAGTCCTCCGAAGGGTGGTGCAATACCGACGCCCACAACGTCTTTCAATTCGGCTGACATCTTGTCAGCCAGGGCATCGGCGGTTGCTTTCAGAATCTCATCTTCCTTCGTGCCAGGGTGATTCTGAACGAATTCGCGCCCGGCCCGCACGGAAAAGTCAGCAAAATACATGGCACGGCGCATGACATTGAGTTCGTCTGGATCCTTCACCCAGCGCATATTGTCGATCAAATCCTCGGCTTCAACGATGCTGGCGTGGGGCGCTCCGAGCGTCATCTGCCGGAAGGTAGTGGCCTTGGCCTCCTCAATGCCGATCCGAGCATTGCCGAAGCCGCGCTTGGCCACCCGCTCGAAGATCCAGCGCACGCGGTTGACGGGACCGGGAAAATCGAAATAGGCTTCGTAGTCCTTCACCCACCACAGCTTCACTTGATCGGACTCCAATTCGGGAATAAACAGGGCCGGTTCGCCCGATTTGGGTATCAGCACCGCCAGCGGTCGTTCCGTCGAGAGATGAAAGTAGCCGGTGGTGTAGATGACGTTGGTGGCATGCAGCAGAACCAGGGCGTCTAATCGGCGCTCGGCCATTGCCTCCTGCACTTGGCCGACCTTGCGGCGATACCAGGCGGGAGGAAGACGGTCGGGCAGTTCGGCGCCGGTGGTCGTGCCCTTGATTGCCAGGCTGTGTGTCCGGCCGTAAGCCGAAAGGCGGGAAGTGAAGGTGAGTGCAGCCGCACCGACCGCAGTGCGTAGGAACTGTCGTCGTTCCGGGATGTCCAAGTACTCCTCCTCGTCGAAAGATTCCGAACCCATGGTAGCGGATTTCGTCTTCGCAATTCGAGGGTCGAATCTTCGCCCTCTGGGGAGGCTCCTCTCCTCGGACACGGTTCGTCATCGATCTGGATCGGACAACGCCAGCAAGCGAGGTGTCAAGGCCAAATAGAAAGTTCCTATTCCGAGCCAAGTAGAAAGTTCCTATT
>DASPTQ010000189.1:0-10400 GCA_035623335.1 Terriglobales bacterium
AGTTCAATGTCGGCAAACTTCCAGACGTCTTTTTGCAGAGCTACACAGGCGCGCATCTCCTCGAGGCTCTGGCACTTGCGGATGAGAAGCGAATCCTGGCTCACCGCTCGGGTTGCTCTTGTCGTTTGGCTTGTTGCCACAAGGACTCCATCTCTTCGATCGAGGCCTGGTGCGGGGAACGACCTGCATCCACCAGTTGCCGCTCCATCCACTGAAAGCGACGGCGGAACTTGCGGTTGGTCTTCTTGAGAGCCGATTCCGGATCGAGCGACAGAAAGCGCGCTAGGTTGACCAGCACAAAAAACACATCCCCAAGTTCGCCCTCGATGCGGCCACGGAGAGGCTCGCCCGGGCCCGAGCTTCCTCCTAGCTCACCCTTCCTGCCAGGCTCCGGCAATTCTTTCAAGTGTTGCTTTAACTCTTGAATTTCCTCCTCCAGCTTCTCGAGCAAACCCGCAATATCGGGCCAGTCAAAGCCCACGTGTGCGGCCCGGGAACTCAGTTTGTGGGCCTCGAGCAACGCCGGCATGGCGGAGGATACACCCGCCAGCACTGATTCACTCGGCTCCTGCTGGGTTGCCGCTTTGCCGCCACCCGACTCCAGGCGCCGTTTCTTCTCTTCCGCCTTCAAAGCTTCCCAGTTGCGCAACACCTGCGAGGGAGTTTCAGCTTTGACGTCTCCAAACACATGGGGATGGCGATCGACCAGCTTGCGCGAAAGCCGGTCGAGCACGTCATCGATCGAGAACGACCCTTGTTCCTGCGCCATCTCGGCATAAAAAAGAACCTGCAGCAACAGATCCCCGAGCTCGCCGACGAGCTCGTTCCAGTCCCGATTATCGATTGCCTCCAAAACCTCGTACGCTTCCTCGAGGGTATACGGCTTGATCGAATCGAAGGTCTGCTCCCGATCCCAGGGGCATCCGCCGGGCGCGCGCAAGCGGGCCATAATCGAAACCGCTTCTTCAAAGCGCTTTCCTGTGGTTGACATCGGATCCCACACTCTAAATGACGCGAGGCGGCTCCGGCAACCGTGCCCTCACCGCGATCGGTGCGCTGAGCGACAAACTTCCGTCATCTTTTCGGCGTTCCATCGATCCGCCACACTGAACCTGGGCTGGGCAATCCCGCAGCCACCTCTCGGCCGAGTCAGCTGGCATACTTTTGGTTACGGGACATCGAGCCGGCTGCCAGGAACTTCCGGCGGTCCATCCTCTAGGATGTGGTTGGACAACAGAATGCCAAGTGAAAACAGCGCGCATCTAAGCCAGGTGATGAGCTCGCGAATGCCTCTCGAGAACGCGCAGTTTGATGTCCTGGTGATTGGTGGGGGAATCAGCGGCGTCGCCATAGCCCGCGAGTGCGCGCGGGCCGGGCGGCGGGTTCTGCTCGTCGAACAGCATGATTTTGCGGCGGGAACGACCAGCCGATCGACGCGCATCATCCACGGCGGTCTGCGTTATCTCGAACACGGCGATCTTGGACAGGTGAGGGAGTCTCTTGCCGAGCGCAAGAAACTCCTGCGGGAATATCCTCATCTGGTACGTCCCCTCGAGTTCGTGCTCGCGTTAGATGGGCAGAGTCGACGCAGCGCTCTCGCGGTTCGTGCCGGGCTGTGGCTCTACCGCCGCATGGCGGGCCCACCGATCGATCGCCGGGAGGGTGCGCCAGCCGACTTCGAGCGCTGGCTCGATCAGGGGCGGCGCTTTTCGCTCTTCCGCTTCGAAGATGCTCAGTGCGAGTTTCCCGAGCGCTTGGTGGCCGAATGGCTGGTGGAGGCTATGGCAGCTGGCGGCGTGGTGAGAAACCACACTCGGCTGCTTGCGGTCGTGATCCGCCATGGACGGGCCACCGGTGCCGTGCTGCGCGATGAGCCCAGCGGCCGGGAAGAGCGCGTCGAGTGTTCCTGGATCATCAACGCCGCCGGCCCTTGGGCAGATCAGGTCTGCCAGAACTCCGGAGTTCACACCCCGCATCGGATGATGGGAGGTGTTCGCGGGTCCCACATCGTGCTCGAGAAGTTTGCCGGGGCACCCGAGGAGGCTGTGTATACCGAGGCGCTGGACGGGCGGCCGATCTTCATCATTCCCTGGAATGATCAGATTCTGGTAGGCACGACCGAAGTCCCCGAAAATGGCGATCCGAGCCAGGTGCGGCCTTCCGCAGAGGAGATCCACTATCTCCTGGCCTCGCTCGGTAGCTTATTTCCCCGGCTCGGAATCTCGAGCGGCCAGATACGGTATGCCTTCGCTGGGGTGCGACCACTTCCCTATTCTCCGCAAGTAAAGCCTTCGGTAATTCCTCGCCGCCACTACTTCCACGATCACACCCCGGACGGGGCTGCGGGCATGATCTCGGTGATTGGCGGAAAACTCACCACCGCCGGCTGCGTGGCCCGGGAGTGCGCACAGAAGATAGGATTTCGATCGCCCCACGGTTCGCCGGTCGCTCTCACCTGCGAGAGCGAACTCGATGGCATGGTCGCCAAAATGGTCGCCGAGGTTTCCCAGATTCCGGGTATCATTCCCGAACTCGCCCATGCCATGGTCGAGTGGTACGGGCGACGCGCCTTGGACATCGCCGAGCGGGCGCAGGGGAGCCTGCCCTTGCAGGAGTCCTTGTGCCCCCACACGCATCACATCGTGGCGGAAGCCCAGGATGCTTTTGAAAACCAATGCGCCGTCACCCTGGCCGACGTTCTGTTACGCAGAGTGCCGTTGGCTTTGGGCCCGTGTTGGTCAACCGAATGCACCCGCGTAGCGGCCGCCAGGGTAGCTGGCATTCGGGGATGGGATGCCGCGCGGATGGAGGCGGAACTGGAACACTTCGATGCCGAATATCAGGCATTTGTAGAGAAGACCGGTCGAGGAGTCGCCCAAGGCGCGGTATAGAGCCGAGTCAAGCAGGACTGAAGTAGGAGAAAGCCAAGGTTTCGATCGCGCCCGACCCTGCTGCCTGCCATGGCCGTGAGCCCGCGGCAACTCCGCACGACGGCGCGAGAAAGGGAGCCTCATGAGCAAAGGCAGTTACGAACCTCGGCCGGAACACAAATTCTCCTTTGGACTCTGGACCGTCGGGAATCGCGGGCGCGATCCCTTTGGTGATGCCGTGCGCGGCGCGCTGTCCCCGGTTGAGATCGTTTCCCTGCTGGGGGAAGTCGGGGCCTGGGGCGTGAATTTGCACGACAACGACCTGGTCCCCATCGATGCCCAACCTGCCGAGCGGGATCGAATTGTTCGTGAGTTTCAGAAGGCCTGCGACCAGAACAAGATCGTAGTTCCCATGGCGACCGTCAACCTTTTCTACCATCCCATTTTTCGCGATGGCGCCTTCACCTCGAACGACCCCCGAGTGCGGGCCTACGCTTTGCAGAAGACATTACGCGCGATGGATTTGGGAGCGGAACTCGGGGCCAAGATTTTTGTCCTATGGGGAGGACGGGAAGGCGTCGAAACCGACGCCTCCCGCCGGGCCGAGGAAGCCATCAAACGTCTTCGCCAGGCTGTCAATTACTTATGCGAATATTCGATCCATCAGGGTTACGGCTATCGCATTGCTCTCGAGGCGAAGCCTAATGAGCCACGCGGCGACATCTATATGTCGACCACTGGCCACTACCTTGGGTTCATCCCCACCCTCGACCATCCCGAACTCGTAGGTGTGAATCCCGAGGTTGCCCATGAACAAATGGCGGGGCTCAACGTCACGCATGCAGTCGCACAGGCATGGGAGGCTGGCAAGTTATTCCATATCGACTTGAACGATCAAGCGCCCGGGCGATATGACCAGGACTTTCGCTTTGGCGCCGCCAATCCCAAGTCCGCCTTCTTTCTGGTCAAGTTTCTCGAAGATGTCGGATACGACGGTCCGCGCCACTTCGACGCTCACGCTTACCGGACCGAGGACTATGAGGGAGTCAAAGACTTTGCCAGCGGCTGCATGCGAACGTATCTGATCCTCAAGGAAAAAGCTGTGCGCTGGAACAACGACAGGGAGATTCAAGCCATCCTCAAAGAGGTTTCCGCCGCCGACGGCGACGCCCCTTCGGTGAACAGGTTCTCAAGAAAAACAGTGGCGAAGCTGCTCAGCCATTCCTTCCAAACCGACGCGATCCTCCACAAACGGCTGTGCTACGAGCGCCTGGACCAGTTGACGGTTGAGCTTTTGCTCGGAGTGCGGTGAGGAAAGAACTCATTCTTGGATGGGAGGGAAGGCTCAAAACAAGGAGTTAGTTCCCGATCCAGCATCACCCTTCAACTCGAGGAAGCCTTTCGATGCGAACGTCGGTGAAGATGTCGGCCTCATCCGTATTGCGAGTAGAAAATTCTGATACCACCGCCCCTTGCGGGCCCCCCTGAAACCAGTGAAGCGTATCGGGGAGAATTGTGTATTGGTCTCCGGGCTTCACGCGGATCTCATGCCAGACTGTGTAGTAGGATTCCGACCCTTGGGGCGGATGGCAAGCCGGATTTGGAGTAGGGTCACCGGCGACATAGAGGCAGACTTGCCCCCATCGGCAACGGAATGTCTCCTCCTTACCTAACGCGCCACCTACGCTCGGATGACGATGTTCCGGACAGGTCTGATGGGGCAATAGAACGAGTTCCTTGGCGCACACCCGGTCGGTATTCACATACGTGATAAGCTGCAGCCCGGTCTTCTCCACTTCCGCCAGACCAAAATCCGCCACCTCAAAACGTTCGTGTTCCTCCGGTGTAAGTACAATGCCGGTCTGTGCCAACAGGTCACAAGCCTTATCACGCGCTGCTTGATATTGCCTTTGAGTAATCACGGGTTGACACCCTGGTGGACACAGGAATAGTGAACCAGGGAGCATATCACGGAGGTTGATGTCCCGCATCAGCCGTCGTACATTTCAGCGCTTATCCCTCCTATTGGTTGGCGGCCAACTTCTTTTCCGGAACCAGCCTAGGTTATTCGCGGCAGCGAAGCCGAGGGGTCCCCGCATTCGGTGGCGTTCGACGTGCCAGTTTATCCGAGCAGCTGGCTGGCATTGCAAATCTTGCTTTCTTCTCATACCAACCCGGTCTTCGTTCAGCTCAATCGAGCACCGGTGCGAGCCTCCAAAAGAAGTGCCGAATGGTGTCGCAACGCGCTTGATGTCTCATGGCAGAAGAGAACCCCGAGAATACGAGCGGCAGAAATGGAAGAAGCAAAAGCGGCTTTCGAGCACGCCCGATCCACGTACGACCGCATTTTCGCGGAGTGCTAGACCTAGCATAGCCATGGCCGGCTCCCCCGGTATTCGCTTTTCTCAATCGCAACGGATTCGATCAGCGGAAGGTTCTTACCAGCAGTTCGGTATCGTCGGAGATAATGCCGTGAACTCCCCAGTCCCAGAGTCGCAGCATGGAGCGCTTGTCATTGACGGTCCAGGTGAGTATCGTCTTGCCGGCTCGGAGCAGATCCTTAATCAGTTGCTTGGTAAGGATCGAATGATGGGGAATGACCATGCTCACCGGCAGATCCGGCCAGCGTTTGAGCTGTTTCCGAGTGTCACAGATGATGCCTAGAGGGATGGAGGCGTTCCGTTCGTGGAGCGCGACTAATACGTCGGGCAGGAAGGAAGACACCACATAACCTCGCTCCGGCGGGTGCCTGCTCAGGGACAGAACCAGTTCCGACTCAAGCCCCGGGACCTTGAGCTCGATATCGAGAAAAGCTTTGTCGGCGTAATGCTTCAAGACCTGCCGCAATATGGGCAAGTTCAACTGCTGGTCGCGGGTTGTTCTCGACAGAGTGAGTCCCTGGACTTGGTCGTCGTGGCTGATGACGGCGCGGCCGGAGCCGGACAAACGCACATCGAATTCAAAACCGTCGCAGCCATGTTCCAGAGCCAATTGAAACGCAGCCAGCGTGTTCTCGGCCACCGAGCGAGAGGCGCGGGCACCGCGATGCCCGAGGAGCAGTGGGCCACCATGCATCGGCGGTGATTCTACCTTCAGGGTCCAGTTTTTGGATAGTAGCGAACGATGAAAGAACAGTGCGCCGGGTGTTTCCGCTATGGGGATTTGCCGTCGCCTGTGGGTGCGCTCCACGGTTGGAATCCGACGCTGCGCCAAAGATCGGCACTCGTGTACATGCGGCCGTTGGTGATGGTGAATTCCACGTTGCGCGTATTGCGAATCTCCGCCAGCGGATCGCCATCGATGACGATCAGGTCAGCCCGCTTCCCCTCATGAATGGTTCCTGCCTCGCGGTCGAGCCCCATCACCCGTGCCGGTACAAGGGTTGCGGCCTGAATGGCCTCCATCGGAGTGAATCCTGCCTCGACATAAAGCTCGAGCTCGCGGTGCAGGCTGTGGCCAGGAACCGCCTGATCCGTACCGGCGACAATCGGAATGCCCGCCCGGTGCAGGGCCCCGACAATTGCCAGTTCCTTCTCGTAAACTCTCTCGTTCAGCTGCGATCTCTCGGTCGGGGGACCGACATCGGCGATCTGCTCAACCAGCTCCGGTGCGACGTCGTTCACCCCTGGCTCGAAGCTCGCCGCTGGTTTAGCCGTGGTCGCGGTGAACAGCTCGCTGAGCGCGATGGTCGGATCGATCACGGTGCCGTGCGCCTTAAGAAAGGCAACGGCCTTGCGGGCCTCGGGGGAGTTGAGATCAATCTCCGGAACCAGTTGTGCGCGCTGCCGCCAACCGCTGGCGACTGTGCCGCTGTCCGGCGAGAGGGGAGCGTGCATAATATCCGCGACATACTGGACGTGGTTGATCTGGTCTTGCCCGGCCTCAACCACCTGGTAGGCGTTCAGGCCCTCCGGCACGTGGCCGGTGACCGTCATACCCAGACGATGGGCCTCCGCGATGATGACTTTCAGCTCCTCGAGCTTGACCGAACTGTAAATCTTTATCTGCTCGAACCTGGCATCGTGGTAACGATCGGTCCACATGCGTGCCTGCTCCGGCGTGTCGACCGATTGCACGCCGAGGGAAAAAGGACTCGTGCCGTCGACCACTCCAGCCAGCAGCAAGCGTGGACCCAACCCACGGCCGTTGGCAATGGCGTCGCGCACGGCCGTGATGAATTCAAACTCGTTGCCGCAATCTCGCACCGTGGTCACGCCCGCAGCCAGGTACACCGGGCCCCATTCAACCTGTTCGAAGTGCGCGTGCATGTCCCAGAGGCCGGGAAGAATGGTCTTGCCGCGCACGTCGACGACCGTCGTACCGGGAGGAATTCTCACATCTGTTTCTCGGCCAACGGCGACGATGCGGCCGCGTTCGATGACCACCGTCGAGTGCGGGACAGCAGCAGCTCCGCTGCCATCAATGAGGCTTCCCCCGACCAGGGCCAGCCGTTCGGCGCGGCTGCCGGGGATGGTTTTCGAAAGATCGGCAAGCGCTGCCATCCCATCCGCCCCGGCACGTCCTACAAACACACCTAGTGCGCTTTCATAACCCTCGCGAATGGCTTCGAAGTGGTCGAACTCGGCATCGAGCGTGACCGCCGCGATCAAATTATCTTTGGAATCGAACCACAGCGTTTCTCTTCCCCACACCAACCCCTCGACCATATAGCGGTCGAGCTTTTCGTCCTTACCACCGTGGGAGATTACGTCCTGCCCGCGAGGCTCGATTCTCACCTTGCCTTGGGGTATGGTCGCCAGTATGTCTGGCCTGCCGTGGGTGGCCCAATAGCGGACCATCAGCATCTGCATGGTGGTTGGGGCATAGGCAGCGATGGTGAAGAACGGGCCGCCTGCGGGAAGAATCTCCTTCCAATCCGTCCGATTGCGCAGCCGAATCTTGTCGGGCCGAACTTCTACCGCCTGATCCATTTCCGCGCTTCGTGCCGTCTTCCCTTTAATCTCAAAAGCCAGTGGCGTGAGGTCTAGGGCAGAGCGGAAGCTGGCGGAGAGAGGAACCGGGGTGGCGCGGTCGGTAAATTTGAAATCTATTCTGACCGCCAACGACTGTCCGGCACGGCTGATCTCGTAGGTCTCTTCGCCGTTCGGCTGTTCGAATTTGTGCAGGCGGAACTTGCCGGTTTCGACAACCGATGCCGGTTCAGATACCTGCGCCGCCCAGAACACCTGCGTGACAGAGAGCACGAGGGCTGCGACAGACGCAGCCAGAGAAACCATACGCGTCGGGACACTTTTCATGGAGCGGCACCAGAATCAAGCTGGAGCGCCAAGCGATCAGACGTAATATTTCGCGGGATCAGGAGTTCACCGAATTTGTTCAACCGCCCGAGGCCCTGAGATTTTGGTTAACCTTAGCCGGAGCGGGGAGCCGGCGTCAAGGAACGATCCTTCTTACGGCTCGCAAGACTCTCAGGCAACGCCAGCCATGCGACGACGAATGGAACATTGGGGGAAATCGGGAACCTCGATTGACTGCTGAAACATCGATTGGTCGCGGTATGATCGTGAAATCGTGAAGGCGATCTTCGAGACCAGGCGGATCTTTGTCGCGGTCTTTGCCATCGGCATATTCGCACTGGGATTTCGCAATGCCACCGACCCCGACCTGTGGTGGCATCTGCGCACGGGGCAGCTGATGCTCGAGACGCACCAACTGTTTCACGCGGACCCCTACTCGTTTACCAAGTTTGGCCAACCCTGGGTTAACCACGAATGGCTGTCTCAGATCGTGATCTATGGTCTGTACCGGTTCACAGGCTGGGGTGGTCTGATCACGGCATTTGCCGCTCTCATCGCGCTGGCATTCTTCATCGTGTTCCTGCGGTCGAAGGGGCAGCCCTACGTCGCAGGGACAATGACGGTTTGGGGAGCCATCGCATCGGTGCCCAGTTTTGGAGTGCGCCCGCAGATGTTCACCCTGCTTCTAGCCAGCCTGCTTCTCTATGTCCTGGAACGCTCGCAACAAAGGGTACGGCTGCTGTGGTGGATCCCGGCTCTGATGGTGTTTTGGGTGAACCTTCATGCCGGATACGCCCTAGGCATCGCATTCCTGCTGATCTTTTTGCTGGGAGATGCGCTCGAACTCGCATTGGGTCACAGCCAAAAGCGAGAGGCGATCGTGCGGATGAAGACTTTGGCAATGGTCACCGCCGCCGCGATTGCGGTCGTTCCTCTGGGTCCTTACGGACGAGCCATGTATCTCTATCCCTTCGAAACTCTCAATTCCCGTGCCATGCTGGCCTACATTGGAGAATGGCAGTCGCCGGATTTTCACCAGGGCAAGTATCTGGCGGCGCTCTGCCTCCTGCTCGCCTGCCTGGCGATTCCGGCCCTGTCACCCGGAAAATTGCGCGCGAGAGAACTGCTGTTGCTGGCCTTCACCGTGGGGGTGGCATTGCGATCGGTGCGTCACATTCCGATTTTTGCCCTGGTATCGCTGCCGCTACTGAGTGCCGTGATCCAGGCGCGATTCGACCACATGGGGAGCTCGCCTTTCGACCGTCGCTTGCCCTTGACGCCAACGAAGCTGATCCTGAATGTGGTGTTGCTCATCGGGTTCCTGGGTTTTGCCGCGGCGCGAGTCTCATTGATCGTTGCCCAGCAAGGCGTAACCGAGACCAAGGAATTCCCCGCGGGCGCGGTTCGGTTCGTGAAGACTGCCCAAGCCCCCGCACCGCTGATGAATCACTATAACTGGGGAGGTTATTTCATTTGGCAGCTCTATCCTGAGTACAGGGTTTATATCGACGGGCGCGCCGATGTATATGGCGATTCGTTTTTGGAACAGTTCGCTGCCACGTATTACCTGCGAGGCAGTTCTTGGCGCTCAGGACTTGAGCGATGGGGAGTGCGAACCGTGGTCTTGCCCCCGGACGCACCCCTGGTGACTGCTTTGTCGAGTCTGCCGCAGTGGAAAGTGGTGTTTTCGGATCGACAGGCGACGGTGCTCACCAGGGTTCCCTAGCCAACTAACTCACCCACACTCATCATCCAGCCAAAAGTCGCCTCCGCTCGGGTCAGGCATCACCGTCCTCGGCAGCCAATTTCTCCCCACTGGCGTCAGGGCGATCAAGGCCCAGGAGGGCATAGGCCTTGCGGCAGGCGAGGCGCCGTCAAAAGTTAGATCGCGGTCCAGGCGCTAGAGTGACTTTGGTTTCTTGACCTAACTCCAACGGTGTCTTAGAAACAAAGGTAACTTGAGAAGTCGGATACGGGCCCCGCTTTGTGCCAAGAAATTCTTCGCACCGGCCAACTGAGCTCGGAGTATGATGGGGCGAGGGGGAGGGGTGAATCCTGCCTCCGCAAGCTGTTGATTCACAACATGCAACCAATACTCAGCCAAGCAGCGCCGGGACCTACCAACTTACCAGTGCCTCGCCAAAGGCCGTCACCGGCAGCTGGGAAGTGGAGAAGAAAATGAAAACAAAAGTCTTCCGCCGATTGTGGAGCGATCAGGAGGGGCAGGACATTGCCGAATACGCGGTGATGCTGGCTGTCATCTTGGTCATCG
>DASPTQ010000190.1:0-24033 GCA_035623335.1 Terriglobales bacterium
GGGAGCTGCCAGATCAATTTGTCGTCGCTGCCGGCCATACAGGCGGCGGTCGCCGCGGCCATCGCGCCCGCTGCTCCGGAAGTGACGATGCCCGACTCGGCGCCGGTCAACTCCGACAGCCGCCGCCCCACGGCGCGCTGCAGTTCGAGCATGTCAACGAAATGTTCGGCTGCCTCCAGCTGGGCTTGACGAACTTCTGGAAATTCCAGCGATCCACTTAGGTAGGTCCATGTGCCCCGGCAATTGATGACCGTCTTGACCCCAAGGCGGGTGTATATATTCTGGCGCGGATCTTTACCCATAGCGGTGGCGGCTTGGGCGTAAAGCTGACGCACCGTAATCTGGCCGAGGAGCGGAGCGGCCGCCAACACTTTCACAAAGGATCGCCGGCTGGAATTCTGCGCACGCATTAGGAGCCTCCTCAATAACAGTTTCTGCCAACCTGTCGCCTTCTCACAAATTGGTTCCGGACATTCTCACCCAGTGAGAACGCCTCCGGTTCTAATCTTCCTCCTTGGGAAGTGGAATCCGCGATCTCACCGCCAGAATGTAGGCCTTCGCTCCCGGTTCGTTTCGGTTGTAAAATCCTACTGTGCAATTGGGCCGGAAATAATAAGCGTCTCCAGCTTTGGCCGAATACCGGCCTTCCATGCCGTCCATTCCGCTCCCGGCCACCATTTCGCCTTGTCCCTCAAGGACGAGATAGATCTCCTCGGCGGTTTCATGATGATGGGGAAAGTTTGTACCTCCTGGGGCAAAGTTCATCCAGAAGAGACTGGTCACCACGTAGGCATCGTCGATGGCATCGCGCTTGCCGGTGTGCGGACCGACCAAGAGCTTGTACTGAACTGAGGTAGGATGTCCTTCGACGCTCTGCTCCTTAAGGTCATCGAGGTTCACAATTCTAGGATGAGGTGGCGGTTCGCTGAGGGAGATGGTTGACGGGATCTTGAAACCCATGACTACGATCCGCAGGGCTTGTTCGGAACCATTGGCCATCGAGTGCTTCACACCGGGAGGCAGGTACGTGAAATCATTGGAGTGCATGGCATAGGTCTGGGGACCATATTGAAGATTACCTTTGCCTTGCAAGACGAAATAAATTTCCTCTTCGCGATCGTAGAGCGTGCTTTGGCAAGCACCGTGCGCATCGAGCGTGACTTCGGCGAAACGGACAACACTTCGCAGAATTCGATTTTCCGTGTCACCTTCACCGAAAATAGGCTGGTAATGGCAAGTGGGGGAGGTCAGACTGGCGCGCGTCTCGCTCCCCTGGGGAAGGTAGCGGTGCAGCCAGGTGGGGTCTACTTTCCACTCCTGCGCAAGCACAGGGGATGCGAGCAGCAGCAATAGCAACCGGATCTTCAACTTTGTTCTCGGCCAGATTTGGTCACACGCCTTGCCCAGACCGTATATCACAGAATTTGCTTGACGCAAATTGAAATCTTTCGTTTTATTGGGTTTCGTTACGTTCTTCTGTGAAGAGGAAACGGTGGTCCTGAGGGAAGCAAGGAAGCGGATTCGCCTGTATGCCGCCCTCGACCGGCGGCTTACGAGAAAGGCGTAGTTTATGACATTCGATTTCCCGCCGGGGAAGTGGAGGCGACGACTTACGGTGATTCTTTTCCTGGGCTCGAGCACGTCATGGCTAGCCGCCGCGCAGACGTCGAGTCCGGCAAATCCGTCAACTGCGGCAGAGTGCCGCGTCGAGACCACAGACTATAAGGGCTGGCACGCGGAACAACTTTCCAATCGATGGTTGCAGTTAATCGTGGTACCGCAAAACGGCGGGCGGCTCATGCAGGTAAATTTCGCCGGACATGCCTACCTCTTCGTCAATCCCAAGCTTGCCGGCAAGTACATGCCACCCACTCCTGGTCGGTGGTTCAATTACGGCGGTGACAAACTGTGGCTCCTCCCGGAGGGAAACAACGACGAACAGCATTGGGTCGGGGACTCCGATGTGTTGGACGACGGGCCCTTCTCCTTTCGAAAAGTTTCGGAGGGAAAACAATGCGAGATCGAACTCACCGGGCCCAACGATCCTCAAACCGGGATCCAGTTTCAGCGAGCGATTCACTTGGACGCCGACTCCCCGCGTATCGCCTTTCATGCCTCCATGAAGAACGTGACCGGTCACCCCGTCGAATGGTCGATGCAGTCGGTCTCGCAGTACGATACTGCTGAGCCGTCCACGGCCTCCCGCTTCAACCAAGATTTCTGGACATTCACCCCGACCAATCCATCGAGCAGTTATCTCAACCGCTATCATGTTCGCTTCGGTCCGGCGGAGAATTCTGCCGTTTCGGTCAGGCACGACGGTCTATTTGTCGTCCACTATGTGCACATGGCTGCTGAACTGTGGCTCGACTCGACCGAAGGCTGGCTGGCGGTCGTCGACGGCAGCAGCCGGTACGCTATGGTGGAGCGCTTCCAGTTCGAAGAGAACAAGCCCTATCCCGGCAAAGCGTCGGTTATCTTTTGGACGAACGGCCCGGAACTCAGGTTGAGCAGTGATGGAACACCCTCTTTAAGCGCCGACGCCGACGCAGGCCCCTACTACCTTGAAGCCGAGATCAACAGTCCGATGTGCCGGCTGCGCCCGGGAGAGAGTTGTGTTCTCGACACGGAATGGTTTCCTACGCGAGCGGCAGGCGAATTCCACGGTGTCGCAGACGCCGGTGTGGTAATTCGCCCCCTCCAGGGCACTCGTTTGGACAACGGTAAAATCAAGCTTTCAGGCTCGTTTGGAGTCTTCTCTGCCGGGCATCTGGTCGTGCATTTCTACAACGAACACGGTTCGAGTCTGGGCACGACGCGCCTGGAGAATGTCGATCCCAGCGAACCGGTGTCCCTTGAAACCGAGGTTGTCCCTCCCGGGAAAGCCGCGCGAGTCTCGTTGCACGTGGAAGATGAGAATGGTGTGGATCGAGGTTCCCTCGAAGAGGTACAAGTCGGCACCGGCGACCTTCGCTGACATGAAATCGCGCGCCGTCGCAATCCTGCTCTTGTTGGCCGCCATCTTCACCGAAGCGCCGGTGGCGGGGCAGCAAGGGCAATCTCCGGTTGCCGCCGCGATTGACTTGGGCGCGGAAGACTTGCTGGTGCACCCGGTTGGGTCGAACTGGACTTCTTATAACGGCGACTACAGCGGACGCCGCTACAGCAGCTTGCATGAAATCAACGCTACCAACATCGCTCAACTGCGTGCCGCCTGGGTTTTCCATCCCGGCAACTCCCAGAATCTCGAAGCAACGCCCGTAGTCATCAACGGCGTCATGTACGTGACGTCAGCCAACCATGTGTTCGCTCTGGATGCGCGAACAGGACGGACGGTCTGGCATTACCAACGGCCAGTGAGTTCAGGGCTACTCGACGATGCCGCCGCTCACAAGAATCGTGGTGTGGCGGTATGGCAGCATTCGGTTTACGTAGAGACCGATGATGCCCACTTGCTCTGCCTGGATGCTCGTTCGGGAGGCTTGCGATGGGATGTTCAATATGCGGACAAGAGGAAGCACTACGGTGCGACCAGCGCCCCGCTGGTGGTGAAAGGAGCGGTCATCGTCGGCACCTCCGGCGGTGATTCCGGAGTGCGGGGATTCCTCGCCGCCTACGATGCGGTGAGCGGCAGGCTGAAGTGGCGATTCTGGACCATCCCTGGGCCGGGAGAGTTCGGCTCCTCCAGTTGGCCGGGAGATGCTTATCTCCATGGCGGCGGCACAACCTGGATGCCCGGATCGTATGATCCGGATCTCAACTCTCTCTATTGGACAACCAGCAACCCTGCCCCCGACTTTGTGGGAGATTCCCGCCCCGGCGACGACCTTTATACCGATTGTGTGTTAGCGCTCAACCCGGACACCGGCGAGTTGAAATGGTATTTTCAGTTCACTCCCCACGACTTATATGACTACGATGCCAACGAGACTCCGGTGCTGGTGGATACCGAGGAGAACGGCACGACACGTCGCTTGCTCGTACAGGCGAACCGCAACGGCTTCTTCTATGTTCTCGACCGGACGAATGGCAGGTTCCTGCGCGCCGCTCCTTTCGTAGAGAAGTTGAATTGGGCTACCGGCGTAGATTCATCCGGCCGCCCCATCCTCTCCGGTCGTATTCCAACCGCCAACGGAACCGAGATCTGTCCCGGCATCGATGGTGCGACGAACTGGTTTTCGCCTTCTTACAATCCGAATAGCAGACTCTTCTATGTGATGGCTCTCGAGAACTGCAATCTATTCTTCGCAAACCCGCGACCGTTTACCCAAGGAAAGACCTACTATGGTTCGGGTACGAAGCTCCCGCCCGATGAGCATGCCCACAAGATTCTGCTGGCTCTGTCCGTGGCGGATGGCAAGCCGGTTTGGCGCTATCCTCAGGTTGGCCGGGGATGGTCTTGGGGGGGGACACTGACGACCGCCGGCGGACTGGTATTCTTCGGGGATGATGCCGGATCGTTTGAGGCGGTTGACGCAGCCACCGGTCGCGCTCTCTGGCACTTCACTGCCGGTCAGCTCGTGCGCGCTTCCCCGATGAGTTACGCAGTCGATGGCATCCAGTACGTGGCAGTTTCGGCGGGAAGTGACGTTTTCAGCTTCGCGTTACCACGCTGACCGGTGGAGCTTTCCCTTCGGGCACGCGTGCCACCAACATAATGGTGGTGGCCGTTTTCTGGAGTCTGGCGAAGGGAACCGTGCGCACTGGACACATACCCTTTGGCAAGATGCGGGAAGACGGGAGGAAGAATGCCATGCATTTTCCTCCGCTTCTAACTTCGATGGAAATCCGAGCACTCAGTCTCAATCCGCGCGTTGCCTTGCGGACACCCGGAGCCCCGAATCCAGAAGGGAAGTGCGTAGTCTACTGGATGCAGCGCGCCCAGCGGGCATTGGACAACCCGGCTCTCGACCTGGCAGTCGAGCTAGGCAACGAACTCCGCAAGCCGGTCGTTGCTTTCCTTGCTCCCGTGCCTTTCTATCCCCAGGCGAACCTGCGTCACTACCGGTTCCTCGCCTCCGGAATTGCTGACATCGAGGAGGGACTTACCCAGCGCAATGTCGGTCTTGTCCTGCGCACGTTCCCCGATCACAGTCTGGCAATGTTTTGTGAACAGATTCGGCCATCGATGGTCATTGGCGACGAAAATCCGTTGCGTGAGCCTGAGCACTGGCGAGTTCGCGCGTCCCAGCGTTTGCCGGCCCCTCTCTGGACCGTGGACGCCGATGTTGTTGTTCCTTCGCGGTTACTTGGGAAAGAGCACTATGGTGCCCGCACCATCCGGCCCCGACTCCAGGAATGGCTGCCCCAGTTTCTTATCCCAAGAAAGGTGGTGAAGGCCCGAGTGCGCTGGAGCAAGCCGCGAAATGTCGACTCGCTGTCACCCTCCGACGATTTCACCGCCAGCTGGTCGCTCGCTCGCTCTGTTTCTCCGGTAGCCAGTTGCCCTGGAGGAACCAAGCGTGCGTTGACCATACTCGCCGACTTTGTCAAGCAAGGATTGCGGCATTATCACCAAGACCGCAACCATCCGGAGGTTTCTGGAACCAGTCGCCTGTCGCCTTACCTGCACTTTGGACACATCGGGCCGCTCACGATCGCGCTCGCCGTGCAATCGGCTGCAGTGCCGGCTGCCGCGAAACTGGGATTCCTGGAGCAGTTAATTGTCCGACGCGAATTATCGGTGAACTTCGTTCGCTACAACGCGCACTACGATTCTTGGGAATGCTTGGAGCCCTGGGCGGACCGCTCTCTTGCCCGACACTCGGGTGACCGTCGTCCCGTCCTCTACGGGGAGGACCAACTGGAGCAAGCGGAAACTCACGATGCTCTTTGGAACGCCGCTCAGAAAGAGATGGTCTTGACAGGCTGGATGCACAACTACATGCGAATGTACTGGGCTAAAAAAATCCTGGAGTGGAGTCCGTCGCCTGCCATCGCTTACCAACGTGCCGTGTGGCTCAATGACCGTTATCAACTCGATGGCCGCGACCCGAACGGCTATGCAGGGATCGCCTGGGCTATCGTGGGCAAGCATGACCGGCCCTGGTTCGAGAGGCCTGTGTTTGGACAAATTCGCTACATGTCCTACGCGAGCACCTCAAAGAAGTTTGATTCTCGCCAGTACATCGAAAATGTGAGACGGTTGGAGGCTAGTCGTGTCTGACAACCGTAGACTGGTGCCTGGTGAGTCAGCGTGAAGGCTCTGCGCGCTTCTCGCCTCTCGATCAAGATACGGCCGCGCCCCGGCCTATCCAGGTGTTGAAGGTCCAGAAAAGGAGGGCGGCCAGCCCGATCGACGCTGGCAGTGTCAGTACCCAGGCCATCAGGAGATTGCGAATCGTGGACCACTGTAAACCCGACTTGTTGGCCCACATGGTGCCGGCGACACCGGACGACAGAACATGGGTTGTGCTCACCGGCAATCCGAGGTAATCCGCCGCGCCAATCGTAGCCATGGCGGTGAATTCGGCCGCCGCACCCTGCCCGTATGTGAGGTGATCCTTTCCTATCTTCTCTCCCACGGTCACTACGATGCGCTTCCAGCCGACCATCGTGCCCAAACCAAGCGCCAGCGCGACGGCTACCTTAACCCATGTGGGAATAAACTTTGTGGCCTGATCGAGGTGCTTCTTGTAGTTGTCCAAGACCTTCCAATCAGAGGCGGCGACCGGGGGCTTCCCGGCTTTCTTCAGAAGGCGTAGAGACTCGCTGACTAAGTACATGTCGTTGCGAAAGTTCCGCACGCGGTTTTCGGGGACCAGGGCCAGCTGCTTAAAGTTTGCCGTTTCCGTGCCGATGTCATTGACCAGGTTGTGCAGGGCCAACATCGTGGTTGGCGACAACTCCCCGGTGCGCACATACTCTTTGACATCGTCACCCGGCTCGGCCACCACAGCGCTTGGATTGACATACTTATCGAGCACATTTCCCGCATCGTGCGATATTGCAATGAAGTCTTGCGAGTCTGCGTAGGTCAAAGCGTGATTGAGCGCGTAGGCCGTTGGCACCGTACCGATCAAAATGAGCATGATCAGACCCATGCCCTTCTGTCCGTCATTGGAACCATGAGCAAAGCTCACCCCGGTGCAAGTCAGCACCAGTAAGACACGAATCCACAGCGGCGGAGGAGCATCCCCCTCGGGCGCTCGGTAAAGACGTGCGTCACGCACGAAGACCTTGAAGAGTTGCAGAATAGCCGCCGCCATGATGAACCCGATGATGGGGGAGAACAGCAGGGACTTGCCAATCTTCATTGCTTGGTCCCAATCGACACCACTGGTCGCGGTACGGGCGTTCATCAGTTGGTTGGCGACACCAACCCCGATAATCGAACCGATCAGGGTGTGCGAACTCGAGGATGGCAGTCCTAGCCACCATGTGCCGAGATTCCAGATAATGGCCGCCGTCAGTAACGCGAACACCATGGCGAATCCCGCGCCGCTGCCGACCTGCAGAATTAGCTCCACCGGTAAGAGCGCGATAATGCTATAGGCAACCACGCCAGTTGACAGCACGACTCCTAGGAAGTTCCAGAAACCCGACCAGGCCACGGCCACGTGAGGGTCGAGCGAATGAGTGTAGATTACCGTGGCTACGGCGTTCGCAGTGTCGTGGAAGCCATTGACGAACTCAAAGCCCAGGGCAACCAGCAAGGCGACTGCCAGCAGAACGAATGCGAAACCGGCAGGATGCTCGACATGACTTATGTCGGAGATCAGATGGGAGAGCGCATAGACTGTACCCACCGCAAAGACCGTGCCGAAGATAAAAACTCCGGCCTTGTGCGGCCCCTTATTGAGCTTGTCGTGGACCGCCGTACTAAGGCGGGGGACCTGCTGAAGCCGCGGAACCTGGGGAGACAAGGGTGCAGTCGCCATGAGTCACTCCAACGAAGAACACTTGGGTCAGCTCGTACCAGGGGAGACAGGCACACTCTCTTGGGGCACGTCCGAAGGCTGGCGGAAAGCCCCTAGCGAAGAACGCTTGATCAGGACTGCAGTGAGATCGTCCTGCTGCGGAGTGCCTTGAGCAAATTTCAGCACCGAATCGTATAGCTCGGCAATAATCACCTCCGGTTCACGATCGCTGAATCTTCGCACGACTGCCGCAAGGCGCTCGGTCCCGAACTGTTCCCCAGTCCCGTTCTCCCATTCAAAAAAGCCATCGGTGATGAGGATCACGATGTCTCCCGGCTTCATGCGGAGTTTTACCGGTACAGCTTCCCACAAATCCGGGAGGATTCCCAAAGGAAGCGCCTGTGCTTCGAGCAAGGCGAAGGATTGATCGTCCGACGAGTACACAAAAATCGGCCCGTGACCGGCGGAGAGCAATTCCACCTGTTCGCTGCCTTCCTGGCACAGAGCTGCAACGAAGGTCGCGAAGCGCTCTGGAGTGAGGTCCTCGGCAAAGGAGTGATTGATGTTCTTGAGCATCGTTTCGAGACTGTCGCGGACGTTAAGGCTGGCACGCGAGTAGGCACGGCAAACCGATGCCAGGATCGCAGGTCCAATGCCGTGGCCAGTTACGTCGGCCAGGAAGACGACCCAGCGGCCGTCGGGTAATCTCTTCCAATCGTAGAAATCGCCACCGGTGTCATCGGCGGTTCGGCTCCACCCCGCCACCTGGAATCCTGCAATTTGAGGTCGAACTTTCGGTAACAGCGATTGTTGAATGGAGCGCGCAATCTGCAGTTCGTGTTCGACCTGTTCCAGTTGATGCTGGGTTTCGGCTTCGCGAAGTGCGGCCTCGACATGGGTGCGGATTTCGGCCGCCACACTGCCGGCCAGAGCGCCCATCACGAGAAGAACGACAGCGAAGTAAGCCACAGCCGTCTGCGTGACTGTGAAACCATCCGGGCCCGGGCTGACCCGCCATCCTGCGAAGTAGGCCGCCGCAAGATATCCCAGCGCTGAGAAGGCTCCGGAAAGCCAACACATTCTCGGGCTTAACCGTAAGACGGACAGCAGGATGAAGGGAAAGAAAGCCAACACCCAAGGTGTGGCCAAGGGCCGATAGTCAGGCAGCAACCGGGTGCTTACCAAGAAAGCAACACCCACGGCGGGGAAGAGAGACTCCAGCGCCGTGCTGAGCTTCCACACTGAATCGGCGATATCTCCGCCCGACCGCAAGACCCGGTTTACCGCGCGCAGCAGCCCCAGTTCGAACGCGATCACCAGGGCCGCCACAAGCAGCCCCCAGCGGCTCATGGCCGAGCCCAGGACGAAGATGCGTACGATCGCTAGCACGGCGAAAAAAGCAACGAATGCAATGACCCCTACAATTCGCTTTTTCTCGCTCTTCAGCAAAGCGTGACGGAATGCTGGTGATACCTCGCGCATTTGTTGAATGGTACCGGTCATAAAGGCTGCGGACGGCCGGAGCGCGCGTTCGACCGATTCGGAAATTCCGTCTTGGGTTGCGACATTGTGGCTGGACATCGACATAGTCTGGTGCGCCGCCAAGTTCTTCATAACTTGGCCTTTCACATCCCAACCGTCGTCTCTTTAAATTGTCGCGATTCTACACCTCATCCGTCACCTGTCAGGACTGCCAGTAAAATGCCGGCGGCTCCGCCCTACCTTGCCAGACTGGCGTTGCATTACCAGGCATGCCAGACAGTCAGCGCTCAGCGATTCGGCCGCAGACGAAAAGCGCTGGTGAGATGAATTCGTCTCGAAACACTAAGGAGCGCCGGAATATCCATGGCGAAGGTGACGGGAATTGGCGGTCTGTTTTTTCGCGCTCGCGATCCGTTGAGCCTCGCGGGTTGGTATCGTGCCATCTGGGGATCACACCTACGCCGTCCGACTACGAGGAATTAGGTTGGCGGCAGGAACCAGGGGCGACAGCGTTCGCTCCTTTTCCAGAAACGACAGACTACTTTGGAGATTCCAAGCAGGTTTGGATGGTCAATTTTCGCGTCCGGGATCTCGACGCTATGGTGGCCCAACTTCGGGGCGCAGACATTGCGGTGAAGGTAGGCCCGCAAGTTTATCCGAATGGCCGTTTTGCCCGTTTGCACGATCCTGAAGGCAATCCCATTGAATTGTGGCAACCCGCAGGGCGAGACGCTCGATAGAATTTGTTGGTTACAAACTGCACCGTAGAGCTAAAGAGCTAGGAAGGCGAACGCGAACTAGAGTTCAAACAGGCAGCAATCTTGTCGAGTAATCCGGCCGCTGCCTCGCCTGCTTCCTGCCCAGAGAATTCGTTCCCCAGTTCGAGCACTGCCAGGCTGCTCGAAGCGTGGTGGAAACTTTGTTGGGTCTGGGGGGACGCGGTCAATTCCGGGCCAAGCAGCAGCAATCGAAAGCGGGTCACACGCATCAGAATCAAGGCATCGGCCAAGCTGTTGGTGGTATGGACTTCATAGCCAGCACGCCGCAGCAACTCCCGCAAGTAGGCGAGAACATCCGGACTTCGATCCACGCACAAAACACTGACACCGCTGGGCGCTGGCTGCTGGGAAGTCGATGGTCTGCGATAAAAGGCAGAGACCGCGCTTTCTTCTGATTCGTGGGTGTCAAACAACCGGTTCAGATTCGTCAGTCCCAGGACTTTACGGGTGTGTTCCGGCACGTTGCACAGCTTGAGGTCCCCTCCCTTCTGTCGAACGCTGGTCAGGCTGCGGACCATGGTTCCCAAACCACTGCTGTCAACGAAGACTACGTCACCCAGGTGCAGGACGATAGCTCTGTGATCGCGCAACAACCAGGCGACATGAGTGCGCAATGATTCGCTCTCACCGCCGGAGACGATGCGCCCGTTGCAGCGGACAATGGTCACCTGCCCGACCTCACGCGTTTCCAGTGACAGCTGCATTCCGGTCTCCGTCAGCGGTACCTAGCCCACAAATCTTTCATGTTTCATCCCCAGCGAACCTGGAGTGGCACCCGGACGGGCGCTATTATAGCGCACGGAAGCCGCTTCCCAGGCCGCATAGGAGGGGCAACGGCAGGGGTGGTGACCGATCAACCCGAGTGGTAGCAAGCGATTGTCCTGAAAATGGTTGTCCTAACTGGAAGATATTCACTGGCCTCGGCGGAAAGTCTGGGCGGCACCGAGTCAGGAGCTGCACTCTGGGAATCCCGATTGCCCTAACTTGGCAGTCCTGCCACCCCTAACGCAGACCATAGCTCCGTGGTCAGCAGCGCAGCTGCGGAGATGAGCGCGGCCGCTGCACACTTGCGCCAAGCTGCGGGAGGGGAGCCGGCATTGCGCTTGAAGGCGCGATTAAAGGCAGCCTCCGATTCGTAGCCAACGCGGGCGGCAATCTCTGCGACGCTCGAGTCGCCATCGCGCAACATTTGTTTTGCCAGTTGTACCCGCCATCCCGCCAGATACCGCATGGGAGATTCGCCGATCAGCTGGGTAAAGCGCTCGGCCAGCGCCGAGCGGGAAATGGCAGCCTCGTGCGCTAGCTCCGATACTGTCCAGTCATGGGTGGGGTTGGCGTGCATCAGGCGCAACGCCTTGCCGACGTGGACATCGTTTAGTCCGGCCAGCCAGCCATGCTCACCCGGCGGCAGTTGCTGCATATACTGACGCAGGATTTCCACGAACATGAGCTCCGTGAGCCGGCCCAGCATGGCGGCGTTCCCCGGGCGTGCTGCCCGGGCTTCGTTGATGGTGAACTTCAGCGTGGTGCTCAACCAGGTGCCCGAGCCCTGGGGAACTCGCGCAGGGTGAGTGCCATTGTGGTCGATGGCCTCGACTGCGGCGTAATCGTTGCTGCTGCGCACCACCAGCATGGTTGGCAGGGCGCTGATCAGCGGATTAAATCGCTGATCACAGTTCAAATAGCCGCAAATGAAACGAGACTTCTTGCCGCCTCCGCCGAAGGCAACCTGCGGGGTGGCATCGGGCGAGCTTTGCGAGAACACTGCGCCCATCGGAGTCGGCTTCGTACCAAGATGGCTGCACATCGTGTGCGGCTCTCCGTGAGGAAAGATGATTACGTCGCCGGCTTCCAATTTCACCGGCGCATGCGCCTTGTAGAGGATGAAGCACTCGCCCTCGGTCAGGATGTGAAACAGCACCACGCATTCTGCATGCGGCAGAACGATGGAAGCGAGCAGTTCGGAATTGGGGGAATCCAGTGCCCACGGAGAGGAAAATTCCGCGGTGAAAAACACCGCACCCGACAGGCGCACGATACGCAGGACATCGGAAAGTATGTCCATGGAATGACTCCGCGCAATCGGAAGGGATGCAGGACGGGAGCTTTAAGCAAGAATTGCAGAGCCTCGGGCAAGTGTCAAGCGATCCTGGCGTCCTGAGCAAGAGGAATGGAGTTCCGGGTATGGACGGGCAGGTCCATTTCAGCGAAACTCGCCTTCGATCTGCGGACACGCGAGGAGCAAACCATGACACTCATGAGACCAGACCCGACCTTTTACCCCTCCCCCAAAATGGCCATCCAGGCTCCGCCGGAACGGCTGGCGTATGTTGCGCTGATTAATCCCACGCAGCAAAGACGGCCCGACGCCATCGGCGTGGTGGACGTGGACCCTGATTCCAAAAGCTACGGCCGACTGGTCGGCCAGACAGACATGCCGCAGGTGGGCGACGAGCTGCATCACTTCGGCTGGAATGCCTGCAGCTCCTGCCTGTGTCCTTACGCGCCCCACCCCCACATGGAACGTCGCTACCTGGTTGTGCCGGGAATCAATTCGTCACGCATTCACATCCTCGACGTTAAGCACGACCCGCGCCAGCCCAAGCTGGTCAAGGTCATTGATCCGGAGGTTGTCGCCGACCGCACCGGCTACGCAGCACCACATACGGTGCATTGCGGACCCGAAGGGATTTACTTGAGCGCGCTGGGTGCCCCCGACGGGAACGGTCCGGGCGGAATCTTCATCATGGATCCGGAGACTTTTGATATTCGCGGAAGCTGGGAGATTGAGCGAGGCTCGCAGAAATTGGCGTATGACATCTGGTGGCACCTTGGTTTGGACACCATGGTCACGAGCACCTGGGGAACGCCCAACATGGTGAAGCATGGCGTCAATCCGGAGCTGTTGCTGGCCGGCAAATACGGCCACAAACTGCACGTTTGGGACTTGCGTCGGCGGCGACACGTGCAAGAACTGGACCTCGGCGCGGAGCAACAAATGGCGCTCGAACTGCGCCCCGCACACGATCCCACCAAAGCCTATGGATTTTTGAGTGTCGTGCTGTCACTCAAGGACTTGTCCTCCTCCGTCTGGCTCTGGCATCGCGAGAGCCAAAAAAACGGCTCCGACGCCAAGTGGGCCATCAAGAAGGTGATCGAGATTCCGGCTGAACCTGCGGATCCCGCGAAGCTGCCGCCGATTTTGCAAGGTTTCAAAGTGGTTGCGCCGCTGGTCACGGATATCAATCTCTCGCTCGACGATCGTTATCTTTATGTGTCCTGCTGGGGTCTCGGCGAATTGATGCAGTACGACGTCACCGATCCTTTTCATCCCAAGAAGGTCAGCTCCCTTCGTCTGGGAGGAATTGTCAGCCGCACAGCGCATCCCCGCCAGCCGGATCAACCGTTGAATGGCGGGCCCCAGATGGTTGAGATCAGCCGCGACGGCCGGCGCGTTTACTTCAGCAACGGGCTATACACGCCATGGGACGATCAGTTTTACCCGGATGGTGTGCAGGGGTGGATCGCCAAAGTAGAGGTCAACGGCAAGATGGAACTCGATCGCAACTTCTTTGTCGAGGTGGAAGGACTGCGTACTCACCAGGTGCGGCTGGAGGGTGGCGACGCCTCGTCGGATTCGTACTGCTACGCCTGATCCTGGTGAGCCAGGCGAGGAGGACACCATGGAATGGAATGCGGTGTTATGGCTAGGGGCTTACCACGGCATTAATCCGGGAATGGGATGGTTGTTCGCGGTTGCGTTGGGGATGCAGCAAGGCAGCGCCCGCGGCGTCTTGCGTGCGCTGCCCCCCCTCGCCTTAGGTCATATGGCGGCGGTGGGTGCGGTATTGCTGGTGGCAGGTTTGGCACAGACGGTCGTACCGCCTCCGGCGATGAAGTTAGGAGTTGCGTCCGTGCTGGTTGCGTTCGGACTTCATCACCTGTGGCGCCACCGCCACCCGAGATTCGGAGGAATGCAAGTCGGTTTCCGTGATCTGACGGTGTGGTCCTTTTTGATGGCATCGGCGCATGGAGCAGGTTTCATGGTCCTGCCGTTTGTCGTGAACCTGTCGGACCCTATACTGCCGCCCGGTGCGAGCCATGGCCACCATGCCGTGGCACTCAACCCCGCTGTTCCGTGGGCAGGCGCCATGGTGCTCGGTCTGCACACCTTCTCCTATCTTTTTGTCTTGGCTTTCGCGGCTTGGCTTGTGTACCGAAAGCTCGGACTGGCGCTGTTGCGAAGCGCTTGGTTCAACCTTGACCTGATCTGGGCTGGTGCGCTCGTCGCGACCGGCTTTCTCATCTTTGCTTTATAACAAAGACCGCAACGGAGGCGCGTGCAATGACCACTCGACGAAAGGTGAAGAGCGACAAATTCCAGAGCAAAATCAAGGGCCAGGTCTTGGTTCCGGGCGACCCGGGGTACGACGAGGTTCGCCGAGTGTGGAACGCGATGATCGATCGGCGGCCTGCGGTCATCGTGCGCTGCGCAGAAGCTGCCGACGTTGCCCCAGCCATCGCCTTGGCACGCCAGAACGGTCTCGAGCTTTCGGTTCGCGGGGGAGGACACCACATCGCCGGTCACTCGGTTTCCGACGGTGGCCTCATGATCGATTTCTCGGCAATGAGAAACGTGGGGGTCGACTCCCGCATCCGGCGGGCGTACGTCCAACCCGGTGCCACCCTGGGCGATTTCGACCGAGCCGTTCAGGCCCATGCGCTGGCCACGCCGGTGGGGATCAATTCCACAACCGGGATCGCCGGTCTTACGCTGGGCGGTGGTTTCGGTTGGCTCACGCGCGAATATGGCATGACGATCGATAATCTCGTCGCCGCCGATGTGGTTGCGGCGAACGGCCAGGTGCTGCGCGCTAGCGAACAGGATCATCCGGAGTTGTTCTGGGCCATTCGCGGCGGGGGTGGCAACTTCGGGGTGATCACGCAATTCGAGTTCAAGCTTCACCCACTGGGGCCAAGCGTATTCGCCGGGCTGATGGTTTTTCCCTTGCAACAGGCCAAGGAAGTCTTGGCGCAATACCGTGAATTTGTGGAGTCCGCGCCGTTGGAGTTAAACGTGTGGGCGGTGCTGCGCCAAGCGCCACCCCTGCCGTTTCTTGCTAAAGACGTGCACGGGACTGAGGTGGTATTGCTGGCAATCTTCTTCGCCGGCAATGCGACGGATGGCGAACGCCTTATCCAGCCCCTGCGCCGTTTCGGCAATGTTCTCGGAGAACATGTCGGGCCGATGCTCTATACACAATGGCAGCAAAGCTTCGATCCGCTGCTAACAGCTGGTTTCCGGAATTACTGGAAATCGCATAACTTCACCCAAATCAGCGATGAGGCATTGGACACCATCCTTGAATTCGCCGGCAAACTTCCTTCACCCCATTGCGAAATCTTTGTTGGTCTGCTCGCTGGGGCGGCCAACGACGTTCCCTCCGAGGCCACAGCTTACAGTGCGCGCGATGCCAAGTTTGTGATCAACGTGCATGGCCGGTGGGAGAACGCAAAACAGGACGATGCCGGCATCGCGTGGTCACGCGCCTTCTTTCAAGCGGCCGCGCCTTACGCTTCCTCGGGAGCCTATGTGAATTTCATGACGGCCGACGAAGGCGAGCGTGTCGCTGCAGCCTACGGGCCGAACTATGCGCGGCTGCTCAGGATCAAACGGCACTACGATCCGGAGAACATTTTTCATCTCAACCAGAACATATCCGCCGGCAGGAGTATGGCTCAGCGGCGAAGCGCATAAACCCTGCGAGGCCGGTCGGAGTCGCAGATCCGGTGGTGAGACGAAGACCACAAGCAGAGGGAACCTATGGAAGCACAAGCGACAAGTTGGAGCCTGTTCGTGCGCCCCTACGAGCTTGGTTGGTGGATGTGGTTGATCATCGCCAGCTCACTGGCCTTCGGAATCGCTGGGAATCCGTCGGGATTTCTCGTAGCGATTGGCATTGCTCTGGCAAAGGCGGTGTTTATCGTCTTCAAGGATCGAAACGTCCGATCCTCTGCGGCGCAAGTCCGGATGGCCTATGCTTGGCTCCTGATGATCTGCTTTATCCCAGGGTTGCGCTGGCTGTATTGGGTGCCTATGATTGGAACACTAGCTCTAGTGATCTGTGGGTACTGTTTGATGGCGCGTTTCTTGTCGCTTCTGCCTTGGAATCGAGCGGGGAGAATCAACGCCAACTTGCTGCGGCACACATTCCTAGACCCTCCCATATTGCCTCGAAGCAGCGCGACCTCCATGGGAGGGTGTCCTGGCGGCGTTTGTTCTATCGAGGCCCAGCTTGGAACCGGTGCCTCCCACCTTTCCACCAGACGAAACTTTCTTGAGCGCACGCAAGAACAACGAAGCCCGCTGGCCGACTTTGGGCCGCGGGCCTTGGACTGACCCGGGGCGAATATTGCACACGGAGACAGACCGATGGGACATGCATTGAACGTGGTGGGATTTATCGTGGTCTTGGTCCTCTATGCCGTGATCGGGGCCTTGGCGGCAGCGGGTACCATCTTTCTTGCCCGAAGATTCCTCGCGTCCAAGGCAGAGCAGATCTTCTATGGCATGTTCCTGATCATGATCGCGGCGTTCTACCTGGCTTTCGCCGCCTACTTCGGAGTGGCAACGGCATGGAGGCTGGAAGCGGCAGTCGTGGCTGCGTTTGTGGTGATCGGCGTACTCGCCGTGCGGCTGCCGTTCGCCCTGATCGTGGGATATTCTCTGCACGGTGTGTGGGATGTGCTGCACGAACTGCAAGCGCATGGTGCCTACTCTGCGTTCGAGCCCGGCCGGCTGACCGCGATCCCCCTCGCTTATGGAGTTTTCTGTGCAAGCTTCGATCTCTGCATGGCGGGGTACAGCTATGCGCGACGCAAGCAGTGGATTGCCGCGTGGAAAGAGTCTGGTGGTCAAAATCGCAGCGCAGTTGAGGACGCTACAGAGCCGACCCGCCATGCGCTGCTCGGAAACCTCGGCCCAGTTACGGGGGATCTGCCCGTGAACCCGCCGGCCAATCTTACGGATGTTGCGGTTCGCGCGAAAGCTGCTGCCGCAGCTGATCTGTTTGACAGACCTTGGGAAGCCTAACCCCCAACTGAGGGCAGGGCCAGAGTGCCTATGAGTTTTCCCTGTCCCTGGCGATTGTCGATGCCGAATACCAGCAAGGATCACGGAACGCATCTTTCTCCACGAACTTGCCAGAGACGTTCCCCAGGGGGAGTAGGATATTCGGTGTAATTTCGAGGCCTTATGCCTCCCGTGACCAGTCAGGCGGCACAGCAGACACGAGCATCGATCTTCAGTTTTTTCCCGGCGAAGAAGCGCGCACCGCGCAGCGTTGAATCCCTGGCTTCTTTCCTCAATGACTTCATCTATGCCCCGGATCTGCCGAGCCGCTTAAACGCGTTCATTGAACTAAGAGAGTGGACCACGCATAGCACGCCCTCTCCCCTAGGTGGCGACATAAACCGGTTGGAGACTGTTCTCGCACTCATGGAAGCCCGTAGCGAGCTCCGAACCCAGTTTCAGCAGGCAGTGCGGGAGATCCTTACCGAGATTCGCTCCGTGGACCTGTTCGCGGAGGCAGGGCTGCACCCCCGAGAGGGTTTGTGGTCCGAGGCAGCGAGAAGATTGATCGAGGAAGTTCTGCCTTCGGCGCGGGACGATACTGACTTGGCCAAATTCGCGTACCGGCTGTATCCCACCAGCACTGCCATACAGCGACTGGTAACGCTGCCTGACGAGACCTTCGAGCGCATGGCCCGGCTACTTTCGCCTGTCAGTGATGTCGGCGCCTGGGCCAAACAGAGGGAAGACCTGACGCAAGCCTTCCGTCTGCTCAGTGTTCACGTCGTGGGCATCGGTCTGTCACCAGGACTGCGGGCCCGCAGTCATGCCGGAACCATCGACGAGTCGCCGTTCTACCAGTTGCAACAGACCAGTTGCGAACTCGTACGTCTGGATGGCGCCGCTCCCCTGCTCGAAGAGTGGCGCAGGCAAGTGCAACGCTGCCGCGACGAGATGGAGTTTGTCCACCAGCGCATGGAAGACACGGGAGTGAGCACGGCTCTGGTGTTTGACATGGGAACGATTGAGCGGGCCTTGGCTCGGATGGAAAGTATTGCCGGGGTTCTGTTCGTCGCCGAGCCCCACCAGGCAATCGCCGCCGTGAAGCGCTTGCTCGACGACGTGATGAACGCACGGCGGGAAGATCTGAGCCTGCGGGCCCTATTTCGGCAAAATGCGGCCCTGATTGCACGCAAAGTCGTCGAGAGGACCGGCAAGGCAGGAGAACCTTACATCGCCAACACGCGGCGCGAGTATCAGGCTATCTGGAGAGCATCGCTAGGCGGCGGCTTGCTGACCGTGCTGACGGCCGCGATCAAGATGCGTATCGTCGAAGCCCACTTTCCTCCGTTTGTCGAAGCGATGGCGGCGGGGACGAATTATGCGGTCAGTTTTCTGGTGTTGCAACATTTTCATCTCGCGCTCGCCACCAAGCAGCCTTCGGTAACGGCAGCGACCTTTGCCGGAATCGTGCGTTCTAGCGGCGGGCAGGCGCGACTGGAGAAGCTGGCGGAGTTCATCAGCCGAATCACACGCAGCCAACTGGCCTCCGCTGCCGGAAATTTGCTGGCAGTATGCCTGGGATGCATCGTGTTTGCGAAGTTGTGGGCCCTGGTGTTCCAACAGCCCTACCTGGACATCCCCAGCGCGGAGCATGTTTACCAAACCCTCGATCCTTTGGCTTCCGGCACCATGATTTATGCCGCGTTGACCGGTGTGATCCTCTGGGTCTCAGCGCTGGCGGGCGGCTGGTTTGAGAATTTTGCCACCTTTAATCGTGTGCCGGAAGCGATCGCCCAACATCCCCTCGGCCGGAAGCTAGGGAGCGCGCGGATGCAGAGACTGGCGGAGGCAGTCGATGCCAATCTCTCGGGTTGGACCACTAGCATCGTGCTGGGCTACCTGCTTGGATTTGTCCCGGCCATTGGAGAATTCTTTGGCATACCGCTCGACGTCCGCCACGTGACCCTCTCTACCGGCACGTTGGCATTGGCGGCAGCTACCTTCGGAAGAGATTGGCTGTATCGAGGCTGGTTCCTCTACACCGTACTCGGCATCTCCGTAACGTTTGTACTGAATCTAGGCGTGAGTTTTTCGATCGCAGCTGCGGTCGCCATGAAAGCCTATGGAGTATCCCGGCGGGAACGAATGCGGTTAATGCGATATACCTTGTCAAGCTTCCTTCGGTCTCCGCGCCGCTTTCTCATTCCCTCGCCAAAGATGTGGAGCCTGGAACCGATGGAAAGCTACGCCAATCTTGACGATACCCATAAGAGCCTCTCATAAGTCTGTGGTGTCACGAACTGGATCGGGGGAAGCGGATCAGTTGGGGGGCGCTTGGTGTTTGTTGCGTTTCTTAGCCAGCGCCCGACCCACATCCGGAAGAAATTCCTTGGCCACGCTAAACCCTATGTTACTCCCCATCGTGATCCCGAAGCTGACCGCTCCGTCCCCCGCGGAGTGCTGACTCGGAGGCTGCCAGAAGCGAGAAAGGAAAGCGCCAGCCGCCACCCCGCCCAGTTGGGAAACAGAGACATGGCGGCTTCCGTCATCATGGCGAGCAAGAATGCCGCTTGTCAGCGCATACGAGACACGTGGCCACAGTTCCTTCTTCCCCGAGTTGAAGTAACGGTTGTCTTCATGCAAGACGCTACCCAGGCCGAATGTGACCGTACGCTGAATGGAGTACTGTCCCAGGATGTTGGCGAATCGCTTGCCGTAACCGGATGCTCCCTGTTCCCATTCCGACGGCTTGTCGTTCCATTGGTCGATTCCGGCTGAGAATGCCGCCTTGGCGAAACCCAGGGGATTTGTCATGGTCTTCGCATACAGATGCACTCTTTCTCGTTCGGTCATAGGCCGGAAGTTGCTCGCCTTCTGGGTGCCCGCCATATTGAGGTAATTGAAGAGGTAATCGATGCCCTTGCCGCCCGAGTTCGATTTTGGCGCGACCGACGGCGAGGCCTGGTCCTGGGCCGCTAAGAGTGGACTCAACCCAAGACACAAGACAATGAAAGTAGACCATCGGCTTATGGTGTCTTGACGCTGCATCACGTTTTCGGGGATAGAAAGCCGTGTGATCGACGGAATCCGTCTCAGAATCGAAGGGGATTGAAAACCCGATCCAGACCCTCGATCTCAGAGTGTGTATTGAAACCGCATCTGGCCCCGATCCTAGGTAGTTGAGTCAAGCTTGGAAACTGTCAATTCTGCCAAGTTGTGGAGCTGGAAGTAGTTACGAATCAGCAGAATGGGAAGCGTCGCGATGATCGATTCCTAAGCATCTGCGGTCCTGACCGGGGTTCGGCCTGCAGCTGTGGGCTTCGACTCGGTAGCTTGGGCAATTACGAGCGGCAACAAACCCCGTACTGCTGCCAAAGCCGAAACCATGGGCTATGTGCGTGCACTTCATCGTGCCTGCGATTCGCCGCCGTGAGATCGTTTAGGCTCAGCGGTCTGGTATCCGGCACCGCGTAGATGCGCTCTAGCCACTCGATTTCAAAAATGGTTTGTTCAGCGTCCATGGTCTCATCATCTAGCACGAAGCGGGAATTGGTCAAACAGCACTGGTAATGCCCGTTTCCTGCTTAGTTTCTCCTCCTGGCGAAAGGTTGCGCTCGGAGGAAAAGTCTGTGGCAGACACAGTAATTATATGCGGAACACAGGCTGCCTGTTACCTCATCTCTTAGAATGACTGGGGAAGTGCAGCTCAGCGCGGTGGCAGGCGACCAAAATGAGATATCGAATTGTTCACGCGCTGCAGAAATACTTGCTCAACCCGCCAATTAAGCTTGTGTTTGCCATCGGTCTAGCGGTTCCGGGCTACGCGCTTCTCGAAACCATAGGCCGTAAGACCGGAAAGGCACGCCGGACACCAGTGGGCGACGGCCGGGTCGGCGAGCAGTTCTGGCTGGTGGCAGAGCACGGCATGAAAGCCGGATACGTCCGCAACATTGCGCAGAACCCCCGCGTGCGGCTGCAATTGCGCGATGGGTGGAAGGGCCGCTGGCGCAACGCCACGGCACATTTGCTTGTAGACGACGATCCGGTGGAACGACAACGCTGGCTTGCCATTCATTTGCCAAGCAGCGCCGGGAATGCAAGGGCCGTTCGCCTTTTCGGGACGCAACTTCTCACCGTTCGGATCGACTTGCATGCCTGATGAAACATGTTTCAAGTCAAGGCCGTGCTTGCCCAAGAGCACCCATGTCAAGCACTACCTCTTAATCTGTATCAATCCAGTTCGCCATCCCAGCCGCCGGGGTTGTTCGCTTTACGTTGGCGAGACGCGCTCGGTAATGTCGAAGCCGCGGCGGCGGGCTTCGCGGACAAAGGCGTCTCCGGGGACCGCGAGTTCGAGCGGCACGGACCCAACCGGGGTCAGACCCTCTGCCATCAACGATGCCACAATCGAAAGATGCCATCCGGTCGTGCGCTGCATCGCAGTAAACCCGGTAGCGGGATCGTAATAATCAATGACTTCGACCACCGCATTGGTCTCGCGACCGTCTTTGATCCCCACGGCGTGAGCACGGATGATGCAAACATCGTTGATCACGGCGGCGGATACCTTCGGCTCGAAGAGCGCATGGAAGACGTGACGCGGGATCACTGGCTTGCCATCCACCTCCACGGGATCGAGATCATACAGGCCGAGATCGCTAAAAGCTTTAAGCTGTGCAAAGGTTCCCGGATAGCGGAGGATCTTCAGTTGGTAGGTCTTCAGTTTGCCGTGGAAAGTCCAGGGAGCGGTCGAGACGCCTCCCGCAACGATGAAAGCCTCGAGCGCTCCCATCGGCGGAACATCAACCATTTCCAGTTCCGAAAAGCAGGGCACATCGACCAACTGGCTGCCGCGCAACAGGGTGATGCCGCCATAGTACTCGTTCGTAAGCCCCTCGATGTTGAATGAGAGCAGGTAGTTCCACGGTGGCTGGGGTTCGCGCGGGATGCCACCGTCGAAGAGGTATACATGCTCAGGCTCATCGAGCAGGCTCATGGCATAGACGCCAAGCGTGTTGCCCATGCCTGGACCCATACCGCAGTCCGGAACGATGCGCACACCGGCGCGTTTGGCATCGGCGTCGAGGGCATGCTGCTGGCGAACAATGTTGGTATTGCCACCGAGGTCGCAAAATGAAACGCCAGCGGAGATCGCAATTTTGCTCAGCGCCAGGTTGAAGAAATAGGGGACCCCGCTGAGAGCAACATCGTGGCCGACAAGTGCCCGACGAACAGCCGGCTCGTCGCGGACATCGAGGGCGAGCGCTTGGGCAATGGGCCTGCCGAGCAATCGGTTCACGCAATCGGCTGCGCACTGGGCGCGGGCGACATCGGCATCGGCCAGTGTGATCTTCCCTGCATTGCCAAATCTGCCGAGATCGTAGGCGGAGGCCGTGGTTTGCCGTCCGGAACCGAGCACAATGTAAGAGTAGGGCATGGATTTGCCTCCGCGGAACAGAACTGCGCAGGGTAGCAGAAATCGCATCGGTTTGTTGCGAGTCCGCCGCTTTCGCCATTTCGCATTGGCCCGTTCGATTCCTTGGCGCTGCCTCCTACAGAGCTTTAGGAACCGAAACTCTCGAGGAGGCGATGGGAGCGGTTTGCCTAAGTGCCGTCCTGCGATCCACCCTCGGTTGTCCGCCCGACTGAGCGATAATAACCGTGATGAATCTGCTGGCCGATCACCCTGTCATTGTTTGGGATCCCGAGATTGATGAAGGTAAGGGCCGCGATCCATCCGGCCCTCCCATCCGGTGTCCGTTGTGTGGCTGGTTGCCCCGCAAAGAAGATCACTGGTCTTGCAGCTGCGGGCACGAGTGGAACACGTTCGACACAGGAGGAGTGTGCCCCGCCTGCCTCCATCAGTGGACCTCGACCCAGTGTCTATCTTGCTCCCGTTGGTCGCCACATTCGGCATGGTATGCGCAGTGACGGTCGGAGGGTTGACCTAGAACCGCAAGGGCATTATGTATTGAGAAGCTGATGTCCGAGACGTCGACCACTACCGCGGCGCCGCAGCCTGAGGAGCCCCCGACTGCAGATGACGTTTTCACGATTTGCGCGATCAGTGTTCTGGCTGCAATCTTGGCGAACGTCCTGCACGAGGGCGTCGGACACGGGCTGACCGCTCTGTTAACCGGAGCCGGCTCCGGATTGCTCACGACCGTAGCCTGGTCGAGTGCCTGCGACTCTCGTCTGGTTGAGGCGGGTGGAACTCTGGTCAATCTCGCGGCTGGAGTGATCTTTTGGTTTGCGCTAGGCGGCGCCAAGAGGGCCTCGATGCCGACGCGCTACTTTCTGCTCGTCAGCTGCGCTTTTAATCTGTTTTCGGGAACTGGGTATTTTTTCTTCTCTGGTGTGGCGGACTTCGGCGATTGGGCGGCGGTGATTTCAGGGCTGTACCCGCATTGGCTATGGAGGGTGCTGCTGGCCGTGCTGGGAGCTGTTTCTTACTATGCCGCCGTTCGGGTGGTTGGGGTCGGGCTGGTGCGGTACGTGGCGGTTCCGCGAGAGCAGCAGAGGCGCCTTAGAAGGTTGACCATCCTGCCTTACTTCTCCGCCATCTTGTTGCTGAGCATAGCGGGACTTCGCAATCCGTTAGGAATTCAACTGCTGTGGCAGTCTGCCCTGCCTGCGACCGCCGGCGGTCAGAGCGGATTGCTGTGGTTGCAATACTATATTCCGCGAGGAACTGCGCCGAAACGAACGCCAGAACAACTCCGCCGCAACTATGGGTGGGTGAGTGTGGCGGTTGTCTCGGCCGTTCTCTTTGTGGTCGTTCTAGGACGCGGAATAACGCTCCACCTCTCGCACTAGCTCAGTCAGGGGATGGAAGTAA
>DASPTQ010000191.1:0-21733 GCA_035623335.1 Terriglobales bacterium
CCCCGGTGAACAATGGTTGCAGCTGTGTGGCTTGTATGGGGGGCGAACAGCAGTTCAAAAACTAAGGTGGAGTGGAACCTGGGAAAAGGCAGAGGCCACACACCCGCCCGGATCTCTGCCTATTGTTGGAACAGGCTGATCACCAGGGGTGAGTCGTTGACCGTATCTTGAGCAATCACGAAGATGGCGAAGTTACCCTGCGGATTTCCCGCCACGGCCACGGCCGGCAACCTACAAGTCCCGGTCGAGCTACAAACTCCCAGGGGGTCAGGAATCTGAATCGAGGCGGTTTTGTACAAACCAGACTCGGCCGGGTCTTGGCTGCCGAGATCGAGCAACATGTCGTTACTCAGGTCAGTGAACTCATCATTTTGGAAGGTTCCTCCACAGAGCGCGGTCGCCGGGGGAGTCGTGTTGGCCGGGCATTTGGCGTTCGTAAACTGCACCATTTGCGTGGGAGCCAGACAAAATGACGTGCAGGTCGAGGGGCTCGCCACTACCGCCGGCTCATAGATAAAGCCGAAATAGTTGCCTGAGACCACCGTGCCTGTGTTGAGCGCAGCCGACGGTTGAATTACCCCAACTGCCCCGAAGTGAGGCGCGGAGGGCTGCTGCGCAATCAGTTGCTCTGCGACAAAGAAGCCGGAAGGTCCTACCGCGAGGCTGGCGCCAGGATGCGAAGGTACGCTTACGGCAGCGCTGTCGGCTCGGGCTCCACAGGTGCCGGCAGGCCAAGTCCCGGTGGTTTCGCCGGATGATGCGAGCGTCGCCTGCGCAAGATGGGAGAAGTTCCAAGCATTTCCGTTGGTGGCGACCTGCACGCTGCCGTAGGCAGGGTCCGTGCTTACTGCCCAGGTTGCCTCCGGCAGGGCAACAAATTGAATGGTTACCGACCCGTTAATCGAAAGGCAGCTTCCGGGCACAAGCGCAGCCAGAGGAGTCAGGTTATTTCCGGGGCGCAACAGCAGGGTGCGGCCCTGAATCTCGAGTGCGTAACCAAACTGCTGGAATGGCGGAGCCAAGTTGGTTTGCGCAAGATCAAGAAAAGTTGTCGGGTTCTGGATCGAAAAGAAACCGGTGATGCTGCCGCCGGTGGTGCTCGATAAATCAGTGCTCGCAAAACTATTCGTGCTGTGGTTGATGGAGATCTGCCAAGCATTGCCCGAGCCTTGCGCCCCCCAATAGGAGTTGCTGTCGCCAGCCGGAGTCGGGGCGGGAAGACCGGCCGCGGCAGGTGCCGGCTGGCTCGAACTGCTGCCGCCGCATCCTACCCCCCAAAGCGCGAGCAACAAAAGCGCGAGCAAGGCTTCCGGCGAGGTTAGCAACCTCGATCTCTCGGTCATGCCGGAGTACTCTCCACTGGCGGTTGCTTCATCGAGTCGCTCCTTTCCTTGGTCATTCGACGACCAGTGTCAAAGTGGCGGAGTGTTCGGTTCGACCGGCAGTCGCCTTGACGGTTATGCTGTAGGATCCGGCAGGGGTTCTAACTCCAGCGGTGCTGACGTCCGGTTGGGTGCCATCTCCGCCACAGGCCAGCTGCGACAAACAGCTGCCCGCCATGAGAACCAAAAGGCAGGCGTCGATCCTACGGCAGCCCTTCCCCGAAGACAGCAACACCCCGACCATTAAGGGAACACCCAGAATCCAGCTGGCATAGAGCACACCCGATCGAGATCCCAACGAAGTCGGCATCCCCATGGCGGTACCCGCGCTGGTAGCGACCGTTAGAGTCGAAGTTGCCGGAACTCCGCTCGCGCTCGGGACCAGGGTGGTGGGGAAAAATTGACAACTCACGCCGGCCGGCATCTTGGGCGAGCTGCAAGTCAGTTGTATGGTCCCTGTGAATTCATTCAGAGGACTCGCCTGCACCGTGAAGTTGGCGGAACTTCCGGCCGGCAACGTCGATACCGCCGGACTTATGGTGAGACTAAAATCCGGAGCTCCTCCTACGATCTGGGTCAGGGGCACGGAGGTGCGCGCGTTGAACTTGGTATCGCCGCTATAGGCTGCCGTAATCGTGTGGGTGCCGACAGCCAGTCGTGAGGTGGTAAGAGAGGCATCACCCGCCGAGTCGAGCTGGGAAGTGCCTAACACCGTGCTGCCATCCAAAAACTGGACCGTACCCGTAGGCCCACTGCTTCTAGAAGCACTGGTAACGGTTGTGCTAAAGGTCACTGGTATTCCCAGGCCCGATGGGTTCAGTGAGGAGGTGGGGATCGCAACATTGGCCGAAGCTTTCCCGTTACCGTTGCTGAAAAGTACGCTTGCGGTGTTTGCGTTTTGGTTGGCGACGATGAGATCGGGCACCCCGTCCTGGTTGATATCGGCGACAGCCAGAGCTACCGGAGTAGAGCCCGCCACGAATGACTGAGCTGCACCTAAGCTTAAGGAACCGCCTACGGAGGTGTTGGGCAAGAACCACACCTGATTCTGGGTCGTGCTCGCGATGACTAGATCCGGGAGTCCGTTGATCTTGAAATCCCCGGCGCTGACGGCCGTGACGCCGCCGGTAATGCCAGTCGCTGTCGTTAGATATACGACGGGTGTTCCAAAGCTAAGGCTCGACCCGGAAGCGGTGATAGGGAGCAGGGAGATGGTGCCATCCTGGCTCACCGCCGCCAGGTACACGGGAATTTGATTCTGGTTCAGGCCGAGAGCTACAAACACCGGCTGTGCAGTCTGCGGTAGACCAGTGGTTACCTGGAAGGAACTTTGAAACCCACCGCTGCTGTTGACTGGACCTTGAAATACCCACACCGCCCCCGTGTTGGCATCCCCGGCGACCACGTCGGTGAAGCCATCCCCGTTCAGATCACCGGCGGCGATCGAAGAAAAACTTGCCGAGGGAGCCGATGCCGGCGATAAGGCGGAGAAGTTTCCCGCCAGGTCGTTCGAGTTGGGAAGGACAGTGACGTTGCCGTCGCTGTCGGCGACGACCAAATCTTGCTGGTTTTGCGCATGGCCGGAAAGGAAAACCCCAGAAGCTAAAGAGAAGGACTGGGCATGTCCGGACAGACCTACCGTGGGACTGGTGTTAAAAAATGGTTCCCCGACGCTGCTCTCAAAGGCCGTCACCTGTCCGGCAGAATCGACGATCGCCAGGTCGTTGATGCCGTCCCCATTCATATCGGCCGCCACCATGGATTCGATATTGGCGGGTGGGTTGGTAGGGTCGTAGATGGGGCCGATGGTTTGCGTGAGGTTTCCCGCGAGGCAGGGCGGCGGGCCCACATTGCAATCATTTTCGAACGGGGTGAACGCGCTGTTGGTGAAGGAGGACGTCTGCGAATCGGTGGCAACGGCAACCTCGTTCACCAAAGTAGAAGCCGGAGAGTAGAAATCAGCCGCCACCACGGCGGTGACCGTGGGACCTTGCCCTAGGCCTTGCGCAACATAGTCGGTGCGGGCATTCTGCACGCTAAGGCTGCACTGCAGGTTTTGACTGCCATAGCGGCATCCGCCTCCGTAACCCAACCACAGCTGATTGCCTTGCTCGTCGTTGGCGTTCCCCAGGTTGGCAAGAACGCTGACGACGTTGCCGGCCGGGCCGGGTACGTGGGCCACGGCCAGGTCCGGGAGCGGTTGAGACCTACCGACGTGGAAGTTCCCGGTAGCCAGGGAAACCGGACTCGATCCGGTTCCGAACTCCTGCAATACCGTGGGTAGGTTGAATTCGGCGACTCCGTCCCCCAGAGCCACGATCGTCGAGTTATCGTTGAGCCTGGCCATAATCAGGTCGGGCGCGGAATCCCCATTCACATCGGCAACTGCAAGCGCGACCGTGCTTGTGGAGGGCTGGATGAATGGTTGAGTGAAGATGTAAGGAAGGCTGAGCTCGTCTAAAAGAATGTCGATTACAGGAGCGGGACAAGGGCTCGAAGCGGGCGGAAAACTTGCCACCACGAGATCGCTCACTTGGGGGACGTTGCCCTCGGGAGATTCGAAGGATCCGGCGGTGACGGCCGTGACCGGCGGCTCGATTTGATCTTCGTAGTAACAGGGATCGCCGGTGATAGGACCTACGATTCCTGCTGAATGAAGATTGATGGCTTGTCCTGCGCCCGAGGTCGTGTTGGTTAACTGGGCTACGTGGCCGTCATTCCGGGTTACAGCGACCAGATCAGGAAAGGTTTGCGTCGCACTACTAAAGTTGCCCACCGCCAGGAACAGCGTTTGGGGCGCGCTGAGGCCGCTTGAGAAAGGTCCCAGTGGGGCGCCAAGGTTTCCTCCGCCCACGCCGGGAAAAACCCAGGCAGAGTCGGTTGTGGAATCCCCGACAATCACGTCCGTGATTCCGTCCCCGTTCATGTCAGCGGAGATCAGGGCAGTCACCGCAAGTCCTGCCTGCTGCCCGTGACCGGCGATGCTGAACGTGCCGCTGCTGCTGGTGAGTATGGTTACATTGCCGACCGCATCAGTCACCACCAGATCCTTCCAACTCTGGCCCTTGTAGGAAAAGCTGCCGGTGGCGATGGAATAGGGGGCGGTGCCTCCGGGAATCGAAAGGCTAGTCGCTGCTCCGAAGCTGGCGCTCCCGTCGCGTTGATTGAGAAAGACGCTCACCGTGCCCGTCGAGTCGACCACTGCGATATCGTCTCCCGCCCCGTCGCCCTTGAAATCGCCAGCGGCGATCGCGGAGCAACTGACCACACCACCACTGCTTCCACAAGGCGTGCCCCCGGACGTGATCGAGTACTCGGGAGCAACCTGGAATTGCGGTTGCTGCTGGGCTAGGGCGGTGAGCGTGCCTCCCAGGACACAAGCCAGAAGTGTTAGACAGACGAGAATTCCTCGGCCCTCGCCGCCACACGCGGCGCAGAGTAAGCCCATCTGAGTACCCCAACGAAAATGCCGCCGCGGTACGAGGATTTCACGATGCACGGCAGCTACTCCTGAAGCAAATAGATCGACATCGGTGACTGGTTCACGATATCTTGCGCGATCACAAAGATCGCGTACTTGTCCTCTGGTCTTCCGGCCACGGCCACGGCAGGAAATGTGCATGTCGGATTGCCTTGGGAATCCCGACCCACGGCCGAACCGATGCAAACGCTGTTCGGGTCAGGGATCGTTACTGTGGCGACGTCATAAAGCCCGCTGCTGGTTGCATTTTGAGAACCCAGGTGAATGATGATGTTGGTGCTTGCCGGCTGCGTCGGATCATCGCTCCGGGAATCCGTGGGATTGGCCAACGGGAAGTCGCCGCCCAGCAAGCTCGTTCCCGGTGCGCAAGTCGGAGCCGGGCAAGGCCCGAAGTTGGCAAGGGGGTTGGGAGGAGGCTGGGTCGGTGTGCAAGGTGCCAGGCAGGAGGGGAATAGAATGCTCGGCTCGCTCACAAATCCCAGATAGCGGACACTGACCATATTGCCCGTGTTCAAGGGGCTCGCTGGCTGGATCAAGCCAATGGCGCCCGAGTTGCCTGGCCCCTGATTCAAGATAAAGAAGCCGGATGGCCCCACCACGAGGGTGCCGGTCGGGCTGGCGCCAGAGCTAGACGGGATACTAATCACCGTGCCCATGATCGCCGGAGCGCAGAGGCCGGGCGAGAAACTCGCCGAAGGTTGGCTGGGAGACTGCGCCAGCGTGAATTGCGACAGGTTAAAGAAATCCCAGGTCGTCCCGTCGGTGCTGACCTGGAAACTACCGTACGCCGTATCGGTGGCCGCATTCCAACCCGTGCTGTTTGTCCCCTGCGGTTCGACGTTCGGCATGGTTACGAATTGAAAGTTGATCCCATAGACGAAGCTCAAACAACTGCCGGGAACGGCGGCTACCGGTTGAGCAGCGGCCGGGTTCCCATTGACATCCGTTGCCGAATCGGGACGGAAGAGTGCAACCCGTCCGGGGATTTCGATCGTGAACCCCGCTGGTTCGAAAGCAGAACTCGAACCGGTGTTGGTCTGGGAAAAGTTCAGGAATCCGCCGTCGAAGGTAAACTCTCCGTGCAGGCTTAGCGGAGATCCGCTGGTCCCGGCTTCTTGCGAGTAGTCGGTAGCGCTGAAGCTGTTGGTGTTGTGATTGATGCTGATCTGCCACACATCCCCGGTGCCCTCAACTCCCACGTAGGAATTCAAAGGTCCTGCCGTCGACAGTACCGGGGCCGCGGACGTCGTATTGTAGATGCTACTGGTCCCGTTGCACGCTGCTGCGCATAGCGTGGCCAACAAGGCGCAGCCGGCCGCGATGAATCTCAGCGTGAGCCGCTCGGGCTCTGGCAGGATTGGCATTCCGCAGTACTCCCAGATCACTCTGTCGCCGCTAAAATGCGTACTTCAGACCGAATTGCATAGTTCGCGCTCGATGCGCATCCACCGGATGCAAGAAGGAGCTACCCTTCAAGCAATTTTGAGCACCGGCCGAATACCCGCTGTTTGCGTCTCCATAACAGCTAATCGTGTTGTTCGCTTGATTGCCCAAGTTCGCGTCGTAAATTCGGAACTGGGTATGGTTAAAAAAATTGAAGACCTCCGCGCGGAACTCGAGCGTGGAGCCTTCGGTGATTTTGAAATGCTTGAGCATGGCGACATCGAAATTCAGGCGGCTGGGATTATTTAAGAAATTGCGCCCGGCGTCGCCAAAGGTTAAGCCTCGAGGTGCGGCAAAGGCGGCAGAGTTTAGGAGCTGAGGTCCAATGCTCTCGGGGTTCGTGCTCCCCAGGGGAGCCCGAAGGTGGGGATTGCCCACTACGTCGGGATACGATCCAGCACCCGCACCATTGGCCACTCCGCCGTTGTCCAGGACCGATACCGCGGTACTGCTGCCGCCATTAATCACGCTGAACGGCGTTCCCGACTGATAGATGGTGATGCCGGACAATTCCCAGTCATCGAACACAGTCTTGGCCAGGTGCGAGGGGCCCGAGGGTGGGGGCGGAACGGGAGAAGTCCCGTCGTCGTTGTAGGGGGTGTCGATCAGGGTCAGAAATTTCTCCAGAGCAGCCGCGCCCGGAAGGGCGTACACATAGCTGATATTCAGCAGATGGCGTTGGTCGTAGTTCGAATTGGCGCGGTTGGCCGCTAGATCGAAGGAATTCACGAAGGTGGCATCGGAACGGTCGGAGGAATCATCGATGGAGTGGCTGTAGGTATAGGAAATCCCCAGATCCAGTCCATTGTGGAAGCGACGAAGGGTAGCTTGAAAGGCGTTGTAGGTGGAATCGGCAATGTTCGCGAGCGAAATGATCCGGCCAAAACCGGGGGCGAACTGGCGCAAGGAATTCGGGTCCTTGCCCAGGAACGAATCACAGGCTGCTTGCAGGTTGAGGAAGGCCGGTTGCGCCGGATTGACCAGGGTGCCATTGCTTAGCTCGGCGCCGCTGCTCTGAAATAGGCAGTCTCCCTGGGGCTGACCCGGGATAGCGTTGCTGATCAGGGGCAGAATGGGTTGATGGGGTCCAAACGGATTGAGCGCATCCGAGACTGGCGGCAACTGATTAATCTGACGCTCCGCGGTTAAGTGGGTGCCCTTGCTCCCCACATAGGCAACCGTCGCGACCGTAGCCTGCGGCAGTTCCCGCTGCACGCTCACGCTCCATTGCTGCACGTAGGGCCACACGGCTCCTGTAGGAATGGAAGTCACGTTCAGAGGAAACGCGCCGGTTGGCGAACAGCCTGCGGCGGGCGATCCGCCGCCGATGCAGCTCCAGCTTGCGTTCTGCGGGGTGACCTGAATCATGTCCAGCACCAGGGGAGAGCTGCCTTCAAGCGACCCGGTATTGGCTTCATTGGCGGTGCCGTGTTCGTAGAAAATGCCATAGCCGGCGCGCAACGAGGTCCTTCCATTTCCCCTCGGATCCCAGGCGAAACCAATCCGCGGAGCGGGATTGAATAAATGTCCGCTCATGCAGCTGGCCGGAACACCTTTTAGGCCACATTGCACGAGTCCATTGGTGATCCGCGGGTCCAGGTTGTTGAGATTGAGGGGGATGGGAGATCCTGAGTTGGCGTCGAGCAGTTCCCCGGTGGAAGGATCAACCGTGGCTTGGCTGGCTAAAGAATGGTTGTACGCGGCCTGGTTCCAGTTGAAGACGCTATGATTCTTCTCGTAATAAGTTCCGAACAGGCTTACCCGCAGACCGAGGTTCAGCGTCAAGCGGGGCGAAATTCGCCAGTCATCTTGAAAATAAGGCTCGGCGATTTGGTAGCGCTGATAGTACTTGTATTGCGCACTGTCCTGCTGAAAGCTGTGTACACCGTCTCTCTGTGCCGTGTGGAGGAGGAAATCGGCGAAAGCATTCCCGGTGGGCGATGAACCGGGGAAACCACTGCCTGCACCCTGGTTGGTAAACGTGATAATTCCCTGCACGTCGCCCGTAGTGGCGCCGACCGGAGAATTGATCTGGTTTCTCTGGAAAACGATGAACTCCGCACCCATTTGCAAGGTGTGTTTGCCCAGAGCCTTACTCAGGGTGTCGCCTACGGTGTAGATGGGATTGGTGTGATCCCAGGGCATGTAGCTGGAGTCGACCGCGAAGCCGTTCCCGCCGTAGGCCGCGTTGGTGCCGGCGATGACGACGCCCGGCATTTTGCCGCCGAAGCCGTTCTGGAACAACGCTCCCATGGGACACTGCTCGAGGACTCCGAGGATGGGCGGCGGCGAGGGGGCGCAAGGGCTGTCGAGGGCCGCCGGCCGTGCCAGCTGAGCGCCGGGCCCGGGCACGTTGGTTAAGGTGATATGCGAATCGCCGTAACTGACAAAGAAGTCGTTCAACAAGGTGGGCGAAATGGTGTCGGTCAGCCGGGCCATCGCGCTGGTGCCCGGCCCAACGAAGCGATTTTCCACCGTGGGGAAGCTGTTTTGAATGTAGCCCCATTGCGGGGTTACGACCGTGGTGTCCCACGAATCGCGAATATAGCGGAAGGTGGCGCGAAAGGAACTGAAGTTGTGATCGAGGCGAAATAGTTCCTCGCGCCAGTTGGTCGGGGGTGAAATGGTGGCTACGTAACAAGGCACGACGGCAGCCGGTCGACCCGTGCTCGGGTCGATTCTCGTTTCTCCGACCAGGCTTGAATTGCAGCCCGAAGTGGCATTCGGCAAAGGGATGATGCCGGTGTTGAGAATCGCCACCGCGTTTCTGTTGAGCGCTCCCGTGGGGATTCCGGTGGGAGCGGGCACCAGTTCGTTACCCGGATACGTCTGCTTATTGCCGGTGGAGGGGCAGTCCGGATAGTCCGAGCGGGAAAAGATCCGGACCGGAGTAGATTGAGGATAGCGGTCCGGGCAGACGTCATTAAAGTCGCCGCTGCGCTCTGCCACCGTGGGAACAGCCTGATTGAATTCAAAGGGTGATCTTTCGAAGCGAAATTCCTGCGAAAAGAAGAAAAAGGTTTTGTCCTTATTTGGATCGTAGAGCTTCGGGATTAGCACTGGACCGCCGATAGTAAAGCCGAAATCATTCCGTCGATACAGGGGTGCGTATCGGGTCTCGTCGAAGTAGTTGCGAGCGTTAAAGAACTCGTTACGCAGGAATTCATAAGCATTGCCATGGAAGTCGCGCGTACCTGATTTGGTGGTGACCAGCACCGTACCCGATGCCGTGCGGCCATACATCGCGCCGTAGTTCGAGGTCAGAACTTTCACTTCCTGGATGGAGTCGAGACTGGGGTAGACAATGAGGGTGCTGTTCGAGCCGTTGATACCGACGTTCAGCAGATCCGAGCCATCCACGTCGAAGGTGTTGTATTCGACCCGTCCGCCGTTCACGCTGTACTTCACACTGCCATTCACTCCAACTTTAGCTTCGTCCTGTCCTGTCTGATTGCTAACCCCGGGTGCGAGCGCGATGAGCTGGGTGAAGTTGCGGCCATTCAATCCATAGCTCACTACCTCAGTTTGCGTAATGGTGCCGGAAACCGCCGCGGTTTCGGTCTCTACTTGCACCGTCTTTTGACCTTCGACGGTGGTTGCCGTAGAAGCTTCCGCGAGCTCGAGACTGGCGTCTAAGGGCAGGCTCTGACCTGCAGCTAAGACGATGCCAGGAGCGTGGAAGACCTTGAATCCGGCCGCCGAAACCGAGAGATCGTAGCTCCCCGCGGGTAACCCGCCGAAAGAGTAATACCCCTGCTCGTTTGTGGTTGCGGTGCGAGTTCCGCCAGCAGCGCCGGTGACGGTCACAACCGCCCCTACCACCACCGCCCCGCTAGGGTCGCTGACAACCCCGGAGAGGGAAAGCTTGCCCGCCGGGTTCTCGGACTGCGCGCAAGCCAGAGCTGCCAAACCAAGCACTGCGCACAAAAAACCTCTTCGCAAGCTCACTCGGGATACCTTCGCCGTACAAGTCTTGACGGGGGTCGAAACCAACGTCGATATCTGCCGGAAACGGTGACTCCCCGGGGTAACAGAACTCCAATGCCAGACCTGAGAATTTACGAGAGGGAAGAGTTCTATCGCAGCAATGTGACGGTGCGATGACCGGAAGATTAAAATCGCGTGAGTAATTGATGACGGGGAGCGTCCAGGTCTCCTGGGCTCGTTTCTGGACTAGCTTCCGCCCCTGGCGCACCCGGGCAGATTTCCACAAAGCCAATTCCGAAGATTCCCATCAATTCACACGATTTTGATCCGGCCGTCATTCTTGCGACACAGAACTCGTGGATGCTGAGCCGAAAATGCAAGCGAGCGAATCAGAGCAACTTCGATTCCCGGCTTCTCTAACTCCAGATCTTCTGGGAAGTGTCGAGTTCGGCATCCCGTTATGTTCGAGTGTCTTAGCGTTGGGGGGATATTTCTCCGCGGCTGACACGAGAACCACACCATTTCACACTGATGACAAAAGGAGAATTGTGCATGCGAACAGGAATTAGCTTGCTCGTTGCTTTTTTGTTGGTGGCCTGTCTGGTTGTGCCAGCCGCTAGCGCGCAGACCGTAATGTTCATTGGCGCAGGGTCCTCCGCCATGTGGCAGGAGTTCGCCCTTGCCGCCGTGAACGATCCCACACTGAATGGTCCGGGTTCACACCACTGGACGACGTCGGGAGTATGTCCCGATGGCTCGAACTGTGCCCAAGCCTTTGACAGCCGGAGTGGTCCCGGGGGCACGGTCGACGACCACCAGGGCGGGAACCTCTGGGTTGTGTGGAATAAGGCTGAAACCCGCGTCTGGGCCTATCTGTCGGTCGACTCCGTGGTGGGGAATCGCCTGTTTTTCGCCACTCCGAGAGCTACCCTCCAAATCGACAGCAACGCGCTGAACGAGGGCAGCGGTGGCGACCTGATCTCTCCTTCGCTCTTCAAGTACGGAGCAGCCACCACGTCGGCGAGATGCGCCGGAGCCTCAACTTGTGATGACAGCGCCCTGCCAGCCAAAATTCTGGACGCGATCCTGGCGGCTCCAACCATCACCGCAGCCATGACCGACATTCGCCCGGAAGATGCTCTATTTGCTTCCAACCGAGTCAATTGCCCGCCACCGATCACCCTGGGCTGCCTCGGTTACGGTATCTCTGGCAACCCGGTTGCCAATCCAGTTTTGAGTGCATTCACCACATCGAAAGCGACTCCGGTAGCCTATGCCATCAGCGGGGACGACCCCGTGAGCGGCGAGGCGGTTCCTGCGTGGACTACTTTTCCCGTGGGAGCGCAACCGATCGTCATCCTGGTGAATCGTTCGGATGCTAGCGGGTTAGGACAGAAGACGACAGCCGGGGCGTTCGCGATTACCAACGTTACGCATGCCCAATTACAGACCATCTTCTCCGGTGCGAATTGTAATACCAGTGCCTTGGGCGCTGCTACCGCGCACGCGATCTTCCCAGTCCTGCGGGAGCCCCTCTCTGGCACCATGAACACCTTTGAGTTCACCAACATGACCAGCCCGACCTCGTTGGTCAACTCCCAAGAAACCAAGGTCTTGGCTCATAACCCGCTGAATAATGCCTGCGCCGCTGGCGGAGGGAAGCGCTTTCGCGGCATCGGCACCGGCCAGATCACTGGTGCCATTCTGAACGGCAACCAAAACGCGACAACCGGGGCTTACCCAATTCCCAGCTTCAAGGGCGCAGACGGCATCGGCTACGCTTTCTTCAGCTATGGAAACGTCTCCCATCTTACGAACCCCACTTGGTATGGATATCTGACACTCGACGGGGTCGATCCCCTGCTGGGGAATCCTGGGCACGTGGCTAACGGCGGGCTGCCAGCCTGCAAGCTGCCTTGCCCTGCCGCCCCGAATACCACCTTCAAGAACCTACGCAATGGAACCTACCGCTCCTTTTCGTTCGTGCGGCTGGTTACCGAGAAGACAGGCAACGAGAATGCTGCAGAACTCGTCAAAGCAGCGCAGGCCAGTATCAATCTCTACGTTCCCGACTTTGTTCCCTACGTGGCTGCCGGTGGCGATGCCGGCATGAAATTCTACCGCTCGCACTTCCCTGTCACGGTCAATGGCGTTACCTACGCCGCGAAGAACGGTCTTCCTTTTAAGGATGCATCGGCCGAAAGTGGCGGCGATGTCGGCGGTTGTATTGAACCTGTCACGGAGAACGTGCTCGGTGAACACGAGAACGTTACCGGCGGCTGTGCGAAGTAGGCAAGAGTCGTTCAAGGCAGGGAGGCAAATTTGCCAACCTGCCTTGTTTCTTTTGCAGGATGCGGTTTCATAGCGGATCAGAGAATGGAAGGGGTTTGTCTTGCACCGACAGATTGCGAAGTTCGGCCGGGTGATGATTGGTCTCTTTCTTCTTTTTTTTCCGGTTGCCGGGCTGCTTAGCCGGGCGCAACAGTCCTCTAGTCAAGAAAGTCCCAATGCTGCTAACGATGCCGGTCCCGTGGTAGAGGTCGGGATCGACTCCTTTGCCGGGTATAAGGAAGATAGGAGGTCACTTTCCTTAGGCGGAAGCAACCTGCACGCCCTCCCGCCACTCCTGGGAGAAAAAGACAATTACCCGGACTTCACACGCGAGATCCTCGCTGTTCAGTGGCGGCCCGGTGATCCTATCCATCTTTACCTGATGCTGCCCAAGAAGGTGAAGAATCCACCGGCTATCCTTTATCTTTACAGTTATCCAGCGGAGAACGATCGCTTTCGCGATGAAGAATTTTGTCGTCTCCTCGTCCAGAACGGAACCGCCGCCATTGGCTTCGCATCGGCCTTGACCGACCAACGCTATCACGACCGTCCCATGAAAGAGTGGTTCATCAGTGAACTCGAGGAATCTCTTGGCACCTCAGTTCATGATGTGCAGATGATCCTGAATTACCTGAGCACCCGGGGTGATATCGACACCAGCCGGATTGGTATGTTCGGAGACGGTTCCGGGGCAGCCATCGCCATTCTCGCCGCGGCGGCGGACCCGCGCATCAAGGTCCTCGACTTGCTTGAGCCCTGGGGCGATTGGCCCGACTGGCTCGCGAAATCCGCTCTTGTTCCGGAAGAGGAACGGGCTGCTTACCTGAAGCCAGAATTCTTGCAGCGAGTGGAACCCCTGGATCCGCTAAAGTGGCTTTCGCAATTGAGCTCTCGTACGGTTCGCCTCCAGCTCGCTCCCTACGAGACGCTTACGCCGAGCACGGCCCGAGAGCGTCTGGAGAAGGCGATGCCTGCGCAGGCCGAGATCGTGCGCTACGAAAACAGCAAAGCCCTGCACCAGGCGGCCTCTTCTGGGCAGTTCTTCGATTGGATTCAAGCGCGGGTCCGGTCTGCTGCCGGCTCAAATGAGGCGACAGCCGTGCTGAAAGATCCGGCCACAAGACGAGAGTAACCTCTGTCGATAGTGAGACCTACGCGGTAGTCGTTCTACCCTCGACCCAGCGCGCAAATCCCGCCTGCTCGAGCGCATACCTCGGGCATTTCTTCGCCTGCGTCAGGCCGACGGCCAGCAACCACGGATGGCAAATTCATGGCATTCGTCTCGGTCTGAACAACCCTCGAGGTACCCTCAGAACTTTACATTACTTTACAGCAACAATCAGGCCGTAACGGGGGTTCGGAGTAAGGAACGAGCCGTAAGCTCTGCCAGGTTAAAGTGCAGCCGATCGCCTTTTTAGAGGTTCTTGGGAGCCGGAAGTATTTTTTTCGACTGCGTGGAAACGGTGCCGTGGCGCATGTAAGAATAACTTCAGGCCCCCGAAGCCCGCTCGATCCCGTCTCGAAAGCTCTATGCGGTGATTCATCGGAATCACTGCTTGGGCCGGATGGCTGCTAGGCGCGAGTGTGGGGGGACAGGCGCCGCAGGAAACAGTCAAGGCGGGTGAGGTGGAGCATGGTCGGCCGGCAGCTTTCTCGAATCAGCATCACGAACTGACGAATCAAGATAGGGAATTTTCTCTGCTTCGCGATCAGATTACACTTGCGCTTGTGATCTCCTCGTGACGCGAGAGCCCGCAGTTGGGTACGCGGCAGCTTTGACGCTCGAGCCGTGAGCGCAATCGCATGAGGAGAATCCAATTATTTTGAAGACTCTTTCACGTGACAAGCTTTGCCCTTTGCTTCTCTTTGCCTTTCTGCTCTCGAGCCTGCTGGTTGCCAGCTCGGCCGGTCAGCAAACCACCGCGCCTGCCGATCCAGCACCACAAAAGCAAGAGCCGGACAAGAGCAAAAGCAATACTGAGGCTATTCAAAAGCAAGAGAAAACCGGCACGTCGAACGATAGGCTATTTTTTGCCTTGCCGAATTTTCTAACCGTGGAGACTAAGAACGTCCCGCCACTAACGGCGAAGCAGAAATTGAAAGTGGTAACCCGGGGATGTTTCGATCCCATCGAGATTCCCTGGTACGGGATCCAGGCAGGCATCAGCCAGGCGACCAACAGCGAAGCTGGTTACGGTCAGGGAGCGGAGGGCTATGGCAAGCGATATGCGGCATATGCCGCGGACGGTACCATCGAGAATTACTTCTCCCAGGCCTTCTTGCCGATTCTGCTCCATCAGGATCCGCGTTACTTCCAGATGGGCGAAGGCAGCTTCACGCACCGCACCGGCTACGCCATCAGTCGGATTTTTGTCACTCGCAGCGATTCCGGTCATCGGCAGTTCAATTTTTCCGAGATTGTCGGGTCGGGGATGGCGTCCGCAATATCCACCTACAGCTATCACCCCCAAGAGGATCGCACCGCGTCGAACACCGTCAAAGTATGGTGGACCGAAGTTGGATACGATACGCTCACCCTCGTCATTAAAGAGTACTGGCCTGACATTCGCCGCAAAATGAGCAAAAAGAAACCGGCCGCCCGCTAACGGCCCGCCACATCCGAACCCCCGAGGTCACGATGATTCTTTGTCGATCCACCAACGACACCGCAACGGTTGCGCGACACCAGTTCTTGACCCGCAGTCGAGCGGCGATGGCGTTTTTGCTTTTACTCGCGGGGATAGCACCATCCTGGGCCAGCGATCCCACGGCGACGTTTCAAATCCCTCCGGTCAAGGTTCCCCTGAACGTAAAAGACCAGCAGGTCACGATTGCCGCTTCCGGGGTCATTGCCGTGACTCGAGACGAACGGGGGTTGAACACCGCCAAATTGCAACTGTTGGCCGACCTTTCGGATGTGCAGCAGAACCTGACGAGAGTTCTAAGCTCCGCACTGGACAAAATTGATGGCTGCGGAGACCACATTCGAATCCAAAGCGCCTCACTCTTGCCACTCGACCCCGCCACCCAGGCGGTCGTCGCACTCCATTATGAGCGCTGGGCGTGCGCTAAGGTTTTTGGCAAGATACAAGCGAAGCGGTTGACCGGCGGGAACGCACTGGTCGAGATGAAACTTACTCCGGCTGTCGAAGCGAACAATACGGAACTGCGACTGGTGCCCGATATCGGACGGATCGAAGCCGACGGCTCCTTAGGGGAGTTGCTACACTCCGGGCCCCTCGGCGAGATGCTGCGTGATAAGATCCGAGAGGCGATCCTCTCCACGTTGCAAAAGGGTACGGACCTCAGTGCTACGCTTCCTCCGGCAGTGCAAGGCTACGCCAGGATTCAGAACGCACAATTCCAGGATGCCGGTTCGGGGCGCCTAACCGTGCAATTGGAGGGCGAATTTCGCGTCACCGACGAGCAGGTGGAAGTTCTATCCGACCAGGTCAAGCAACGGATTGCATCGCGCTAATTCCCGCTAACCCATTTCTTGGGCGAGGCTCCTTGGTTTCAAGCCGAGAGTCTGTGGCTCTGAAATCGCGAAGGCAGCCTTGCTTTACCGACATTTACCCGCGATTTACCAATCCTGACATTTGCTAGGCATTATCCGCCGTACCATAAACTGCCAGCGTTCTCCTCGGAACCGTATTGCGATGGGCTCGACACGGTAGCCACGGTCGATCCGTTTCGTAGAGAGGGCAAGGGCAGCAATGAACATCTCCGCTCCCTTCATCAAGCGGCCGGTCGGAACCTCGCTTCTGACATTTGCCCTTTTTCTTTCCGGCGCTTTGGCCTTCAACTTCCTTCCGGTGGCGCCATTGCCGCAGGTTGAGTTTCCCGTGATTCAGGTCTCGGCCACCCTTCCCGGAGCCAGCCCGGAGACCATGGCATCGGCGGTGGCGACCCCGCTCGAACGTCAGTTCGGACGAATTGCTGGGGTCAACCAGATGACCTCCACCAGTCAACTCGGCTCGACGAGCGTGGTCTTGCAGTTTGATCTCAGTCGAAATATTGATGCGGCGGCGCGCGACGTTCAAGCGGCCATTAACGCCGCCCGCAGCCAACTGCCATCGTACCTGCCGGGGAACCCCACGTACCGCAAGGTGAATCCGGCCGACGCGCCGATCCTCATTATCGCTCTCACCTCCGAGTCGATCACGCGACCCGTGATGTACGACGTGGCCAACTCGATTTTGTCGCAAAAACTGTCGCAGATTGGCGGAGTCGGCCAGGTGTTCGTCGGCGGAGCCGCGAATCCCGCGGTGCGCGCCGAATTGAATCCCATGCAACTCAACGCCATGGGGCTGGGGATCGATGCCGTTCGCGGCGCACTCGGTGCAGCCAACGCGAATTCACCCAAAGGCAAGCTGATCAACCCGGCCAACATGTGGGCCATCAATGATAACGATCAAATCCTGAAGGCCAATCAATATCGCCCGCTCATTATTGGATACAACTCGAATACGGGCGCCGCCGTGCGCTTGTCGGATGTCGCCGATGTGGAGGATTCGGTCGAAGACGTGCACACGGCCGGCCTAGCCAATGGCAAGCCGGCTGTTCTCATTATTATTTACCGCCAGCCCGGCGCCAACATCATTGGTACGGTAAACAATGTTCGGGCCTTGCTTCCTCAACTGCAGGCCTCGATTTCCCCGGCCATCAAGCTGAGCGTCGTACTGGACCGCAGCATCACCGTGCGAGCGTCGGTGCACGACATCGAGTTCACCCTGATCATTTCGATCGTTCTCGTGATCCTGGTGGTCTTCGCGTTCCTCCGCCTGGTTCGGGCCACGATCATCCCCAGCGTCGCCGTGCCGCTTTCCCTGATTGGAACGTTCGGTGTCATGTACCTTCTGGGCTATAGCCTGGACAATTTATCGCTGATGGCGCTGGCCATTTCTACCGGCTTCGTCGTCGATGACGCCATCGTAGTGCTCGAAAATGTGACTCGCTATCTGGAGCAGGGACTGGCTCCGGTCGCCGCCACCTACCGGGGTGCCCAGGAGATCGGGTTTACCGTGCTCTCCATGAGCACTTCTTTAGTCGCCGTCTTCATTCCTATTCTCTTGATGAGTGGACTGGTGGGACGGCTATTTCGAGAGTTTGCCATCACTCTCAGTGTGGCCATCGGTATGTCGCTGATCGTATCCCTCACCACAACCCCCGCGATGTGCGCGCAACTGCTGAAACCGTTGCAGGAGGAAGAGCACGGCCGTTTTTATCGTGCCGGTCAGAAACTCCTCGACCTCAGCATGCACCTTTACCGCATCTCACTCGGCTGGGTCCTCGACCATCAAATGCCGATGTTGATGGCCACGGTTCTGACGGCATTGGTCTCGGTGTACCTCTATACGGTGGTTGCGAAAGGTTTCTTCCCGCAACAAGACACCAGCCGGATTACCGGCTCGATCCAGGCTGCGCAAGATATTTCGTTCTCCGCCATGAGCCGGAAGATGAACCAGTTCGTAACCATCGTCCTGAAGGATCCGGATGTCGCGACCATCGTCGGATTTGCGGGTGGGAATACGGCGATCAATCAAGGCCGCATGTTCATCATGCTCAAGCCCCTGGGGGAACGGAAAGATTCCGCCGATCGAGTGATCGGTCGCCTGCGCAAAAGTCTCGCCGCCGTGCCCGGCGCCACCCTGTACATGCAATCGGCGCAAGATCTAACCATCGGCGGAAGACAGAGCCAGGCGCAGTACCAATATACCTTGCAAGGAGAAGACTTGAACGAGCTCAACTCCTGGGCGCCCAGGCTGCTGACCAAGCTGCGTACGCTTGCGGAACTGCGCGACGTCAATACCGACCAGCAGAACAAGGGGCTCGAGGCGAGCATCGTCATCGATCGCGATACGGCGTCCCGCCTTGGGCTGGCCGCCCAAGACATTGACAATGTTCTGTACGATGCCTTTGGACAACGCTTCGTTTCGACGATCTACCAACCTTTGAACCAATATCACGTGGTCATGGAGATTGCTCCCGAGTTTCAGCAGAGTCCGGATACGCTGCGCCGGGTCTTCGTCCGTTCCTCGGGCGGAAGCATGGTGCCGCTTTCCGCCTTCACTCATTTCAGCTCCGACCACACCTCACTCGCCGTCAATCACCAAGGCCAATGGCCATCGGTGACGATTTCCTTCAACCTGGCGCCGGGGATTTCTCTCGGGCAGGCCACCCAGGTGATCGAGCGGGCTGAGCGTGCCATCAACTTTCCGGCCACGATCCACGCGAGCTTCCAAGGGACGGCCGCGGCGTTTCAGGAATCTCTGTCGAATGAGCCCATCCTGATTCTGGCTGCCCTGGTCACGGTTTATATCGTTCTCGGAGTTCTCTACGAAAGCTACATCCATCCAGTGACGATTCTTTCGACTCTGCCGTCAGCCGGTGTCGGAGCACTGTTGGCACTGTTGATCACCCATAATGAGCTCAACGTAATCGGTCTAATCGGGATTATTCTCTTAATTGGGATTGTCAAGAAGAATGCAATCATGATGATCGATTTTGCTTTGGAAGCCGAACGTGGTGCAGGAAAATCTCCACGAGAAGCGATTTACGAAGCTTGCGTTCTTCGATTTCGCCCCATCATGATGACGACGATGGCAGCTTTGCTGGGTGGCTTGCCCCTGGCGCTGGGCACCGGAACCGGCGCCGAACTGCGCCGTCCGCTGGGCATCACCATCGTCGGCGGCCTCATTGTCAGTCAGGCGCTGACGCTCTTCACGACACCGGTAGTGTACTTGTACATGGATCGCCTGCGCTCCTGGGGCACACGTCGACGAGCCGTCACCAGCAGGGAGAGCATGCTCCCCGAAGCAACGCCAGCGGAATAAATGCAGTGCCGTTTCGCTCTTCCGCGCCTAATGCCGACCCCACGTTAACGGTCCGAGGATTGTCCTAGCCGCGATCGTGAGTAGAGCACGTAAACTTTCGTAAAGCTATGCAAAGAGTGTTGTTCGCCTGCGCCACTCCGGATTAAAATCTGCCTCGTCCGCAGCGAAACCGGGACGATATATTGAGGGAAGATCTCCGGTGGGAAGAAGCTACCTCTACGCATGGATGCTGGTCGGACTGTCATTGGCCCTCGCCCAAAATAACCAGACGATCAACCAGCCATCCTTCGGCACTCCCATGCACGGCAGGCACGCTTGGATCGTGATCGGAGGCCCGGACACAATGCGCGAGGTCAACTCGACCGAGGATCTGAAGGATTTTGACCGGGCTTTGGCCCTCCAGGCTACAGGTGAGCAGGTCACCGCCTACGCCTCCATGGTGAGGAGTACGGAAACCGCGATCGACGAGCTGGCAGTGCTTCTCGAACAAGTACAGCGGCAAACGAGCACTTCCGAATTTTCCCACTCGATTCACGCTCTCGACCAGGCCCTCGAAAAGGCCCGCAGTGAAAACAAGCAGTTTCTGGGCTCATTCTCCAAAGCGCAGCAGACCGGACTGCGAGATCTGACCCTGAAAGTAGCCAAGGCGGATTCCGACCTTGGGCAACAGTCGGTCCTGCTCGATCAACGGGTTGGAGAAACGAACTCCGACGTTCAGCAGATCGCAAATGGCGCCAAGAACCTCAACTTGGCGCTCATCAATTTCCACGACCAACAGTTCAGTTTGGGGAAAGGAATGGGGATCGAAGACGTGATGGGCGGCGGGGACCTGACCTTGCATCTATCCCCGGTACAAAGCGTGATCGATATCGAGAAACGGCCCATCGCCATCACCCTTGGCGGCACGATTTCGAAGGTTGCGGCCGAAGACCACAACCGATTCAACATGGAGCTGGCGGCCGACGTTTCGGATCTGCAGCAAAAGATTGGTCAGATTTTAGAATCCAAGTTCAACCAGTCCGATCCCTGCGGGGAGCAGGTTGCAATTCAGGAGGCCTCGCTTACGGCGCAGGCTCCCGCAAGTTTGGTGGTGACCCAGCTGCATCTGGCGCGCTGGACGTGTTTCGGGTCGTTGGGCCAGGCAAGCCCCAACGAACTAGCCGAGGGCAACGGAACCATTGAGTTGAAGTTCACGCCCTTGGTGGCAGCAAACCGCACGTTACAGCTCGTCCCCGGGGTGAACCGTGTCAACGCCGAGGGTTTCGTTGGCGAGCAACTCCGCTCCGGCTCGCTGGGAGTGGCGTTGCGCGAGGAAATCACCCGCTTGCTTTTATCTGCCATGCAGACCGAAGTCTACTTCAAGGCGATACTTCCAGCCGTGGCACAAGAACACGCCGTGCTCGAGAAGGCAGAATTCCGCGAGGCAGGCGGAGTACGGGTTGTGCTGGACGGGACCATTCAAATCTCGGACGAACAAGTCAAGCTCATGGTCAACCAGCTGAAAGATCGGTTGTCGGCCCCAGGAGCCGTCCAGCAGTAAAATCGTCCAATCAGGGTGGCCCTTCCGCACACCTCATTGGCTGCGAGTTTCTCCTTCCTTTCTCCTTTTTGGAGAGTGCGGGAGCGCCTGCGGTCGCGCCACGGATCGCTTCCCGGTGTGCAGCGGTGCATCAGAGACTATGCAAGAATTTCCTTCAGCAGCCAGGAATAGACGGGGGACGGGCAGAAGAGGGATCCTCTACTAAGTTTTTAATAAGTTGTAAATAATGCACTTAAATTGAGCGGGCTTGGCTGCGGCTGGGATTTTTCCGGCCGTGGCTGACGAATTGCTTAACCTATGTGGGCGTGCTCTACACAGGTGCCAAACGAAGAATGGCCAGCTAATTCGCCATTCTGGCGCCAATCTCAAGGAGACCCAGATGCCCAGAGCACGTCTGTTTCTATTGGTTGGATTGATTCTCTTCTTTTTCGTCGGATGCAATCAGGCTCCGGATAGCAGCATGTCTAGTTCGAGCGGGCTGAACGGAACGGCCCAAGCCAGCCAAGTCAGCCTCAGCATGACCGACGACCCACCGAACGGTGTCACCGTCTTGTTCTTCCAGATCGATCTTACGAACGCATACCTGACTCCCACTTCGGGTTCGATGAACGCATCGCTGTTGAACAATAACACTCCCGTGCAGGTTGACGTAACTCAACTGCAGGCGATCTCTGCCTTTCTGAGCACGGCCAACGTGGCGACTGGCAACTACAAGAGTCTGACGCTTACCTTTGCCAATCCGCAATTGGTCATCTTCAATGCATCGGATCAAGCGATCGCCAGCACCTGCCCG
>DASPTQ010000192.1:0-11423 GCA_035623335.1 Terriglobales bacterium
AAAAAGTCAAACGGATCTGGCATGAGCTCAGAGGCAGGCTCCATGCCGTGTATATGCTTTGCGGAAAAACGCAGTTCGCCGTTCGTGGAGAATTTCCACTTCAATTGGCCCGTGAACTCATCGACGGCATAGAACGCTGAATCGTAGCTATTGAAATAGACGAGACCGGCTGCCACTGCCGGCGATGAAACGATGCGCCCTTTGGTTCCAAATTTCCAAACCTGCGTGCCGGTCTCCTGACGAATCGCATATAGGTTCCCGTTCGTGCTTCCGATAAAGATCATACGGTCGGCCGCGGCCGGCGACGAATATACTTCGCCCCCTGCACTGAATATCCATCGGACACCGGAGAGCTGTGGAATGCCGGGTCCTTCATATACCCCGGTGTGCGCCGGATTTCCTCGAAACATCGAAACATCTTCTCCTGGCGCACCCAGGGAGAGGATTGTCAGACTAAATACGAGCACGAACCCCTGTTTCTGTTTTGGTTTAGAACATATCTTCATCCGCTTAGCCCCACAATTGTCGAAAGTCAAATAACCATCAGGCGTCGTCTTCACTCCGTTGCAAATGGTTGCTCATGACTCACTTACGACCGGCCAGAAGCATTTAAGACACATGCCATAACGCCACTTTCCCTACGCTCATGCTAGGGCTCTTTCTGGCCTCCGATGTTTAGACTCCCAGAAGGCAATTAAGTCTTCAATGCTCCACAACTATGTCGCAAGCCCTGCGGTCATCGCAGACCATTCGCAATGCACTGCGGAAACCAGTTCTTAGAGGACCATGGCTGCTATTTCGCAGCCGCCTAATATCAGCCAAATGACAGCCTTGCCCTGCTGTCCGGCCAGCCAGAATCCACTCGCAGCACTGAAGCAAAGAATTGCGCTTGTCCATCCACTTACCCAAGCCGCGGGCTTGCTGATGATTCTCAAAATGTTCATAGGACTCGTACCCTGCGAATGAATTACCCCTCGGCGGCCATCTTCTAGGAGAATATCGCTAAGACCCAAGGGGACCGGCTGGAAGTAGAACCTTTCACAACCTCGGCGCTGAGGGCGACGCGAGTCAGAGGGATATCGAAAAGCTTTGTCAACGCAGATTCATGACCAACAGTTTCGGCTCCGTCATCTCTTCCATGGCATAGCGCAAGCCTTCTCGTCCGAGCCCGGAATCCTTGACGCCGCCGTAGGGCATTTGGTCCGTGCGAAAGCTTGGCACGTCGCCGCCGATCACACCCCCGACTTCTAATTCTTCAAATGCCTGAAACAACAGCTTGGCATCGTGGGTAAAGATGCCGGCTTGCAGCCCGTAGGAGGAGCCATTGATCTCCCGCAGCGCTTCGGAAAAGTCGTCATACGGTTCCACGGTGACAACGGGAGCGAACATTTCCTGGCAATTTACCTTCATCTCAGGGCGCGTTCCGGTGAGCACGGTGGGTTCGAGGAGGGATCCCCGCCGTGCGCCCCCGGTTAACACTCGCGCGCCACCCCGCACCGCGTCTTGAATCCAGTCGCTGGCGCGAACGGCATCGCTTTCTCGAATCAGGGGTCCAACGTCGGTGGAGTCCTCGCAGGGATCGCCCGTTTTCAAGGTGCTCACGGCGGCGAGCAATAGATCCGTGAATCTCCCGCAAACGGAGCGTTCGACGAGAATGCGCTGTACCGAGATGCAACTTTGCCCGGCATAGGCAAATCCCCCGCTGGCGCATCGTTCGGCAGCATAAGCGAGATCAGCATCGTTGTGGATGAGGACGGCAGCATTCCCGCCCAATTCCAGAATCACCTTCTTCTTGCCGGACCGCCGTTTGATGTCCCAGCCGACGGCGGCACTGCCGGTGAAACTGATCATCTTGATTCGCTCATCCCCCACCAGCAATCCCGCGTCGTCGTTAGAGAGTGGAAGCACGCTCAACGCGCCATCGGGCCAGCCCGCCTGCTCGACGATCTCTGCCAACAACAAGGCGGTAAGCGGGGTCTGTGGCGCTGGCTTGATGATGATGGAACAGCCCGCGGCAATGGCAGGAGCGACCTTGTGAGCAACCAGGTTCAGGGGAAAATTGAACGGTGTAATCCCGAAGATGGGCCCTATGGGGAAACGGCGGACGATACCCCAGCGTCCGGCTGTGGTCTCCTGCCAGTCGAGTGGCAGATATTCGCCATAAATGCGCGTGCTCTCCTCGGCTGCGACGGTGAACGTAAAAATGGATCGTTCGACCTCTGTGCGGGCTGCCTTGATGGGCTTCCCAGCCTCCTGGGCAATCGTGCGCGCAAAGTCACTCTGTCGTTCTCGAATGCCCTCGGCTACGCGTCGCAACATCCGTTGCCGCTCGAATGCGGGGAGCCTCTTCATGGTCCCGAAGCCTTTTCCTGCCGCGGCCACGGCGGCTTCAGCCTGTTCGCGCCCCCCTTGGAAAACGCGCGCGATGACCGCGCCGTCGTACGGCGACCGAACCTCAATCGGGTCGCCCTGTTCCACCCATTTGCCATCCAGGAAAAAACCACGGGTTGCGACTGGGGTAACCGTTATCTGTGACATTCCGAGTTTTTGAGACCTCCCCGAGGCAGACTGTAAGATTATAGGCTCTCTCGAGGAACCGCGATTCACGTCGCCAGAAACTTAGGGGTACGAACTTGCACCGTTCGATCACCGAGATAAGCCGCCAACTGCGTGCGAAAAAACTTTCGCCCGTGGAGCTGACCAAGAACTGCTTGGCGGCCATTCAAGCCCTCAACCCAGTTCTCAACGCCTTTGTTACGGTGACTCCAGAATCTGCCTTGCTTGAGGCGCAGGCGGCAGAGATCGAAATCCAGCAGGGCAAGTATCGCGGACCACTCCATGGAATCCCCATGGGGCTCAAGGACCTCATTGACACAGCCGGCGTACCGACGACAGCCGCCAGTGCGCTGTTCAAGGATCGCGTGCCCGCAACCGACGCCGACGTCGTCCGGCGATTGAAGCGGGCCGGGGCGGTCTTGTTGGGAAAGCAGAACCTTCACGAATGCGCCTATGGCGGTAGCTCGCTCATCAGCTACTTCGGCGTAGCCCACAATCCCTGGGATCCGGCCTCGATTGCTGGTGGATCGTCGGGAGGATCTGCCGCAGCGGTGGCCGCCGGCCTGTGCTTCGCGGCGGTCGCCAGCGATACTGCGGGCTCCATCCGCGAACCCGCTGCGCTATGCGGGGTGGTGGGCCTGAAACCCACTTATGGACGTGTCAGCACGCGAGGCGTCATGCCGCTCTCTGTCTCGCTCGACCACGTTGGCCCACTGACTCGCAGTGTTGCGGATTCCGCCCTGCTGCTTGAGGTCATCGCAGGTTATGATCCAAGCGATCCCGCCAGCTGCGATCGAGTTGTGGACGATTACGCGACGGATCTCGCTGCGAAAGCGAAGCCGGCTCGGATCGGAGTTCCGCGAAGCTTCTTCTACCAGGATCTCGATCCCGAAATTGCCTCTGCGCTCGAGAATGCCATGGGTGTGCTCGAGACGCTCGCCGGCGAAGTCCGCGAAGTTGAACTCGAGGTGCCAACTGATCGCACTCTGCAGCACGCCGAGTCGTACGCTTACCATGCCGAGTTCGTTGCCCGTACTCCCGAGCTCTACCATCCAGAAACCCTGCGACGCATCCTCCGGGGTGAAGCCACCTCTGCGGCGGAGGTTGCCGGCTGTCGACGTGAGCTCGAAAAACTGCGTAGCGACATCCGTCAAGTATTTGCACAGGTTGACGTGCTCGTGACTCCGACGACAGCGGTTACCGCCCCAATCATTTCCGATCTCGAGTCGGATCCGGAGCAGTTGCGGGCGAGGGAGCTGGTCTTGCTGCGAAACACTCGTCCGTTCAATGTATGGGGATTGCCTGCGATCTCCCTGCCCTGCGGTTTCAGCAAGGCGGGTCTGCCCATTGGGATGCAGATCGCCGGGCCGCATTGGCAGGAACGGCGAGTTCTCGAGTTAGCGTTCGCCTACGAACAGGCGACCGAGTGGCACAACTTGGAGCCGGTCGTGAGTGACGCGATAAGATTGGAAGCATGCCGCCGGACCCCGCCGTCCTCAGGGTGCTTGAATCAAAAACGCTGAACCATCTGCCGTGGCTGATCCACGGGTTTTCAACTCGTCGAGGAGGATTCTCCCGCCGGTACGGCGGCCGATCCCTCAACCTCGGATTCACGAGAGACGACTCGAGCACCACGGTGGAGCGCAACCGGCGGGCTTTTCTCGAAGCGATCGGAGCCTTACGCGGCCGGCGTCTGTGGCCCTTAGTCACCCTACTACAGATTCATTCCGATCTGATTCACCATATTGACTCTCCTCCGAGGCATCAGCTGACCGGCGATGGCCTGATTACTTCAGCGCCGGAGATGCTGCTCGCCGTACAGGCGGCCGATTGTTTGCCGGTGATCCTGGTGGACGTTGAGCACTACGCAGTGGGGGCTTTTCATGCGGGATGGCGAGGCACGGTCAAGAGAATCCTCGCGAAGGCTGTGGGAGAGATGCACCGCCAATTCAGGAGCGAACCGAGGCGGATCAAAGCAGCCATCGGTCCCGGAATTCATGCCTGCTGTTACGAGGTCGGCCCGGAGGTACGGGAGAAATTCGAATCGCAGTTTAGCTATGCCTCGGATCTGTTCCGCGAGACGAAGGTATCCCATCCGGTGCGCCAGAGATCGATGTCATTTCTTCAGGCTCGTCCGCCCGGCCACAGCGGCAAGCCCAGTCACTCTTTCCTGGATCTGGTGGAAGCCAATCGCCGCCAACTGGTCGACGCCGGAGTCCCGTCGACCAACATTACAGCGTCGCGCTTGTGCACAGCCTGTAATCTAGACTTGCTGTTTTCCTATCGTGCCGAAAATGCCGTCACCGGGCGCATGTTAGGAGTGGTGGGAATCAAGGCCTAGGCAGCTCTAGCGGGGGCCTCTGGCCACAGAGATCGTGGGCGATGGCTTAGGTGCTTCGGCTCCTCCCAAGAGGACGCCTGCCCGCCGCGGGGCCCGATCACTTTCTTGCCGCTTTCAAACGTTGTTCTAAAGCCGTGACATTATCTTGCATCTGGCGGGGAAGACGGTTGCCAAATTTTGCGAAGTGTTCTCTGATGCGCGGCACTTCTTCTAACCAACCCTCAATGTCCACACTCAGCAGCTTGGCCAATTTGTCAGCCGGGAGATCCAGGCCTTGGGTATCAAGGTCGCCGGGTTCGGGTATCCGGCCGATAGGAGAATCCTGAGCGTGCACCTTGCCGTCGCAGCGTTCGAAGACCCACTTGAGCACACGGCTGTTTTCACCAAATCCGGGCCACAGGTACTTGCCATCCGTATCCTGGCGAAACCAATTTACGTAAAAAATCTTGGGTAGCTTTGCGGCCGAAGCACGCTCGCCCATGCTTAACCAGTGGCTAAAGTAGTCGCCCATGTGATAGCCGCAAAACGGCAGCATGGCCATCGGATCCCGCCTCAGCTGTCCCACTTTGCCGACGATTGCCGCCGTGGTTTCGCTGCTCGCGGTAGCCCCCAGAAACGTGCCATGTTCCCAGTTGAACGACTCCGTGATGAGAGGCACGATACCGGCACGTCTTCCGCCGAAGAGGATGGCGTCAATCGGCACACCCTTCGGGTCCTCCCATTCGGGAGCGATCACCGGACACTGCCTCGCCGGAGTCGTGAAGCGGGCATTAGGGTGAGCCGCTTTGCGCCCCGAGCGCGCAGTCCATGGTCGGCGAAGCCAGTCCACCAGCTCGCCCGGTTTTTCCTCGGTCATTCCCTCCCACCAGACGTCGCCATCGGGGGTCATCGCGCAGTTGGTAAAGATTGAATTCCGGGTTATGCTGCGCATGGCGTTGGCATTGGATTTCATGCTGGTGCCGGGCGCCACGGCAAAGAAACCGGCTTCCGGATTGATGGCATAGAGGCGGCCGTCCGCACCAAATTTCATCCACGCGATGTCATCTCCGATGGCCTCGACCTTCCAACCGGGGATGGTGGGGATCAGCATCGCGAGATTGGTCTTGCCACAAGCCGAAGGAAATGCACCGGTAATGTATTTCACTCGGCCAGAAGGGCTGATCAGTTTCAAGATCAGCATGTGCTCCGCCATCCAGCCTTCGTCCCGCGCCTGCACCGACGCAATCCGCAAGGCATGGCACTTCTTCCCCAACAGCGCGTTGCCCCCATATCCGGAACCGTACGACCAGATCTCTCGGGTTTCCGGGAAGTGGCAAATGTATTTGTGTTCGCGATTGCAAGGCCAGGTTGAATCCTGCTCGCCTGGCCCCAAGGGAGCACCAATCGAGTGCAGCCCCCGGACGAACTCACCCTCCTCTCCCAGGGCGGTAAGCACCTCCGATCCCACCCGTGCCATCAGGTGCATGTTGGCCACCACGTAAGGAGAATCACTGATCTCGACCCCAATCTTGGCCATGGGTGATCCGATTGGCCCCATGCTGTAGGGAATGACGTACATGGTGCGTCCGACCATCGATCCGTCGTACAGCTTGCTCAGTATCCCCTTCATAGTAGCGGGATCTTCCCAGTTGTTAGTGGGGCCGGCGTCGTCTTTGCGCTGTGAGCAGATAAAGGTCCGATCCTCAACCCGGGCCACATCGCCGGGATTGGAGCGCACCAGAATGCTCTCGGGGCGCTTGGCTGGATTCAAGGAGATGGCGACGCCCGCAAGGATCATGAACTGCAGCATGTTCTGATATTCCTGCGGAGATCCGTCGCACCAATAAACCTGGTCCGGGCGACACATTCGCGCTATCTCTTCCACCCATTGCGTGAGCTGCCGATTGCCGTCTCGGGCGGATTTGACCTCCATGGTTACGGTGGCCATAGAAGCTTTCTCCTAGTACAAAATTGAGTTGTCCGCGCACGCGCTCAAGCAGCCTACCCGGATACAAATCCAAGTCCAGATAAACAAAGCTGTTTGTAGCGCGGACGTTGTGTGATGCAATCTCATGGGGTTAAGAGCTCGCGCAGCCACCGGAACTTGGCTGCTCCCCACTCCCCAGGGCTATGTCACCCGGGCGATCAAAACGACCTATTATTGTGCATCTTTCTGATAAGACTTCCAAGTACGGCAGGTAATGCTCGACGGCCTGGTTAGGCAATCGACGGTTCGGTACCCACTTCTTCCTTCACCACGGCCTCTAAATGATAGAGAGTTTGAGGCACCGTCAGAGAGCGCATTTCCTGGCCGACCCCGTCGCCCGACTCCAGAGCCGCCTTCAGGTAATGACCGGCAATCTCGATGGCCAGGGGATCGGTGATGGTTTTCCCGGTGCGGTTCTGGTATTCGACCCAGGCTGGAAGAGGCAGGGCAACCCATACTGGCCGGCCATCGACAAGAAACTTGATATCAACCGCATCGGCATGTCGTGTCGCAATGGCTACCATCAGCGCCTGAAAGATGCAGTGAACCTCCTTTTTGGTCCAGCGGTCCAAGGCATGAAAATCTTCGTACATGGTGACAGCATATCGGAGCACAGCGGGAGCGAGCAAACCGCCCGGAAAAGGTGTCTGAGGTCCCACCCGGCTCCTCAGCAGTAGTGGATTACTATGGCAGGGTGAAAAATCTGGGTATTCTTCTTTCTGGACGGGGCTCGAACTTCGAGGCAATTGCCAAAAATGTTGCGGCGGGGCGGATTCCGGCTGCCAGGATCGCCGTCGTCATCTCCAATCGGGCCGAGGCCGCAGGTATCGAGACAGCGAGGAAGCTGGGGCTTACGGCGCTCGTCATTCCCTCGAAGGGCAAAGAGCGACACTATCATGATTCGGAAATGGTTAGTGCACTCCAAAAGCACGCCGTCGATCTCATCTGCCTAGCCGGATACATGCGTCTGCTTTCGCCGTGGTTCGTTCGCCAGTTTCCCGGTTGTATCCTTAATATTCATCCATCCCTCTTGCCGGCCTTTCCGGGGCTCGAGGCTCAGGAGCAAGCGTTCGCCTATGGGGTAAAAGTGACCGGTTGCACCGTGCACTTTGTAGACGAGGAACTTGACCACGGGCCGATCATCGTCCAAAGGTCCGTGCCCGTGCTGGACACCGACGACGAACCATCTCTGAGCCAGCGAATCTTGGAGCAAGAGCATATCGCCTATACCGAGGCCATCAACATCGTCCTCGAAGGCAACTACGAAATTGTCGGAAGAAGACTGCAGCGCAAGACAACGACCGCCCCTTAGGAAGAAGTACGGTGGAACCGGTTCGGCAGACGAAACTACTCTCCTTGCTTATAATCCAGTCAGCATGCCAAAATTCGCAGCCGTCGACGAACAACTGGCTTACCTAGGCAAAGGCAGTGCAGAGATCATTCGAGAGGCCGAGCTGCGCGAAAAGCTGGAACAGTCGCGAAGCACGAGTAAGCCTCTGCGGGTGAAGCTCGGTATGGATCCAACCGCTCCCGATCTGCACCTTGGTCACACGGTGGTCTTGCGGAAGCTGAAGCACTTTCAAGACCTCGGTCACACGGTTATTTTTCTGATCGGCGATTTTACGGGAATGATTGGCGATCCGACCGGACGGTCGGCTACTCGTCCCCCTTTGAGTCCGCAAGAAATCATGCGCAATGCCAAGACTTACATGGCGCAGGTCTACAAGATTCTTTCCCCGGACAAGACAGAAGTGCGTTTCAACAGCGAATGGTTCGACAAGCTAAAGCCGGCCGACTGGATTCGTTTGACTGCCAAGTTCACCGTCTCGCAGATGCTGGAACGGGAGGATTTTCACAAGCGCTTCCAGGAAGAGAAGCCTATTGCGGTACACGAGTTGCTGTATCCCTTGGCCCAGGGGTATGACTCGGTTGCACTCCAAGCTGATGTTGAGCTCGGTGGAACCGACCAGAAGTTTAATCTGCTAGTCGGACGCGAACTGCAGCGCGCCTATGGACAGGAGCCGCAGGTTGTGCTGACCACACCGATCCTGGAGGGCTTGGATGGTGTGCAGAAAATGTCCAAGTCCTTGGGAAATGCCATCGGCATCACCGACCCGCCCCTCGAGATGTACGGGAAAATCATGTCCATCTCTGATGAGATGATGTGGAGATATTACGAGCTACTGACCGACGTGCAGATCCCGGAAATCGAACAGTTGAAGCGGCAATCTCATCCCATGCAGGTGAAGAAGGACCTCGCAGGCCGCATCGTTAAGGACTTTCACTCCGCAGAAGCGGCAACCCAGGCAGCGGCGGATTGGGGCATTCAGTTTCAAAAACGAGAGATGCCAACCAATGTGCAAAAGGTCATGGTGAAACTGGACAAAGTGGCGGCCGGTGCAGGCACTGGGCAGCCATCGGATAGCCGCAACAACTCGTTCCCTCTATGGCAGGTTCAGCAAAGTCGGCAAGGCGGCTTGGATTCCGCGAGCCCCCAGGCAGTGCGCCTGGACAAATTGCTGGTTGAGGCCGGGTTTGTAGATTCAAGGGCTGAAGCCACCCGCAAGATCCGCGAACGGGCCGTTCGCGTCCTGGACAAAGTAGTCGAGGTACCCATCATCTCGGTTATCGTCCCTTGTGACCTGCCTACAATTCTTGGCCGCCAGAGCAAGATCGTTTCCCTTGTCGCGTGATGCTCGATTGGCGATCCTTCGAAGCTTAGCCATCTGTTGGCTCACGACCCGTACCATGCAATGGACGAGTGACCGAACACGACGGATGTCCTAGGGAACCTTACCGAATTGACCGGCGTATTTGTTAAAGAGACGAGCAGCTGATAACTACAAGGTTTAGACGCACTGTCAACGCCATGGACGGTTGCAAGCGCAATGGGGGGTTTGCCGATTTCGGGGGCGATACGGTAAAAATGTGGTAACTGGAGAGGTGGCCGAGCGGTTGAAGGCGCCAGTCTTGAAATGTGCTACGGGGCTACCTCTTCTGCCTTTAAGTAGTTGATTCCACACAAAACCTGCTCGGAAATTCGACCCAGAGTGACCCATTTTTGACGACATTTGGAGTGGTTTGTACGGAAAATGTACGGGAAAAATCACTCCCGATATATTTCCGCTTCACGCTCCGGGTCTAGACACCAGAATTGCCCAATACCGCACGAACCCCTCGGCATTTTCCTGTATTGACTCGCACAGGCCCATGCCGCTATATGCAAGTGGGCTCGTAAGGCAGTCGGAACTCCAAGAGGGGTGTGCTCAACTCCCAAGCCTCGGCTGCCTCTTAAATGGACAACCTGACCAGGGTCGGCGTGCAGTCACTGTCGAGCTGGTAAGGCAGGTCGTTGTACGCAGGGTCAACTGTCCTGGTCGGGTTGTCCGCCAAGTGATCAAATTTGCTTGGTCCATACCAACCACGAAGCAGAGCAGGTCCCCAACCCCATTGGCACCAGAGTGGTCCCACTCACGACCTGCGGCTTTTCGTCCTGGTGGGCTCCACGGAGACTTGAGAGCTGGCGAATAAATAGCGCAAAGTTGTGAGAACGCCTGTTTGCCTCAATCATCCAGGGCGATCCCTCTTGCGAGTGTTATAACTCCTCGGTAATGATTGGCTAGGCAGCAAGTCGACTTTTGGAAAATCTGAGGAGGTGGGTATCTGCTTGACTCACCAGACCACAATACCTAGTGTATGGGGATGGAAGACTATCCCCGGAATTTGAAAGAGTTCGATGCCCGCTTCAGAAGTGAAGAGGCCTGCCGAGAGTATCTGTTGCAATTGCGTTGGCCGGATGGATTTCGCTGTCCGCGCTGTGGGTGCCGAGAGAGTTCTTCGGTTAGGACGGTACTGCTGCGGTGTGGGGACTGTCGACATCAAACCTCGGTGACTGCGGGGACGATTTTTCAGGATACCCGCACTTCTCTGCGATTGTGGTTTCAAGCGATGTGGTGGGTGACCAGTCAGAAGAACGGTATCAGTGCGCTGGGATTGCAACGAGTGCTCGGTTTAAATACCTACGAGACGGCCTGGACGTGGCTGCATAAATTGCGTCGCGCCATGGTGAGACCGGGGCGTGATTTGCTCAAGGGTAGAGTGGAAGTGGATGAATGCTATATCGGCGGTCTGGAGGAAGGCTTGCCGGGCCGACTCAATTTGGATAAAGCACTGGTTGTCGTTGCTGCTGAAGAAGATGGGCCCGGGATCGGTCGGATTCGCATGCGCCAGATTATCGACGCTTCGGCCGCAAGCTTGGTGCCTTTTGTACAGGACTCCGTAGAACCAGCTAGTGTTATTCACACCGACGGCTGGCTGGGATATCTACCTGGAGCGCAACGGGTACAAGCACGAGATCACATTCTTAAGAGGGAAAAAGAAGACTCCTTCGCAGTTGATGCCGAGAGTCCACCGCATTATCTCCCTCCTCAAACGGTGGCTAATGGGAACCCACCAGGGGGCGGTCAGCCATAAGCATCTCGATTACTACCTGGACGAGTTTACGTTCCGATTTAATCGTCGGCGATCAAAGAGCCGTGGCAAGCTCTTCTTTCGCCTCGT
>DASPTQ010000193.1:0-12230 GCA_035623335.1 Terriglobales bacterium
TTTCGGTGGCCATGGTTTTGCTCTTGCTGGGCTGTGGCATTGCCCTCTGGCGCACCACTCGGTTCAACTAAACACCCGAAGTCGACCGATGCGCTGCTTTACTTTGCAAATGTCGGCACTTCGTTTACAGTAGCGCTCGACAATGCCGGGATTAACGGTGGTTGATGTTGTTGGCGTAGGACTGAATGCTATCGACACGCTTATCCGCCTTCCGCACTACCCCGTGCTTGGTTCTAAGATCGAGATCTGTTCTGCGAATGTGCTGCCTGGAGGACAGGTCGCTAGTGCAATGGTGGCTTGTCAACACTGGGGCCTGCGTACTCGCTACGTGGGTAAGCTCGGTGACGACGGGGCGGCCAGGCTCCACCGTGCGGAGTTTGCTCGCGTCGGCGTGGAGGCACGGCTCATTACGGCTCCCGGCTACGCGAGCCAGCAAGCGTTTATCCTTGTCGATGATTCGGGCGAGCGCACCGTTCTTTGGAATCGCGACGCCAGCTTAGCCCTTCGGCCTGAAGATCTCGATCGCGAATGGGTAGTAAACGCTCGCGCTCTTCATGTCGATGGCCACGATACTCCGGCAGCAACGATAGCGGCAGAATGGGCCCGATCTGCTGGCATCCCGGTCATCGCCGACGTGGATGACCTGTACCCGGGGGTAGAGGCGTTGTTCGAGAAGATCGACTATCTCATTGTAAGCAGGGATATTCCGGGGAGGCTTCTCTCAGAACATGACCTCCGGAAGTCGCTGCCTATGATGCAGCGCCGACATGGTTGCCTGCTTACGGCAGCAACCCTGGGCCGCGACGGCGTGCTGGCTTGGGACGGAACAAAGCTCCACTACGCGGCTGCCTATCTCATCGAGGCTGTTGACACAACCGGCGCTGGCGATATTTTTCATGCAGGGTTTATCTACGGGCTTCTGCAGGGCTGGCCGCTGCAATTGCAACTCGATTTCGCCTGTGCTGCAGCCGCGCTGAATTGTACAGCAGTTGGCGCCAGAGGCGGCATCGGATCAGTTGAGAGTATCAAGACCCTGATGGCTGAGGGAGCTCGATACGTCGCCGCTTATCAAGTATGATCGCTCAGGCGTTTTCCGCGTGGCTCACCACGAAAGTGAAATCTTTAGTCGCATCAGACCCGCATCAGACCCGCCTTCCGAACAGGGAAACAAAAACATTGGCGGCAAACAGGTTGACTCAAGAGAGCTTGATGGCTTGACCAGGAAGGCCGAGAAACTCGAAGACAAGCACGTTGAGGTTGTGGGTAAGCTCTCCCACAGGCAGCGGCGACCGGACAGTCCTCGAGGTCATATCGATCAGGCAAGTCAAATCCTGACGACAGGCACGCTTGGGGATTACAACGGAAAGGACGTTCGGTACCCCTGGTACTCCAGGCCCGCCATAGGCTCTGTGTTACCTGGGTGGGTGTGTTGCCGGCGAGGTCGTCTGCCGGGGAATCTTAGGGTAGCGCGACCGAAGCTTCCGAACCCGGGACCGCGTCTGAGTGGGCACTGGTGAGGCGGCCAAAGTGCACAGGTCAAAAAGGAAATTCCCGTTTACCTAGCGAATCGTTGGGAACCAACCGATGAGGCGTGTTGTCTAGATGTTTATATTGGGCGAAAATATCACTGTTCCTGCTCCCATCGCCCGTATCCTAGCAGATGTATGCACAAGCGCTGTCTCAGAGCGTTCTCTTTTGCGATGACGCTTTGTTTTTCTTTCCCGTCCCCCAAACCGGCAAACGGGCAGGGCTTCCAGTCAGCACCTGCCGAGAAGGAGACCATTCGCGGCACAGTCATCAACAGCGTGACTCACGAAGCGGTCGGACGAGCGCTGGTATTCTCGCCGGACAATCGTTTTGCCACCATGACCGACAGCGAAGGGCATTTCGAGCTCACCTTCTCAGCTCCTTCCACAGTAGAGAAAGGAACGGGAGCCGACCGAAGCGACGGGAGAATAAATCCAACACCGGATCGGCCAGACACCCTGATGGCGCGAAAGCCTGGGTTTCTAGACGATCGCAACACACCCCTATCAACCCGAAACACAGCCGGGAAAGATCTCACACTTTCGTTGACCCCCGAAGCGCTGATCGTTGGACGCGTGCTTCTGCCTTCGTCCGATGATGCCGACAGAATCCAGGTTGAACTCTATCGACGGGGAGTAGATGACGGGCTTGCCCACTGGATGTCCGCGGGAACGATCACGAGCAGAGCGAACGGAGAATTCCGTTTTGCCGATCTTGCGGCGGGTAGCTACAAGTTGCTCACCCGCGAGTTGCTGGATCGCGATCCATTGACATTCGATCCGCTTGGGCAATTGTACGGATACCCACCGGTCTACTTTCCCAACGCTGGCAGTTTTGCTGCGGCGGAGACGATTCCGTTATCTCCAGGAAAAACATTCGTGGCAAACATCACGGTGGTCAGGCATGCCTACTACCAAGTCAAGGTGGAATTGGCGGCTGCGGAGCCCAGCAAGGGAATGAACGTAATCGTCTACGCCGAGGGCCGAGGACCCGGATATGCCCTCGGCTATGATAACCAGCAGCAAGCCATCATGGGCATGCTGCCGGATGGAAACTACACCGTGGAAGCAGCAAGCTATGGACGCACTCCCGCGACAGGGTTACTGCACTTCAGTGTTAAGGGCGCGGCTGTCGAGGGAAAGCGCATGACCGTGGTGGCCAACGCCTCAATCCGCGTCAACGTCAAGGAAGAGTTCGCCTCCAGCGACAATGGGAGTTCAGAGTTTTGGCGTAGCGACGGGCGAAAGTTCACCCTGCAAGGTCCCAGGCGCTACCTCAACATTTATCTCCAGCCGGCCGATGATTTCGGCCTTGAGCAAGGTGCATCCCTGCGAAGCCCTACCCGCCCCGAAGACGAGTCGCTGGTGATCGACAACGTCCTCCCGGGACGCTACTGGGTCCGGATCAATTCATCGCGCGGATTCGCCGCATCACTAATGTGTGGTGGCATTGACCTGCAGCATCACTGGCTCGTGATCGGGGCAGGAGGATCAACCCCTCCGATCGAAGTGACCATGAGAGATGACGGTGCAGAGGTCGAGGGCACCGTAGAGGGCATGGCAAAGCCACTCCTCGAGGCGAGAACATCACAACTTCCGGCTTGGAATCAACCAGTCCCCCCTGACTCGCAGGCACATATTTACCTGGTTCCCGTGCCCGACAGTAGCGGAGAGTTCCGCGAGACATGGGTCTCGCCAGAAGGCAAGTTTAATTTGCAACAGGTTCCACCCGGTGTCTACCGCGCGCTGGCCTTCGATCGTCCGCAGCCGGAACTCGAATACCGCAACCCCGAAGCCATGCGTGCGTATGAGTCGAGGGGACAGGTAATCAGTCTGGTAGCTGGCCAGAAGCAGCAGTTGCAACTGCAGATGATTTCGACGAGCGAGTGAATAGGTCCGTAGTTATGCGTTGGCGGCGAGTCGCGATTTTGTTTCTCGGGTTGGCCCTGCCCCATCCCTCTTCTCTCGTCGCGGCTCAGACTTCTGCCCTGCCATCAATCCAACCCGCAGCGGGCGTTTTTCGTATCGCGGGAACCGTAGTGAACGCGGTCGGCGGCAATCCGTTGGCTCGAGCCCGCGTCAGCATTCAGGACACACGGAACCGGCAGACGCCCCAATGGGTGATAACTTCCGAAGACGGTCGTTTTGACTTCAAGCAGCTTCCCGCCGGAAAGTATTCGCTGGACGGAGCGAAACGAGGCTTCATTGCCGCCAGCTACGACCAGCACGAGCACTTTTCGACTGCCATCGTAACCGGCGCCGGTGTGGACACCGAACACCTGGTGCTCCGCCTGGCGCCTTATGCGGTGCTTGCCGGCAAGGTTCTGAATGAAGCCGGAGAACCGGTGAGGCACGCGATGGTCTCGCTCTACGTTGAGGATCGCCGTGCGGGCATCGGTCGCATTCAGAGGGTCCGCAGGGAGGGTACCGATGACCAGGGCTCGTATGAATTCGCGGCGCTTGATACGGGTACCTACTTCATCGCCACCACTGCAACTCCCTGGTACGCCTTGTATCCAACTTCCTTTCGTCAAGAGGAGGGACAAGGTGCAGCTGCGATGGACCAATCCCTTGACGTCGCCTACCCGGTGACTTACTACAAAGACGCAACCGAGCCGGATGAGGCTTCGCCGATTCCGATTCGTGGCGGCGATCGTCTTGAGGCCGACATTCATCTCAGTCCGGTGCCGGCGCTGCACTTGCTTTTTCATGTTCCCGGCGACGGACGACATGGAGTCGCCATGCCGATGCTCGGAAAGCCGTCTTTCGATGGAGTGGAGCAGGTTCAACCGGGTGGCGCCGGAATGGTCTCGCCCGGCGTTTTTGAGATGACTGGAGTGGCAGCGGGCCGATACACCGTTCGTATCCGCACGTCCTCACCCGGCGAGCTGGTTCAGATGAGTGAGGTCGAGATGGATCTGACCACGGACGGTCAGGAATTGGATGCCGCCAAGGGCGAGCCTGCCAGCAGCGTGGACGCTTCGGTGAAGGTGTTGGGAGAGCAAAACATTCCGCGAGATCTCGGCCTCATGCTGCTTAACAGCCGGTTGCGGGTGGTGGCCTTCCGCCCGGTCAACGACAAGGGAGAAGTCGAGTTTGGAGACGTCACCCCCGGCAAGTATGAAGTGGTTGCCCAGGCTTCTGGCAAGGCCTACTCCGTGCTTCGGATTTCTTCGCCGGGCGCTGAGGTTTCCGGTCATATCCTGGATGTGACTGCCGGCTCGTCTCTCACGATTTCACTTACGCTGGTTGGCAGCGCAATGAGAGTGGAAGGGTTCGCTAAACGCGGTGGCCAGGCTGCACCGGGTGCCATGGTGGTTCTCGTACCCGCGAATCCTGAAACGAATCACGACCTTTTCCGCAGAGACCAGAGCGACCTGGATGGGAGCTTCAATCTGCTCAACGTGATTCCTGGCTCCTACACCGTCTGCGCCATTGAGAACGGCTGGGATTTGGATTGGGCCAAGCCGGCCGTGATCACCCACTATTGCGAGCATGGCCGCGGGGTAATCGTCTCCGAGCAGCCCCGAGGCTTTATGCAACTGGAAGAAGCCGTCGAAGTTCAGTCACCATGAGGAAAACCACTTGAATCGGCTCTTGCAAGCTGGACAGTCCTCGAGGTCGTGAAGCTACTCAAATCCTGATCGCAGAAATGATTGGGGTGTGATCGAGCTGGTTGCTGCGCGCACTGGCGTCTTCTTTCCGTCGCTTCATCTCAATGTGAACCCAGGCTGGCAACGCCGCGGCACTTCCCAGCAGCAAGGGAACAGCTGCTAACGAGAGGGAATGAGTCCGGAAAACCAGGTCGGTCAGGATCCGAGCCGCAAAGGCAACAGGCTTCCGAGAGTTTACACGGTTCGCCGCGTCCCAGAGGGGAGCACTAGGAGGAATCAGAGCGAGGGCTCGGGGATCTGTAAGATGCGCCGGGGCGCAGGGAATCAGAAAACCAACAACCCCAGAACAGCCACCGCTCTGACAGTTCGTGGAGAGCGAGGATCACAACCCCGCGTCCTGCCTCCCAACTCTTGTCCTTTTCCGCCTCACCGCACTGCTCCCAACTGTTCATCCAGCCAGTTGAGCGCCTCTTTGATCAGCTCATTCCGCGGGATGTTGTGCCCGCTCTCGTAGATCAAGTGTTTCTTCTGCTCTTTTTTCGTTCCCAACAACCGGTAAAACGGCTCTTGGCTCGAGAGCTCCGGAAAGAAGAAATCATATTTGCCGTTCAGCATCAGCGTCGGTTGCTTCACGTGCGGCAGGAAGTTCACGATATCGACTTCCGGCAACGGCCGCTGAAAATCGAGTCCTCCCAGCGCGAAGATGTTGGCTCTGATGCGCGGCTCGATCGCAGGAATGAGCCCGCCCATCACCGCTCCCCAACTGTATCCATAGTAGGCCAGCTTCTCGCGGTCTAGGTCCGGGCGTGTCGCTGCGTAATCCAGCGCGCGCGAAGCGTCCTTCGCCCACATGATCACGTGGTCCCGCCAGCCGCTTGTCTTGTCCGCCGTATCCGAGGTCAACCCGTCCCCCCGCTCGTAGGTGCTCTTGTACACCGGACAGATCACGGCTCGCCCACTTCTCACGACGGCATCCAGCGCGGCCGTCGTATAGGGGTTGAACTTCCGCAGCAGTAGCGCGTTCGACCCCGGGAAGAAAATCACCGTTTGATATGGCGGATTGCGCTTCTTCGGCAGCAGCACATACGCGATCGCCGTCTCGTCCCCGTACGCCGCTGCGTACGTGACCCGCTCGCTTCTCCAGTCGTCCGTCTCCTCCAGCTTCTCCACCTTTGCGTTCAGCGGCTTCTTGTCGTAGGTGTACAGGTCCCGGTACACCTCGAACAGTTCCTGCCTCACTGGCACAACTTTCGTCAGGTCTGTCCGCGGCGTGGGCACGGCCGCCCACACCTCTTCGGGTAACTTTTTCGTGTCATCTAACTTCATGCAGCGGAAGCCGATGTTCGCCGTTCTCAGCAGCGGCGACTGCGCGTCGGGGTCGACGAACATATAGTTGGGCTCGTCCCACGCGCCTCCCAGCACGTAGCGTCTTCCGCCATCCGCTTCCGTCCACGCCCATTCCTTCACGTTGCCGGCCATATCGTAGTTTCCCCACGGGCTTAACCCCGGCCTGCTTCCCACGGGCAACACTCCTGCTCCTCCAAAGTTGCTCGCCGGCACCAGGTACCACGCAGAGGTTGGGCCCGCTGCAAGGTTCCAGTGTCGGATCGTGGGCAAACTCTTCCCCGCGTACTCGGCGTACGCTGCCGCTTCGTACCAGCTCACCCCCGTCACCGGATAATCGTCCTGCCCTTTCGCATACTCTCCTTGGCTCCAATCTTTCGGTCCCGGCCTTCCCGCTGCGTCACGGAACAGTACCATCTCCTCTTCCCAACTCAGTTTCTTCCCATCCTTCACGACTTCCTGTTTCCAGTACTCTTTCTTCAGATACCCTCCCCCTTCCACGAACTTCCTGTACTCCCGGTTGGTCACTTCGTAGCGATCGATCCAGAAATCTCCTAATTCGATTGTCGGGACCGCCTCATATCCCGGTATGGTCAATTCTTTCCAATACTTCTCCGGAAGCGACACTCGCACCATCCCGGCTGGGGCCTTGTTGCTCTCCACCAGTGTCACACTATTCTTCTGCTCTGGACCCCCCGGAGAACTCGGCATCCAGATCCCAAACATTCCCATCGTGGTTCGCACCACCTGCTCGTAGCCAGCCTTCTCAATCTTCCACTCGTACGGCCCTTGCGGCGCTCTCACATTCCTGAGCGGCGTCTGCCCCACCAGCACCCATCCGGCCGTGGCATCGCCGTACATTCTGCGGTACACGCTGGCCGCCGCCGGCGTCGTCTCCACCGTTATCGGGTACGAAATGCGCGGCCATAATTTCTTTAGCGCCGGTTCATCCCCCAGCAATTTCTCCGCCCTCTCCGCCAGTGCATACGCCTCGCCGAGCTTTCCTTCGTCGAACAGCCGAGTGATCTCTGGCACTGCCACCGTCCGCGCCCAGTTCACTTCCCGGGCGTGTCTCACCACCTGTGCGACGCCCAGCCCGGCAGCCACGAGTGCCGTCGCCGCGATCGCCCACTTCCATGCACGCCCTTTCCTCTTTCCTTTCTTTGCCGACGGCAGCTTCACCGTCGCCGCCGCGAATTGGCTGCTCGCCGTATCTCTCTTCAACCTCTGCAAGTCCGCCCGCAGATCCGCCGCATGCTGATACCGCAAATCGCGGTCCTTCTCCAGGCACCGGCTGATTATGCGCTCTAAGTCCTCCGAAATCTTAGGATTCATCTGCGTCGGCGGAGCCGCCGGCTTGTGCAGAATCGCGTCAAAAATCCCCGCCGCTGTCTCGGCCTTGAACGGCAGCTTCCCCGTGGCCATTTCATACAGCACCACGCCAAACGAAAACAGGTCCGTCCGCCCGTCCAGTTCTTTTCCTAGCGCTTGTTCCGGCGACATATACGCCACCGTCCCTAGCGTGCTCCCCGGACTGGTCAACTGCTGCGCCTCCGCACCCAGCGATGCCGTCTCCCCACTCGCAGCCTCGTCCGCACGCTTCGCCAAGCCGAAATCGAGAATCTTCGCGTGTCCGCGATTGGTCACAAATATGTTGGCCGGCTTGATGTCTCGATGCGCGATCCCCTTGCTGTGCGCGGCGTCCAGTGCATCCGCGGTTTCAATTGCGATGCCTAGGAGTCGCTCTAGTTCCATTCCGTGCCCGTGGATGGCCTGCTTCAGCGTCTCCCCCTCCAGGTACTCCATCGCCAGATACGTTTTCCCGTCCGCTTCCCCGATGTCATAAATCGTGCAGATATTCGCGTGATTAAGCGCCGACGCTGCCTTCGCCTCCCGGCGGAAGCGTTCCATTGCCAACCGGTCGTGCGCCATCTCTTCTGGCAGCAGTTTCAGCGCGACGAATCTTTCCAGACGCGTGTCTTGCGCCTTGTACACCACTCCCATTCCACCGGCGCCCACCGGCCCGATCACTTCATATGGCCCCAATTTTGTCATTGGTTCTAATCCCATAAATGCGGCGATTATATCTCGCTGAGCCGGTTCAAGGAGTTGATAGTGGAATTGTCACGGCGGTGTCTCGTTTCCAGATCCGACGGATGCCGTCTCGCCCACAGCCAGTTTTGGAGCTGTGCGTGATCCCCTGGCGGCGCTGACGGGAATCTGGTGATTGAAGTCGGGAAAACTCTGCACCGGCACGCTGAAGGCTCCGCTTGGGGCAAAGTCTGAGGCCTATGTGGCTTGGCTGGGCGTGTTCTCGGCCAGGTCCTCCGCGGTAGGGGAATCCTGCGAGTGGCGCGAGCGGGCCTTCCGAACCCGCAGGCGGGTCTCAATGGGCACTGCAGGTGGCACGACAAAGTACGGGTGCCGTGCACCGTAACCAATTTTGCGCACGGGGAAGACGATTTATTTTTGAGCTGCAACCCAGCGTCGACGCGGCATTCTGGGTCCCTGCCCGCCGTTCTCAATGCTGCGGGGAAACCGTAGCAAAGTCATCGCACCCCCGCCTGGTCTTCGTCGTTGAACGTGTCGAGCATGTTGTGCCGCACAAGAAAATTAGAGTATCTGATCTTTAATTCGTAGTCGTAAAACATGATCAGTGTTGTTGCGGCCGACAGACTCCCCTTCTGGCCTTGCCCAATCATAGGGTAGGCAGCAACACAATCCGAGATTGAACTTACCCGGACACTAATTTCGTGCATCGTCAGCCCCTTCGTTCCGCTGCGGACCTGATCCAGAGTTGCGTCTGGGAAGCCCGGTATCTGGGAAGACCATAGGTTTACGTCAGCGATGCATGACTCAAGTGTCGGGGCGTGTTTCGGTTCCGCCAACGCAACTGTCGCAGCGACGGCAACAATCCCTACGCTAACTGTCAGCTTCCAGTTCTTCATCGTAGGCCTCCTCCAGTTCGGCCCCAACTGTACCTCGGCAACCCGGCCCGGAGTAGCCCAGCCTTTGATGGAAAGAGGACAGTACCCTCAGTTACATTGACACGCGCCCGCGGCTTGCCTGTACTGCAAACTGAGCAGAAAGGCTGATGCCCGCGACGCCTTGCGTAAATTCTGGGAAGCTGGTTTCCGGAACTCGGTGTGGGCTCGTTGCGGTGGTTTTCGGGGCTAATCCTGACTTCCGTGCTTGCGGGATTGGAGTTTCGAAATCCGCCGTGCACTGGCGTCTTCTTTCCGTCGCTCCATCTCGATGTGAATCCAGGCTGGCAACCCCGCGGCACTCCCTAGCACCAATGGAACAGCTGCTGCCGAGAGGGAATTAGTCCGGAAAACCAGGTCGGTCAGGACCCGAGCCGCAAAGGCACCTGTAACCCCCAGCAGGACATCCGCAAGTGTTCCGAAAGCGGGTGAACTGGTGAGCCGGCGGACGAGTAGTCCTGCGAATACCCCCAAGCCAACGGTGATGGATGCACTCAGCATGACTTCTACCCATCAAACTCTTGAAGAAACCTGCTTCCGCTTCGTCTCGTGGAAGCGTTAAAGGTTGTTGTTCTTGAGAGGGTTAACGTGCTTAAACGCTTGCGACCGGAGATTCGTATGTGGGGCCCGAGGTCTGGCATTATACCCCAAACCCGGCTTCTTGTACCCGGTTTGGGGAGGAGACTGCGCACGAGGTTGATTGTCAACTGATGGGCCGTGTTCGACCTCAAAGCATTCGGTGACTGTTGCAGACGTGAAGGGGGCGCCCATGGCAGTAACTAGGCGAATCCTGATCAGCGGAACGATGGGCCGGTTGAGCTAGTGACGGGATAGTTTCGGCGGCCAAAAGATATGCCGTCTTGCTGGCGAACGATCTGGACACACTTCAATCTCTTCATTATGCTGCAGATCACTTAAAAGCGAATCCGATTCGGAGTACAACTAAGGCTACCACAGCCTCGAACTCTATTGGAACGTTGTAGAAGGGCTTACTCGGGAAGGCCCAATACAGACCGCTCCGAGAGTCTTGGCACAACCGCAACTGGCTGGCGTAAGGGGCAAACGTCAAACGAAGGTATGCGGTACGTATTGCTTGGGGAAACAGGTCTTCAGGTTTCTAGGCTCGCCTTGGGCACCGCCGCCTTTGGCATAGAGCGTTATGGCATCCAAGGGGTAGACGAGCCACCGATCGTCGAAAAAAAGGAAGCAATCCGGCTCGTCCGAGCCACAATCGACGCCGGTTTCAATCTTTTTGACACAGCCCGTAGCTACGGTGAGAGTGAGTCTGTCTTGGGCGAAGCCTTGGCAAACGAATGCCACTGCGTCGTCGCCACCAAGGTCAGCATTCCTCCCGACATCTCCGTTCGCAGCTCGGCGGACCAGTCTTGCGCAGTGAGGAAGTCCCTCGAAACCAGCCTGCGCGCCCTGCGGCGAGATACGTTGGATATCGTGCAGATTCATAATGCCACCCGCGACGTTCTCGAGAAGACCGAGATCCTGGGCGTTCTGCAGTGTGCTCGTCAGCAAGGAAACTTGCGGTTTGTGGGGGCGTCCGTCTATGGGGAAGATGCAGCCTTGGCCGCTGTCGGAACGGGATGTGTGGACGTACTGCAAATTGCGGTCAATTTGTTAGATCAGCGTATGCTGTGCAAGGTCGTGCCGCAGGCGGAAAAGGCGAACACCGGTGTATTGGCTCGTTCGGCCTTTCTTAAAGGAGCCCTCACGGAGAGAGCTAGGTTGCTTCCCCCTTCGCTAGTGGCCCTTTCCGGGGCGGCAAACCGCCTCCGGGACGCTTTGGGAGAGACATGGGGAGGATTGCCCAGCGTGGCAGTCCGCTTTTGCTTGTCATTGCCCGGCATTCATTCGGTGCTGCTTGGACTGAGGAACATCTCGGAGCTCCAGATGGCTTTGGAGGCGGAGGCCAGCGGGCCACTGGATGACGCGGTAATCCACCAGACCAGCACACTGAATCTGACGGATGAAAGTTTACTCAACCCTTCTTATTGGCCATCGTTGTAGCTCGCCCTCGATCAATCACCCTGTGGTTACTTTAAAGATCCGTGCGCTCTGGTTCGGGAGGGACGAACAGCCGCAACCGTTCCGAAAGTGGGCGAATCCTGAGCCGGTGAACGAGTAGTAAGGTTGCTTTCCTTGGGAGGGTTAACGTGCTGGGAGTTGATCCCCACGCGCAGCTTGCCCGGGACACTGTGGAAAGGAACCACCGCGCGGGTTCCTCAATCCAGACGCCGCACGCAGTAGCTTGTTCCTCCAATTTGTGACCACCCGCTAGGTGTTCCTGACGGGCAAGGCGGACATGACGTTACCACCAGCTTCGCGTGGGCACGGGCAAAAAGATCGTACACTTGTTGGTGAACTTGTTCGGGAGCATTCCAGAACTCCCTTGAGCCGCCATTTGCGTCCATGATTTCGGCCACGATCCGAAGCTTTCCCAGTCGCGCCCAGAACGCATCAGTCCCATCAGCGATGACTGCAACCTTATCCCCGGGTTGCGCTCCCATTCGCTGCAGCTGTTTGGCGGCCACTAAGTCGAGCGACGTCGAGTTCGGACCGGTTCCGGGGATCGCATAATGGTTCGTCAGGACGCGAACCGTGTAGTCTAACGTCCCCAGCGCCATCATCAGAAAGACGGCGAGAGCAACGTAGCCAGCGCTCCTTTGAGCATCCGGACGAAGTCGCACCGCGGCAAGAAGCGTAAGAAACAGAACCAGAACAAAGCCGCTTAGATACCGGTCATTTTCGAG
>DASPTQ010000194.1:0-71436 GCA_035623335.1 Terriglobales bacterium
CACCCGCATCGAAAACCTGCCGCTCGCGGCGCGCGACACCATGCAGTTGGGTTTGCTGCAAGCCGGAGTTTTCGCTCCTGATCAAGACGATGGCTCCGGCAACCCGTTCTCGGTAAGCGGGCAGCGCTCCGAATCGATGACTTTCTTAATCGACGGTGCCGATAACAACGACTTCCTCGGCAACAACATGATCGTCGATCCCAATCCCGATGCGGTCGACGAGTTCAAGATTATCACCAACAATTACGAAGCCGAGTACGGACGCACCTCCGGCGGAATCGTGAACCAAGTTGTCAAATCCGGAACCAACCAAATCCACGGCGACGCTTTCGACTATTTTCGCAACACGGCGCTTGATGCCAGCGATTACTTTCTCCAGCAAGCGCCCATCTTCCGATACAACATGTTTGGAGGCACGATTGGGTTTCCGATTATAAAGGACAAGATGTTCCTGTTCGCCTCCTATCAGGGAGCGCGGCGGGCCGAGGGGCAAAATCCCGGAGTTTTGACCACGTTGAGTCCGGCGGAGCGGACTGGGGACTTCAGCGAGTTGCTCCCCGGGTTGCAGTTGGTCAATCCAGCGACCGGCGGTAATTTTCTGAACAATCAGGTGCCCGTCGACCCGGTGGCTAAGAACTACATCAACAAATACGTTCCGCTGCCCAATGCTCCGAACAACGGTTTCGTGGAAGATCCGGTGGCGAGTCTGCAAGAAGATCAGTTTGTTTTCCGCTACGATTGGAACATCTCCCACAAGGATACTTTGTCGGCTTTCTACATTCTCGATGATCAGCCGCAGACGTTCCCCTTCGAAATCATCAACGGAGCCTCGACAGGCGGGAATGTTCCGATCGGGTCGGGCTTCACCAACAGCCAACGCTTCCAGGACGGCTCTCTTAGTTGGACGCGGACGATTTCGCCCATTATGCTGAACGAGCTCCGCTTCTCGATCAATCGCTCCGCCACCTACAACTCCGTTCCTCTCGATACGACTTCGCCTTCGGCGTTAGGTTTCACAACCGTCACTTCCGATGACCCCAAGGGTACCGCGCCTCCCATCATGTTCATCTCCGGCGGGGTTAACCTCGGGCCTTCTCCGCAGGGACCCACCAAAATTCACGACATGACCTACCAGTACCAGGACACATTCTCCTGGACACGTGGAGCGCATGCCTTGAAGTTCGGCGCTGACCTACGCTTTGTTCAGAACAATTTCAATTATGACTTCTACAATAACGGATCGTTCGACTTCGGGAGTTACGCTTTTAACACAGGCTACCCCCTTGCCGATTTCGTAGGCGGTTTCTTCGACAACTACTATCAGTTTTCGAACGCCGCGTATGGCATCCGCACCCACCAGCTTTACTTTTTTGCACAGGATGCGTGGAAGGTAACCAGGAATCTGAGCCTGGATTACGGGATTCGCTACGAATACAACTCACCCCAATATGATCCCCACAACGAGATCATGGGCTGGTTCCCTGGACAACACTCGACGGTTTACCCTGACGCACCGGATAATTTCCTGTACCCCCATGACCCGGGTACTCCGAACCGCGGAATGATCTATCCCGATTACAATAACTTTGCTCCCCGCTTTGGCTTCTCCTGGAACATGCTGGGAAGTGGGAAGCTGGTCATGCGCGGTGGCTTTGGCATCTTCTATGACATGGAAGATGGCGGGCTGAATCTGCAATTTGGCGGACAACCGCCCTTCGGATACGTGGCTAATAACTATCCGTGCCTTACGGCTGGCAATTCCTCGTGTATACAATCGATCAACGGATCCTATATGGCGGATCCTTTCCAGACGGCCACGACAGGGTACGCTAATCCTTACCCCTTCATCGCCAGCGGAAATTTAGGAAAGTTCTTTGTTCCGAAGATACCATTCGCCTACGTGGTCACCCCCCATTTCCGCACGCCCTACGCGGAAAATCTTAACTACGGGCTGCAGTATCAAGCGACCAAAGACACGATGATTGAAGCAGTCTACGTAGGCAGCTTCAGCAAGAAGGCAATCAGCGGTCAGAATTACAACGTGCCGGTAATCGGAGGAGCGAATGGGCTGATGGCACAATACGACTACTATACAGCCCCAGCCCAAATCGCTGCGGGCCTCGATTACTTTGACATCAATCCTGATTGTTCCCGGGCTTTGGCGGCCTGTAACGGTCCCGCCGGACAGGCCTACTTGGGAATACCGACGGGAGCGACCCAGATTCTCACCAACCTCAGTGCGGGCAGTTCCTCGAGCAATGAACTGCAAATGACGGTGGAACGGAGGATGAACCACGGTCTGGGGTTCCGCGTGGCCTATACCGTAGCAAAAACGATTGATACCACTTCCGGATTCCGCGCCCGGTCGTCGACCTTCACCGACCCGGCCGACCCCAGATTCGACCGTGGGCTGGCGGATTTTGATACCCCGCAACGCTTGGTTCTCAGCCCCATCTGGCAAATACCCTATTTTAAGAATGGAAATGCCTTCACCAAGAATGTGCTCGGTAATTGGACGCTGTCGACCATTACCGCTTTCCAGAAGGGCAACCCATATACCGTTTTTTCCAACAACTATTCGAGCGACACGAACATATTCTTGGAGCGGCCCGATCAGGTCGGTGCGGTCCAAACGCTAAATCCAAGAAAGCAGTCGACCTTCGCTCCCAGTGCCAATGGGCTGAACGGAAGTTGCCTGCCTGGGCCGACCACCGGACATTTCATGATTAATCCTACGAACTTGGTTTGTGCGGTTGGTCCGCCCAACGGCCTGCCGGTTCCTGCCGGGAGCAGCCTCGTTGCCGGTGGGGTTCCGCTGTTCACCAACGGCAACATGGGCAGAAACGTCTTACGAGGGCCAGGAATCAATAACTGGGATATTTCGCTGATGAAGAACTTCCCGTTCACGGAGAGCAAGTATTTGCAATTCCAGACGAATTTCTTCAACGCGTTCAATCACACCCAGTTCTTCAGCCCGACCATCAGCGAAGGAACCGTCGGAGGCGCGTCAGCGTTCGGGCAGGTCACGAGCGACAGCACGCCTTCCAATTCGCCTTATTACCGAGGCCCACGCATCATTCAGTTTGCTCTGAAGGTTTACTTCTGACACTTGAATTCGAAAAAGGCCGGGGGACCTTAGCTCCCCCTTTTTTTCGCTCCTGAGAGCCGCCGTTCTAGTTCGGAGACCAAAGCCGAGCCGATTCTCGAAGACAAGCAGGCGGGTCTCGGCGCAGGAACCAGAGGAGTAAGTTACGTTGGGAGGGCGGCCGACGGTGTCAGAAAACGGGACTGGGAGCGCCGGGCCGGACATGCGCCACCCGAAGCTGGAAGCCCGATTGTTGCCGTCGAGTGCGGCCCCCAGAGGGACTATGACCTGAGTAAGCGCTTCGCCACCCCAGGAGTTTGACGGCCCTCTCCATCTCTCTTTAAACTCAAACCTGAGGCTTTCGGATCCAGGTTACGGGCCAAAGGTCCTGAACCGATTTCGACCGAAGGACAACTGTGAGCCCCACTGAAACCAGCAGCAGCACCAAACGAGAACTCCAAATCGAGGTTGCGGCTGAGGAAGTCACACGCGAAATCGAAGCCCTCATCCGGAAATATCAGCAGCTAGCTCGCATCCCGGGATTTCGCCGCGGCCACGTTCCGGCTTCGGTCATCCGCCAGCGCTTTGCCGAAGACATCCGCAGCCAGGTGGTTGACACCCTGGTTCCCCGGCATTTCCGCCAGGAAATGCACAAGCAAGGCCTGGTGCCGGTGTCCGAGCCCCAGGTGACCGATCTCCACGTTCAGGAAGGCGAGCCCTTGCGCTTCAAAGCCAACTTTGAGGTTCTGCCAGAAATCAAGGTCGAGGGCTATAAGGAATTGCGTGCGACGAAGCCTACCATTTCGGTCAGCGATGAAGAAGTCGAAGAATCTTTGAAGAATCTGCAGGAACAGCATGCCACCTTCGTCTCGGTCGAAGACCGAAAGCTCTCCGACAACGATTTCGCCCAGGTCTCCTTGGACGGCAAGCCGGAAGATGGGCAAGGCCAGCCGGTGCACATGGATGATCTGCTGGTCGAAATCGGCGGGTCGAATACCATGCCCGAGTTCACCGAGAATCTACGCGGCCGATCCGTGGGAGAGGAAGCCAGCTTCCCCGTAACCTACGCTCGGGATTTCTCCGATCCTCGGCTGGCCGGAAAAACCTTCCTCTATACGCTGAAAGTGCAGTCCATCAAACGCAAGAATCTGCCCGAGTTGAACGATCAGTTCGCCAAGGAAATCGGGGACTTTACCAATCTGGAACAGGTGCGCCAGCGGCTGCGGGAAGGTATCGAGGCCGAGCGCCGCCGCCACGCCGAGCGTGAGGCCAAGGACAAACTGATCGAGGAGTTAGTCAAGCGCAACGATTTCGAGCTTCCCGAAGCTCTGGTGGAACGGCAAGTTGAACTTCGCCTCGAGCGGGGCCGGCGGGCCTTGCTGGCGCAAGGGGTAAAAGCGGAAGACCTTAAGAAAATCGATCTCAACCGACTGCGAGCCGCCGAACGGGAGCGGGCCCGGCAAGAAGTCAAGGGCTCGTTGTTGCTCGACAAGATTGCCGAGGAGGAAAATATTCAGGTCGACGAGGAGGAAATCAATCGCGAGGTCGAAGCGTTGGCGGCGCAAGCCAGACAATCGCCCGATGCCATCCGCGCTCGATTGACACGTGAGGGAGTGCTGGATAGAATCCGGGATAGAATCCGCAACGAAAAGACCCTCGATTTTCTTTATCGTCAATCGGCGTAACTGGTCGTTTCCGACCCTTTCCGAAAGGTGTTGATCGGGGTCGCAGTGTGAAAGCTGAATCAAGGAGCACGTGATGCTGGTACCCATGGTCATTGAGCAGACGGGCCGAGGGGAACGGGCCTATGACATCTATTCCCGCCTGTTGCGCGACAGCATTATCTTCATCGGTACGCCGATCGACGATAATGTGGCCAACTTGGTGATCGCCCAGATGCTGTTCCTGGCCCAGGAAGACCCGGAACGGGACATCCAGCTGTACATCAACTCCCCGGGCGGATCGATCACCGCCGGCATGGCGATCTATGACACGATGCAATACGTCAAGAATGACGTGACCACCATTTGCATCGGTCAGGCGGCTAGCATGGCCGCCTTGCTGCTGGCGGCCGGCGAGGGGAGGAAGCGCTTCGCGCTGCCCAACTCCCGCATTCTGATCCATCAGCCTTCGATGGGCGGGCTCTCCGGCCAGGCCACCGATATCGACATTCATGCCCGGGAAATCCTGCGGATGCGGGAAATTACCAACCAGTTACTTGCGAAACATAGCGGACAGAAGCTGGATAAGGTAGAAAAGGATGTAGAACGCGATTTCATCATGAACTCGCAGCAGGCGAAGGAATACGGAATCATTGACGATATCATTTATAAGACGCGAGAGAAGGTATGATTGGGTTTTTCGATCGTAGCCTCGGCGTAGACCATCTTTCCCGCTCCCCAGGGTTAAAGACGATGTAGAGCCGGGAGGTTAAGTAGAAAAGGAGCATAGCCGAGTGAAAAGTCGAAACGGTACGGAGGAGATTCTACGGTGTTCGTTCTGCCACAAGTCGCAGGACGCGGTGGCCAAGCTCATTTCTTCGCCCAGCGATTACCCCCGGGCTTACATTTGTGACGAATGTGTGGCGGTCTGCAATTCCATTTTGGAGGATGACCGCACCGCCAGTCCTCCGGCCAGCACTCCCAATCAGCTCCCCAAACCCCAAGAGGTCAAGTCCTTCCTGGATGAATACGTCATCGGCCAGGAGCAGACCAAGAAGAAGCTGGCGGTCGCCGTCTACAACCATTACAAGCGCATCTACATGAACCGTCAGCGCACCAGTGACGGAGTGGAGCTGACCAAATCGAATATCCTGCTGATTGGACCGACCGGTACAGGCAAGACATTGTTGGCGCAGACCCTGGCCCGCATGCTGGACGTTCCCTTTGCCATCGTCGATGCCACTACCCTGACCGAAGCCGGCTACGTCGGCGAAGACGTCGAGAACATCATTCTCAAACTGCTGCAGGCGGCCGACGGCGACGTGGGCAGAACCCAAACTGGCATCATTTACATCGACGAAGTCGACAAGATTGGCCGCAAGGACGAGAATCCCTCGATCACCCGGGATGTTTCCGGGGAAGGCGTGCAGCAGGCCCTGCTCAAGATCCTGGAAGGCACGATCGCCAATGTCCCGCCCCAGGGGGGCCGCAAACACCCGCACCAGGAATTCACTCCCGTCGATACCACCAACATCCTTTTCATTTGTGGCGGTGCCTTCGTTGGCCTGGAGAAGATTGTGGGGCGGCGGGCGGGCAAAAAGGCTCTGGGCTTCCGCGGTGGCGAGGAGCCCGAAGCCGACCCGGTTGCTCCGGCCAAGCGAAACTTTGAGCTGCTCAACGATCTCCAGCCCGAGGACCTTATCAAATTTGGCCTGATTCCGGAATTTGTGGGTCGTCTGCCGGTGGTGGGTCTGCTCGAAGACCTGGATGAGTTCGCCCTGATTGAAATCTTGACCCGCCCCAAGAATGCTATCGTCAAGCAATACCAGCGCTTGTTTGAATTCGAGAACGTTCGCCTCAAGTTCAGCGACGAGGCGCTCCGGGCGGTGTCCCGTCAGGCTATGGCCCGCAAGGTCGGGGCGCGCGGCCTACGCATGATTTTAGAAGAACTTATGCTCGAACTGATGTATAACCTTCCCAGCCAGAAAAAGGTGAAGGAGTTTGAAGTAACCCGCGAGATGGTGGAAAAGCGAAGCGCATCTTTGGCTATGATGGAGAAAGCAGGGTAGCCGGTCAGCGATCCTGACCGATAGCGTATTTCGGGAGAGCCAGTGACCTCATCCAAAGAGAAGTTCGAGACCAAGAAGTTGCCCATGATGCCCATCCGGGATGTCGTCATCTTCCCTTACATGATGACGCCCTTCGTCGTGGGCCGCGAATCCAGCGTGCGCGCCCTGGAGGAGGCCTTAGCGGCCGACAAGAAGATCTTTCTCGCCACCCAGCACGATGCCGGGGTCGACGAACCCAAGCCCAATGAGATCTACCAAGTGGGCACGGTGGTCAACATCGTCCAGAGTCTGAAGCTCCCCGATGGAAACATTAAAGTTCTGGTCGAGGGCATCGAGCGGGGCAAAATCCTGCAGATCAGTGAAACCGAAGGTTTCCTGCAGGCCACCATCCGGCTCGCCCGCTACGGTACGGAGACCAACTCGCAGATCGAGAGTGGCATCCAGCGGGTGACCTCCCTGTTTGAGCAGTACGTGAAGCTTTGCCAGTCGCTGAACTACGAAACCATGATTGCGGCTGTGCGCATGGAAGATCCCGCCAAGCTTACCGATACCATTGCCGCCAATCTGCAGCTATCCATCGAAGAAAAACAGGGCTTGCTTGAGATTTTCGATCCTGCCGAGCGTTTGAGCCGGATCGGCGACGTACTCGATATCGAGATCGAGAAATTGAATATGGACCGCACCATCCAGTCGCGGGTGAAGCGGCAGATGGAGCGCGCCCAGAAAGAGTACTACCTCAACGAAAAGATTAAGGCCATTCAGAAGGAACTGGGGCGGGGCGAGAAGAGCGAATTCGACGAACTGAAGAAGAAGATCGAAGTGTCGGGGATGCCCAATGAAGTTCGCGATAAGGCTTTGCAGGAATTGAAGAAGCTGGAAGCGATGCCGCCCATGTCGGCGGAATCCACGGTTTCGCGAAATTACCTGGATTGGCTGTTGGCGGTGCCTTGGAAGAAGCGCTCGAAGGAGATTCGCAACCTCAACCGGGCGGAAAAGGTGTTGAACGAAGATCATTACGGCCTGGAAAAGATCAAGGACCGCATTCTGGAATTTCTGGCAGTACGTCAGCTGGTCAAGAATCCCAAAGGCTCGATCCTATGCTTTGTCGGTCCTCCCGGGGTGGGCAAGACTTCGCTCGGAATGTCCATTGCCAAAGCCACCGGTCGCAAGTTCGTGCGCATGTCCTTGGGCGGGGTTCGGGATGAAGCCGAGATTCGCGGGCACCGGCGAACCTACATTGGCGCCCTGCCCGGACAGATCATCCAGATGATGAAGAAGGCGGGAACCAAGAATCCCGTGTTCATGTTGGACGAAGTCGACAAGATGTCGATGGACTTCCGCGGAGATCCCTCGGCGGCCCTGCTCGAAGTGCTCGATCCCGAGCAGAATTTCATGTTCATCGACCACTATCTCGACGTCGAGTATGACCTTTCCCAGGTCTTCTTCATCGCCACCGCCAACGTGATGCACACCATCCCTCCGGCGCTGCAGGACCGCATGGAGGTGCTGCGCCTGCACGGGTATACGGAGCAGGAGAAGGTGGAAATCGCCAAGCAGTTCCTGGTGAAGAAGCAGATGGTGCAGGCCGGGTTGACGGAGAAGAATCTCAAATTCACCGACGACGCGATCCGAACTTCGATTCGTTCCTACACCCGGGAAGCGGGTGTCCGCAATCTGGAGCGTGAGATCGGCAATATCTGTCGCAAGGTCGCCCGCAAAGTGGTAAAGGATGGCGGCAGTTACAACGTGGCCATCACTCCGGACAATGTCAACGATTTCCTGGGCGTGATCAAGTTCCGCGACACCCTGGCGCACGAGCGCAGCGAGGTGGGGCTGGTTTCCGGGCTGGCATGGACGGAAGTCGGCGGGTCGATCTTGAGCACCGAGGCTACCGTGGTCGACGGCAAGGGGAAACTGACGCTGACCGGCAAGTTGGGCGACGTCATGCAGGAATCGGCGCAGGCCGCCATGTCCTATGTGCGCTCGCGCGCGCAGCGCTTGGGCTTGCCCCGCGAATTTTATCGCACCATCGATATCCACGTGCATGTGCCGGAAGGCGCCATTCCGAAAGACGGCCCTTCGGCCGGCATCACCATCGCCACGGCTATCGCCAGCGCTTTGAGCCGGATTCCGGTTCGTCGTGACCTCGCCATGACGGGCGAGATTACGCTGCGGGGCAAGGTGCTTCCCATTGGCGGGCTCAAAGAGAAATTGCTGGCCGCCCACCGTGCCAACCTACTCGAAGTCATTCTGCCGCAGGAGAATGAGAAGGACTTGGCGGAGGTGCCAGAGAACCTCCGCAGTGAGATGAAGCTGCACTTCGTCGACACCATGGACCAAGTCCTGGCCTTAGCCCTCGAGCAACCTCTTCCGAAACCATTGCCAGATGTAGTCAGTGACGCCGCCTCGCCCATCGCCCCACTCCCGCCGCCTCCGACGGAGGGGCCCACCGCCCACCAGTAGGTGTTGCCAGCGGATAGGGCTGACCAGCAGCGGCTTGCCGGGCTTGACAGGCGATTGCCGGCATCCGTAGATTGAATGTTCCAGCCAAAAGCAGCGGTTCGCTGAACCGATCGAATCTCAACCCTGGGGCGCGGCGGGCTGGTCGCGCTGGGTCTCCAACCTTAGGCCCCCTACCAGCGCCGAGGAGTGCCGAATATGTCCAGCTCCGACACAGGCAACGCCGAAGTAGGCTTATTCTCGGAGTTGCCCAAGGCCCAAAGCGAGGACCGTCGCACCGGGATCCTGCCTTCGCAGGCGGTCAACCACCTGATCGCGACCGGGAAAGTTGGCGCCAGCCGGCCTATCACCGAGGAGCAGATCCAGCCGGCGAGTCTAGACCTGCGGCTGGGCGATATTGCCCATCGCGTGCGGGCCAGCTTCCTGCCTGGCCTCCAGGGCAGGGTTGAGGCAAAAATCAAAGAACTGCGCATGACACGCGTCGACCTGACGGCCTCCGCCGTCTTTGAAAAGGGCTGCGTTTACATCGTGCCCTTGCTCGAGGAGCTGAACTTACCCGACGACATCTCGGGAAAGGCTAATCCCAAAAGCACCACCGGACGTCTCGACATCTTCACCCGTTTGCTGACCGACTACGGCACCGAGTTTGACCGTGTTACGGCCGGCTATAAGGGGCCCCTTTATGCGGAAATTGTTTCCCGCACGTTCACCGTTGCCGTACGAGCGGGGATGCGCCTAAGCCAGCTGCGGTTCGTGCGGGGCAACCCGATCTACCGCGACCACATGATCACCAAGCTCGACGAGGCCGAAACGCTGGTTTACCTCGATGGGGACAGTCCTCAAAAAGCAAGGGTAGACCGGGGTCTCCGGATCACCGTCAACCTCGAAAGCGGCCCTCAGGAAGTGGTTGCGTACAAAGCCAGACGCAATGCCCCCGCGATTGAACTGGACCGGGTTAACTATTATTCGCCGGAAGAGTTTTGGGAGCTGCGCCACTCCTGTCCGCAACAGGGTCTGATTCTCGATCCCGGCGATTTTTATATTCTTGCCTCCCGCGAACGGGTGCGGGTGCCACCGGAGTTTGCCGCCGAAATGGTGCCGTTTGATCCGGCCGACGGTGAATTTCGCATTCACTACGCCGGCTTTTTTGACCCCGGTTTCGGATATGGGTCGAGCGACATCAAGGGAACCTGTGCGGTGCTCGAAGTACGAGCTCATGAAGTTCCTTTTTTGATCGAGCATGGACAGCTGGTCGGCCGCTTGAACTATATGCCTCTGCTCTCACGGCCCGACAAAATTTACGGCCTCAAGATCGGTTCCTCATATCAACAACAATCGCTCACCCTGAGCAAGCAGTTCCGGCGGGGCTGAAGGGAACCGCGGCCGACTGGACCAAGACTGCTGCGAAGAATTCGAAAGAGGGGCCTATGGAAGCCCACTCCGGACGATCGTCATCGAGACTGCCTCTCCGAGGCACGGCCGGACTGCTCATCGCCGTCGGGGTGGTGGTGGTCCTGCTCATCACTTTTCCTGCCTATCGCTGGTTCTTTGCCATCAGCGCCGGTATTGGGGTTGGGGTGGCGCTGATCCTCTTCGTCTGGCACAAGCTCCGCCCAATCCGGGAAGAGGATGTGGAGAATAAACGTCCACTGGGGTTAAAGTAGCAGACGCCAGCCAATGCGCCCTGCGGGAGCGGCAGTAACCCGCGAGACACCCAGCGGAAAGAGGGAGCCTTCACCCACTTCGCGTTCGCCCCTCCCGGCCGACAACCGCGCCAAGATATAAACAGCTGTGGCTCGAGGTGATGTAAGTTTTCGTGTGTAAAAGGTGAGGGGGTGTAACTTGGTTTTGGCTCACCAAGCTAAAACCAAATCCTCAGAAAAGGAGCGTTACACCCGATGGCGAAAGTAACACCGATCAACGAGCATTTCCAATACTTTCTGGACGAGATGAAGGAGACGTTCTGGGGCGATCGGTATGGGCAAACGCGGCAGGCGTGGCAGCGTTTTCTCGAGCTGGAATCGGAACGGCAACGAGACCGATTCACGGGCTGGGCTTGGCACGGGAATCAAGCCTCGGTCTCGGGATTCGATCTCGAACCTCCGGATCAGGGCCTCTGCACGGATCTAACCTTCGTCATGGAGGCAATTAACCTGGCCTCCGCCGTCTACGACGCAACCTCTCACAAGATGTTGTCGGGTCCGGTTTATTCGCCGACTTCACATCCGACCCGCGATGCTACTACGACCCACCCACGCAGCGTTGGTTTGTGACTCTGACCGATCTGGGCCCGCCCAACGTGGCCGTGTCGGACCTTCTGGTCGCCGTAAGCCAGAGCAGCGACCCGAGGGGCACTTACAACCTGTATGCCTTCGACACCACCAATGACGGATTCATCAGTGCCTGTCCGTGTTTTGGAGACCAACCGCTCATCGGGGCGGATACCAACGGCTTCTACATTTCCACGAATTCATTTGGGGCGACCGCGTTTGGAGGCGCACAGATTTATGCGCTTTCCAAGTTCGCCCTGGTCCTCGGGATTGCACCGTTTGGAGTCCACATTACGCCGCTGCCGGCTTCGGGGGGAGTGCCCTTTCCGTTTAGTGTGCACCCTGCACTATCTCCCGACGGCCAAGGGGACTCGGCAAACGGTGGCACGGAGTACTTCGTCAGCTCCTACGACTTGTTCTCAGCGCAAAACAATAAGGTGTCCGTCTGGGCCATGACCAATACCGATACCCTGGCTGCTGAAATTGGCATCCCCAGCTTTACCACCGTGGCGGTGGTTAGCGAAAGCTACGTGGTGCCGATACTAGCGTCGCAGAAAGCGGGCCCCATCCCGCTCGGAATGAGCTTGGGCCAGCCGGAGAGTACTCTCGATCCCGACGACCAGCGCATGCAAATCGTAACCTTTGCCGACGGCGCCCTGTGGAGTTCCGTGAGCACGGCGATTCAGGTCGGGAGCGAGGTCTTGGACGGTGCTGCCTACTTCCTGATCACACCTGGTTGGAAGAATGGAACTTTGCATGCTTCCGTCACCAGGCAAGGCTACGTCGCAACCAAGAACAATCACCTGCTCTATCCGGCTATAGGAGTCACGGAAGGCGGCAACGTGGCAATCGTCTTCACCCTGACCGGCCCTGATTACTTTCCCAGCGCCGCCTACGTCCCGATCAGTACCAGCGGGACGGCCAGCGCCATCCGGCTGGCGGGCAAGGGTGTTCTCCGTCTGCATTGCGACCGAATATATTGGGCCCAAGGCACGCGACAAATCCACGAACTGGGGCACATTCATCGGCTCCCTACCGCTTCCCTGACGACGGGCAGTCTTAGGGAGACGGACGCGTAGAGTAATGGGGCGAGGACGCTCAAAGCGTCTTCGCCCCACACTTGTTTTAGGGTTCCATTCCTAGGCGGCTCGATTCGCCGCTTGCAACTTTCCCTGCTTCGATTGCAAACTGGTTCATGCGTGTTCTCGCCCGGTTGATGATGGCGGCGACCGATGCCCGCCACTTCCCTGCTCCAGCGCTCCCCGAAGTTGCGTTTTTGGGGCGATCGAATGTGGGCAAATCCAGCGTGATTAACTCCCTGGTCGGCAAGAAGCTGGCGAGAACGAGCTCCACTCCCGGCCGAACCCGCAGCATCAATTTCTTCGAGCTGCGCTGGCCCGGACAACCTCGAGCCGAACTCATCTTCACCGACCTGCCGGGATATGGCTATGCCCGCCTGCCCCGTGAAATTTCCGCTCGCTGGCCGGAGTTTATCGAGCCCTACTTGAAGCAGCGGCCCTGCCTGGCACTGTGCGTGGCCTTGGTCGATGTCACGGTGCCATCCCAGGAGACGGATAAGCTGCTGATACGATTCCTGGAAAGCGTTGGGCGGCCCTTCCTGATTCTCGGCACAAAAAGTGACCGGCTATCGGGCAATGTCCTGAGTCAGGCTCTCCGCAACCTCGGACAAGAATTCCCGCAGGCGAAAATTCTCCCCTATTCCGCCCGAACCGGCGCCGGCCGCGACGAGCTCTGGCGGGAGATCCGCCACGCCGCTCTCCCCCGCCCGACCCAGTCTGAGCTTGCCCGCCCGTGAGCGGCGCGCTTCGCCGCTTTCAAGAATTGGGAAGGCGTCGAGTATGATAAAAGGACTCATGTCAACCTACTTAATCACGGGTGTTGCGGGATTCATCGGCTCGTCCTTGGCACGGGCCCTAGTGGGCGAGGGCAATCGGGTGCGTGGTATCGACAACCTGTCCACCGGCAAGCACAAGAACATCGCCGAAATCTTGGGACAAATCGATTTTCATCAGGCGGATCTCCTCGATTTCCCTCGGGTCGAGCAGGCCTGCCAGGGCGTGGATTACATTCTGCATGAGGCCGCCATCCCCTCGGTGCCTCGTTCGGTCCAGGACCCGCTCGAGAGCAATCGCGCCAACATCGACGCAACGGTCAACCTCCTCGTGGCCGCCCGGGACGCCAAGGTGAAGCGGGTTGTCTATGCCGCCTCGTCTTCTGCCTACGGTGACACTCCCACCTTGCCCAAACGAGAGGACATGCTTCCCAATCCCATCTCCCCCTACGCGGTGGCGAAGCTTGCCGGCGAGCACTACCTGCAGGCTTTCTGGCGCTGTTACGGGCTGGAAACCGTCTCCCTGCGTTATTTCAATGTATTCGGACCCCGCCAGGATCCAACCTCTCCGTACTCTGGCGTGTTGGCCAAGTTCATCACCCAGATGCTCCAGGGAGAGCCGCCGACAATTTTTGGCGACGGACGGCAAAGCCGCGATTTTACCTTCGTGGATAACGTCGTCCATGCCAATCGCCTGGCCTTGAAAGCTCCGGGCAAGGATGTGGCGGGGCGCGTCTTTAACGTAGCTACGGGATTCGAGGTCGATCTCAATGTCACCTTCCGCACGTTGAAGAAGCTGCTCGGATTTTCGGGCGAAGTCCGCTACGGGCCGGAGCGCGCCGGAGACGTGAAGCATTCCCTCGCGGATCTCACCCTGGCGCAGAGGCATCTCGGCTACCAGCCCACGATTGACTTCGAAGAAGGTTTGCGGCAAACCATCGCGTGGTACCGGAGCGAGAGCAGTGGTGCTTCCGTCTAACAGCTACGCGCCCGAACCACCGTTACCTTCGTCATCTGTAGCACCTCCTGCCCCGAGGAATAGAGTGACTCTATGATGCTGTCCTCGATTGTGCTTTCCCGCGACTTGCCTGAAATCTGCGTGCTTGAATGTATCCTGGGCGCTCTGCGTTTCGACGTTCATATCGAGAGTGAACCACTGCGCGTCCAGGCCAAAATGGCGAAGTCGAAGATCGACGCCCTCATCGTCGATTCCGAGGTGGAGGGAAGCGAGGAGCTTCTCGACGGACTCAAACGAGACCTGCAAGCCGTGCCCCTGGTGATTCTTGGCAATCCCAGGCACTTTCAAGTTCGCCCCACCGAGGGAACCATCATTCTGGCAAAGCCGATCTCCGTAGAACAAGCCGTGCACACCCTGGCGGCTGCCCGCAGTTCCATCCTCAATGGCAGACTGCGCTACCATCGTCATCCCTTGGATGTTTCCGTATCACTCCATCACGGACACGAACGCTCGACCGCCGAACTGCAGAATGTCAGCCAAGGTGGAGTGGCGGTCCGCACAACCTCCGCCATGGGCTTGCCGGAGCGGGTGCAGATCGATTTCACACTTTCCCGCGATCTTCGCATCAAGGTTCAAGGCGAGCTGGTTTGGAAGCACCCGGATGCCGCAGGTTTTCGCTTCGTGGAGATGACACCGGGCAAGAGACGGGACTTGGAACTCTGGCTGGCGCAACGCTACCTTACCAAGCAAGAGCGCGCCGGCTCTCAGCCATAAAAGCCAGTTCAACGAAATCGGGCTCTGTCCAATTCGGCCTTGGGTGATTGCTGGACGGACTCGGAACGAGCCAACTCGGCCAACCGATTGCCCGGCGTGATCCCAAACCAAACGGCAAACACAAACCAATAGAGCAGGCCAAACACGGCGGTGAGCCCAGCCAGGAAAGCGACTGCCCACGGCCACTGCGGAACAGCGTCCGTCAGAAACAAGGTCAGCAGGCTGAAAAGCAAAACCGCGCACGCCAGGGCCAGGCTGTCCACAAAGCGGGAAAATCGCAATGGGGAGACCGCAAACCACAAGAAGCTAATGCGTGGTGCGTCTCGACCCAGGAGTCCGCGCCGGTTGGCCCAAGCTTGCTCCGGGTTGATACGAATCACGGCCCGCGAAGGATTCGAAAACAAGAGCTCTTCCCGTTCCTCCCGCGCCCAAAACTGTGCCTCGGTTAGAAGTTGGTGGAATAACCACTCCTTCAGCAACTGATGCGACCGAGGCTCGAGAGCAAGAAATTCCAAACCGGCTTGTCCGAGGGAATCGGTCCACACCACCCGGCCTTCGGCTTCGAATCGCACTCTGGGATTGGGCAAGTCCAAGCCTATATGAACGCGCCGATTCAGTTCGAAAGGCGTGAGCACTTGCACCGCCGCGCCGGTTTCACTGACGTCGCGAACGATGCCAGCTTTTTGAGAGTACAACTGGAGATAGGCCAAGCTGCGGAGCTTCTGCCGGTGATGGAGTCGGCGGTTCTCGGGCACGGGCTCGACGGCGGGGTTCATTCGGTGGGGGTTCGACGGCAGTCCCAGCCGTTAATCCTATCTTGTGGGAGGGCGCCGCTCAGTAACCCGGGTGATTCCCCTCAAGAGGCCGTGCGCTCTTGATCGGCCTCGATCGGACGCAGTTTTCTCGGCTGTTGAGATCGAGCCCAGGCAATCAGGCTATTCAGGTCGTAGCTGTACGGTCCGTAGGCGCGGAAGGCGTCTTCATCGAATAATCGTTTGATTCCGCAACCCAAGCAGACTTGATAAGAGTGGCCCTGAGCACGGACCGGCCAGCTCATCTTGCGGTGCCAGCAACCCCGCAGAACAACCACGCCCGCTCCCGCCAGCCCGGTTGCTAGCATGCCCCAGAGCCACAACCAACGCGACTTCTCTTGTTTCCTCACTGCGAGCGCGTAAATCCTCAAGAAACCTCAGCATAGCTCCAATTTGGGAGCCGCGCAAGGAAGCCACAAGTCTCGCTGAAGTGCTTGAATCGCAAATACTTGCTTACGAAAGAGCATACCCCAATCCCACTTTCGTGCCCTGCGCATCTATTGTGGTGGAAAGCCATCGGGCGGTAAGGTAACCATAATGCTGAACGTGAACTGGGAACAGTCAACTTGGAGAATTGACAAATTCCGTCACCCCGATAGGATTGAGTTTCGCCAAGGATTCGGATTTGGCCGATGAGCCTGAGCCACACTAATGCAGATCTAGCACGAATTGAGGCCGAACCTCCTTTGGACTCGGGGAGGCGCCCGCATCTTTCTGATCAGATCGGACATGAAGCCCTAGAAGCGCTTCTGGCGTTCTGCTCGCTGCACCAACAAACCTACGAAAGACGGTCTGAGGAGCAAAGTCTCACCTCCGGAGCCGACCCGGAGCGTTTAGAACTGGAGCAATTCGTCTTTGATGAAGTGTTGCAATTGGTGGCCGAACGCGCTCTCACCATTGCCGGGGCCGACGGCGTGGCCATCGCCCTAATCGACGAGGACGCGATCGTGTGCCGAGCCGTGGCAGGAACAGTGGTCCCCGATCGGGGGATGCGCGTGGATCTAAACTCTGGGTTTTCCGGTGCCTGCTTGGTTTCGCGGAAGGTCGTGCGCTGTGACGACTCGGAGACCGATTTCAGGGTAAGCGCCATCGCTTGCCGTCGCCTGGGAGCCCGCTCCATGGTGGCCGTCCCGCTTACGGCAGGGGACTCGGTGATTGGACTGATTGAAGCATTCTCCAGCGTACCGCATGGATTCAACGACAGCGATGTTTCGAGCCTGAGCCTTCTCGCGGAATTGATTCTGGCGGCTCTGCGGCCCGAGGAAGAGCAACGCCTGATCGACGCATCTCGACGAGTAGTTGGTCAAGAGCAGTCCGCAACCGCCGCGGCGCCTATCGTCACCCACGAGGAGGAATCCATTCCCGAGGCTCCCCGGGAGACTAGTGAAAACCAGCCCCCCGAGCAGGAAGCTCCTCAGGAGTCCGCTCCTGCGGCGGTCGAAGCATCCCCTCGGAAGTTCCGAGCTCTCGGAATCGTGGTTGCCTTGCTGGCCCTGGGACTGGCCGCCTTGATCGTTTGGGGGCTAGCTTTCGATGGCCTTAAGGCATGGAGAACCGGTCGCGTGTCCGAGCCTAGCCCGGCAGTCCAGGTCCCTCCCGCTACCTCCGCGCCAACACCATCCTCAACCACCTCCCCGCCAACCCCATCCTCAACCGCCTCATCCACGCCAACCAGCCCTCCGGCCGACGCTGGCTCAGCGCAGAACCCGCCGAGTTCGGAGACACCTCACGGGCTACCGGCGGTCACTGAAGTCCGCCATTGGTCGGCGGCGACCTCCAGCACGGTGGTGATCGATCTCGAGGATCAGGTTCAATATGAGGCGCACCGCTTGGCGAATCCCGAGCGAATCTACTTTGATTTGCATGACACGCGATTGAGCTCCGATCTGGTCGGCAAAAGCATTGATATCGACGATCCCCTGATTCAGCGGATTCGGGTGGCGCAACCGGAACCCGGGCTCACCCGCGTGGTCATCGAAATCAAGGGACCCTGGAACTTTTCCGTGAGCCTGGCGCCCAATCCCTATCGTCTGGTGATTGAAGTACGCAAAACCGAGGGCGAGACCCGGACGCGGTCGAAGCTCGATTTATTCACGCCCCAGACTCTCGGAGCCACTGCCTTCGTTCCCGCGCCTGGCACGCTCGCGCCTAAGTTGCGGATTGTGCTCGACGCAGGTCATGGAGGCTCGGACCTGGGCACGGTGGGGCGGCAAGGTTTGCTGGAGAAGGACGTGGTGCTCGATATTGTGGCCCGGCTTGGTCTGCTGGTGCGGCGCAGGGGAGCGGAGGTCATCTATACCCGCCAAGACGACAGTTATGTTTCGCTCGAAAAGCGGGCGGAAATCGCCAATCTGGCCGACGCCGACCTGTTCTTATCGATCCACGCCAACTCCAGTGATTCCCCCTCCGCCCGCGGAGTGGAGACCTACTACACCAACACGTACTCGTCGGCCAATGCCCGGCCGCGGGAAGGCGACGAGATGGAAGCCAGCCCGCAGAACATCAACTGGACCGATGTCGACATTCGGGCAAAGGTACGCGACTCGCACCACTTTGCCACCAGCATCCAACGCGCTTTGTACTCCACCCTGGCTCCCAAGAATCCCGGCCTTCGGAATCGAGGCGTCAAGGAGGCTCAATATGTGGTTCTCACCGGAACCATGATGCCGGCCGTTCTCGCCGAGATTTCCTTCGTCAGCAGCCCGGCCGATGAGAACCATTTGCAGAACGCAAGTTACCGGCAACAGATTGCACTCGCACTCTATCAGGGAATCGAACGCTTCATCGAGCAATCGCGCCACGTGAAGCAAGCCAGCGCCGAAGACCAGCACAAGGTTAACCTGAATCGCTGAGGCTAGTTTCCTGTCCTAGATAATTCCTTACGACACCGGACTTTGTCCAGGATGACGTCAGCAGTAAACATGCCCCCGTATAGATCGACGGCGTTGAATTGTAAAAATTTATGTGAGACGAGACAATCGAGGCCTCGATCAGAGCCGGGCGCGTTAGCGAGCGTTTCCCGCCCGCATCGAGAAGCGCTTGCGATAGGCCGTGGGACTGGTTCCGAGGGCGCGGCTGAAGTGCAGGCGCAGCGTGGCCGCCGTCTGCAGCCCGACCGCTTCGGCAATGCGATCCACGCTCTCGCCGGTCTCCTCGAGCATCCTCTGCGCGGCAAGCAGGCGCTGGTGGATCAGCCATTGATGCGGCGTGGTTCCATTCTGCCGGAGGAATTGGCGGGCGAACGTGCGCGGCGACATCGCAGCCCTCTTCGCCAGCTCTTCGACCCGGAGCGGCCGTGCCAGGTGGTTCTGGGCCCACACAAGCAAGGGCGCGAGTCCCGCGGAGGCGTCGCGCCGGATGGGGTCAGGCACGAATTGCGCCTGGCCGCCGTCGCGATGCGGCGGCATGACCAGGCGGCGCGCCACCGAGTTGGCAATCCCGGCGCCATAGTCGCGGCGGACGATGTGCAAGCACAGGTCGATTCCCGCGGCGCTGCCGGCGGAAGTAAGAATGCTGCCCTCGTCGATATACAGCCGGTCGGACTCCACGCGGATGCCCGGATAGCGGCTCGCCAGGCGCGCGGCGTATCGCCAGTGCGTGGTGGCGCGTTTGCCGTCGAGCAGTCCCGTTGCCGCCAGGACAAACACGCCGGAACAGATGGAGACCAGGCGCGCGCCGGCGGCATGCGCCGCGCGCAGCAGCCGCAGCAGGCGCTCCGGCGGCGGCTCTTCCACATGCCAGCCGGGAATCACGATGGTGCCGGCGGTGCGCAGCACGCCCACACCGTGCGGCGCCTCGACCCGGATGCCGCCGGTGGCGCGCAGCGGACGCCGGTCGAGCGAGAAGACCGAGAAGCGGTACCAGTCCACGTCAAGCTCAGGGCGGGAGAGGCCGAAGACCTCGGAGACGATGCCGAGCTCGAAGGCGCCCATGCGGTCGTAGGCGAGTGCAGCTACCTGGCGGAAATCGCGGTCGGCCATTGGCAGAATTTTAGCGCATATTGGCGTTTCTGCCTCTCGATCCGTTCGCTGGAAAGGCGCAAATTGAGAACAGCTATGCCGACACTCACTCCCTCTCCCGTCACTGGAATCGCGGCCGCCGATCCGGCCGCCGCGCTCGATCACTTCGAGAAGCTGCTGGCCTTCGAGACCGACTGCTGGGATGTCCACGCCGCTCTCACCGCCGGCCAACAGGATTTCGTGCTGCTCGACGTGCGCTCCCCCGAGGCCTATCAGCAAGGGCACGTGCCCGGCGCCCTCAATCTGCCGCACCGCCGAATCGTGGAGCGCACCCTCTCGGATTTCCCGGAGGACGCGCTATTTGTGGTCTACTGCAGCGGGCCGCATTGCAACGGCGCCGACCGCGCGGCGGTCCAACTGTCGCGTCTCGGGCGCAAGGTGAAGAAGATGCTAGGCGGCATTCACGGCTGGCAGGTGGAAGGGTTCGCAACGTCCGCAGGGGAGCGCTGAAGACGAAAGTGGAGCCCGGCGCAGACTCCAGTCGAAGCGCCGGTCCCCGTCATCCCGGCAAAGTCCGGCGCTGGAAGGAATTATCTAGGACAGGAGACTAGGTTGTCGATGCCCCCGGCCGGCTCACGGTCCGGTGCCATCCTCACTACGAGGTTTGAGTTCCTGGCTTTGTGGTGTAACCGCCCCCACCCCACCGTACTTCGCCAGCCACTTCAGCTCTTCCCGCACTTTGATCTTGCCGTGCCAGGGATTCTTGTCGAGAGAATGGCCTTCGCCGGGAAAGATTAAGAGCGTGCTGGGGACTCCGAGATTATGCAGGGCGCGATCCAGCAAATAATCCTCGGCCACCGCGACCCGAATATCGTCGCCGCCGGCGACGATGTGGGTGGGGGTGCGGACCCGATTCATCTGGAAGATCGCGGCCTCGTCGTGATAACGCTGGGCCGCTTCCCACGGCTCTCCGCCCAGGAAATAAGCATCATCGAAGGTCGTATCGTCATTGCCCCAGTTGGCCACGTGCTCGACCGCACCGGCTCCCGTCACCGCAGCCTGGAAGCGATTGGTTTGCGTGATCAGCCAGTTGGTCATGTATCCACCGTAGCTGTAACCACCCACGGCCAGATGATTGGGATCGGCGATACCGTCCTTTACCAGCGCATCCACGCCCGCCAGAATGTCTTTCCCGGGCCGGGAAACAATTTCCGGGACGATCTGCTCAAGAAACCGATCGCCGTAACCGCTCGAGCCACGGTAATTCGGCTCGAAGACCAGCCATCCCTGGGTTGCCGCCAGGCGATCCCATTGATACCAATCCGCCTCGAAGTGATTGCCGTCGGCATCGGCAGGCCCGCCGTGAATCAGCACGAACATTGGCAGGCCCTTCGCTTCCAACTTTCCCGGTGGATACAGCAGCATGCCTTCGACGGTGGTGCCGTCGTCGGCCTTCCAGCGATACGGCTTGCCCTGGGGCAGATCGCGTTCCGTGAACAAGTGATTGAAGGAGGTGATGGAGCGCGCCTCGGAGAGCTTTTCGATACTGTCGGCCACATAGACTTCCTTCGGCTTTTCGAGACTGGAATACAGAAAAGCAATTTGCCCAGAATGCAAGGCGGAATGGATGAGCTCGTAGGTGCCGGCCCAACCCGCCTGCTTTTCAAACGGAGACGACGGACTCGCCTGCGAGTAGAGCTGAACTTCCGTCCCCAGCAAGCCGGTGGCAATCACGCCCCCGGTGGGCAGAACCGCGTAATGCAGCACAGCACCGGGAAACGCCTTGGCCCACCGTTCGGTAGCACCCGTAGCGGCCTCCACCCAATACAGACGATTCTGCGTGTCTTTGTACTTCCCTTCCACCGAGCCCCCTTCGACGCCGAAGAAAATATGTTTGCCGTCCGGCGCCCAATGGATGTCGGTTTCCAAGGCCTCATTCTGGGTGACGCGGTGCGGAGCCACACTGGGCGACGCATTGACCAGATCCACCGAGTAGATTTCGAACTCGCCGATTTTCTCGTCGCGCTCAGAGACCGACTCGCTCAGGAATGCCAACTGACGGCCATCCGGGGATATATCGATCCCTTGGACGCGCCACGGAGTGTTGGCCAAGGCACGGGAACCGAGAGTAACATCCGGATTCGCTTCGAGGTCCTCGGAGATCTGGGTTCCCTCGGCGGCATGCCGCGAAATTGCCTCGTGAAGATCGAGACCGAATAGGGTATCGCCTCGTTCTGCCGCTCGATATTGCTTCACGTCCTTCCATTCTTTCCGGTAGGCGTCTTTCTGCTCCTTCGTCCACGGCTGACGAGTCGCGAAGTAGAGCGTCTTCGCGTCCGGCGACCAGGCAAAGGCATGAATCTCCTCGTCCCCTTTGGTCACCTGCAATGCCTCTCCTCCTGCGGGAGAGATCAGGTACAACTGGGCGGTTTCCTCTTCTTTGGCATCGTCGTCCTCATCAGCTTTCTGGGCACTCGAGGCTCTCCGCTCGGAGAGGAACGCGATCCAGCGTCCATCCGGCGACCATTGCGGATTGCGATCGTAACCGGATTCGGTGAGTCGGATCAGTGTTTCCCCGCCATGGCCACCGAGGCGATCGAGCCAGAGATCAGTGCGGAAGATTTTTTGGTCCCAGTCAGCGCGGTCCGTAGCAATCACCACGGCACTGCCATCGGGAGACACCTCCAGCGAGTCATAGCCGACGTAGTTGAAGAACTCGTCGATCGTTAGCTTGGGCTTGTCGGCTGCCCAAAGAGCCAGGGAAATCAGGCCGAGAACACTGGAGATCAGCAGCAGTTTTGGCATCGTCATAGGTGGAAGAGATATACCGAAAGGTAGCCGTTTGTAAATGGATTTCGAATCCGCTCCACCTGCAGCAAGGGACTGCCCGGAAGAGAAGGCGAGGTCAACAGGAGGCTTGCCCCCGGCTCGCTCGCAGCATAACAAGCAAGGACTGTCTTACTCAGTTCTCAAGGCGCGAAGGGGATCGACGCTGGCCGCCCTCTGCGCGGGGATGAGAGCCGCCACGAGAGCGGCCAACGACAGCACGGCGGTCGTTCCCAGCAGGATCGTCGGATCATAGGGTGTAACCCCGAACAACTGCGCCGCCATGGCGCGTCCACCGAGGATGGTCGCGGGAATGCCAATGGCCAGCCCGATCCCGACTTCGAGGAATGCTTCCCGCAGCACCAGTCGCAAGACGCTGAGCCGGTCCGCACCCAGGGCCATGCGAACTCCGATTTCCCGGGTGCGACGCTCGACCCAATAGGCGGTCACGCCATACAGGCCGACCGAAGCCAGAACCAGAGCCAAAGCGCCGAAGAGCGAGGTCAGTTTCGCGATCATCCTCTGCTGGGAGAAGTTTTCTTCCACCTGATCGGCGAAGCTGGAGAAGTCCACCACGGCGAGGTCGGGATTCACCTCAGCCAAAGCACGTCGCACCTGGGGCTCTAAACCAGGCACGCTTCCCAGGGCTTTCAACACGATCGCATTCAGGTAATGCGAACGGTCCTCGAAGTTCACCGCCCGGGAATCTTCATAGTTCGTACGCTGCAAAGCGGGCAGAAAAAACATGGGCCGCATCTTGGTGGTGGGATCCCAATACATGGTGTCTTCGGTAATGCCGACGATTTCGAAGACTCCGGCAAACTTCATATCCAGATCGCCGAAGTGCTTTCCGATCGGGTTTCGGTCTTTGAAGAACCGCCTGGCAAAGGTCTGGTTCACGACGGCGACCAGTCGCGTGTTCGCCGTGTCCTGATCGGTAAAGGCTCGGCCGGCAACGATTTTGGTTCCGATAGTCTCGAAGTAGTCGTCGCTGACGCGTGCCCACGACGAGTCGTTCTGATCGCTATCTGGCGGGGGAGGAGCTTGCCCTTCGAGGTAGATGGTTTCGCCCCAGTTGTCTCCTTGCATGGGACTGTAGAGCGAAAAACTGACTTGGTCTACGCCAGGGATGGCTGTCAGATTCTGATGAAGCTGGCGATAGAGCTGATCGAGCTGCGCTGGCCGGTATCCAGCTAGGTTCGGATCAAATTGCACGATATAGCGGTTGGCCGTCTCGAAGCCGAAGTGCTGATTGTGCATCTTGCGCAAGCTCTGAATCAGCAACCCCGCAGCGCACAGCAGGATGAGCGAAAGCGCGGCTTGTCCTACGACCAGCGCTCCCTGCGTCCAACTGTCGCGTCCGGCCGTTGAGCGGTTGCCTCCCCGCAGCGCATCGCTCGGGTCGGCCGATGCGGTCTTCCAGGCCGGAGCAACTCCAAACAGGACTCCGGTCACGAGCGCCACCGCGAAAGTAAAGCCCAGCACGGTCCAGGAAGGGGTTGCACTGATGGCGACGTGGATCTTTGAAAACGCCAGATGCAGGATCAGACGGGTGCCGGCAAAAGCCAAGGCGACGCCGAGCATTCCCCCGAACCAGGCCAACACCACGCTTTCCGTCAGTACTTGCCCGATCTGCCGCGATCGTGGGGCGCCCAGGGCCGCCCGGATGGAAGTTTGCTGCTGCCGATTGGCGGCTCGAACGAGCATCAAGTTGGCCACGTTAGCGCAAGCGATCAACAGCACAAACCCGGAAATTGCCAGCAGCATACGCAGTCCTGCTTCGTACTGGTCGCGCAAACGTCGCACTCCCGCACCGCCCGGCGAGAGGTGCAGGGTTTGCTTCGGCACCAGCGCCCGTTCCTCGGAACGCAGCTTGCTTACCGGGCTCAACAGCCACTGCTGGAGCTCCAACTGCATCTGGGCTTCCACCTTTTTTCGATCCGCACCCGGTTTCATTCGGCCGATCAAGTCCAGCCAATCCTGCTGAGGGAAATCAAGAATACTGCTCGCACCGGCGAGCATTGGCTCATCGGAAAGGGGAATCCAGAAAGCGGGGGGATTCTGCAGTCGGTCGCCAAAAAATCCGGGTGGCGTGACTCCGATGACGGTGAAGGGATGGCCGTCGATCAGGAAGCTCGCCCCCACCACCGATGGGTCCTGCCCGTACTTCTGCTGCCAGGTTCGATAATTCATGACCACCACGGGCTCGGCTCCCTTGTGGTCATCCTGCGGCGTCAGCAGTCTTCCCAGATAGGCGCCAATTCCCAAGGTGGAGAAATAGTTCCCTGAGACGTATTCGCCCGGCTGCGACTCGGGCAGTTGGGCACTTCCGCTGCGGCGCACACCGACCAGGCTCTCCCCCGCCTGCAAGGAGGCCAGCTCGACGAACCCCTCGGTCCCGTCCCGAAAGGTCCTGTACTTGTCATAGGAAAACAGTGACCAATCATCCTGTAGACCGCCGTTCACACAGCAGTTTTCTACGTCGCCGACGCGATAGAGTTCACTCGGTTTCACCACCGGCAAGGACTTGAGCAGTACGGCGTCGACGAGAGTAAAGATCGCAGTCGTCGCCCCGATTCCGAGCGCCAGCGTCAGCACGGCTGTAATCGTGAAGCCTGGGGCAGCGGCGAATTGCCTTAGCGCGTACCCGACATCTTCCTTGAGCTGCATGTCTTCTCCAGGGTACGGGGGGTCACATCCGAAGTGTTCGATGTATGGACGCTCACCGCGACGGTTTGTGAGCGAGGTCCAGCCGGCGTAGGCGCCATCGAGGGAACCACATCTAGTTCGAAATGTCGACCAAAGAAGAAGAACGACCGGGCAGGAAGGGACGATCGGTGATTTGCCCATCAAATTTCCGCGCCCACCGGCCGGGGATTGGCGTGGCGCAGGACGGACAGGCTCCGTTAGCAGTAAGCCGATATTGCTCGATAAAGTAGCCGTAGCGGCGGATCAGGGTAGTGCCGCACTGATGGCAGTGGGTGTTCTCCTGTTCTCCCACCCTGCCCGGCAGGTTTCCCGCATAAATGTACTTCAAACCGGCATTCTTGCCGATGTGTGCCGCCCGTAACAGATCCTCGGGACGCGTGTTATCGGGGTCTTCCATCTTGTAATCCTTATGAAACGCAGTGACATGCCAGGGAATGTTCGGCGATATGTTTACCAGGAAGTCGGCCAATCGCCGCAGTTCGTCGTCCGAGTCATTGAAGTCGGGAATCAGCAGGGTGACAATTTCAAGCCACAGACCCAGGTCGTGGAGGCGACGGATAGTGTCGAGAATTGGTTGAATCCGTCCCCCGAGCTGGTGATAGTGGCGGTCGTCGAAACTCTTCAAGTCCACCTTGTAAAGGTCGATCCAGGGACGCAAGTACTCGAGGACTTGGGGCGTTCCGTTGCCGTTTGAAACGAAACCCGTCACCAGGCCCGCAGCCTTGGCTTCTTTGAAGATCGCCACCGCCCACTCGCTGGTAATGAGCGGCTCGTTGTAGGTGCTGACCAGAATCTTTGCGCCTTGGCGGAGCGCCTCTTCAACCAAGGCTTGGGGGGATGCCGATAGCGGCGGGGAAACAGCGCGGGGATCTCGTAAGGCTTGAGAAGTTACCCAGTTCTGGCAGTAGGCACAATGCAAATCGCATCCCAGCATGCCAAAGCTGTAGGCCAGCGCGCCTGGGTAGGCATGGAAGAAGGGCTTCTTCTCCACCGGATCGCATTGTGCGCCCCCGACGTAGCCCCAGGGCACGTAGAGGGTGCCGCCGCGATTGAAGCGGACCTTGCAGACACCGGGCTGACCCTCCGGAATCGGGCAGCAATGGCCGCAGGCGTAACAGCGCACCCGATTGCGGTCGAGCCGCTCATACAGCTCGCCCTCGCGAACCTGCTCATAGACGATATCCTTGAGCGTCGACACCGGGAACCCTTCTCTCTGTATTTTAAACCGGGAAGCGCTTGGGATGGAGCCTGCGGGGGCGCGATCTTCATTGCTCCGTGGATCCGCCGAGCGGGGACGATGGGCGATGCTGGGCCATCCAGTTATTGGCCTGCTGCTGGGCATCGAGAATCTGGCTGTGCTTCAACCGTGATGCCAGCAAAGCCACACGAGATTTACTGGCTTCATCGCCTCCGGTTTTCGCCAGAATCGACCAGAAATAGGCTTTCACGGGATCTGCCGGAACGCTGCGTCCGGCCCAATAATAGGCGCCCAGCATGCCTTGCGCGCCGGGTTCGTCCTGCTCTGCCGCCTTGTTGAACCAGTGAACCGCCTCCTGGTCATCTTGCGGCACTCCGTCCCCCGTCTCGTAGCGGACGCCCAAGGCGAACTGGGCCGCGGCGTCCCCTTGATCGGCCAATTGCAGCAACTCCGGCAACCCCGTCGTTCGTTGCTTCATAGGCGGGTCCAGGGGTCGAAGGCTAACCGAGGTTGCCGGCCCGGCCGTCGTTTGACTCGAACTCCGGTGACTCGAACTCCGGCTATCGACTTCCCAGATTCTGATCACCCCGAAAATGACGAAGGAGACGGTGATTGCGACCTTGATCAACAGGCCCATCCACCGCGCCAGCTGAGGCGCGCTCTCCTCGGATGGGGCTTCGTCGAGGTCAATCTTCTCGACCGGCGCTTCGGTGGGAGAATCGGCTGGCGATCGAACCAGGGTGCCAGTTGCTGCGGCCATCTTTGCCAAGCGCAGAAGAATCAACTCATCTTCCGGTCCGAATGCCTGCGGGCGTCGGGAAAACACTTCGAGCAACCCGATGATGACGGATTGCGAGCGGATGGGTACGGCGAGTATCGAGCGCAGTCCGATCGCGCGGCAACTCGCGTGGTCCACGCGGGGGTCGGTGTCGGAATCGTCGCAGCGCAAGGGCGAGCCGCTGCGCACACATTCCCCGGAAAAGCCTGACCCGATCCTGAAGTGCGTGCCGCTGGGGGGAGCATCGTCGACACTGGCTCGGCAAACCATCTCCTCGCCCTCGGCTAACGCCAAGGCGGCGCCGCTCGCTTGCGTAAATTCCTGCGCCCTACGAGCAATCAGATGCAAGGCGAGATCCCGATCGCCTCCGACCGCCTCCAATTCCGGCTGCACTGCTTCGACGGCGGCGAGAAGGGTTGTGTAATCCGGCTGCGCAGGGGTGCTCAGATGCTCCAGGGCGGCGATCGGAGTCGCATCCGTTCCTAGGCTCCCGCGCGGAACCGATTGGGCGATCGGGCGCTGCGGAATTGCCTCCGCAGCCTTGGCGATTCGGCTGAAGAGCCAAAGCCTCAGGGCACTAAGCGATTCCTCCGGCAGGGCATAAAACCGAAGCCCGGCGCGCCCGGACGCGTCCGTCCTGACCACCTCGACGTCGGCCCGGATCAGGCTCTGGCTGTACGGCAATCTCAGCAGGGAGGTTCGCCGCTGCCCGGGCTCGAGCGGAAACGACGGCTGAATGCCCATGCCATTCTCGCTGAGATCGACAATCTTCATCCGCGCCGGCGGCTGGGTGCTGGCCGTTCCGACCAGGCTGGCATAGGCAGAGAGCTGGAGCTTATAGCGCACACTCCGACGACGATCGCACATCTCTAAGCCAATCTCAGCCGGACTAGCGCGTGCAGACCGCATGGAGGCCCTTTATATCATATTATCCCAAGGAGATAGCGCGGGAACAGGGGAGAGCCTTCCCTGACACCCGGCTAAAGCGACTTGCGCCGGCTGGCTCGCCCCAGGCTGGCAAGCCGACTCATGGCGGCCACCATCGTGCTCGAAAAAAGTTCGATGGTCGCAATGTCGCGCTTATCGAACGCGTAAGGAGTGACGGACAGTACCTCGAAGACTCCGATCATTCGGCGATAATGGCGCAGGGGAGCAGCCAACACGGAGCGCACTCCCAAGCGGCGGCACGAGGCAAGGTCGACGCTGGAATTTCTTTCCGTATCCTGGCAAAGTACAACTTCGCCCGTGCGAACACAATCGGCCGTGATGCCGGCGTCGGTCTGCAAACGAACCCCGAGGTCAGGGGCGGTGCGGCCGGTGCGGGCGCGGCAGACCATTTCCTCGCCCTGGCGCAAGGCGATGGCGGCGCCGGTCGCTCCCGTCAAGGCCTGCGCCCGTTCGGCAATGATTTGGATCGCGGGCTCCAAATCGATTTCGCTGGGACAGAGTTCGTGCCCGAGGTGGGGGCGCGCCGCGGGGGCCGCCACCGACGCCTGAGCACGGGCGTGATGACGAGAGGGCGCCAGGGTCGCGAAGGAGGCGGGCAATTGGTGTTCCGGCGTGGCCGCAGGGACGGTGCGGACAAGGTCACGCACCAATCGATCGAGCTCATTATCGGTGATCAACCGCGCCCTCGTTTGCCCTCGCAGGGATCCACCCAAAATACGTGACAAGCTCAATAAAGCCTGACTACCACAGGCAAAACAAAAGGAGGTGGTGCTCCGACTAATCAGCTCACATTGCGTGCAAAACACGGCGGTTTCAAGCGCGATACAACTCAGGTCCTGCTTCTCCGCCATGGTTTTGGCATTCCTGAAGAACATGGTGAAGGAAAACATATATGGCAGGTGCCGCTCCAGGGAATGATAGACATGGTTCAGCCCGGTGATTGTTGTGGATAAGGAAACGCGCATCGCGTGCGCGCGGAAGGGAGAACTCAGCAACTTATGTTTTTAACAAACTCGACTCACCGCTCGCAGGTTACACCAAGAAGGCAAGCAAGGATCGCGACATGCCAACGCTCAATCTCACGTGGCCAAGCCAAGAATCAAACCGAACGGCGATGGCATGCCGCTCCCTGCGGCCAGGCTTCGGCGCGATCTGTCCTCGCAGGAATCGGTGACGGCAGCGTAACCGGGAGATGAACACACGCTCACGCCGTCAGACCGTTCTCTGTGGCGTGCATCGGCTTTCGCCGTCCCGCGGTCCATGGCAAGATGGGGATAAGACGGAAGGCGGGAAACGAGAAGGAATCCTTGGTGGGTACCAGAGATTGCCCTCAGACTCGTGGCGACTTCAACTTAGCGAGTGCTACTGGCTAATCGAGCTCGCAACGGCCGAGAACACGTTGTTGGAATTCCCGCCAATCAAGCGGACCGTGCCGACCACAATGATCAGAATAACCGCCAGCATTACCGCGTATTCGGCAATGTCCTGACCTTGTTCTTCCAGCCAGATTTGATGGAACCAGCGCTGCAAAAGACTGCCTCCTAGAAGGGGCAATTCCCAGCAAACCAGACGTTCGCGCCCCCTCTCCGCCACCCTAATGCTAGGTCTCGAGCCCCGACCCCTGCAATGGCACGACCGTGCCATGTTCAACATATTGGCTTTAGGGGCAAAGACTGGTTGACCGCGAATAAAGCCAACTCCAGTCGGGTGGAAACTCCCAGCTTGTCAAAAATGTTGCTAAGGTGGTGCTTTACCGTGTCTTCGCTGATCTTGAAATACTCGGCGATTTCCTTATTGGAATAGCCAGCCACCACGGCCGAAACGATCTCCAACTCCCGCGGCGTGAGCCCGAACTTCTTCTGCCTGGCTTCTTCCCCGGACGACTGGATGAGGTTACGAAGATACTGCATGAGGTTAGAGATGCTCTCCCGCCCCACCCAGTATTCTCCAGCCATGACCGTGTGAATGCTCTTGAGCAGAAGCTGGGTGGCAGAGTCCTTCAGAACCACACCCCGTGCCCCCAGCTGCAGGGCCTCGACAATCTGGCTTTTCTCGGCCGCCGCCGTGAGCAGTATGACCCGGACCCCATTGGAGCCCGACCCTGCGCTCATCTCCCGCAAGGCTTCCAGCCCCGGGTGGCGGGGCATGGCTAGGTCGAGCAGCAGGATGTCGGGTCGCAGTTGACGAACCAGCTTGACGGCTTCGGCACCATCACAGGCTTCGCCCACCACCTTAAGATCCGGCTCGGTTTCGAGCAATCGCCGTAACCCATCCCGGAAAATGGGATGATCATCAGCGACCACGATGCGAATAGGATGCGATCTTCCTCTATCCATGAATTGCGCCTTGTTGCTGTGGTACCGTGATCTCCAAGCGCGAGCCACGGCCCGGATTAGATTCTATCGTGAGTTCGCCATCAATCAAACGCACGCGCTCCTTGATTACCAACGGTCCCTTGCCCGTGCTGTCCAGCTCGCCGTGTGATAAGCGTCCTGCGAAAGGAAAGCCGCGGCCATCGTCTTCGATCTCCATTCTCCAGGTGCCGTTCCTCGCGCCCAGGCGAACCAAGACCCGCTGGGCCTGACTGTGTTTTCGAACGTTGACCAGCGCTTCTTGCACGATCCGCGCCACCTCGCGGCATACCGGTTGCGGCATATCCAGTTCCGTCAGCTCGGAGATGAAACGGGCAGTAATTCCCGTCTCGCGCTGGAAGCGGTCCACACTGTCGTGAATCAGGCCGAGCAGCCGCTTGGCATCAACGTCGAGAGTCTTCATCTGCTGCATCAGTTCGCGCAACTTGAGGACTTCCTCCCGCAGCAGACCCTGGATGCGGCCCAGCTCGGGCGTGACCAGATCCGGCCGGGTCGAAGATTGCCGGCGCAGCACGTCCACCTGCATTTCCACGGCGATCAACGATTGCACCGCTCCATCATGCAATTCCCGAGCGAAACGGGCACGCTCGACCGCCCCGGCTCGCAGGCGCAAGCGGCGCAGCAAGAGCACATTGTAAACCGCCGGCCCGACCTGGCGTACCAGCTCCAGTAAGAAGTGTAGCTCTTCTTCGGTTTCGTTGGTGAGGGCTGGATCGAGCAGGAAAAGCCGTCCCCGCCACTCCTGCCCGAAGTCGAAGGACACTACGACCGCGCTCTGAAAGCGATGGGACTGTGCAAAACGCTCGAGAAACTTCGAACTGGGGTGCTCGATGCGATTACCCCCTTCATCGATGGCGAGGACGGCGACGGGTCCCTGGGATTGGCCGTCTGCTTCGGCATAGCAAACCACCGCCTCGGTCTCGTGCAGGTAGATTTCACGATCCGCGGCCGTCGGCTCCAGCCAGCGAAAGGAGGCGACTCGCCTCTCCCCGCCGATTTCCGCGACAAACACGCGGCGGCTCATGGACTCGAGAGAGGCGATCAGGAGGTGCTTGGCCCCGTACATCAAGAACAGTTCGGAGGCAATCGCCTGTAAAGTCTTGGAGACTCCCGCCTCGACACTGGCTTTGCTCAGGGTTCGATTGATCACCGCCTTTTCAGCCCGCAGCTGCTTTTGTTGCTCGGCCAGATACCCCAAGAGGAAACCCAACACCAGCAAATACACGGAACGCATGAACAGGCTTTTGGGGTCGAAATAGGTGGCATCGTAGTGCAAGACGGGCCAATGGTAACGCTGGAGCAAATCGTTCATTCTCACAAACAGCCCGGAGCGGACGCTAAAGCTTTCGATCCAGAGCAATACGACGGCCGCGGCCGCGGTGCTCACGGTCTCCCACAAACCCCATCGGTAGGCGGCAGCCGCCAGCACAAACACAAAGAACACAAAGAAGGGGTTGCTGTCGCCAGCGGCGAAAAGGGAGATCAGAGCTGGCCAGATGATGTCGGCGCTGTGAACCAGCACTCGGAAGGCGGGGGTCGACTGCTGCCGCCAGCGCAAGAAAAAGATGATGATCATTCCTTGCGCGATATAGAAGGCCAGCAGACCAATCGCCCACAAGGAGAAGCGGATCTCCCCTGGATTCATCCAGATGGCCACCAGAGCGGAAACCGCCAGAAAAACTCTGGCCGAAGCTAGCCATCGTTCGACCCGGCGCACCTCGCCCGGTCCCAGGGGCGCTCGTAACCTCCAGAGGAATCGACCTCGAACTGGCAAAACTGCCAAGAGAATATGCCCCGCAGAATGCTGATGTCACGGATGATATTGATTTCTGAGTGCTAAGGGCAAGCAAAACTTTGGGTTGTAGCCTGCCCGGTGACCCTGAACCAGGGGTATGGTTTCGTTGCCTCTAGAAGATTACGGCAGTAACTTTCCCTCCTTCGGCGTACACCTACAATGAGACCACGTGTATGTCTCGTCGCTCGAAGCTCTGGATCCTCTTCGTCTCGAGCCTGGTATGCCTCCAAGTGGCAGCGTCGATCGCTGTGCGGGGCTTCGCCCTGGTCGTCATCAGCGACCTGACGCAGTTTGCCCTGACGCTCTCCGGCGCTTTGGCCCTGTGGCCGCGAGTTAAGGACAGCCGCGGCCGGGCCAGGATCTTCTGGGCGCTCATGATGTTCGGCGTGGGCATCTGGATGGTCTATCAGGGCTGTTGGTGTTATTTCGAAATAGTTCTGCGCCAGGAGGTGCCCAGTTTATTTGCCCCCGACGCCCTGCTTTTTCTCCATCTGGTTCCCATGATCGCCGCCCTGGCGATGCAACCTGATCGCGAGCAAGACGAGTGGAAGAGCCGGGTCGGCTCGCTCGATTTCTTGATGTTAGCCATCTGGTGGATCTATCTGTACTTGATTAGCCTGGTCCCCTGGTTCTACGTCCACCCCGACCCTAACATTTACCAGCACAATCTCAATATCGTCTATCTGGTCGAGAAGTTAGCCCTGCTCGGGGGTCTGGCCCTACTCTGGAGTCGCAGCTCCGGATATTGGAAGCGGGTGTACGCCCAGTGGTTTGGCTGCACTCTAGCCTATGGATTGAGTTCGTATCTGGCCAACTGGGCTATCGAGAGAGGAGTCTACTATACCGGCTGCGCCTACGACATCCCGCTCGCCGCCTCGATCGGCTGGGTGACCTGGATCGGGCTACGATCCGTGCCGAAAGCCGAGGAACCCGCACTCCTGCGCTCGGGGGAAGGGTACGGCGTGTGGGTGGCACGCTTGGGCATGATGGGGGTTCTCTCCCTACCCTTGTTTGCCGCCTGGTCGGTGTTCAATACCGAGGCCCCGCATCCCGTCCGCCGATTTCGCGTGATAGTGTCGCTGGCAACCATGTTGGTTTTGGGCGTCCTGGTGTTTTGCAAGCAACACCTGCTGGACCGCGAACTGCTGCGCCTGCTGAAAGCCACCCAGGAAGCTTTCGCCGATCTTCAGCGCCTCCAGGCGCAGCTGGTACAGGCGGAAAAACTCGCTTCCTTAGGCCAATTGGTAGGTGGTGCGGCCCACGAGTTAAATAATCCCTTAACCGCAATGCTGGGATATGTGGAGCTGCTGGCATCAACCTCCCTGAATGACGAGCAACGCCCTTGGCTGCAGAAGATCGAGCAGCAGGTGCGCCGAATTCGGACCCTGGTTTCGAGCCTGCTGAGTTTCGCCGTGCAGGTCCCGGCGGAAAAAGTTCCGCTCGATATCAATGCCCTAGTGCAAACTGCGGTCAAGCTGTACCCACCCCAACTCCATGGGGCTGCGATCCAAGTACACACCGACCTGGCCAGCAACTTGCCTCGCGTTCTGGCGGATTCGAATCAACTCTTGCAGGTCTGCTTGCACATCACCAACAACGCCCTCCACGCCATGGCGGAAAAGGGTGGGGTACTCGACGTATGCACGCGTGCCAAAGACGATGCTATCGTGATCGAGTTTTCTGACCGCGGCCCGGGTGTAAAGGACCCCAAGCGGGTGTTCGATCCCTTCTACACAACTCGGCCCGTAGGCCAGGGTGCCGGGCTCGGCCTGAGCGTTTGTTATGGCATCATTCGCGAGCACAACGGGCAAATCGTCTGTGAAAATCGCCCTCAGGGTGGAGCGACCTTCCGGATCGAATTGCCTATCATCATGAGATCCGCGCCGGCTCCACTCGAAGCGTCACCCTCGTCTCACGCCGAGCGAAACACGGCGGCGGCTCAGTAGCGAAACCCGTCGCTTCTTGTTCCCAGCAACGGTTCTCGATCTAGGCTCCGGGAGAGATACCGCCTGAGGGCTCGAGTGTGCGCTTGAGCTGCCCACAGGCGGCATAGATGTCACGTCCGCGAGGGCGCCGAAGGAAAGTCGGCACACCCGCCTCGATCAGAATCTTCTGAAAGGCAGAAACCCGCCCTGGCGGTGGAGTTTCGAGGGCGATCCCCGGTCCCGGGTTGAGCGCGATCAAGTTTACCTTGGAACGTGTGCCGCGGATCAGTTCGACCAATTCACGGGCGTTCGCTTCGGAATCGTTGATCTGGTTTAACAGCACATACTCGAAGGTGAGCCGCTCACGCACCCGCAGCGGGAACTCACGCGCCGCCCCCATCAACTTTTCCAGATTCCACTTGCGGTTGATGGGCATGAGCTGGTTGCGCAACTGGTCGTTCGGCGCATTCAGCGAAATTGCCAGTTTGGGACGCACTGGTTCGCGCCCAAAATCGTAGATTCGCGGCACGATGCCAGCCGTCGAAACCGTCATGCGTGACTCCGCCAGCCCTACTCCCTCCACTAGCAAGCGCACCGCCTTCAATAAATTGTCGTAGTTTAAGAATGGTTCTCCCATGCCCATAAAGACGAGATTGATGCGATCGAGAGGAAGCGAGACCTGCCGCTCCCGCAAAACCACTGAGATCTGGCCGACAATCTCTCCCGCGGTCAGATTCCGCTTTATGCCGAGCAAGGCCGTCAAGCAGAATTGGCAGTCCAGGGCGCAGCCAACTTGGCTGGATACGCAGATGGTGGCACCCCTTCGGTTGCTTGGCGCGGCTTCTTGCTCCCTCCCCGCTTCGCTGCCGTCCCCAGCCTCGCCGCCGTCTCCGTGCGGCATCCAAACGGTCTCTATGCTCTCGCCGTCAGCCAAGCCGATCAAGTATCGTAGCGTCCCGTCGCGCGAGCTAAACTTGCTCTCGATCTTCGGCAGGCCCAGCGAGAACCCTTCCTCGATTTGCTGGCGAAACCCTCGCGGCAGATTCGAGATCTCCTGCGGAGAATCCAAGCTCTGGCGATAAATTGCCTCAAACAGCTGCCGGCCCCGATAACCGGGCTCGCCGGCTTCCTCGGCTACGCGTGTAAGTTCATGAAGCGTAAGGCCTAAGAGCGCTGTTTTCGGTCTATCTGCCATGGTCTTGGCAATTCCTTATGAGCTTAGATTCTAGAACTGGCCGCCCGCAGCCCGAAAGTGGAACCGATCGCCTCACAAACGAGGCTTTCGAACCAACTCATTGGCAGGAAAGGATTAACGAACTTGGGCGAAGCACCGCGCGATGTGTAACAATGGTAGATCATCCGGGTGGGGCACCGACTTTAATCTTACTGGGTTAGCAAGAATGGTGGAAGAAATCCGCAATGTGCGGCGGCAAGTGTTGCCTCATGGGCTGACCGTGATCACCGAGCAAATGGAGCATCTTCGTTCGGTGTCGATTGGCATTTGGGTCAGAACCGGGTCGAGGAATGAGGATCCGCAGTGGAACGGCATCTCCCACTTCGTCGAGCACATGGTCTTCAAGGGCACAAAGCACCGTTCCGCCGAAGAGATTGCCCGGCAAGTGGATTCTATCGGCGGGAACATGGATGCCTTCACCGCGAAGGAGTGTGTCTGCTTCAACGTGAAAGTGCTCGATGAGCACCTCCCGATCGCCATGGATGTGCTGAGCGATTTGGTGCTCAATCCGGTGTTCAACATCCAGGACATCGCGCGGGAACGGGGCGTGATCCTCGAGGAAATCAAAATGGATGAGGACAGTCCGGATTACCTCGTCCACGAGATCTTCACCCAGAACTTTTGGAAAGATCATCCCTTAGGCAAGCCAATCTTAGGAACCAAAGATACGGTGAAGAGGTTTGAACGTGAGCCGGTAGTTGAGTTCTACCGCGAACGGTTTTCACCCGCGAATCTGATCATCAGCGCGGCAGGAAATCTAAAGCATGCCAGCTTCGTGGAATTGGTCAGCAAGCATTTTGAGCAAATGAGGTCGGTGAAAAACGGCTTTCACAGTCCGCAGCCGAAGATCGTGCCGCGCATTGTCATGCGCAATAAGAAGGCCCTCGAGCAGGTGCAGATCTGTGTGGGTGTCCCTTCTCACCCCATCGCCCATGGCAGCCGCCATGCTTCCTACATCCTGAACACGCTGCTCGGTGGCGGCATGAGTTCGCGATTGTTCCAGAATATTCGCGAGCGGCAGGGCCTGGCCTATGCGATCTACAGTGATCTCAGCCCCTATCGGGACACGGGGTGTCTTTCCGTGTATGCCGGCACATCCCGAGAATCGGCCGGCAAGGTGGTGCAGTCGATCGTTTCCGAGTTTCGCAAGCTGAAGGCGGAACCGGTTCCCGAGGAAGAGCTGCGACGATCGAAGGATCAACTCAAAGGCAGCCTGATGCTGTCGCTCGAATCATCGACGGCGCGCATGTCGAACCTGGCCCGGCAGGAGATGTACTTCGATCGCTTCTACGGCATGGATGAATTACTGGAAAAGATTGAACGCGTCACGAACGAGGAACTGCAGCAGCTCGCAAACCAGTTCTTTCACACCGAATCGATCGCGGTCACCGTGCTCGGGAACCTCAATGGTCTGAAACTCAGCCGCGAACAGCTCACCTGCTGAAGGCGCTCGGGCCAATCTCCGGAACGGGCGTTCGATAATTCGGACCGTGCCAGTTGGTTGCGCTCCACTCCGAATCGTAAGCTGGCTAGGGAGACTGACTTGTCTCCTTATATCTGGGAAAGGACTTGAAGCTCACCTGGCGCGAGGTCGAAGAGACCTTCCTGTCGATCGAACGCGATTCGATGAGCGTGCCCTCGAGAACGTAGTAAGCCTCATCCTGCGGCGTCTTCCCCGGCCCGCGCGTCACGCGGCCTTTGAATTCAAACCAGACGCCGTGCACCACCTGGGTCACAAAACTGAGTTGTGTCCCGTCCAGTTTACCTTCCTTGAAAAACTGATTGAGAAAGACTCCGCGATCGCTTTCGTCATCTCCATAACGAGAGACAAAACCGGTCACGCGCCCTTGGTCTTCGACGGTGATTTGAACAAACTCTCCCTCGCGGAGAAACATGTACATCCCCGAATAATCTTCCGTTTGGCCTGGACCCGGACTGGTTTGGGGGAGAACCTGCGCGCTGCCCAACAGGAAGAGGGCGGCCAGTACCGCCGGTCGATTCATTTCGGTATTAGAACATGGAAATTCACCCCAAGAAAGCGACAGAGAGCGGGAGGACCCCGGCCGCCGGTTATAATGCAGGGAAGTTGGCCAGTTCCGACGTGAGCATGAAACTCGGGTCTCGATCAACCGACTCCGCGCCGAGCCTGCCGCAAGACGCCGGTGCCGGCCTACAATTGCTGATTACTCTCGATCCGTGGTATCGGGGTTTCCTGGACAATTGTTGTGAGCTGTTCGCGGCGCCCGCGTCCCCACCTCTTTCGTTGTCTTCCTCGGATGCCTCTTTTTGGCCGGATGTCTTCGTCCGGTCGCGTCTGCCGTGGCGTAGGTTCGCCGAGTCTGCGATTCTGCACAGCCTCTCCGTCCTCGCCCTCTGGGGTATTGGACGCCTGGCGCCGCCGAGGCTGTACCGGGCGACTCCGGTTGCTTTTTCCAGTGCGGATGTACTCCGCTACGAATTGTCGGAGTACCTGCCAACTCTCGATACCGGCATCCAAGACAATGCGCCGGCCGAGAAAGGGTCTCCGGCCAAGGCGCCTCAAGCCATCGTTTCGGTTCCGCCGAACTCTGAAAATCAGCGGCAGACCATCGTAGCCCCGCCAGCGCTCGAGTTGAAGCAAGACACTCCTCTGCCGAATATTGTCGCCTGGGCACAATCTGACCCGCGGATTCCTCCGGAAGCGACCGCTGCCCGGGTGTCGGAACTCAGACAGGCTGGTTTGCCATCCTCGGCGGTTGCGCCTCCACCCGAAGTCGTCCGCAACGGAATCGTGCCCGCCCCGGTCTTGTCCCAGGCCGTGATCGCGCCCGTACCGGAGATCACCTCGACCCTGCGGACGAGTGATGCCCCTACCGCCCCGCAAGCGGCAATCGTTGCGCCGCCTCCAAGCATCGAGATGTCATCGGTCGACCGCTGGCACGATATCAATATCGGTCGTACCCAGGTCATCTCCCCGGCGCCCCAGTTGCCGGTCGAGGCACAACGAGCCCTCCCGGCTATGGCGCAGGCCTCCCTGAATTCCACGACCACCGTAGTTCCACCTCCCCCGGGCGAAGCGGGCACGCCAATCTCAAGCCAGCATGGAAGGTTGATCGCGCTCAATGTGCTGCCGGCAGCGCCCGGGCCGGTAGAGGTGCCGAACGGTAACCGTCGAGGAACGTTTGCGGTGGATCCAGAAGGCAAAGCCAATGGCGCCGGTACGCCGAATATCCCGGATCAGCGGACCACTGTCGCACCGACAAAGGCCTTCGCTAGCGCATCCGGCCAGCGCCTCGCTGGTGTCCCGTCCGGACTGTTCGTGGGCCAGCACGCGAAACCTGAGTTGCCTTCGACGATCCCGGGAGAAACCGCTTCGGCCGGCAGCGGGTCCACCGACGGGGGATTGATGGCCAAAGCGTCGGTTCCGCGCCTGACTGCCACAGAACTCTCGGCCGATCAGCAGACTGAGGAAGAGCGGCAAGTCTTTGGCGGGCGGAGATCGTACGCCATGACTCTGAACGTGCCCAATCTGAACTCGGCGGGCGGCAGTTGGGTGATGCACTTTTCCGAACTCGAGGACGGTGAGCCCAAGGGGGATCTCGTCGCTCCCCTCGCCACGCGGACCGTGTCCCCGAAGTACCCGCTCGAACTGATGCGGGAGAATGTTGCGGGCACGGTACTGCTATCCGCGGTGATTTCAAGCGACGGACATGTTGGCCAGGTCACGGTTCTGAGTGGAACCAACGATCTTCTCAATGAGTACGCCCGCAATGCCCTGCTGGGATGGAGGTTCATGCCGGCCCTACGGAACGGAAAACCGGTGGCGTTACAGGCCGTGGTGAAAATCCCCTTCAGGCCCATCGCCAGAGCAGGATTCTGAGATCTCGGCCCCTGCATCCCAGACGAAGGAAGATCGCTTATTCTGCCAAGCCTGCCAAGGCCAAGACGGTAAGCAAGATTCGCTTAAGCCCGAGTTCACGTCCGCTGGCATCGAACCACTCCTGCAGAGTGTGAGCTCCGCCCCCCGCCCCGCCACCACCGATGGCGATGGCCTCGCGGCCTAACGACAAGGGAATATTTGCATCGGTAGACGCACGCTGGACTTGCGCCGCATTGCCCAAGTACGCATCCACCGCCCGAATCACTTTCATCAGACGCGCGCCCGGTTCTAGCTCGCCCGCCGGTCGATTGCCAATCGCAATCACCTCATGGCTCAAGCCGGAGGAACGTCGTTGGCTGGGATTGCGTCGCTGAGCATCTCCCGCTTCTTCCTCGATGGCCGATTCCAGAGCGCTGCGCAACGCAGCTTCCAAACGCTCCATCTCCGCCATCGACGTGGAACGGATGTCGACTCGCATACTGGCTGATTCGGGAATGGAGTTGACCGAGGTGCCGCCACGAATCACGCCCACGTTGAAGGTCGTTTTGGGAGTGGACGGAAGCGGGGTCTGGGCAAAACCGTGGAGAGTGCGAGCCAGCACCAGGATAGGATTGGGAGCGCCAAAGTCACTCCAGGAATGGCCGCCCGGGCCGCGCACGATGAGTTCGAAGCGCCGGCTGCCCAGCGCCTCGGCCACGATGGTATCGGAGCCGGCGCCGTCGAGAACGACGCTGTAGCGAATGGACTGCTTCCAACGCGGGACCGAGAAAATGTGGCGCATCCCACACAGGTTGCCTTCTCCCTCCTCGCCGACATTGCCCACGAACAGGATCGAGCCGTGGGGAAAAATCCTGCCCGCCCGGAGTACGGCCGCGATGGCTAAGAGGGCTGTGACTCCCGCCCCATTGTCGGAAACACCAGGGCCATATAAACGGTTGCCCATCCGGCGAAAGTTCAGCGGGGTGCCTGCCGGAAAAACCGTATCCAGGTGAGCGCTCAAGGCAACGAATTGCTTGTTGGTACCGGGCAGAATGCCGAATACGTTGCCCACCTCATCGGTGTGCGTCTCTTCCAGGTGCAACTCTTGAAAGCGTTCCTTCAGCCAGGTCGCGCGGGCGGCTTCTCCGAGGGGCGGAGCCGGTATGCGCGACAGCGCCAGCTGCCAGTCCGCCAATTGCGCCTCGTGAGAACGGAACCAGGCATAAGCAGAACGAACCTCAGCTCGTTCCGCCAAACGGGCGATTTCCTCCTGTGCGGGGGGCCCTGCAGACGGAGTGTCTTGGTGAAGGCTGGACGACATGGACTAAGGCTCATCTTACAACGTTATCTCCGAAGGCTGGAAATCTAAGGACATCGGTCGTCCGTCGGCAAAATCGATTGGTTGAAACCACCCCGGGCCTCGACCCCTAACCTCCTTTCTCGGCTGCGACGCAAGGGGTTGCAAGGCCAACTTTCCGCTTCGAATTTAGGTACACTATGGTTATGACAAGCGGTCGTGTTAGGGCGCTGCTGGTATTGCTGGTTGTGGCCTGTGGTCTGAGCCCGCGGTTCGCTTCAGCCGATGAAGGTCCTCTCGACACCTCCCAACCCAAGGGAATCACCCCGGAGGAGATCATCCAGCGCTTCTCGGCCAAAGAGAAGGAATTCAAGGAAGCGCTCGATCAATATGCCTATCGCGAGTCGGCCAAGCTGCAAACCCTCGACGGAGAGACGCCGGACGGTGAATTTCAGGAGACCTTCGACGTGAGTTTCGATGACCGGGGGCACCGGGTGAAGAACGTGGTGTTTGCGCCTCTGCCAAGCCTGTCGCGCATCAGTATGAGTCGCGAGGATTACGATGACCTGGAAAATGGCTTCCCCATGGTTCTAACCAGCGATGAGATCGGCCAATATAACGTGTTGTATGTGGGGCAGCAGCAGGAAGACGAACTACACTGCTATGTCTTCGACATAGCACCCAAGCAGATTGAAAAGAACAAACGCTACTTCCAAGGCCGCATCTGGGTGGACGATCACGACTTTCAGATCGTGAAGACTTACGGGCAAATGGTTCCGGAAACCCGTGCCAAGAAAGGCAAAGGGAACGAGAACCTATTTCCCAAATTTACCACCTGGCGCCAGCAAATCGACGACAAATACTGGTTTCCTACCTATACGCGAGCCGATGACACTCTTCATTTCGCCACCGAAGACGTCAAGATCCGCATGGTCGTGAAGTACACGAATTACAAACGGTTCGGATCGAACGTAACCATTACTTACGAAGGCAAAGAAATTCCCAAAGATCAGCAGGGCAAACCGCAATCACCTCCTCCCCACTAACGGATCACCCGGGAGACGCATCGGAGTTGCCCATGCCGCTTTGTCGGCGTCACGGGCCGACCGAGCACGCCACTTCTAAGTATCCGTCGAATCTTTCGCGGGCCCGACTAACGCGCAGGCCGCGCCTGCACGCTGACGCCCTCGGCTTCGACCAGTTCCCTGAAATCAGCTGCTTGACCTCACCTGGGTTGCCCCTCTCGAGTCGACATTAGAAAGCTCCGAGAACAGAATGGAAGGTGACAACCTCTTAGTTGTCGCTCGCCCTGCCTCGGGCAACTGGGTCTTCGGAAGTGGTGCCAAGCATGAACGAACGCGACATTACCGTAGGACTGTCGGCTTCGCTTTCCGGCAGGTTCGCACTTCAAGGGCGGCAGGCGCTCCAGGGATGTCTCCTCTGGCAGTCCTACGTGAATCGTGAGGGCGGCATCGCCGTTGAGCGCGGGGAAAGGAGACCGGTACGTCTGGTTTGGTATGACGATGGCAGTCAAATCCGCAACGCGCGCAACAACCTTCTTCGTCTGATTCGAGAGGATCGGGTTGATGCTCTCTTGGGGCCGTATTCGAGCGTTCTGACAATAGCCGTCGCTGAGATAGCTGAAGAACACAAGAAAGTCTTGTGGAACCATGGTGGCGCCTCCGATGAAATCTCCGGGCGCGGCTGGAAGTACTTGGTCAATACGCCCACTCCGGCCAGTGATTACCTGCGTGCGCTCCCGCACTGGTTGGCGGCAACGGATTCCGGGATCAATCGTATTGCCGTCCTGTACTCAGAACCAGCAAGCTTTGCACGGCAGGTTGCGCGTGGAGTCGTCGAATCGGCTGCAATGGTCGGTCAATCCGTCGAGCTTGTCCCCATCGAGCCACCCGTCAGCAACCCGGCCAGCATCATTTCCGCCATTCTGGCTTGCGACCCGGAAGCTGTTGTCCTGGCAGCCCGCTTAGAGGACGAGCTGGCCATTATGCGAACTCGCCAACACTGGCCAGCCAGGGTCAGGGCTGTGGCCGCCGTTGCCGCCGGAATTCGGGCTTTCTCCACCGAATTGGGCCCAACGGCGGAGGGCGTTCTCGGGCCAAGCCAATGGGAACCGAGCGTGAACTTCCCGGAGATTCTAGGGCCCGGCTCCACTTGGTTCGTGCACAGTTTTCAGAAACAGTTTGGCGCTCTGCCCGATTACGTAGCAGCCGGAAGCTTTGCTAGCGGAGTGATTCTGGCGGAATGCATTCACCGTGTAAGGTGCACCGATAATGAAAGACTACGAGGTGCCGCCGGGGACTTGGACTGTCATACTCTTCACGGCCGATTTCGCATTGACCCCGGCAGCGGAAAACAGATCGGGCATCGCGTGCTGCTCATCCGCTGGCGCGAGAATCAGAAACAGATTCTCTCTTCCTGACGAAAAGAAACTCCGAGCAGGACTTCCGTGCGCTCGGTTGCCGCCGGGCCACGGGCGGTGCCTCACGATTATTGCCGAGGGATTAGGGTTCCACTCCCCCGGGGTCTTTCGCGCCTTTGTTTCGCGAGAGCTTGTGCCCGAGATCCAGGGCGAATTCTTGTAGCCAGTTCGAAATCGCTCCAAAGCCAGCCTGCGCCAGCACCGCGTAAGCACCATTCTGCCAGGGACTCTGGCTGCCCGGCCTCCAGGTCTTAGCGATCGCGCCCGCGCTAAACGCCGCCAGGTAGAGTGGTACCTGCGCCTTCTCCTCGGTTTCGGTGGAGTTGTACGTCACGAAGTTGCGCCACATTGCGTGTCGGGTCCGCGGCCAAAATCCCAGGCAGCGGCACAAGTCGTAGCGCGGTTCGTAGCCGAGAACAGCGTCTCCCGCCGAGGTCAGTGTGTTCTGAATGATGAACTGCCCGTAGCGCGAGCCAAAACGCTTTCCGTAACCGGCGAAACCGCCGCCCCATTCATAAGGTACGCCTCGAGCCTGGTCCACGCCGGCGGCGAACAGCCGCTTCAGATAACTGGCCCCCGTCAGATAGGTTTGTCGCACATAGACCTCACCGCGCTCCCGGTTGTCGAGAGGTTGCAGATTCCGATTGGCAGGAACATAGGCTCCCAAAAACCACTCGGCCGGAAGGTTCATAACCCGGTTGACTCCCGCCTCCACCTTCGCCACCGTCCCCTCCTCCGCCGGCTGGCTGGCACCCTGAGCATCCTTTGCCGAGGTGTCCGGTTTTTGTCCCTGCTGCCCGGACGGCTCTGGTGCATTCTTCGAGCAAGAATCTTGCGGGGCGCCTTGGCTGCCCTCCTCCTGCGCCAAGCACGTCCCAGCCATTAACAGTACGCCACTCAAAAACATGAACCCATAGCGACGGAGGGCAGCCACGTCCGGGCCTATCCTGGCTTTCCGGGTCACCATGAAGCCTCGACCCGTCGGCCCAAGCTACGGCCCGACATTCTCCAGGTTTCATCCAAATCCCGCTTCAAACCGCTCATAATTCTCCACTCGCGACAACCCAGACCGACGGAATATCGGGCCAAGCAGGCCTGTTCTTAGTCGTATGATGACATCGATGTCTATCGAGGCCACGCATATCCATAAGAAAGTTGCTTGCCCAAGTTGGTTCAGCCTGACGATTGGGGATTCCGTTTAGGTTCTGGTTCAATTCGGAGGCTTTCAGGACGCTGATTCGGCTTGCCCTCGAAAAGTCGAGTGGACTCTTCGGCGCAGGGTAGTTTTTCGGCAAGTAGGAGCCGAAATACCGAATTTCCCCTACATCGGATTGGGTGTCTGATCGAAGCCGCGGCGGACATGGGGAAGCCGCAATGGCATCGGTCGTTTTCAATCGTCTTATGCTACGGGACTAGGATGAGGGGGGTACCAACTGAATCGCCCATCTAGGCTGATATCAATCGAAAGAGTGTCCTGCGTCTTCGCGCTTCCCATTCCTCGCGGGTGAGTTCAATTAGGTTGGCGTGGGTGACAAAACCTGGCTTGCGAAAATCCCTGCCGACGCTTGCTATGGTCCAGAATGGACTGCCTTTGGAGAGGGTGCCGGCCACTTTTCGAGCCGTTACTTCTTCCCAGAACTCGCCCGTACACTCTGCCCGCTGGTGAAGGAAAAGCCACCACAGGTCTTCATCGCTCATGATTCTCAGTTTCAGACGAAGACGGCACGCTTCAGGCCGTCTGATATTCATTCCTGACCTCCGAAGGGCTGATAGTTTGGATCCCCCAAGAACAGAATCGTGTATGGACAGTGCCAATCACGGCGGCCGCTTCCTACGGTGAAGCGTAATTGCGACAGGCTTGAGTAATTCATTGATGTGTGATCATTGTGCGAGCGAACTGGCGGTAGCGGAAAAGGCGTTATTGGCATTTCCTCCGATCAGGCGAACCGTAGCAACAACCAGCACCAAAATGACTGCTAGCATCACCGCATATTCGGCGATGTCCTGCCCCTCCTCTTGAAACCACAGCCGATATAAGAGTGCGAGCATGGCGTACCTCCTACAAGATTGAGACCGCTAACATAACTAAGGATGGGCGACAGCTGTGTGAGACCCGCGCGTGTGAGCGAAATGCTGGCGCTCAGCCCGAGTGTGCAAGCGATTCTGCGCTCGCCGCTTCAACTTTGTCAAGTGAGCGTGCCCGGTTGTCCGCCCTGCTTTTCCACGTTCGGCAAACAGAGCTCTCGTCTACTCCCGCCGAGCCGTTGCGAAGGCGAAAACCGCGCTGAACTCATCTGAGTTGCACCAGTATTGGGACATGACATGGTGCTTGGATCCCTCGCCGACCAGCCGGCGTGGCCCGTCGAAGAGCGCGTTCATGCGACTTCCCTTCCCCGTCAGGCTTGATTCTAGTGCTTACCCTGTTCTCCGCAAAGCGAGGACCCTGAGGCCATCGTTGATTATTGATCGCAATCTTAGGGGGGCGCTATGAAGGTCTGCGCGTTACTTTCTTGGCATTCACTTGCACCGCTCTTAGTGCCATGGCGGAGGACGCGAGGGCGCTCGCCGGAATCACTGGCGCTCGGTTCGCACCTGGCATGGTGGTCGAGTCGGAGGCAAGGCTAGCCCCTTTTCGAGTATAGCCTCGCACAACGATCACCGATCAGCCGGATCGTAGCTTCGCCCGCACCAGTCGTTAGACGCTGCGACTGGCGATTCCATACAGGATTAGGTCACCGTCGATTCCCGAGCATCTGAAAAGCACAGCAGGGTTGAAACTTGAAGGGCCCGAGGTACGAGTGCGGTTCGCTTCCGCCCGCTGGACGGACAGCCTATCAGGCCGCCTTCTTGTGGTTGGCCCTCCACAGTTTCCATCGTTCCCGTTGGGCGGCTGCGATCTTCCTTCGGGCAGCTGCGGACAGGATGGGTCTAGGGCTCGCGGTCCCCGCTTGTACATTGCCTCTTTTTGCCCATCGTGCTTTTTGGGCAGCACTCATCTTCCTGCGGGCCGTGGTCGAAACAGAGCGCCTTGGTTTGGTCGCGAAACGTCCGCCGTTCAACTTACCCAGAACAGAAAGAGTCGCATCCACGTGCCTGAGTTGGTCTACCAACTTCACTCTCTCTGCTCTCAATTGGGAAACTAAAGATGCCAAGCCCTTGAAATTTGCCATTGCTTTCCCCTCGGGAAAAGATGTTAGCAGGATTGTGCAGAATTGCACAGCCACCGTCGTCGCCTCTCTCCAGCAACCGTGCTCCGGTCGGCGAGTTGTCGTTCTGCCGCTTGAGACGCCTGCCACAGACATTTCCTTTCGCCGTGTCTTGAGACTCCATTCCGCGATCGAACGAGGTATCAAGCAAGCTCCTACCCCAAAAGGGCCATTCGAGCCGCGGAAAAACTGTGGCAAAGTTATTGCATGGAGGGAAACGAACTCATGGAGGAAAAGCATTCGGTAAGAATCAATGCCACAACGTACCGGAAACTGATGACGATTGCAGACGCGACGAACCATCCCGTCGCAAGCGTGATCGACTATGCCCTGAATGATTGGGCCGACAGCGTCAGTGAGGTGTGGGCAGAACACCCGCCGGAGCAACCACGCGTGCGCTACATTATGTAGTTTCGGGAAGATGGTTGCCGCCGGCAGGAAGAACCGAACCCTGTAGTTCAGCTCTCGCGGCATGCCGTCGACTTCGGCAGAGGCTCTTCCCGGCAGGGATGCTGCTTTCCGTTCATCCGTCCGATTCTTCCGCGGCCGTTTCCTTTCTTCACCCTCCCTGGCGGTCGCCTGAACTCTTCGAGAAACCGACGCAGCCTCCGCAACGGGATACTGCGCTCCCACCCAGTTTTCATGCATGATCAGAGAAACCCTAGCGTCTGGGAACCGCACGGTTCGCTGGCATCGATAGGGGCGACAAGGGAAGCCGGCGGCCTCCGCAGTGCCTGATAGCCGCAATAGATGGACGGGACATTTTTCCCGGAAAAAGCATTTCCTTCCCGGCGGGCCAAGGTAGGCTGAAGTTGATCGAGGCGAAGGGTATGAGACACAATACCGACCACCGGACAGGGGATTCCCCAACCGCCGACGTTATGGCGGTTGGTACATGAGCCAGACATGCGCGACATCGCTGCCGGACTAACCAGGATTCAGAAGAACGCGAAACAACTTGCCTGAGAGGGACAGGCCGAACTCACGACCATGCTCGAGCGATTCTCATACCGGGGCTGGAACAATGCGTACAAGCTGTCGAATGGCATCGTCGACTTGGTGATAACCGCCGATGTCGGTCCACGAATTGTCTTCTTCGGCTTTCGCGACAGGGAGAATGTGCTGCATGAGGTTGCGCAAGATGCGGGGAAGACTGGAGGGTCAGAGTTCCGTCTCTACGGAGGGCATCGCCTATGGGTTTCACCCGAGGTGGAAAGAACGTATTATCCCGACAACGCTCCAGTCGCGGTTACGCAACACGGGCATGCCACTCGCTTCACGGCGCAGCGAGAGAAGTTGCCACCGGGCACCAATCTCGAGAAGGAACTGGAAGTTGAGCTGGCGGCTGCGGACTCCGAGGTGCGGATCACACACCGCATACGGAATAGCGATCGACATCCCACCAGGCTCGCTCCCTGGTCGCCCACAATGATGGGAGCGGGGGGACGCGTGATCCTGCCGCTTTCCCCCAGGATTGCGATGGACAACGATCACCTGCTGCCGGTGGGATTACTAGCCCTCTGGTCTTACACCGACCTTGCCGACCCTCGCTGGGTACTGGGCACCGCCTATCTTCAGCTGCGGCAACTGGCAGATCCCCCGGGCCGTTTCCGAGAGCAAATGGGAGGGATCTACAACACGGCTGGCTGGGGAGCGTATTTCCGACGGGGTTGCCTTTTCGTGAAGTACGCCGCGGTCATCAGCGGTGCGCAATATCCCGATTATGGCTGCAATTTCGAGGTGTTCACCAACCCCGACTTCATCGAACTGGAAACGCTGGGGCCTCTGGTTGAACTGCGACCGGGAGAAGTCGTCGAACACGTCGAGCGCTGGCGGCTGTTTGCCGGCGTACCCGAGGGAGAGAACGATGCCTGGATTGACTCGGCGGTGGTTCCACGGGTGGAGCAAACGGCGCCTGGGTAAACCACTGCCCTACTTCGAAACTTTCTAAAGGCGTGCCGGGCACCGGCTCCAGGATGTGAGTCTCAATTGAGGTCTTCTCCATGAATTTGCGAGCAGCTGTGATTGGTGCCGGTTTCGTGGGAAGGGCGCATATTGAAGCCCTGCGGCGGCTGGCCATCCCCATCCAGGGCGTGCTGGGAAGTTCTCCCGCCCGGACCGAGGAGGCGTGTCGTTCGCTGGGAATCGCACGCGCCTACCGCTCGATGGACGAACTGGCGAGCGACGGGTCTGTGGATGTCGTGCACGTCTGCACCCCCAACCACCTTCATTTTGCGGAGGCGGAATTGGCTCTGCGAGCCGGGAAGCATGTGATGTGCGAAAAGCCGTTGGCCATGAATACCGGAGAAACCGCCCTGTTGGTACAGTTGGCGCGGGAACGGGGGAGAGTGGGAGCGGTGACCTACAATTCCCGCTACTACCCGCTTTGCCAGGAAGCACACGCGTTGGTGAAGCAGGGTACGATCGGCGAGCCCCGGATCGCACACGGTGCGTACTTGCAGGATTGGCTGTTTTATCCCAATGACTGGAACTGGCGTTTGGAACCCGCGTTAGGAGGGACGATGCGGGCCGTGGCGGACATCGGCACGCACTGGCTGGACTTGATCGTCTGGATCACGGGCCGCAACTTGACGGAGCTCTGCGCCGATCTAGCCACGGTCATTCCCGTGCGGCAACGCCCCACGGGGCCGGTTGAAACCTTCCAGAAGGCCGCTGATGCGGCGAGCGAACCCGTGCGGATGACCACAGACGATTATGCTTCCATCCTGCTGCACTTCGAGGGAAACTTGCGAGGGGTGCTGACCGTATCGCAGGTGAGTGCCGGGCGCAAGAATCGAATGTGGTTTGAGATCGATGGCTCGGAAGGCTCGCTCGCGTGGGACGAAGAGCAACCCAATGTCCTCTGGATCGGCAGCCGCCAAGAAGCCAATCGCTGGCTGATCAAGGATCCCTCGCTCATGACCCCTCAGGCTCGCGCCTATGCGCGATATCCCGCTGGACATGCCGAAGGATATCCCGACACCTTCCTGCAGTTTTTTAGGGATTTCTATGGCCATATCGCCGCCGGCGATTTCCAGGTGCGGCCTACCTTCCCCACCTTTGAGACGGGCCATGATGGCGTCAAACTGTGCGAGCTCGTTGGCTTGAGCGCGAAGCAACGACGGTGGGTGCAGGTCCCCGGTTCATAGGATCAGCTACAGCGTTAGGATCGATCTCAGGGGTATCGATCAGGTTCACCCCAAAGAATCCCTCAGGCTGCCCGAGAGCGGCGGGTGAAACTCGCAAGCTCCGAACGTGACCGCAAGATCTGCAATATGTGTGCCCGAGTTACGATTCCCGAGATCTGGCCGTCCGACATGACGGGAAGTTGATGAACGTCTTCCCGGCCCATGGTCTCCAGGGCCTCTGCGGCGGGCATGTCGGGCGAGACGAAATGAATCTTATTCGCCTCGCGCATGACGTCGCCGACTCGACGCATCCGCCAAGTCTGGGGATCGATTTCGCGGATCTCATGGGGGGTTATCAGCCCGACCATGCGGCCATTTTCAACCACCAGAAAGCATCGCCGGCCGGAACGCAGCAATTGTTCGTGGACGAACTCCTCGAGCGAGATATTAGGATCCACGGTCGGGTAGTCGCTAGACATGACGTCCTTCACCCGTAGACCACCGAGAAGGTCGCCTGTCTGGACCTGTAGGTAGGTAGCGCCCGCCGCTTGTAAAAGGAACCAACCGATAAAGGCAATCCACAGTCCGCTAAGCCCCGACCCCTGAAAGTATTGAAGAATTCCGATACCAATAAATATGACCGCGATCCCCTGGCCGATGCGGGCCGCCAAGCGGGTCGCACGCGCTCCATCACCCAGACTCCACCATAGAACCGCTCGCAGTACGCGCCCACCATCCAGGGGAAAACCCGGAATCATGTTGAAGGCGCAGAGGGCCAGATTGATGCGGCCAAGCCAGACCAGAAGGGCGGTTCCCGGCGTTGCCGGGGACGTCGCCGGTACCCATCCGGATAACCGGGCGAACCCAAGCAGGATTAGGCCCAAAATCCCGCTGGTGATCGGGCCGACAATGGCCATCCAGAACTCCGTCTTGGCGTCGGAAGCTTCTTTCTCAATCTGGGCTACACCTCCGAGCATGAACAAAGTGATTTTGTGAATGGGCAGCCCGCGCGCTTTCGCTACCACCGCGTGCGACAGCTCGTGGGCGAGGAGGCAAGCGAAGAACAGCACGCCCGTGATGATGGAAATAGTCCAAACCAGGGGTTCACTCCAGTCACGATTCTCGTGATGGAACTGCGCCGCCAGTGAAAATGTGATGAGCAGCGCGATCACAAGCCAGCTATAATGCAGCCCGAGTTCCACACCGAATACGGTGCCAATTTTGATCTGGGATTTCATATCGTTGACTCCCGCATCCCTCTGGGCAGATCAGACTCACCCGATTCCAGGCAACCGAACATGTTACCCCCTTCGACAGGGTGCTAGCCCAGTGCGTCTTCGAAGGCGCGTTCGACCCCGACTCGAGGGAGGTCACCCCGAGCGTTAAGTGGTGCCGTGCGCGGAATACGTTCTGTCGAGGGTTTAGATGGCGAAAGCGGATCGATGAGTTGGGAAAATCGCTCATGAATGCTCTTTTCCGAGGGGCCAGGGCCCTCCTCGCAGAAGGTCTTGGCCTCCGCTCAAGGCCTGGACCGCGGGTTGGGGGGCGCACTTCGGTCCCGCTGGGGTGAGCTGCCATAGGGAGATGGAGAGGTCTGGCAAACGGAATCACTCTGGCGAATCACGTAAAATTGCCTCTTCGGCCGGACGCTTAGGCAAGCGACATTAGGACACGATCCTGTGACAGGAGCACCGTTATGTCGAGTGGTCCCGGGGAAATCATGGCGATGGCATGGTTACTGGCTCTGCTGACACTTTCGACTTCGCACCCACTGCTCGGGGCAACCGCGAGCGAGGCGGCCAAGAGCGAAGCGAGTTCTGATTGGAGCAGACTGGTGGACGGCTTCTTCGACCAATATTTCAAATTGAACCCCACGCAAGGTACGTCCGCGGGCTTCCATCAGTACGACTCGGATTTGGAAGACTACTCGCGCAGCGGTATCGATCGTGAAATCGCGTTTGCGCACGACTATCTCGGTCGCCTGAAGAAGTTTGACAGCAGCGTACTGCCCTTGGAGGAGCGTCAGGACTACCAGTTGGTCACCAACAACCTGCAGTCGACGCTGCTCGAACTGCAGGAGATCCGAAGTTGGGAAAAGAACCCGGACCGTTACTCCAGTGGCCTTACACAAAGCGCCTTCGTGATTATGTCGCGCAAGTTCGCGCCTCCGGACAAGCGATTGCGATCCTTGATCGATCGCGAGAAGGCCATGCCCGGAGTCCTTGTGGCCGCGAAGCAGAATCTTAAGAACCCGCCTCGGATCTACATGGAAGTGGCCATTCAGCAACTGCCGGGGATTGTTAGCTTCTTCCAAAAGGATGTGCCCGAAGCCTTCCATGACGTCACCGACCAGCAATTGCTGTCTGACTTTCGCAGCAGCAACACGGCGGTCATTGCGGCGCTCGAGGATTACGAAAAATTTCTGAAGGAAACTCTACTTCCCCGGTCCCAGGGCGACTTCCGGATTGGCGCTGAAAATTATCGCAAGAAGCTGTTGTACGACGAAATGGTGGATGTCCCAACGGATCGGTTGCTGCAGATTGGCTATGATGATCTTCGACGAAATCAACAGTGGTTTAAGAAGGTCGCCGGTCAACTCGACCCCAAGAAAACGCCGGACCAGATCAGAACGGAACTTCAGCAGGACCATCCCGCGCCCGACCAGTTGCTACAGACCTTCCGGGACGATTTGACGGGCATTCGCCAATACATCGTGGACAGGCAAATTGTAACCATTCCATCCCCCGTGCCGCCCATGCTGCAAGAAACTCCTCCTTTTGCCCGGGCGTTGACCTTCGCTTCGATGGACACCCCCGGACCGTACGAAACTGTTGCCAAGGAGGCTTTCTTTAATGTCACTCTGCCGGAGCAGGACTGGCCGAAAGCCAGCACAGAATCCTTCATGGGGCAATTCAACCGCGCGACGATGATCGCTGTGGCCGTCCATGAGGTGTACCCCGGACACTATGTGCAGTTCTTGTGGGTTCCCTCGGCGCCTGCCAAGGTTCGAAAGTTGTTAGGCTGTGGTTCAAACGCCGAGGGCTGGGCGCATTACAGCGAGCAGATGATGCTCGACGAAGGATACGGGAAGGGGGACCCCAGGCTCCGCCTTGGCCAGCTGCTCGATGCACTATTGCGGGATGCCCGTTACATCGTCGGAATCTCCATGCACACGGGCAAAATGACGTTTGGCGAAGCGGTGCAATTTTTCCAGACGGAAGGCTATCAAACCCAATCCGTCGCGGAAGTCGAAACCAAGCGGGGTACCAGCGATCCCACTTATCTTGTCTATACCCTCGGAAAGCTCGAGATTATGAAGCTTCGCGAGGACTACCAGCGGAAAATGAAGGACCGCTTCAGCCTGCAAGAGTTCCACGACACATTTCTCCGCCAAGGCTTTCCCCCGGTGAAGATCGTCCGGGCGACCATGCTGGGAGATGACAGCCCCACTCTTTGATCAACTTCTTGGGAGGTCGAGTGTTGGTCTCAGTTTAGAGGCTTTGGGCCGATTGACCGTGGAATGGCAGGAACTTTGATGTGTTCGCCATACGCCCAGACCTCGACCACGAGGGTTCTTCGATACGGCACTCGAGTTCGACGTCGGAATCAGCGATCGCCAGCAACGGCGGCTCCGCACTTGGCGAGGTGTTACCTTGCAACGGCTGCGCAACAAGACGAAGTGCGCGGGTTGAATTCTTTCATCTTTCGCTGGGCACGGTGGTTCCTTCGTGTTTATCCTTTTTGGGGAGACGAACATGCGTCATGTCTTTCGACCCTTAGCCTTCTTCTTCCTTGTTGCCTCCCTGATGGCACAATCGAAGCACTCTTCGGACAAGATCGGGGCTTCGGCCGTGTGGCAGATGCCACCGCAGTTTATGACGACAGCCCGCACGGTCTGCGACCAAACACCGTCCAACAACTATGGCGCATGCGTGATCGGCCAGATGGCGAAAGCCGGCGCCCCGCCCGACGCCGTACGCTTTAGCCGAGAACTCTACCGGGAAAGTCATGGTGAGTTTGGCGTCATGACCGGGTTCCAGGAGGAAGGCCCGGTTGCCTTTGCCTTTATTACCTATCCCTTGCGCGCCAATACAAACTATGGTCTTTTGCTGGTCAACGGAGACCCGCGAATCGTGAATGTCGAAGATCTTAAGTTGCTCGACGTCAAAACCATGAAACAGAGCGGCCAGTTTCAGGACCTCAAAGGGCAATTCCCCAACGTTGACGTGTGGCCGGGAGATCGGGACGGAAAAACATGGCCCAACTCACAGCCAGGACCCAATGGTGGAATACAGTTCACAGTGGGCTATCCGTTGCGCAACGGCTGTCACGCTTGCGCGAGTGCGGGATCGGCCATCTTCAACTGGGATTTTGACGCCAAAGGAAAGTTTCTTGGAACGGCGTTTCAGGGACTGATCGGCCCGCCGCTACAACCGTGATGCGGCTTTTGCCTGCCAGCCGGGGGCCGCGATTGCCATCCCCGTCGGAGTGTGAGCCAGTTCCTCAGGCCTAGATCGGTTTAGATTTATTTTCTTGTGGATCCAGCCCGCTAAACTATAATGCGCTCGAAGGAGCTAGCCGTGACGCGCCAATTGTGTCTTGCCATCGTGTTATCCCTCGTGGGCTCCGGGCTTGCGCAACAGTCACCTCCCGCAGAACATTCGTCGCATGCTGCAAGCCATGCCGCACCTTCCGCAGACGAGGTCTGGAACAGTCTCATGTCCGGCAACGGTCGCTTCGTGGCTGGTAAGCCGCAAACGCACGCGCTGGTCGCTCTTCGCCACCAACTTGCTTCCGGGCAATCTCCCAAAGCGATCGTTCTCGCTTGTTCCGACAGCCGGGTTGGTCCCGAGTTAATCTTCGATCAAAGTCTGGGAGATCTCTTTGTGGTGCGTACTGCGGGAAACGTGGCGGACGCAGTGGCGCTCGGGAGCATCGAGTATGCGGTGGATCACCTGCATAGTCCCCTGCTGATCGTACTTGGACATCAGGCGTGCGGCGCCGTGTCGGCTGCATGTTCTGGCGAAAAGATGCCGAGCAGTAACCTGGATGCCATCGTAGAGAGGATTAATCCAGCCGTGAACCAGGCAAAAACTTATGCCAAGGGGAACGATCTCATCGAGTCAGCAGTCAAGGAAAACGTGCATCAGAGCGCGAAGGATGTACTGGCAAACAGCGAGATCATTCGCACGGCCGTGAAGTCGGGCAAGCTAAGCGTGATCCAGGCAGAATACGAACTGGACAGTGGAAAAGTGGTTCGCCTCAATAGTCCTGCGAGTAGTCAGAATTAGTGAATCGTCGCCTGCATTTCCAATGCTAGCAAGCCGCGGATGATGGCCTCCTCCTTACCGAAGGTGTGACGGCCAGACGGGAAGTGTCTGCCGTCTCCACCACGTGGACCAAGTAATACGTCGGGGAAAGCCAACTTTGTTGCCATGCCCTTCCCCGGATTGCCTTCAGCATCGCCGCAAGGTCTGGAGCTTACTCTGCTATGATCCTCAGGCGAGGGGGATCCATGGCGAGACTATCAGCGGCAGTAGTAGCGTTGAGAAAGGAGCGTCAACGCACAACGAAGCAGATCGAGCAAATCGACGCCGCGCTTGCGGCTTTGGGGAGCTTGGGCAGTGGAGGCCGGAGGCGCGCAAAGCGTCGCACGCTGTCGGCGGCTGCGCGACGGAAGATAGCAGCGGCTCAGCGAGCGCGATGGGCGAAAGTTAGAGCGAAGAAAGCAGCTTAGCAAGGCATCCACGCGAGACCATCGTGAGCGACGAACTTATCTCTCATCGCGGAACCAGCATGGTTCGTCGATTGCGTCTTGCTCCCGGCGAGGCTATGCCGTGGCATCGCGATCCTTTTCATCGGATCGCGGTGATAGTGGGCGGCGACCTCCTCTCGATTGAATACCAGGAAGGCGGAGCCAGCCATCTCCTGCGGATTGCGCCAGGACAAGTTGAGTGGGAGGAACCCACCGAGCGCGTTCACCGCGCTCTGAATGTCGGCCAGCAACCTTACGAGCAGATCACGGTCTTCCTGCTGGCTCGTCCCGATGCGGAACCGCAGCCATCCGAGGAGTAGGCATAGTCACTCGAAAGATGCGAGAATGTCGGCGCCGGGAGGCAGAAGAAACCGGCTGAAGCTTACCTTGGCAGCGATGGACTTCGTTTGGTAAAGTTTGGCAGCCGGACGCCGTGTCAGGTGTTCGCTAGGCAGGAGGCGTTGTGCACATCGACTTGTTTCGCATGGAAAGAACGCAGTGTCTGTATGAAAACGAGGTTGAATATAACCTGTCAGAAAGTGGTGTTCGCCCCCTGCGTGTGGACGAGTTATTCGAAGGAGAGGATCCAGCCCGCTTTCTTTCCCAAGCCCTGAAATATCCCGAGTCCAATGGATCGCCGGAACTGCGCGAGCGGATTGCCCAGTTCCACGGAGCCACCGCCGAGCAGGTATTAGTAACCAACGGCGGTTCGGAGGCCAACTATACAGCTCTCTGGGGCCTGCTGGAAAAAGGGGACCGGACTGCAGTCATGCTGCCCAATTATCTGCAAACCTGGGGGCTTGCGCGCGCCTACGGCAATGCGGCAGACGCCTTTCACCTGGCCGAGCACCAGGAGAATGGCAGCAGGCGATGGGCACTTGATCTCGAGGGCCTGAGGCGTGCAGTCACCCGCAAGACACGCCTGATTGTAGTCACCAACCCCAATAACCCGACGGGCGCTGTTCTTACGGAATCCGAAATGGACGAGATTATTCGCGCTGCCCGCCGGGTCAATGCCTGGGTGCTCGCCGATGAGATCTACCGAGGGGCGGAAGTAGCTGGCCCCCTCTCGCCGACTTTCTGGGGACGTTACGACAAATTGCTTCTTACTTCGGGTCTTTCCAAGGCCTTCGGTCTACCGGGTCTGCGGATCGGATGGATCGTTGGACCTGCGAAGACCGTAGCTAAACTTAGTCAATACAGGGACTACACGACGCTCACGCCGACCTACCTCTCCGACCGTCTTGCCCGCATCGTCATGGAGCCAGCCCGTCGGGAAACGATCCTCGAGCGAACCCGGAATATTATCCGAGAGCATCTCCCACGTGTCGAGAGCTGGATCCACAGTCATGACGACATCTTTACCTATATCCCGCCCGTGGCCGGTGCCATTGCTTTCTTTCGCTACAAGCTTCCCATCGCATCTTCGGCCCTTTTTGACAAGCTGCGGGTCGAACAATCGGTGCTCATCACTCCGGGAGATCATTTTGGCACGGGGAAATCTATCCGCGTGGGTTACGGATACGACATCGAATACACTCTGAAGGGGTTGGCACGCGTCGACATCACCCTCCAACAGCTCTCCCAAAAAAGCGCCCCGTCACGGGCGCTGCGTTCGGTGAAGTCGCGGCGCGGAGCAGCCTAGGGGTCCTGCTCACAGCGAAAGCCGTTCTCCTTTCCCGTCCTGGAGCGCGCGCTCCAGCACTAGCGACGCCGCGGCTATGTCTTGCACGCCGACTCCGGTCAGGTCGCAGACGATGATCTCATTGTCGGAAGTTCTGCCGGGCTTGAGTCCCGCCGTAATCTGTCCTAGTTCGGCGGTCACTTTCTCTGTCGAGATTACTCCCTTTTCTACTGCGTGATGGATTTCTCCCAAACGGAGGCATTGTGGCAAACTGTCGGCCACGATGCGGTCTGCCCGGCCTAGCACCTCCACCTCCAGCTCTTGCTTGTCCGGGCCGTCGGATCCAACGGCGATCACCAGCGCTCCGGCGGCGATCCAGTCAGCCTGTACCAAGGGCTCACGGCTGGCCGTCACCGTGAACACCACATCGGCTCCCTTGACAGCTTCATGGACAGAAGAGGCCAGCACGAATCGCAAATCCGTGGCTGGACGGGAGAGATCCTCGATGCAGGCGGCGGCTTTTTCCTCATGTCGTCCCCAAACCCGGACTTCCCGGACCTTTCTGACAAGCCCGAGGGAGCGGATCTGGTAGCGCGCCTGGGCGCCGGAGCCAACCACGGCAACGGTTTCGACCGTGGCTCGCGCCAGGTGTTTCGCGGCCACGGCGCCCGCTGCCCCCGTGCGCAGATCTGTAATGTATCCGTTATCGAGGAGCAGGGCCGCTACCGCCCCGGTCTCTGCGTCAAACACCAGCACCATTCCATCACTCGCGGGAAGACCACGCCGCGTGTTGTCCGTGAATCCTGACGCTATCTTGACGGCATAGTAAGGACCAGCGTGCAGATACCCGGCCTTCACATGCACTTCGCCGCGGTGTTCAGGAACCTCGAGGTTGATCACGGCTGGCAGTTCGGCCTGACCCCGGGCGTAAGCGCTGAACGCGGCTTCAACCGCCTGCAGACATCGCTCAGGATCGAGCAGGGAACGGATTTCAGGTTCTCTAAGAACGAGCGCTTGCCGGCGGTTCATCCGGGCTAGAGGTTACCACGCTACCCTGTGCATCTGCACGCAGTGAGCCACACGATTGCCGCCTTACTAGTCTTCAGTTTTGCGGCGACGTAAATGGAGGTCACCAAGTCAGCTGATGCCGAAGCCAGCGTAACGGCGTGACCGAAGACCGTGAGATCGATGGGCCTGCAGAGAATCCATTTCCGCGTTACAGTGGATCCCATCACACTTGAGCTAACCGCCCAGCGCTCGAATACGAGCTTGAGTTAATCAAGGGCATAATCACCGATACCCTAGCGGCCCGCGACGAGGTAAGATATGCGCCGAGCTTTCTAGGCCCACAAGATGTCCGGCATCGTGCGCGCGAACGATCGCTGGCCAAGGAGGACGAATATGATCAGCCTTTTGTGGGAGTGCATTATCGGACTGGTAGTGGGTGCCGTAGCAAAGTTGCTCATGCCAGGAAAGGATCCTGGTGGCGTCTGGATCACGATGGCGCTCGGTATTTTGGGCTCCATCGTCGCCACCTACCTGGGCAGAGTGATCGGATGGTACAAGGAGGGTCAATCGGCGGGTTTTGTGATGTCGGTAATTGGGGCCATCTTGCTGCTTACAATCTATCGGTTCATTCGCGGGAAGAAAGCTAGCGCCTGAGCACATCTTCCGGGAGCGTAAACCAGGGGGGCTCTTCGCGAAAGCAGCCTCTCTGATTTTTTGTGGGTGTCTTATGCGTCGCATAGAGTTATAATTTCTTTGCCGTCTCAACCCGCTAGAAGTCCTAGTTCCAAAACGCCGCGAAGAAGTTACCGAAGAGAGTCACTGCCTAAGGAGGAGACCCATGGGGATTCTCGATTCAGTCAACGACCTTCTCAAAAAATACAGCGGTGGAGCACAAAACACCGCAGACGCAGCTGAGCATTTCGATCAAGTGGCCCAAGCCGCGCCGCAAAACGTGGTGGCCGAGGGTCTCTCAGCTCTATTTCGCTCAGATCAGACACCTGCCTTCGGTAATCTGGTCAGCAGCCTGTTCAGCCAGTCCAACGGCGAGCAGAAAGCGGGGGTGCTAAATCAACTGCTCGCCTCTGTAGGGCCGGGGGCTCTATCCCAAATCGCTGGAGGCGGCGCTTTGGCGAGCCTGCTGGGAAGTGCGGGAAAAGAGATCACTCCAGATCAAGCCCAGAAGATCTCGCCGGAGGTTGTGCAGCAACTTGCAGCCCACGCCGAGAATACTGACCCCTCAATCGTCGACAAGGCTAGCGCCTTCTATGCGCAACACACGACCCTGGTAAAAACCTTGGGTGGAGCGGCGCTGTCGATCGCGCTGGCGAAAGTGGCTGAGCGGCAAAAGGCTGCCTAAGACGTAAGGCCCGACGCGGGCGAAACTGGCTCTCGCAACGGGGGATAAGTGTGGAAAGCGAAAGGAGGCCAGTCAAAGCGCTGGATCACGCTGGCGCGCCACCGCTCGAGGCCCATCCTTCAGGAATTCAGGAATCTGGTTCCGACTGCCCGGCCCGTTATCGCCGGGCGCAGCACTGCGCTCGGCATCAAGCGTCCGCTAGGCCACGGGGTACTCTTCCGAGCTCTTGACTCTTGGCTCGGTTTTGCAGCACGAGAGATCGCGGGAGGTTCCGCCGGAACCGAGACGCAACTCGTTTTCTTCGTCTCCCCAAGACGAGAACGATTGAAAGTACACAATCATCATAGGAGTAGCCAATGACAGACGAGGACCTCAAACAAAAATATCAGCCCGTGGCGGATTTCATGTCACGGAACGGATTTCAAATTCAACATTTTCACGTTGAAAACGGAAAGGCGGTTCTGACCGCCACGGCCCCTACCGAGTATTTGAAGAATCGTGCCTGGGATGAGATCAAGAAAGTTGATCCCAGCTTCGCGGATTTGCAGCACGACATTACTGTGGGATCGGGAACTGTCTACGTCGTGAAATCTGGCGACAATCTCTATAACATCAGCAAGTCGTTCTACGGCAACCCTAACGAGATCGGCAAAATTGCTCAGGCGAATAACATTGCCAATCCGGACAGAATCCAGATCGGACAGCAACTGAAGATTCCAGCAGCCTAAGCGCCAATCGCTCGACCGGGCCAGCACGGAATCGACCGACGCTGGCCCATTTTACTTTTTCGCGGATGCATCAAGCCACGGGCAGAGCCTGCCTGAAGCAGTGGTCATGCTGAACGCCCAATCGCCGCGACCAAGGCGCCAATTCTCACGGTTCCAGCAAAAGCCCCCTGCAGGCAAGTAACAGGCCAGTGACTGCAGCAGTCTGACTGTATAGTGAACTCCTGATCAGTCGACTTGCCCTTCATTTCTCCCGTTGGACACGTTTAGGCGGAGGTTGTGATTATACTTTTTCTGCCCATTCTTCTCGTCTTCAGATCGATACGCTCCAATCGAGGTCGGAATGAACCTGAAACTCTGTTTTCTAATCTTCTACCTGTTCCTTAGCGTGGCGTTCGCCCAGGAGCGCCGGAAAGTCATCATCGACCAGGATTGTTCCGGGCCCGGCGGCAGCAATCTGCAAACCCTGTTGACCTTGATTCAGTCTCCGCGGGTGGAAGTGCTGGGGATTACGGTTGTCAGCGGTAACCAGTGGCGCGACGAAGAGGTGGCACACGCCCTGCGCCTCCTGGAGCTGATCGGACGGACCGACATTCCGATTGTGCCCGGAGCCGTGTTTCCTCTGGTGCATCGCCGCAAGGAAGCCCTGTTGTGGCAGGCGAGATATGGAAAAGTGGCATTCGCCGGAGCGTGGGACGATCGCTGGTGGCACGAACCTGACTTGATACCCGAACTGCTCGAAGGTGCGCCGCACACCAAGCCTGCCGACGACGACGCCGCGCACTTCCTAATTCGCATGGTACGCAAATATCCGCACGCAGTGACCATTTACGAGGGAGGTCCAATGACGAACCTCGCGCTTGCCAACGCGATCGATCCTCATTTTGCGGATTTGGCAGAGAGCCTGGTGTTTATGGGCGGAAGCTTGAATCCGCAGACCGACGATCCGGAATTTCGCAGTGCGCCGCGTCACGAATTCAACTTTTGGTTCGATCCGGAGGCAGCGAAGAGCGTGCTCGAGGCTCCTTGGAAAAAGATCGTTTGCACACCCGTCGACATCTCGATCAAGACCAGAATTACGCAAGAGATGATTACGGAGATCAACAAGAGCAACAAGGCCGCCGCACAGTATGTGGTGAAGTTCTTTATGAAGGATCAGGGCGGCTCTTACATGTGGGATGAATTGGCCGCCGCCGCGTGGATTGATCCGACCTTAATCACCAACAAAGAAACGCGCTATATGAGTGTCAATGTCGACCACGGTGCCGCCTACGGAGACACCCTGACCTGGACCGACAGCGACAACCCCAAGCTTGGCGCTCGGCCGGTCGAAATCCAACAAGACTTGGACCTTGCAAAATTCGACAAAATGTTCGTCGACCTGATGAAGGCGCCCACCCCCTCGGCCCGCTGAGCATGAAATGGTTCACGCGGGTTCGCACGCTGCTCCCCGGGTGCCCGCGTTCACGCCCGCGTTTTAAGACCATTTCCATCCGCTCCAGGTTCGGAAATGCTCAAACTGCGGCCAACTGCTGTTCAGCGCAACTGTTTCGCCTTATGGATGAGCAGATCGGCAGCGGTTTTGAGCGCAGTGATCTCCGCCGGAGTTACCGTCCGCACATAATCCTTTACCAATTTTTCGCAGTTCCGGCGGACTTCCTCATAGGTGGCGGGATTCTGACCGCGAATTGCGAGGAGTTCCTTAAGCCAGCGCTTGCCGTAACTGGCATGGAGAGTTTCGTCGGCCCAATCGAAATCCATGTCATGCTCGCTTAAAGAATCGCCATAGGAATGAAAAAGGCGCGCACGTTCCGGTTTATGCCGAATGTTCTTGGTTTCGAAAAAAAACAGCATGCCGAGAAGATTGAGTGCGATGTCACCCGAATCTACCGTCGTCGCACTCTCATAGATGTAGGTACCCAAAGGTATCCAAGAGGAATCCAGTTTCCAAGCCATGAGCCGCTCATAGCCCATACGACAGTGCCTCGACTCGTCATAGGTCCAGCGCGCGGAGTTGTAAATCCACTCCCAGGGCAGGATGTCGGCAAACGCCGATAAGATCACACCTCCTGCCTCAACGGCCCACACCTCATTTACATGGCTGATAGCCGAACGCAACTGTAATTGGAGCCCCTCCCCATAGGGATAGGATGGATCCACAATGTCGGGCCAATAGAATCGGCACGGCCAGAATCGCCGATCCCTGGCAGGATGCACGGGAACGGAATAGGGTTTCGCTGCTGGCAGAGGTTCGGCGGGAGCGAAAGCAGCAGGAGATTCCACTCCGACTCCGCCGACTGCTGAAAGCCGCTTCGCGACTTCGTCCGCCCACGCAGCCGCTTCGGACCACAGTTCCGAGTTTTGCGATCGAGCTGCCTCGATCCACGATTCGAAGCCGCTGATCTGCTCGGTCTTCTCGGCAACGGCCAGTGCCAGGAACCGGTGCGTAGGGCCGTCGGCGATCAGGTCGGAGGCCTTGAGATAGGATTGGTAGGCATCGCGCATAGCCGGCAAGAGAACTGCTCCCACGCTCAGCACGAACGCCGGCACCGAAGGCGAATCCTTGACCGCATCGAAAATCGCAATCAGAGCGCGATCGTTGCCTTCGTCCTCCATCAGTCGGCTGGGAAAGCGAAGCTCGAAGACCCGTTCCCGCAAGGAGTTGGCGGCTTCCGCGCCTTGCCAGACATAGCGGGCTAGGTCGGTCTTGATGTCCAAGGGCGCAATGGCGGGGATCCAGGACGCCTCGCTTATCAGAAGGGAGCGCTCGGCGAAAAAGAAACGCTTGAGTAACTGCGCCGTGTCCGAGCGCATCCAGCGTGCGCGCTCTTGCGCTGTCAACAGGAATTCCAATGAGTGGGACATAAGTCGCGTTCGCCGATTCGTGCTGGCGGTCGAACGCTTCAATTCTAAGGCAGAACCTGGAACCCTGCATTCATCCTAAGACAGCCAAATGGGCGGCGTTTGATCTTGTTGTCGATAGAACCGCAGGACTTCATTGCGCGTAGGCAGGGACGGGACCACGCCTTCCCGCGTAACCGCGAGGCCACCCGTCACTACCGCAAAACGTACGGCGTCATCCAGATTCTCGCCACATGACAGCGCCACAGCCAATCCGGCATTGAAGGAATCACCCGCTCCAGTTGTATCCTCGGCAGAGACCTTAATGGCAGGAATGTGCCTAGAGGAATCCGCTGTGGCGATCAACGCGCCCCTGTCGCCCTGGGTGATAACGACTTGCTTTACACCACGGCGAAGAAGCTCTTGAGCTGCCGCCTCTGGCTCCATGGCGGCATCCGGGCTTTGCCCGACTAATACTTTGGCTTCGCTTTGATTGGGGGTGAGAACATCGACCAACCGCAACACCGAGTCCGGCAGAGTTCGAGCCGGCGCCGGATTTAGGATCGTCAGCGCTCGCTTCTCTCGACCGCGCGCCATGGCTGCCGCAGCCGCTTCGACCGGAATTTCCAGTTGTGTAAGCACGACCGCTTCCGGGGTGAGCGTCTTCAGGCTTTGCGAGACCTCGTCGGCGGTCAACAGGTCATTCGCGCCGGGGTCAATGGTGATGCAATTGTTGCCGTCGGCATCCACAACAATGAAACCCACACCGGTGGGTTGACCGGGGACCTGAATCACAGAATCGATGTCAACTCTTTGCTCTCGGTGAAGGCTTAACGCCATCCCACCGAAATTATCCTGGCCGATCTTGGCAATGAAGCTTACCTTCGCTCCTAACCGGGCGCAGGCTACAGCCTGATTCGAACCCTTGCCGCCAAAGTCGACGCGGTAACCCTTCGCGAGCACCGTCTCGCCAGGGCTGGGGAAGCGCTGGACTCTCATGGTGAGACCGGTGGCATAGCTGCCTACGACGGCGATTCGGTGACTTCTCAAGTGGTGAACCCCGCCATGAGGATTGCACGACATAAGAGTGCGAAGCTTATCACACACTCAATCGGTACCAGTCTTGCACCTCGTACAACCACATGTTGGTCGGGTCAGCGTTGATCTGGGAGATTGCGCAGGTTCACGAAGCACCACCTAGCTCCGCGTTGAACTCTCCGAACATCGCCACGGTCTACGACCTCGGCTTTGCAGGACCGAGACGATCGTTCCGGATTACGCTGTCCCCTTCGCCTCCGGCGGCTCGAACCCGCCACACCGCGCCCAGCGCTCGCGGACCTTCTCGCGCTCTTCGGGGGTCATCCGCTCCCAGCGCTCCCGCATGCGCCCGCGAAAATTGGAACGGCTAAACCGCCGCCCGCCAATTCTCCCGAACAGAATCCGGCACAGGGCCAGAAGTGCGAGGGCCTGCCAAAATGTGATGAGACGCCAGCCGAACAAACCCGGCAGCAGCCAGTTCCACAGCCACATCACTATGTACCCGCCCAGGGCGGCAAAGAGCACCATCGCCAGGGTGGCCAGCGGAACGATCCAAAGCATTTTCTTTCTCATATCGTGCCTCATTTCCTCTTGATGAACTCCCTGAACTCGTCGTAAGCCCTTTGCAACCGTTCACGCAGAAACAGCACCGCATAGCGCTTGCGCGCGAGCAGCGTGTTTACACTCACGCGGCTCTCTGCCGATAGCTCCTTGAAGCTGCGCCCTTCCAGTTCGTGCGCGATGAACACCTCGCGCTGCGCTTCCGGCAGTTCGTCGAGCGCCTCTTCGAGCTCCTCCACGAGCAGGTGGCGCGCATACTCCGCTTCCGGTCCTGTATCAGGCGAGGGCAACAGATCTTCAATCCGTAGCATTTCGCCATATTCATCCTCGACGGCCGCGTCACTGAACAATTCCGGCTTCTTCCTGCGAAACCAGTCGGTGACGCGATTGCGGGCCACGCGAAACAGCCAGCCGGTCACGTGCTCGATCGGCATCAACAGGCGATTCGCCTCCACAAGCTCATAGAAGACTTCCTGTAGCAGGTCTTCGACGTCCGCTTCATCCCGCACTCGCCCGCGAATGAAATTGCGCAGCCGCGACCGTTCCCGCACAACGATGTCGGAAATCTGGCGATCCTGCTCGGCCATCGCAGCTATGCTCACGGCTTATCCATCCACTTGTATAGACGAATGGCGGCCGAAAATATTGTAGAGGCTGAATGGGCAGGAAGAGCCCGCTCGAATTCGGCTGACCCTATGAAACGAAGGGGGTTACGCCGATCAAAGGAGGTGCAGCCAAAATCAGCTGCGGGAACTCCACCAACACCAGCCCGACCGAACCAGGGAACGGATGCGATCGTCCGCTCTCCAGCAGATTTGAGTTTCCGCCTCTTCCGCTCGCTGGCGAGTCACAGATCCACGCTGAGAACAATTAGCTGGGGTCGCCGTGATCCCCAGGTTTTCGGTGGTCAGCCAGTAGAGCGCATGCCGATCATCGCGTGCATTCCGGACATCATTTTTGTTGCCCTTCCTGCTCTTTCACCGTGGAGGCGCTTCCGAGCGGTTGAGGAGTGCGGCGGGAAACCTTAGTCTGATCGAGAAAGCGCGAGGCGGTTGCTCTCTTTTTGACAGATCGACTCGTCTACTATGTAGGAATTCCACAGGGGGTCGGCTAATGAGTTCCGTGGATCGACGAACCTTCGCAAAGCTGGCTGCGGCATTCGGTGCAACCGCGGCATCTGGAGATCTGTTCGCGGCACCCTCGAGCTCGGGGTGGCGAGAGCGTCGCGATCTGTTTCCCGAAGGTGTTGCTTCGGGCGACCCCGATTCGAACAGCGTGCTTTTGTGGACGCGATGCCCGCAACCCGCCGGAAAATCGTCGATCGATCTTAGCGTCGAGGTCGCAGAGGATTCGCGGTTCAGCCGTGTAGTCGCAAACGCAAGCACCCACGCGGCTAGCGCCGCGGACTGGACTTCTCGTGTCCTGGTCGGCGGACTACGGCCGGCCAAGGTGTACTGGTACCGCTTTACCGACAACGCCGGCAATGGAAGCCGCATCGGCCGCACCCTTACCGCTCCGGAGCCGGGCGATTCGCGTCCCGTATCGTTCGCCTTTGTCAGCTGCCAGAATGCGAATCAGGGAGCCCAATCTGCCTATCGCCGAATGATTTTCGAAGATGAACGCGCTCCTGCCGGGGCACAGCTTGGATTTGTTTTACACCTCGGCGATTTCATCTATGAAATTGTCTGGTATCCGGAGGACCGTCCCCAAGGGATGTATGACCGCAGAATCCGTGATATCGTGCGCTATCCGACCGGTGAGAAGATCGGTGATTTTCACATTCCTGTGAGTCTCGAAGATTATCGAGCGATTTATCGAGCGTATTTGCACGATCCGGATGTTCAGGACGCGCGCGCGCGCTGGCCATTCGTGAATATGTGGGACAACCACGAGTTTAGTTGGCTGGGCTGGCAGTCGCTGCAGAAATTTCAAGGAGCGACACGGCCCGCTCAAACTCGCAAGGTAGCGGCCAATCAGGCATTCTTTGAGTTCCAGCCCGCACGCATGGCGCGGCCGAACGGTGATTCCCTGGAGCAGTTCCATGGGCCGAAGGTGGTGGATGCACCGGTCGCCCAGTTTGACAACCATGGCCTTGGCATTGAAACCAACAACTTGGCCGCCATCGGTTGCCTGAAGGGTTACCGCGCACTGCGATGGGGACGCAATGTCGAACTGATTGTTACCGACCAGCGCAGCTATCGCTCGGAAGAGCCTACCGGCATGGAGCAGGCCAAGCCCCTCCTCAGCGACGATTTTCCCGAGATGATGCCCCAGGAGGCCATGGAGATTCTCGATGCCGCTTGCGCATACAACAACGGGAACCCTCCGACAGCCATCCGCTCCATGGACGGCAACGTCGAGATACCGAATGTGTGGAAGAATCGCCCTCCACAGTCGATTCTCGGTGCCGAGCAAAAAGCATGGTTTCTGGAGAGGCTGAGCACCTCGAAGGCGACATGGAAAATCTGGGGTAATACCACTGCAACCCTCGAGATGAGAGCTGATCCGCAAAATCTTCCTGCGGGAGTGACGAGACCCTGGCCGTGGCCCGGCTATGCAGGCTTTGCGCTGCAGGACTGGAGCACAGCCTTCGTCGAGCGCGGCGAGATCTACGACTTTGTCCGAAATCACAGAGTCACAGGATTCGTGACCGTCGCGGGCGATCGCCACAGTTTCTGGGCGGGACTGGCGGCGAAGTCGCTCCCGCCAAATTCTTTTTCACCTGTGGGAGTGGCGTTTGTAACGGGGTCGATCTCGGCGCCTGGAATCGTGGAGGCCCTCGAGCATGGGATGATCAAGGATCATCCCCTGCGCGCACTGTATGTCGGGCAGGCGCAAACCGACACCAAGCCTCAACCCACCTTAAATATGTTGTTGCGACACGGAGTGAAATCGTGCCTGGAATACGCCAAGACTGGGGACCTTCAAAAAGCACGGGCTTTGTCGAATCCTGATCTGTCACCGCACGTCGCGTTTGTCGATATGGGAGGCCATGGATATTCGATCGTCCGGGCGACGAGCCGGACGATTGAGACTGAGTTCGTTTGCATCCCGCGTCCGTTGGAACGCAGTGATCGCGAGGATGGAGGCCCGCTTAACTATCGCGTTAAGTTTCACTCGTCCCTTTGGCAGAGCAACCAACTCCCAAAGCTCGACGTACAAATTGTCGAGGGCGACCCGAAATACTCGATCTGATCCTTTCCCTACGCTACCTCGCTGGTGCAGACGCGAAAACAACGTACGCGCATGCGCCTGGGATGAGGCACCTCGTGAGAACTGGCGCAGCAGTTTTTCGGGGATGCCGCCGAAGCCGCTTAGTGTCGTACTGATTGTCTAAGCAGCCTTCTCCACAGGAAGCCCGGCTTCCATCCAGCCCTGCTTGCCCTCTGGATAGTGCGCCACGTTCGTGCAACCCATCGCCGCCAACTCACGGGCAGCGTATGAACTGGCATGTCAATGCAGGTTGCTGCAGTAGGTGACGATCTCGGCGTCCTTGTTCGGCAATAATCGCGGGGCGAGTTTCCGAATGCGTTCGGGCGGGATGTTCAGGGCTCCGGGGATGTGCGCCTCGCGGTAGCGTTCGGGTGCGAGGGTCTCGACAAGAGTAATGTTTTCTTTGCGGTCTCGCTTGCTCTTAAGGTCTTTGGTTGAAACTGTGCGCTCCATGGGTTGTCCTCACGTGTCAGGTCGCTTACGCGGGTCGGGAAAGGGTGGCCCGATAATCTGTCTGTCCATCAACAAATCCCAGCAGCTCCTTAGCCCGTCGAATCTCCTCGGGGTCGCCGCCATCCCCCAATATTTTCGTTTTGGGTCGAGTCATGGAAATCCTCCCTAGGTGCGGTGAAGAAGAGACCGGTTCGATGCTAAGCCGACTCAGCAGAATGTCAAGATGAGCTGGGTCTCTGCGAGATGGGATGGCAGCGATGGCGAAAACATTCAAGATTCGATCGCGTGCGATCGAGTTCCGAGGCTGCACGGGTCAGCGGATTCGTAATCCCAAAGATCACTTCGGACACAGGGTGCAAGGGGCACTTGCATCACACTTCTCGGGAAACACCCGATATCTGATGAAGAGTGCTACCTATGCCGAAAGAGGCCACACATACGATGTTAGGGTAGATCCCCGGCCAGGAAGTTACGGTTTTACCATGTTGCCAATTTCTCAGCATAACCGAGTCTAACTTCCGATTTCTGGGTTATTACCGCCGAACCTAGCAGGTGGATCACGCATCGCGGTCGCAATCGACCACCCACCGATTCCTGCCGAAGGAGAACTGTCATGAAGTCGAGCTGCAAAATCATAGTGTCCTTCGCTGCCGCGCTGGCAGCAACGACTGCTCACGCACAATACGGAAAGACTCCGATCCGGCACGTGATCGTGATCTTTCAGGAAAATCGCACGCCCGACAATTTGTTTCAGGGACTATGCACCGCCAACGGCCGCATTCCCGGTTGCACCGCTAACGGTGCGAATGGAACCTATAACATCGCATCCACCTATGTGAATGGGGACGGTCAGACCGCGCCATTAATGCCGGTCGGACTGGCCACCAACTTTGATCTCGACCACAGCCACGGTGGCCCGAAGAGCAACGGAACCATCAGCGGATGGAATTTCGAATTCAAGTACCAGGGAATCGCCGGGAAACCTGCTGCCGACGTTCCGACAGACTGCGGTGCCAACACCTTTGGATGCACGGTTCCGGACGACAACTATTCGCAGTTCATGTACGTGTACAACACGCCAGTCACGAACAGCAACGGCAGCAAGGGAGGCCTACTCGATCCCTACATCACCATGGCAACAACCTATGGATGGGCAAATAGGATGTTTCAGACCAACCAGGGCCCGAGCTATCCGGCACACCAATTCATTTTCGGCGCGACCTCAGCCCCCACGGCCGACGACGACGAGGCAGGTGTCTTCGCGGCAGAGAATGGCCCCAGTTCGATTTATGGCTGCGGATCAGGAGAGTCGGTACAGCTGATCCGGCCGAACGGCAACTCTACGCCGCCTTTTGGAACAGAGACTCTAGGCGACGAAACAGCGCAATGCTTTCCACGCAACGCCATGAACTACTTGTTCAACAAGCCCAGCCCTAGAATCACATGGACCTACTATGCGCAAGGGCAGACGAGCCTGTGGGTGGCGCCGAACTCGCTCTCGAACATCTGCATTCCACTGAATGGAATCTGTACCGGGCCCGACTGGACGAAAGGCGCGTCGAATGGCTACGTCGACACAGCGCCGCCCGACGTGTTGAACGATATAGCGAGCTGTTCCCTTTCTCAAGTGAGCTGGATCACTCCAGCCGGACAATATTCGGACCATCCGATCAATAGCGGGCAGGGACCGTCGTGGGTGGCGGCGATTGTCAACGCAATCGGCACGAACACGAATTGCGACGACGGTAAGGGCTACTGGAACGATACGGTCATCTTCATTACTTGGGACGATTGGGGAGGCTGGTACGATCACGTGCGGCCCATCTTTCAGAAAGGCACGAATCAGAACGACTATCAACTCGGCTTTCGCGTGCCGCTGGTTGTGGTTTCTGCTTACTCAACTAAGCCCGGTTACATCAGCAACCTGGACTATGATTTTGGCAGCATCCTGAAGGCGATCGAAGGAATCTTTGGTCTGGGCGATCTCGGCTTTGCCGATCATCGCGCGACAAACGATCTCCACGACTTCTTCAACTTCAATCAGTCTCCCACCCCATACAAAGCGATTCCGGCGCCGCTCGCGGCAAGCTTCTTCCTCGACAATATCAAGACCGAGGTGGCTCCGCCGGATACCGACTAGGGGCGCCGGCACCGGATTCGACTTCGCGAGCACCGGCACCGGTCCGTAGCCTCGAGAAGCAAGACAGGAGCCTGCGCACGGTTGGAACGGCAGGCTACTCGCTTATCGCTTGTAACGCCTTGCGAAATTCTTCGTTGTCCAGCGAAACCCCTGGGAAATAAAGCCCCACCAGGCTTCGCTTCCAAACCGCTCCGGTTTCGTGCCGTTCCGCTGGAGTGGTGAAGTGGTATTCGTAAAGCAAGGCGCGGACAAATTTCGGCGGCCTGTCGGGAAAGGGATTATCGCGCAACAGCCCGAGTACTGGCCTATCATCCTGCAAGAGTTTTCCCAATAAGCTTATGAACCAAGGATGCTCGCCGGGGGAGGAGAAAGCGGCAAACCACATGAGCCAGTCAAGCCGCAAGTGATAGGGCGCGACCTGCGGCGGGGTGCGTTTCACGTCGCCGGGTTTACCGATAAATTCATATTCGCGCCAACGGGTGTTGGGGGTAAGCACCGCTTCCTCGGTTCCTTCCACAATCACTTCATATCGCGGCCGAGTGATGCTGCCGAAGGCACCGTAAGTATTGACCAGGTGCAGCGGTTCAAAGGAAGCGTTCATCTCCTGCCCTGACGACAGCATGTTCATGAGCGGATAAGAGCTCAGTGCCGTGACAACCAGGCCAAGTGCGAGGATTGTGGCAGAGCGCAATCGCCCGGGGCTCGCCAGTGGCGGTGGCTGGATGGAAAGTACGTGCTTCAACCACGAATCCCCGATCGTGCTAAGCGCTAAGACCATGGTCAGCAACCCGAGGAAAGAAAAATTGCCGCTGGCGAAAAGCCAGCCGTGAAAGAACAAAGTAATCAGTCCGGCAATCGCGCTGATGGGCAGGGGTGCGAAATAAGCGAACGGAACCACAAGTTCGGCGAAATGGTTAAAGAGCACTCCAAACTTGTGGATCCACCCCGGCAGCCAATGGAAATACCAGCTCAACGCATTGGGCATCGGCTGAGTTTCATAGTGGTACTTGAGGCAGGTTAAGTCGCGCCAACAGGGGTCGCCGCGCAGCTTGATCAGACCGGCGCCGAACATGAGCCGGAAGAGGAGCCACTGGTACAGCAAGATGACTAGAAAAGGCGGCGTAGTT
>DASPTQ010000195.1:0-19044 GCA_035623335.1 Terriglobales bacterium
TGGGCCGGCCACGGTCATGCGGGAAAGCATCGAAATTGTCCGCGGCGTGCTCGGAGGAGAGCCATTCCACTATCAGGGCAAGGTGTTTGCCGCGAACGTGCCCCCGCTGAAGGCCGACGCGCACACACCACGGGGCATGCCGCCGATCTACCTGGCCGCAACCGGGCCGGTGTTGCAGAAAATGTCGGGGCGGATGGCGGATGGACTGCTCACCGCCAGCATCACCACTCCGGCCTTTGTACGGCATTCCCGAAAAAATATGGAAGAGGGCGCACGTCAGGCAGAACGGGATCCTTCCAGGCTGATCCTGGGTTCGGTGATTGTGGGCAGTATCAGCCGCGATTCGAGCAAAGGCCGGGAAGGAGCGCGCGAGCAGGCGGCCATGTATCTTGCCAACAAGGTGGAAAACATTGGCAGCGCCGCCGATGTCCTGCTCGAGTGCGCAGGGCTGAGTTTGAAGGAATTGCGCCCCGTGGCCGACGCCATGGAGCGCGGAGGGCGGATGGCCGCGGCGAAGGCGGTTAGCGAGGAAGTCCTCGATAAGGTGTGCCCGATTGCGGGCACGCCGGAGCAATGCATCGAGCGTATCCGGCAATATCGAGAGGCGGGCTGCACGCACATTCTGCTAGAAATCTGGGGGGATGACCGGATTGGTCAAGCCAAGTTGTTTGGCGAGGCGGTGTTGCCCTATGTCCGATCTTAAAGGCTGAGCGGGCTGCGGCGGTCGGTTTCCCCGAAAGGGGCACAGATTTTTCCAACCAACCCGGAATCATGGGCGTATTCTGGTAGGTCGCCGGGGAGGGATCAATGAGATGCTATGTTCTCGCACTCTGCTTGTTGTTGGGTGGAATCAATCTCGGCCTTGCGCAAAACGCCGACACCGACCGCGATAGCTTTGATGCCGACTTTCCCTCCGGCGGTAGGTTGTGCATGCATATCCGATCGGGTGACCTGAAAATTGTGGGCAGCGACGAAAACAAAATCCAGATTCGCTATTGGGGCAAGAACGCCAGCCGCGCTCAGGATGTCAAAATCAGCTTAAGAACGGCGGGTGGTACGGGAGAGCTGCGGGTTCACGGCGGTCCACGCAATGACTTTCAGATCGAAATCCGAGTTCCCAGAATCTCCGATCTGTACCTGCGAATGCCCGCGGGGGAAGCGCAAGTCGATGGCATCGTGGGAAACAAGAATGTGGAGATTCATGCTGGTGATCTGAGGCTTCAAGTAGGTCCTCCGGAGGGATACGCCTTCGCCAATGCTTCGGTTGTGGCCGGGGATCTCGATGCCGGTCCGTTCGGGGTCACCAAAGACGGGTTGTTTCGTTCCTTCCACCATCAAGGTCCCGGCAAGTACACGCTGTATGCTCACGTGGGCGCCGGAGACCTGACGCTCCGACCGTAGTCGAAGTCGAATGCACGGTCCACCGAGGGAGCGGAGACCGGCGAAGACAGAAGACTAGGATGTGGTCTGGGTCGAAAGCGCTACCGGTTTGTGACCATAGGCCTCGACCCAGGAGATCACCGGATTGCGCAACACGCCGATGTGCTCAATTTCGCATTCCATCACATCTCCCGGCTTCAAGTACCAGGCCTTCGGATCACCGCTGAAGGCAGCAACCCCGGATACCGTACCGGTGGAGACCACGTCGCCGGCCCGGTATCCCATGGGCGAGTAGTGGGAGAGGATCTCGGGGATTGTCACCGACATTTTGCTCGAATGCGAGCGCTGCCGGGGTTCCCCATTGACCCGTAATTCCATCCTCAGGTTGCGCGGATCCGGGATCTCATCCGCGGTAACGATCCATGGTCCCAGCGGGCAGAAGGTGTCGATACCCTTGCAGAAGCTAAACACGCCGGATTTCATTTCGCGGCGTTGCAAGTCGCGGGCGGTGATGTCGTTGAAGATGGTATATCCGCCGATATAGTCGCCCGCCTCTTCCGGAGTAAAGTGCTTGCCGCTCTTCTTGAGAACCACCGCGAGTTCGAGCTCATAATCCAATTCTTGGGTGAGATGCTCGGGATAGATGACCGGTTCTCCGGGCCCGATGATCGCGTCCACATTCTGAAAGAACATGATCCAGGGCAGCACAGGGTGGGAAAACCCTGCCTTGACCGCCTCTTCGTGGTGCTCGCGAAAATTCCCAGCCGTATGGAAGAACTTGCGGGGAATAATCGGGGCCTTCAGCTTGACGGCGGCGGTCGGGTAAGCAAGGGCTTCCCCTTGGGCGCCAGTGGCGTTGTCGCCCATGTCCATGGCATGGGCGAGAGCCTTGCGAGCCGCCTCCAGGCTGGTAGCACCACCCTCGAATAACGCCAGCATATTGGCTGGCACCAGAGCGTCGGCCAGGCGGTCATAGGCGCTTTCATGCTCTACGTCGCGCAGGTAGAGCGCACACGCGGAGTTCAAGTCCACGATCTCATCGTCCCCCGTCAGGGCACCGATGCGAGACCTTCGTCCGGGGTCTTCAAAGGTGAGCAATCGCATAGAGGAAATGCAGCGACAAAAAGTCTATTCGGCGCGAAAGTGGTTGTCCACCCGCTGCAGCAGGGTGAACCCCCTGGAATCACAGGCAGACCGTTCCGAAGGGAGTGCCGATGGCCATCATCCGCTTGGAAAATCCGAAGCTAATGGCGGCTCTACTCGAGCACACTGTCATCCAGTTTCTTTCTGCCCCAGTCCGCTGCCGCCTGCACAAACGCCATCACCAGTGGATGCGGGTGACCGGGCTTCGAGGAGAGTTGCGGCTGAAACAAAGTCGCTACAAAAAAACGGTGGGTGGGCGACTCGATGGCACGAATCTCACCTTTCGAGCCGCGCGCCACCACGGGGAATCCAGCCTCCATCGCGATCCACTCATATTCGGGATTCACCTCAAAGTTGCAGAAGAATTCTTCGGTGATCGTGTTCTGTCCGTAGAAGGAGTGCAGGTAGGATCCGGGGCGCAACTGAATCTCGGGAATCGCGCCCGACAACATCGGCGCGCCCTGAGCTTGACCGGGCACGGCGCAGGCAACTGGATAGATGATGATGTTCTTCGAGCCGGAATTGTTCTCGGCGGAATCGGCATCCTGGATGCCCAAGACATTCCGTGCGCACTCAAGCAGCGTGTATTGAAAGCCGCCGCAGGTGCCAAGAAAGGGCCAGTCCCGGCGCCGCGCGAATTCAATTCCTTTCAGCATGCCGGCGAAGCTCTTATACGGACTGCCAGGGGCGGCCCAGATCCCGTCGAAGCTTTCAAGCCGTTTGAGAGTATCGGATTCGAGGAGCGAAGGGGTTGGAACCCATTGCGATTGCAGGCTAATCTGCAGCTTGTCTGCGGCATGCTGCATGGACGGATCGATGAACGGCAGGGTCGGGGACTTCGGATCGAACTCCCCCAAGATCGCAATGCGCACCGCATCTGCCACCGGGCAATTCTAACGGAGAAGCCGTACCTCTGTGACGTCTCCCGTTGAGAACATTGGTAACCACCCGAGCCGTCCGCAGTACGACTTTCGCAAGGGTTGGGGATGAGGGCGGATCCCTACGGAGATCGGCCGAGCGGTTTTTGAGGGGTGACTCTAGCCGGTGGTTACGGCTCGGTCCTTCAGAATATCTTCTACGGCGGAAATGGCGAGCTCCAATTCCTCGTCCTTGGTGTAGAGATGGGGCGAGAATCGTACTCCTGCCTTGGGCCTCCAATCGACCAGGATCTCCCGCTTCAGCAGCTCCCGACAGACTTCCTCGGAGTCCGGCATGTCGATGGACACCGTGCCTCCCCGCTTCTCCGCATCGCGGGGCGAGTTGACCCGCCAGCCATGCCGCTCGGCCAGCTCGATCAACTTTGTCGTCTGACGTTTCGATTTCTCGCGGATCCGTGGGATTCCAGCCTCGGCGATGATTCTCAGTCCGGGACGCGCAGCTTCAAGCGCGGGCACATGTGTCGTGCCATTCATGAAGCGGAAGGGCGGTTCCGTGTAACGGATCGGCCCTGGCTCAAAGGCCATGGAACTCTGATGGGCAAACCAGCCGGTGAACCGTGGTTCGAGGCGCTGGCCGAGATCTGGGCGGACGTACAAGTATCCCACGCCCGGTCCGCCGCACAGCCACTTGAGAACCCCGCCGCAGGCGAAGTCGACGCCTAGGGCTTGTACATCCACGGGCACTGTGCCCAGCGATTGGAAAATATCCAGCACCACATGGGCCCCCACCCTGTGCGCCTTTTCAATGATCGCCTCAGTATCCTGAATATAGGCACTGCGAAAGAGCACATGGGAAATCGGAACCAGTAGGGTCCGATCATCGATGGCATCGAGCAGCCGCTCCGTGGGCACGGTGATCCCGTCATCGGTTTTGACCATGTGAACCCGCGCCCCGAGCGGACGCTGCGCCTCCCAGAAGTACATGACGGAGGGAAAATTCATGTCACTGTAGACGATCTTGCTGCGTTTGCCGGAGAACTCGAAGCAGGAAGCCACGATCGCCTGACACGTGGTCACGTTCTGATGCGTGGACACCGATCCCGGGGATGCATTCATCAGCGCGCCAATCTCGTCGCCCACGGCGCTCGCGAGCCCCCACCATCGTTCTTCCCAGGCCCGGACTCCGCGCATTGCCCAGGTGTCGGCGTAGCCTCGCATCGCGTCATAGACGCCGCGCGGCATCGCGCCCAAAGAATTGCTGATCAGATAGGTCGTTCGTTCGAGGATGGGGAACTCCGGGCGATAGCGCAGCAATTCGTCGGCCATGCCCTCATTGTATGCGAGCCGGTCCCAAACCAGCCCTGCCCGAGACCCACCTGTCCTTGGCATCGGGTTCGCTCGATCTCTGCTCCTAGCGGTTTTCGCGGCGTATTCGGAGCAGAAAATAGGCTACGCTCAGCCCCAGGAGCAGGGTCACTCCGCTGATCAGATTCACACGCGAATCCCACCAACCCTTCACCACCGTGGCGGTCACGAGCAGCAGTCCCAGAGCCGAGCCGGTGCTTCCCAGGGGAGACCGCATGGGAAGCTGGGAGATTGCCTGCGGGCCAAGCCTGCGGCGAAAGGAAATGTGCGCCGCCAACGACACCAACCAGGAAAGCATCATGCCAAAGAGTGCCCCCCGCAAGATGTATTCGAAGGCATGAGCCGGCGCCCATTTTTCAAGCACCAGAGCGGCAAGAATCCCGTAGGAGGAAGCGAACAGGGCGAGTTTCGGCGAGCCAGCCGCGTTCAGCTGCCCAAGGACGGCTGGTGCCCAGCCGGTGCGCGCCAGGGAGAACAGCATGCGCGAGGAGATGTAGAGGGCGGCGTTCGCCCCGGAGAGCGCCGCGGTGAGCACCACGAAATTCATCACATGGCCAGCGCCGGGCATTCGTACCGAGCGGAAGACGGTCACGAACGGGCTTTCCGACACCCCCACCAAAGTCCATGGCATGACACCCGCGAGCACCACAATCGCGCCCAGATAGATGAGGGCCAGCATGGCGAAGGTGATGCGTACGGCTTTGGCGACTTCCTTGGCGGAGCGAGACTCGCCCGAGGTTACGGCGACAAACTCGATGCCACCAAAGGTGTAGAGGGAAAAGGTCATGGCCAACAGAGGCGCCCACAGGCCGCGGGGAAAGAAGCCGCCGTAGCTTGTGTACTGTGCGGGGACGCGCCGCAGAAGCAGCAGCCCGGCTCCGAGCACCACAAAGAGGGCGATCGTAACCACCTTGATCATGGCAAACCAGAATTCAAAGCGGCCGAAGCGACCCACATCCCAAAGATTCACCAGCAGGAGGAGGAGGGAAAAGATCACCACCCACGGCAGTGCCGGAATCTGGGGAAACCAAAATCGCATGTAGGTGGCTGAGGCCACCAGCTCGGCGCCGATGGAGATGGCGATGGCTGCCCAATAACCCGCCCGGGCGGCGAACCCGGCCCATTGGTTCAAGTAGAGATCGCCATACGTGCCGAACGATCCGGCGGCGGGGTGGGTGCTGGCCAGTTCGCCCAGGGCCATGGCGACGGTCCAGTTCACGAACGCCGCCAAGACGAAGCTGAGAATGACCGCCGGCCCAGCGACTTCGATCGCCGCCGCCGAGCCGAGCAACAAGCCGGTGCCAATCGAACCCCCGACGGCCACCATGGCCATCTGCCCGGCATTCAGGAGGTGGTGGAGGCCTCGTTCCCGGGAGATCTCGTCGCCGTCGGGCATCCCGGCACGTATACCAGAAAGCTCCTCAAGAACAAAGACTTAAGCCGAATGAGGTGACGAACGTAATCCACGGGCGGCATACTTCATTGCTGCTCGCATAACCCAACCCTAAAATTATGAGGCCGCTAACTGCTCGTCTTCATGCCAGATATCTATAAAACAGTGGATAGAGCCGAGATTACCAAGCGCGTCGACCGAGCTGAGAAGCTTCTGCAGAAGGGCAAGACCGCGGAAGCGCTCGACGAGTACATGCAGGTCCTGGCCGCCGATCCAGCTAATGACACCATCACCCAGATGGCTGCCGACCTCAGTCTCTCCCTGCAGCGGATTCCGCAAGCGGTCAAGCTCTTGGGCGGCATGTTCGAGCGCCAGGTGCTGGCCGGTGATGCGACCCGGGCGAGCCTCACCTACAAGAAGCTGGCCCGCTTTGTTGATCCGACCTGGGAACAGAAGGTTCGTTTTGGGGGACTCCTCGAGAATTCGAATCGCAAACTGGCCATTGAGACCTACGAGCATGCCCTCCAGGAACTGAGCAAACAAGGACGCAAACAGGATTCGCTGGTGGTTTTGCAGAAAATCCTGCGCCTGGACGCGGGGGAGAAGAACCTGCTTCGGTTTGCAGAGTTGTCCTCCGAAGTGGGCGATGGCAAGGCTGCCGCCGCCAGCTTTTTGAAACTCGCCGAGCAGACCAGGGTGGCCGGTGGCAACTCCGCCCCGTGGGTGGAACGAGCCTATGCGGAAGATCCCTCCGACCCACAGATCGCCTTGGCCTACGGCAAGGCCATGCTTGAGCAAGGGCAGGCGGACGCCGCCATTTTCGCCATGGAAGCCCACGTCATTGCCGGTTCGGTTCCCGACGAGGTGCGCCAAACCTACGCCCAGGCATTGTTGGCCGCGAACCGGCTGAGTGATGCGGAGGCGATTATCTGGCAGCTGTTCGAAGCGAATCCTAGTCGCTTCCACGACATTGCCAAATTAATCGAGCGCTATCTCGACGCCGGGCAGGAACAGGCCGCCGTGGCGCTGGCTCGCAAGTTTCAAGCGCACCAACAGCGCAAAGGGGATCGGCGCAGCTTCCTGGCGACGATGCAAGAGATCATGGCGACCCGTCCGCCTTCGGCGGAAATGCTGGAATTCATGTGCGAGCAGTTTAATTCCGCCAATCGCGAGACTGACTACTGCCAGACCCTGCTGAAGCTCTTCGACCTTCATTGCAGCACAGGGAACTACGACAAGGCCGCAGAGTGTCTCGATCGCGCCGCCGAGGTGGATGCCTATGAACATGGACACCAGAAACGCCTGCAAATGTTGCAGGGCAAGATCGACGAACGCCGCTACAACGCTATCGCCTCTCGTTTCTCGGGAGTTCCGAATGCGACTTCTGCGGCTCCGACTCGTTCCGGTGAGAATCTTCTTGGAGACGGAGCCTTGCAGGATTTAATGCTGCAAGCAGAAATTCTTGTTCAGTACGGAATGCGATCGAAAGCGCTCGAGCGATTGCAACGGATCACGCAGCTCTTTCCCCATGAAGAGGAGCGCAATCATGCCTTACAGCAACTCTACTTGAGCGCCGGACTGGTCCCGAAGTACACGAACGCCGAGCCCCCCGCGGCGGTTCCGAAAGTTCCGACAGCCGCACCTTCCCCGCCGCCGGCACCACCGAGCCCTGCTGCGCAGGCCACCGGTGATCTCAGCAGCTTCGCCCGCGTCGCCGAAATCACCCGCAAGATCTACCGGCAGAACAATGCCGATTCCATCCTGGCGACCTCGGTCAGCGAAATCGGAGCTCAGTGGAAGGCCAGCCGCTGCGTGGTCACCATGCGCAAACCCGGCCTGCGTCCCACCAGCAACAAAGAATATTGTGGTCAGGGCGTCGAACCGAGCGAAAGCGAAGTGCTCGAGAGATTCAGCGTGGCGGTTCATGACTTGACCCTACAACGTGGCGGTACCCTGGCCTTCGGCAATGCTCAGACCGCACCCGAACTCGAAGATCTGCGCGACCTCATGGCTGGACTAGGGGTGGCTTCTTTGCTTGCCTTGTCGCTGGTGGACGGAGTCGAACCAGTGGGGATTCTCATTCTGACCCAAAGCACACCCCTCGCCTGGAATTCGAATGAACTCTTGGTGCTGAAGACCATTTGCGATCAGATCGTGATTGCTCTCAACAATGCCGGTCTTCGCCGTCTGGTCAAAAGTCTCTCGGTCACCGATGAACGCTCGGGGTTGCTGAAACGAGCGTCTTATTTAGATCTGCTGCTGGCCGAAACCCGGCGCAACGTGCAGCAGGGTACTCCGATGTCGGTTTTACTGATGCAATTTGGCGATAAAACCTCCCTGCTCAAGGAACTAGGCGAGAGCGGAGTCGAAGCCCTGATGCAGCAAATCGGCCAGCTGTTCAGCACCAATATTCGCCAAAACGATCTGGCATTTCGCTACGACACAACCGTCATCGCCATCGTCCTCGCCGAGACCGGGGAAAAAGATGGCCTCCTTGCCGCCGAAAAGCTGCAGCGGCTGCAGGCAAAAGTGGCCGACAGGAAGGATGCCATCCGCTTCAACGCCGGACTTGCCGAAGCCGTGATCCGAGCCGAATACGATCCGGTCGACATCGTGACCGAAGTCGTCAATCGCGCCGAGGCGGCACTGCACGAGGCGGCGACTCAAGGAATGAACAAGACGGTAGCCCTAGCTGCTGCGCTGGCCAGCGCTGCGGTGGCTTGAGCCGGGGATGTTCGGCTCGGTTTCTTGCGTTCCATAAGCACCAAAAGCCAACCGACTTGCCTTCCTCGTTCGAATTTCTTCCTCCGCCTTGGTTGCCCCTCAGAATCGCGGCTGTTACACTGAAAAGTCCTCCTTTGAAAACTCGCAAGAGTTCTAATCCCAAGGACTTGCGGCTAAGCTGTGCGGAAATCTGGACGGCCGTTGCCAGGGTGAGTGGATGGCGCCCTATCTCTTTGTTTCGATCCCTGCGGAAATATCTTTGAGGGCCATGAGGTGAGATGAAATCGAACATTTTCTCTAAGGCAGGTGCTTGATGAAAATCAGCAAGGTCGGTGTTCTCGGTTGCGGCCTGATGGGCTCCGGTATTGCCCAGGTGGCTGCGACCGCCGGATTCGACGTGACCGTCTTCGAACTCGAGCAGAAGTTCCTAGACAAAGGCTTTGCCGGAATTGAAAAGTCGCTCGCCAAGTTGGCGGAGAAGGGCACGCTCCCGGAATCGCCTGCGGCGATTCGCGCTCGGCTCCAAAGCACCACCCGGCAGCAAGACCTAGCCGATTCCGACATCCTCATCGAAGCCATCATCGAGAACGTTGCCGAGAAGAGGAAAATCTATGCTGCGCTCGACGGGGTGGTGAAGAAAGATGCCATCTTTGCTTCGAACACCTCCTCGATTTCGATTACCGAGCTGATGACCGCCACCCAGCGTCCGGATCGTTTCATCGGCCTGCACTTTTTTAACCCTGTGCCGCTGATGAAGCTGGTCGAAGTGGTTCGCACCATTGCCACCGCGCCGGCTGTTTATGATGTGGCGCATGAATTTGCCCAGAAGCTGGGCAAAGTTCCGGTCCGCACCAGCGACAAGACCGGTTTCATCGTGAATCGGCTGCTGGTGCCGTACCTGCTCGACGCGGTCCGCGCTTACGAAGAGGGTGTGGGCTCGATCGAAGATATCGATAACGCCATGAAGCTGGGCTGCGGTTATCCCATGGGACCTTTTACCTTGCTCGATTTTGTCGGCCTGGATACCACTTATTACATTACCCATGTGATGTACGATGAATTCAAGGAGCGTCGTTTTGCTGCGCCTCCGCTCCTCAAGCGCTTGGTGATGGCGGGCTGGTATGGGCGTAAGACGGGCAAGGGCTTCTACGATTATTCCGACCCCAATCATCCGAAGGCGAACCCGCTGTAAGAATCCAGGGGTGCAGTTGACCCCGTATGCTAACCAGGAAACACAGTCATGACCTTCGAAAACATTCTCTTCGAAACGAAAAATGCGATTGCCTACCTCACCATCAACCGGCCGAAGGTGTTGAACGCGCTGAACGCCGCGACCATGGAGGAGTTACGGCAGGCGTTTCATGCCGTCAAAAATGACCCCGGCATCCGCGTGGTGATCCTGACCGGGGCGGGGGAGAAGGCTTTCGTGGCGGGTGCGGACATTGGTGAGCTGGCGAAACAAAATCCCGTGAGCGCCAAAGACTACACCCTGCGCGGCCAGAATGTACTCAACCTGATGGAGAACCTGGGCAAGCCGGTGCTCGCCTGCCTCAACGGATTCGCCTTGGGGGGCGGCTGCGAAATGGCGCTGGCTGCGACCTTGCGTCTGGCGAGCGAAAACGCCAAGATCGGTCAGCCCGAGGTGAAGCTGGGCATCATGGCCGGATACGGTGGCAGCCAGCGGCTGCCACGGCTCGTCGGCAAAGGCATCGCTCTGCAGTTGCTTCTATCGGGCGAAATGATCAGCGCCCAGGAAGCGCACCGGATTGGGCTGGTGAACGAAGTGGTTCCGCTTCCCGAACTCATTCCCCGCGCCGAATCCATTGCTCGCCAAATCATCGCCAACGCGCCCTTGGCCGTGCAGTACACCATCGAAGCCGTGAACCGCGGCATGGAGACGCCTCTGGCCGAAGGGCTCTACCTCGAAGCGGCCTTGTTCAGTGTGGTCTGTGCCAGCGAGGACAAGAACGAAGGCACACGGGCATTTCTCGAGAAGCGTCCACCCCAGTTCAAAGGCAGGTAAGTCGGCCGCGATTCTTATATGATCATTTCTCTGCGGCGGGCTCTGGCAAGGCAAAAAATTCTGGCGTGATTTCGCATTGGGCATGCTGAAGTCTGTCCATCTCGGTTCCTATCCTCTCCCCCCGGATGATTATCGGGTGGTCATGAGTTTCTTCCGCACTATCGGTTTCGATTACCTCACGCAGGCTAACGTTACAACCTTCATGGCGACCCAAGGCTTTCTAACCATCCGGATGTTACAGCCGGGGGAAGCCGAGCGAAGCGCAAGTGGCTCAGACAGGGTTTCCGCGCAGGTTGCCATCGAGGTGTCGAATCCCGAGGTAGTTCGCGACCTCGCCGAACGGATGCAGCTGACCGTACGCGCCAGCCATTCCCGAAGCGGGGACGGTCGAAGGTTTTCGATCGTGCTGCCGGGCCGGCTGTTCCTCCACGTGAGCGAGAAAACCGACGAGTCCGCCGCGGAGCAAGGAAGCTACGAAGCCCAACGCAAGCGCTTTGCCATCGTGGTCAGCCGGTTTAACGCATTCATCACCGAGCGGTTGCTCTCCGGCGCGCAGGATGCTCTTTCCCGCTCGGGAGCGAGCCAGAAAAACATCGTGGTCGTTCGCGTCCCCGGCGCTTTCGAGATTCCCGCGGCGGCGCGCGCCCTTGCCGCCAGCAAGAAATACGACGCCATTATCTGCCTCGGCTGCCTGCTCCGTGGCGATACTGTCCATTATGACGTGATCGCCAACGAAGTCGCCCGGGGCATCGGGCAATCGGCCCAGGAGACCGGCGTGCCTCACGCCTTCGGGGTTCTCACTTGCGAGACTCTCGAACAAGCCATTGATCGCGCCGGTTTGAAGATGGGCAACAAAGGTTTCGAAGCCGCGCTCTCTGCCATCGAGATGGCGAATCTGACAAAGGCGGTTGTCCCTGGCCGCTCTTCGGCCCGGGGCAAGGGAGGGGCAATCCGCTCGAAGCGTGCCTTGCGGCGTGCCCAACCGCACGCTTCCCCGGGGCGAAGGAAACAGAAGTAAGTCCGTTCCGCTGGCCCTGCGTGGAAGCATGATTTCTCGCGTCTCTGTTCCGGTAAACTTAGACTCGAGGTCTTGGTGTTTCGCCGGTTCGCACAACGAATCACCGGCGACGAGCGACAAGGTCGGTCATGGGTACCCGCCGCAAATCCCGCGAACTCGTTCTCCAGATGTTGTTCCAGGCCGACATGGGCCGCCAAACTCCGGACCAGGTGCGACGTACCTTTTGGAATGGGCATCATTCGTTGGAAGCAGACGTGCGAGAGTTCGCCGAAGACCTGTTCCGCGTGGCCAGCGACCGCAGTGCGGAAATCGACCAGCTGATTCGAACCCACGCCGAGCACTGGCGCATGGAGCGAATGGCGGCCGTCGATCGCAACCTGCTGCGCGGCGCCGTGGCGGAGTTGCTGGGCTTTCCCGACACGCCTCGAGCCGTGGTCATCAACGAAGCTTTGGAAATTGCCCGCAAGTTCTCCACTCCGGAGTCGGTGCAGTTCATCAATGGCGTGCTCGACAGCGTAGGCCGGGAACTGGCGAAAAAGGCGGTTGGCTAAGGCTTCACCGCCACCAGATTGGGACTGCAAGAGATCCCGGTGAACGGCCTGCCGGCCGGATTCTGACAGAGTCCGGCGAGAATTTGGGCCTGGGCTACATCCCCGCCGGCCTCGGGGTGAACGGTGTGTACGGTCCCGTCGCTCGCCCCCACGAAAAGTATGCTTCCATCCGGGGAAAGCGACCCGGCAAGGGGAGCTGCATTCCCCCTCAGCGTGAAGGTCGAGGAAGTTTGCGCCACGATCCCGGCGCTCAAAATCGCATTCTGATCAGGGGAGATCAGGTAGGCTGTGGAGCCGTCCTCGGAAACGATCAGTTGTGTGGGGGTGAAGTTACTATAGCCGAGATCGAGCGATGAGGTGACATTGCTCACCGTTGGCGAGCAGCCGGTCGGTGCCGTGCTCGCCGTGATCACGTCGATGTTGGGCGGAATCACCGCCAACATCTGCGTCGCATTGGGAAGGGCACGGATGAAGGTGGGAACCGACGATGTCGAAACCGTCCCGGCTTGTCCGTTATCGCATGTCCTGAGCACCAGTACCCCGGCGGGGACACCTCCCGCCAAATAGGCAAACGCGCCCTCCGCGAAGAACGCCACATCCCTGGCCGGGGAAGAAAGCGGAATCTTCTGCAGGGCGTCCACTCTCGAATAAACGTAGAGGGTGCTCCCGGCGATGATATAGGCCTTAAGACTATCCGGCGAAAAATCGGCAGCGCTGGCTCCGTTGATCGCGTAGGCTACGTTGGTCCCGCTGGCGGTGTCGAACACGTAGAGCTGATTGGGAAGATCGGCGGTGTCGGAAACAATGACCTTGGCGCCATCGGGGGAGACGGCCAGAACCTTTCCCGGGGTAGAGGGGAACTGAGTAATGGTGTTCGAACTGCTGTCGAGTACGATCAAGCCCTTGCTGCCAAACAGCCCGGAATCGGTACCGAGATAAGCTTTGCTCCCTTGTCGGTTAAAGACCAGCGAGTTCGGTGTGACCGGCAGGGTGATCGACGTGCCCACGGTGTTCGCGGGTGCGATGATGGGTACGACCGTGCTTACGCAATTGGAGATCGTGCCGCAGGCGGTGCTGCTGGCGTACACCGTGGTGGTACCAGTGGTCGTAGTGGAACCGCTCGTCGAAGTCGACGTCGAAGAAGCGCTCTCCACGAATTCCGCATTCTCGGGATAGATCGGCAGGGAGGGCACAAATCCGGTGTTGCAGGTCGGTGGTGTGCACGAAGCAATGATGGTCGCGGCACCGGAAGTCACGGAAGCCAGGCCGGCGGGGGTGACGGTGACCGATCCGGGTTGGGACGAACTCCAGGTCAATCCGATGGGAGTCGTCAATCCCGGTGACAAGATTACGTTGCCCACGCTGTCGGTAACCGTCGCGGCGATGGTTCTTGTGTTGGCGGTCGCGCCCGAGATTTCGAGCGCGATCGACTGGACGGCACAGGTGGTGAAGGTGATGGGGGTGCTGACGGAGCTTCCGATGGTGGCAACGACCGGGCTCATGCCCGGCGTTTGGGCGGTCGCCACCACTTGGTTCAGGGAGATTCCATTCAAGAGGTTGGCCAGTTGCTTGTTGGTGCTGCTGAGCGTAACCACTCCAAGATTTGCGGCCTGCCAGGTGAATTGACCGACGGTGGAGGTGACGTCGTTGCCTTGGCTAAAGGCGTGAGCCTCATAGACCGTGTTCTGGACGGTATTCAGCTGCTGCAGAGACTGGCAGGGATTGCGAGGTAGCGTACAGGGCGCGGGAGGGCTTGCTACGGCGCAGAGATCCCTGATTCCCACCTGATCGATGTGCTGGTGCACGTACACCGTAGTCGGCGGGCTCGAGACTCCCTCGGCAATTGCCACTACTTGTGCCTGCCCGGTTCGCCCCGGCGTACAGTAGCCGGGACTGGTCAGGGAATCCCAGCTCCCCCCACAGACCAGACCATTGGCCGCCACACTCGCCACCGACGGATTGCTGGATACGAAGGTTACGGGTTCGGTGAGGGAGGCCTTCGTCGCGTTCAGCACGGTGGTGAAGAAGCTCGCGGTGGTGCCAATTTCGAGGGACATAGAGGGTGAGGGCGAAATGCTAACGCTGGCGGGAACGGGAAACTGGGTGAGGGTGACCGGCTTACCGCCGCTACAACCGGCTAGGAAGAGAAAAAGAACACAGCTGGCCAAGACCGCAACCACAAAACCAGCACTTCGACCCATGCATCCTCCCGGCCCGGGTGGCCCTTGACAACACGAGACCGCGCTTTTCGGAATTTCTCAGTGTAGAGGCAGAGATTCCTTTCAGCAACATCCCTGCCCACCCCGTCGCCATCGCTAGGGCAGCCTGCCTACCCATTGCCGTTGCTAGCGCAGCGAATGGGGCCAACGCCTTCTGGTAATTGGAAGCCGAGATTGATGGGATGGATGCCGACCAACCCATTCCAGATTCCCTACCTAGGGCATGGGGTGGGTACGCAGGAGCAGAGCAGCGGGCTGCCACACCGCCTCACACGCTAGATCTCTCTGAGCTGCGCGCCTGGGTTCGTTTGCAGCTTGATGAATCGGTGAGATAATGAGTGATGACGATGGCGGGAGCAGCAGTATGAAAAGCAGAATTGTCCTCTGGGGCGTGGCTGGCTTTCTTGTGGCAGGCCTGTGGGCGCTTTTCGCCGCCTTGACATTCCCAAGAAACCTGATTGCAACTGAACCGATGGTTCGGACTCTCGTCGACATCACTTGCCCGATCGCGTTTGCCAGCTTTCATCTCCACTTCGGCATTAAACTCTACTGGGTTCTCCTTGCCAATGCCGCTACCTATGGGCTCTTCGGTCTCGCGGCGGAAAGCCTGCGGCAACACTTGAGTCACGCCCCATAATGCAAAGTCGCCCATACCCGGCAGCAGTTCCTCAAGGTTGACGTTGCGGGACACGAGTTGCTATATTAATCTAGTTCCGCGAGTCAATCCTGGCTTACCTGTACGCGGTGGTTCTTTCGCCCGGGGTGCGCAAGCAGCGAAAGATTCCCAACAGAGCAGCTGAGCCGTTAAAGATACTCTTCTTCGATTAACTTCGAAGATGCCCTCGCTGAAACGTGCCTGCGCGTTCTTCCTTCCGCGGGAAGGCTATGCAGGGCGATGCTGACGAAACGGAGTGCCTCCCTCCAACTGAGGCTTGGCGCCACCGTCGGAAGCTTTAGTCCGAATGGTAAGGCAACAGTCTTCCGCTTGGAAGTAGTGGCGGAAAGTATGGCTGGCGGATCGCCACCCAGACCGTCAATCAGGGAAACCCCAGCGGCGTTGTTCCCGAGGGGCGCAGCTTGCGCGTCGCCCGGGGGTGGAACTCGCGGCTGCGGGAGAGAAAGGCGAACCATGCCGACGTTTAATCAGTTGGTGCGGGCGGGCCGAAAGCGTCCACGCTACAAGACCGCGAGCCCGGCCTTGCAGGGATGCCCGCAGAAGCGTGGTGTCTGCACTCGGGTGTATACGCAAACGCCGAAGAAGCCTAACTCGGCGTTGCGGAAAGTAGCTCGCGTGCGTTTGACCAACGGAATCGAAGTCACGACCTACATTCCCGGCGTCGGCCATAACCTGCAGGAGCACTCGATTGTGTTGATTCGCGGGGGCCGAGTGAAGGACCTGCCCGGAGTTCGCTATCACGTCATCCGCGGCGCTCTTGATGCGGTCGGGGTGGCCAACCGTAAGCAGGGACGCTCCAAGTATGGAGCGAAGAGACCCAAATAGAGAGTTGGCCGGGGTTTTGACCGGCGAGGAGTTATTAGCTGAAATGCCGCGAAAAGGACACATTGCGAAGCGCACCGTCCAGGCCGACGCGGTGTACGGGTCGGATCTGGCGGCCAAGTTCATCAACTCCATGATGTGGAACGGGAAGAAGAGCACGGCGCAGGGCATCTTTTATGAGTCTCTCAGCCGCTTGCAGCAGAAGGGTGGAGACGATGCGCTCAAGCTGTTCAAGAAGGCGGTCGAAAATTGCAAGCCGTTGCTCGAGGTCAAGACCCGGCGGGTAGGCGGCGCCAACTATCAGGTGCCGGTCGAGGTCAATGCGGACCGGCGCACTTCGCTGGCCATTCGTTGGTTGATTACCTATTCCCGCGGACGGGCGGAGAAAGGGATGGTCGACAAATTGAGCAACGAATTGCTCGATGCCGCCAACAACCGCGGTGCGGCCATCAAGAAGAAAGAAGACGTCCACCGCATGGCTGAGGCTAACAAGGCCTTCGCCCATTACCGCTGGTAAAGAGCAGACGCCGTTTGATCGGAGCCCAGAAAGAAGACAGGAAGACGTGCCCAGAACAGTCCCAATAGAGCGTTCGCGGAATATCGGCATCATGGCCCACATTGATGCCGGCAAGACCACTACCACCGAGCGCATTCTGTTCTATACGGGGAGAACCCACCGCATCGGCGAGGTCCATGAGGGCACGGCCATCATGGACTGGATGGAGCAGGAGCAGGAGCGCGGCATCACCATCACCTCGGCGGCGACCACTTGTTTCTGGCGTGACATCCGCATCAACATCATCGATACCCCCGGTCACGTGGACTTTACAGCCGAGGTGGAGCGCTCCTTGCGCGTACTCGACGGCGCTTGCGCGGTGTTTGATGCCGTCCATGGGGTGGAGCCGCAATCGGAAACCGTGTGGCGCCAGGCCGACAAGTACGAAGTCCCGCGCATCTGTTTCATTAACAAGATGGATAAGATGGGAGCTGATTTTGAGCATGCCATCGATACCATCCGCAAGCGCCTCAATGCCCGCCCGGTCGCCATTCAGCTTCCCATAGGACAAGAAGATAAGTTTCGCGGTGTGATCGACCTGTTTGAGATGAAGGCAGTCACCTGGAGGGATGAAACCCTGGGGGCGGAGTATGTCAGCGAAGAAATCCCCCAGGAGCTTAAGAAGAAGGCGAACGCCTTTCATAACCAGATGGTCGAAACCATCGTCGAGAACGACGACGAGCTTTTGCACAAGTATATGGAAGGGGAGACCATCTCCCCCCAGGAATTGCGGGCCTCTCTGCGCAAGTCGACCATCGCCTTAAAGGTATTCCCGGTGATCTGCGGCAGCGCCTTTAAGAACAAAGGAGTGCAGCCGCTGCTCGATGCGGTGGTCGATTTTCTTCCCTCCCCGCTGGACATTCCCCCGGTGAAGGGAACCGATCCCGACACCGGTAAAACCGTGGAGCGCAAGGCGGACGACCACGAGCCGTTCTCGGCTCTGGCGTTTAAGATCATGACCGATCCCTTTGTCGGCCAGCTGGTTTTCATCCGCGTCTATTCGGGCCAGCTGCGCACTGGAGATTCGGTGTACAACACGGTCAAGCAACGCAGCGAGCGCATCGGGCGCCTGCTGAAAATGCATGCCAACAAGCGCGAAGAAATCAACGAAATTTATGCCGGCGATATCTGCGCCTGTGTGGGCCTCAAAAACGTCAGCACCGGCGATACGATCTGCAACGAGAAGCATCCGATTTTGCTCGAGTCCATCGAATTCCCCGCCCCGGTGATCTCGGTGGCGGTCGAGCCTAAAACCAAGGGAGACCAGGAGAAGATGGGCCTGTCGCTGGCGAAGCTGGCGCAGGAAGACCCCACGTTCAAAGTGCACACCGATCCCGACAGCGGCCAGACCATCATCAGCGGCATGGGGGAATTACATCTGGAGATCATCATCGACCGCATGATGCGGGAGTTCTCCGTAGAAGCCAACGTCGGTAAGCCACAAGTGGCGTATCGCGAGACCATCCGCCGGCCCGCGGAAGCGGAAGGCAAGTACATCCGTCAGACCGGCGGCCGCGGACAGTACGGCCACGCCAAGATTCGCATTGAGCCCGTGGAGCCGGGGAAAGGCTACGAGTTCGTCAACGAGATCGTGGGCGGCTCGGTGCCGAGGGAGTACATCAAGCCGATCGATCAGGGTATTCGCGAGGCGATGGAAGGCGGCGTTCTCGCGGGGTATGAAATGGTAGACCTCAAAGCCACGCTCTTCGACGGCAGCTACCACGAAGTGGATTCGAGTGAAATGGCATTCAAGATTGCCGGTTCGATGGCCTTCAAAGAAGCAGCCCGGAAAGCCTCGCCGGTTCTGCTCGAACCGGTGATGCATGTCGAGGTGGTGGTGCCGGAGGATTTCGCGGGCGCGATCATGGGCGATCTGAGTTCTCGCCGGGGTCGCATCGAGGGCATGGAGCACCGGGCAGGTTCGCAGGTGATCAAGGCCATTGTGCCTTTGGCGGAAATGTTCGGCTACGCTACCCACATGCGCTCGAGCACCCAGGGACGGGCGACCTACTCCATGCACTTTGCCCGTTATGAAGAGGCCCCGCGCTCGGTGGCAGAAGAGATCATCGCCCGAGTGCAGGGCAGGACGGTAGGGAGATAGCAGGCGGGCTGGCAACCGACCCCGAACCGTTAGGATTTAGGAGCTAGAAAACAAAATGGCGAAAGAGAAATTTGAACGCAACAAGCCGCACGTGAACGTGGGGACGATCGGGCATATCGATCACGGGAAGACGACGTTGACGGCGGCGATCACCAAGGTATTGCAGAAGCACAATCCGAAGGTAGTGTTTCGCTC
>DASPTQ010000196.1:0-2963 GCA_035623335.1 Terriglobales bacterium
GCGTAGGCTGTAACCTCACCGTGCACGAGCAGGATGGCCAGATTGTTCGCGTGACCTCCCCGGTTGGCAACGCAGTGACTCGCGGCAATCTCTGTATCAAAGGTCGCTTCGGCTGGCAGTTTGTGCAGATTCAGCCTGCACATCAAGGGAGGACCACAAGTAATCCATCCCCGGACAGCAAGACACCATCCCACGGTATGCTCCCGAGCAACGACACCCAATAGCCATCACGAGCTAGACGCCAAGCCCGTTTTGGCCTGCTGGAGCATTGCCTGTGTAGTCGATAGTATCACCAGCCCTCCGGGTTCGTTTCGAATCGTCACCGGACATTGCCATGTATCTCGATTCTGTCCGAAATAATCGGCAACACGGACAGTGGCAACAAAGGGCTTCTGGGAAATAGCTTCTAGTCACCAAGTATTCATCAACCACGTGGCTCTACGCTACGCCGCTAAAAAGGACTAATTTGCTGTGGCGCTGGGAGGGGCGTCAGGAATGCTCGAACTGATCGGCGTCCTGATTCCCGCTACACAATTGCTGGGACTCGCGGCGTCCATCATCGAAACGCTGTTGGGGGTTCATTTCGAGCTCAGCAGATTGCCGGTGAATGCTCCGCTGCATCGTGGCAGAAGCGCATGGGCGTTTCGCCTCGCCGGCGCGGCGGCTGGCCCTGGGGCGCTTACTTTGCGCCTCCTGTCGAACTCAGCCCCCGCATGCCGAGCCGCTGCGATTTGCTTCTTGGCGGGCTCTTTGCTCAGCCGCTATGCCTGGATTTGGGCCGGCGTTGCTTCGGCCAGAGATCCCGAGGCTCTCTTTCAGATTCAACGGACGTCCTAGACTTCGGGCAAAAGAGAAGGCTTTGGGCTCGGCCCTACGAACCCCTCGCCAAGCCGCTCCTGGCCAAGTTCAACATGCGTGGGTGACCATCCCTCTGGGTGCCTGCTTAATAAATGGAGCGCCCGGCTTGCGTACTTTGAATCCTACCGGATTCTACCGACAGCGAATAAGACGTACCGGAGTCACTTCTCCAGGCAACTAGATCAAAGGACCCGCCGCTTTCAATCCGATGCACAGTCACGTTCTGGAATGTGAGAGGCACATTCTTGCTGCATACGGTCGGTGCCTGGGACGGGCGCAGGAAATACGCTCCCTTCCCACCTCCCACCACCTGCGCCATTCCATCCGCATCCACCAGCACCGCGGATCTTTCGTCGATGGCTACTTCGCGCGGCGTCTCCGACCAGCCATCCTCGATGATGCGAGCAAGAAATCCCAGCGAGCGCCCCATTCGGTCCCGCGTCGCAAAATGCGAATCCGTCAGCAGGTTTTCAAGATGCGGAACCTTCAAGAAGTTACGTACCAGTGTGACCCTCTCAAAATAAGGATTGGCCAAAACCTGCTCGCTAGCCAGGTTCTTGTCATCCGGCTTGTCCCTCAGAGAGCCATAGACGAACTCTCCCAGCACTGCCAGTCCCGCGCTCGTGCCCCCAACCGGCTTGCCCGCGGCAACATGGGTATTGATTGCATCTTCCACCGCCGTTCCCTGCCACCCACGGACGTAATTCGACTGATCTCCGCCCGAGATGAACACCACCTCAGCATTACGGATAATCTCCGCCACGGCTGGATCTTCCGCCGATTGCCGGTCAGGAATGATCAGGGTTGCCACAGAGTTCATCTTGCACAGACCCTGCACATAAGAGTTGTAGGCGTCGTCACCTGTTGCGCGCAGAATAAGGAAGTCACCGCCATTGCCTTTGCGACAGAGCCATCGGAACGCCTCATCCAGGTCCCCGCCCCCACCCATCATGGCAATGCCAGCCGTGGCCTTGGTCTGGACGTCCTGCGGATTGCCCAAACGCTGGTATTGGTACGACGACGCGCGCGCAACGCCGCAGATACTCATCAGCGGGACCACGAACAGGATAAGATCCAACATCTTCATGGTTGCTCGCCTCGACCTGACATCGCCACGCACCGAGGAACCTCTGTCCCGCTCCGTCTTCATCGGAAATACCTCCCGAAAAGTGACCCGAGTTTACTGGGTGATTATCAGGAAGCACAGGATTTTGGTGCATGGCCGCCACAAAGAAAGGGAATCGGTCAATTCTGGATTCCCATCTGCGTCAGCAGGAACGCATAGTCAAACGCATCGTCCCGGATCCGATCATACCGGCCCGAAGCCCCACCGTGCCCCGCCGGCTGCATATTGGTTTTGAGCATCAAAATGTTGTGGTCGGTTCGCAGGGCTCGCATCTTGGCCACATATTTGGCCGGCTCCCAGTACATCACTTGACTGTCATTGAAGGATGTCCTCACCAACATGTTGGGATAGGCTTTGGTCGCGAGGTTGTCGTAGGGAGAATACGAGATCATGTAATCGAACGCCGTCTGTTCCTTGGGATTCCCCCACTCTTCAAATTCGGGCACGGTCAGCGGGATCGATCCGTCGAGCATGGTGTTAATGACGTCGACAAACGGAACTCCGACGATTGCAGCATGAAACAAGTCGGGGCGCATGTTAAGGACTGCTCCCATGAGCAAACCGCCGGCACTGTCTCCTTCGATGGTCAAACGGTCTTTCGATGCGTAGCCTTGCGCTACCAGGTATTCAGCGCAGGTGATGAAATCGGTGAACGTATTCTTCTTGTGCATCATCCGGCCGTCATCGTGCCACGCCTTGCCCATCTCACCGCCCCCGCGGATATGCGCGATTGCATAGACCACGCCCCGATCTACCATGCTGAAGATGGTGGAATCGAAATCGACATCCATCGGCGCACCATAGGATCCGTAGGCATAGAGATAGGCCGCGCCATGGCCGTCCAATTTGGCGCCTTTTAGATGTACAAGTGAAATCGGTACCTTGACCCCGTCGGAGGCCGTGGCGCTGAGGCGCTCCACCTGATAGCGTGTCCGATCGTATCCCCCGGGAACCTCTTTCTGCTTCAACAGGGTCGAAG
>DASPTQ010000197.1:0-12655 GCA_035623335.1 Terriglobales bacterium
CAGGATGTTTGCGGGTTTCAGGTCGCGGTGAATGATGGCTTTCTGATGGGCGTGCTGTACGCCTTCGCAGACCTTGATGAATAATTCGAGGCGCTCAGGGATCCTCAACTTCTTCTGGTCGCAGTACTCGGTGATGGGGGCGCCAGCGACATACTCCATAACAAAGTAGGGCTGGCCTTCGGACGTAGCTCCGGCGTCAAAGACCTTTGCAATCGAGGGATGATCCGTTACCGCCAGCGACTGCCGTTCCAACTGAAAGCGCTTCAGCAGCTCATCGTCGTACATGCCGGCCCCGACGTGCCCATCGTTTCGGGCAAAGCATAAAGATGAATTGAGGAGACAGATGGTCCCGGAAATCTCGATGAACCAGTTTACAAAGGCCTTACATGCCTCTTACCGAGAAATTACCCAGCCATGTTCAGCGGAGAAGTACGCTGTTGGCGACAAGGCGATGAGGACTCGCTGTCGGTTGGCGAGGAGGAAACCAAGGCCAAGGGCAGAGCGGGTCCGAGCGGCGCTGGTAAAAGCACTGCAAAATCGGCGGGGCCTCGATTCGGCGCCCTTCACGAAGGCCCCGCGAAACCGGCAATGGAGGTGCTTTGAAAAAGACCATACTCTCAATTCTCCTGGTGATGCTGATGGCAAAGCTGATGTTCGCGCAAAGGGCGAACAGCCGCGCAACCACCAGCACCACCACAAACGCAACCAGCGGCTCGTGCACCTCAACGAGCTCAAGCAGCACTGGTAGATCAGCGAGCAGCGCTTCTCAACGAACCCAGTCGCTGAGCACGACCAGCGTGCTCGGCACCAGGTCGAAGGTCGCCGCGGTGCTTGAGGACATTCATGTTGTTCGTGCCTCTCAAACCCCGTCGATGTCCACAGGCGCTTCGGGCGGTGGTCTGCTACCGAGTACGGTAGTGCCGTTCCGATAGTGCTCTGGTCCGGCTCCTTCACTTCTCCCCGTGAGGGAGCCGATTTTTTAGATGGGAAGCTGTTCGTTGCAAGAGGATTGAACCCGTGCTCCCGATGGAAGTGCCGACGCAGTTAACACAATTTTTACAACGAATTCGCAAACTCTTTACCCAAATCGCTGTGCACTTTGTTTAAGGTTCCTGAAGTACAACCAAGGAGGAATCGCATGCGGACCGTAGAGGTGGCCAGTGAGCCCCGCCAAAATTTAGTGTTGGAACCTGAAGCGCCAAGACTGAGCGTGCTCGTAGCGGATGGATCCGCCAGATGCCTGGACACGGTCTCGGTCCTGCTCGAATTTGAGGAGATCCTAGATCTGGTCGGACGGGCCAGGAACTTTGAAGAGACCATCCAGCTGGCGGTACGTCTTCGACCGGATGTGGTTCTGATGGAGCTCGAGATGCCGTCCGCCGATCTGGCGGTGGCAGCCATCGTCCTGTCCGCCGTGGACACCAAGCTGATTGGTATTTCGGCGGCCGATTCGACTCCGCTCGGCGCGCCAAGCCTGATTTTGTCCTTCAGCGCACTCCTCCATCAGTCACGCTTGCGGGAAGAATTCTTGCCGGTTCTCGAGGCACTGTATAGCTACCCGGCGACGCTCGACCCGCGGTCGGATTGGCCAAGCATTGGCCAGCCTCCGCCGCAGCAGATCACGACACCTTGTCTAAAGCTCGAAGTCAACGATTCTATGGAGGATTAATGAAATACCTAGTCACCGCTATTGTGGCCGCCATGATCAGCCTTCCCCTGTCGGCCCAAACACCTGCGCCACCCAGTGCCGGGGAAATGGCCCATCATCAGGTCAAGACACTAACCGCCTTGCTGAACCTGACTTCCGTGCAGCAGGAGCAGGCGAACGAGATCTATGCCAACGCTGCCAAGGCCGAACAAACCTGGCTTGAAGCCGAGAGGAAGGCGAGGGAAGCGTTGCGAGCCGCGGCAAAGAATAATGACGCTTCGACCATCGATCATGTCTCCGCCGCGCTGGGGCAGTCGATGGCTCGGAGCACCGCGATCCGAGCCAAGGCCGATGCTGCCTTCTACCAGATACTGACACCAGAGCAGCAGAGCAAGCTATCCGACCTGGAAAGCGAGCGCCTGGCCCCGTTCGACCTGCCGGGAGGACCCCCGGGACCGCCAGGAATGGGGTTTCGCTAGAAGTTGCCGGGCAGGGCATGCTAATTTTGCCCTGCCGTCTTGTTGTTTCCTGTTCGAACCAGGCTTCTTTGGCCAATCGACGCCGGAACAGGAGGCCTTTTACTTCGCGAGATGTACGGTGTGCGCGCATTTGGGACGAGGCCCGGGAAAGCCAACTCGCCCTGGAACAGCCTTAGCAAACCAGGTTCGAGCGAGGGCTGCGCCTGGGGTCAGCGGTTACTCGTATCGAAGCGCCACCATCGGATCGACCTTGGTCGCGCGACGTGCCGGCAGCAAACTCGCAAACGCCGCCAAGCTGATCAGAACACAAGCGGCAGCCACAAATGTGGCCGGATCCGCGGGAGAGATGCCGAATACGAGTTCGGCAACGGTTGTTCGCAGAGCCCATGCACCCGCCAGGCCGACCGCAGTGCCCACCGCAGCCATATCCAGACCCTGCTTCAGAATCAGCCAAAGGATTTTCGGGCGCTGCGCTCCCAAGGCCATTCGCAGGCCGATTTCACTCGTACGCTGAACCACCACATAGGAGACTACGCCATAGACTCCGATGGCAGCGAGCCCGAGGCCAAAGGCCGCGAACAGGATCAGCAGGCCGGTGGTATAACGCCGGTCGGAGGTCTGCTGCTGCATGATCTCATCCATGCTCGAAACTTCCGCAAACGGCAGATCGGCATCCAGACGGTGCAGTTGCTGACGGATGGAAGGCGCCAGTTGCAGCGGATCGAGCGAGGTCCGGACAATCAGATTCTTGAAACCGTAATTCAGGTCCGGAGTCTGGCGGTAGAGCGTCGTGAGCTGGGGCGCAGGGGGAAGGGCCAGGCCGCGGTTCATGGCATCGCCCATCACGCCAACAATCGTGAATCGCAGCTTGGGCGCGGTCGACGCAACCATCGGTTGAGGCATCCCCAGCTGAATCTGCTTGCCGATCGGATCCTCTCCCGGGAAGTACAGGTTGGCGAAGGTACGGTTAATCAGCGCCACCGGCAGACTGGCCTCGGTATCCGCCTCGGAGAAGTCGCGGCCCTTCAGCAAGGGAATCGCCAGCGTGTCGAGATAGTGTGAATCGGTCACGTTAAAGGTCGCCGCAGGCAAATCTTCGAGGCGCGATACCGGGCGCCCGGCAATGGTGAAGGGCTGCATCCACTGGTCGTCGGGCGGATACGCGGCGCTGATGACGGCGTGGCTCACGCCCGGCAGCTGGCGCACGCGCGCCGCATACTCTTGGCAAAAGCGGGTGATGCTCGCTGGATTCGGATAGCGGACCGAGGGTAGAAAAAGATGGGTTCGCAGCAGGTGGTCGACGCGAAAGCCCGGCTGCTGGTTTTCTAAACGCAGCAAGCTTCTGGTCAAGAGTCCGGTGCCCACCAAAAGCATCACCGCGAGCGCCATCTCGCTGGCAACAAACAGACGACCCAGCCGCTTTCGGCCCGTCGACGTGGTGGTCCGTCCCCCTTCTTTGAAAGCCTCCGACGGATTCACCTGCAGACCCAGCCAGGCTGGAAGCGTCCCGAAAAGAAGGCTGCTAAGAACGGAGATCGCGAATCCAAAGGCCAATACGCGCAGATCGATGTCAACGGCAGCCAGTTGCGGAAGCCGGCCGGGATGGAATCGCACGATCAGCGCGCAGCCGCCATAAGCCAGGGCGCAGCCGATCGCTCCTCCGAGCAGTCCAAGACTCAGGTTTTCGATGGCGAATTGCCGAATCAGTGCCCACTTTGCCGCACCGATGGCCACTCGCACCGCAATTTCGCGAGTGCGCCCAGAATTTCTCGCGAGCAGCAGGTTGGCGATGTTCGAACACGCCATAAGAAGGATGAGGATGACCGCCCCCATCAGAAGCAGCACTACGGGGCGCAGGCTGCCGGACTGATCTTCCTGCAGGGGACGAAGCAGGACACGCACTCCATGATCGAGTGGATAGCGGGTGGCGAGGTTGTCGGCGATTCGTTCGAGGTCTGCCTGCGCTTGCTCAAGGCTCACTCCTTCCTTGAGCCGGCCGATCGAGCTAAAATCCCGGTTGCCTCGCGAGGTTTCATCCCAGACCGTGGGGTACGGCGTGAACGGAGTCCACAAGTCGATCTCCCCGTGCGGCCCGTTGAACCACCAATTCGGAAGACCCGGCGGCATCACGCCGATGATGGTGTAGGGCTCATCATTAATGCGGATCGATTTGCCCAGCACCGACCGATCGCCCTGAAATTTCTTCTGCCAAAAGGCATAGCTGATGATCGCTTCGAATTGACTTCCCCAGCGCTGCTCCTGGTCCGTGAATAGGCGGCCGAGCAGCGGCTTGATGTCCAAAACTTCGAAATAGCCGGCAGGAACTAATCCGACGGGGCGCTGTTCTGGCTCCGTCGATCCGTTCGCCAGGCTAACGTTCTTTCGCCAGGCGTCAAATACCACCATCTTTTCGAAAGTGTGACTGGTGGCGGCGAAGTCCCGAACGTCCAGCGGAGAAGGTCCGGCCACGGTTCCATTTTGCGTCGATAAGACTCTAACCAGCCGATCGGATTCTCGGAAGGGCAGCGGCCGCAATAGAATCGCATTCATCACGCCGAACATCGCCGTGCTCACACCAATGCCGAGCGCCAACGTCCCCAGCACCAAGGCCGTGAACCCGGGACTCTTGCGCAACTGGCGCAGCGCATAACCAAGATCTTGTGCTAGTCCGCCCATCTCGGGTTCGTCCTCCTGCTCAGACGGCCGGCGACCAAACGGTACACCTCACCCTCCGAGCGGTTCTCGTCACGGCAAGACACTTGCCAATCCAGGAAACCATAATCCCTTGATGGCAAAGGACAAGAGACCACCGCTCTTAGGCCAAAACGCCTAAAGGTGTCCAGGGCCGACCCTTGCTGTCCGGAAGCGAACAGGCATTCCTCAGTCTGCCGGGTCTGTGAGACCGCCTTATTCCCCCGCGTGCGAGCTCGATGCTCAGGAAACCAACTTATATCCGAGTCCGGGGACGGTGATGATCAAGGACGGGTGCTTGGGGTCTTTTTCGAGCTTTTGGCGCAAGCTCGCCACGTGTACATCGACGGTTCGGGTGAAAGCGTCGGAACTGTAGGACCATACTTCCTTGAGCAACACGTCACGCGACAGGGTCGTGCCACGGTGTTCAATCAGGTAGCGCAGAAGTTGAAATTCCCGGGCTGAAAGCGGGACGATTTTGCCGCCGCGCGACACCGTGGTTCCGCGCAGGTCTACTTCGACCGGACCCAACTTGTGGATCCCGGCGGCGGCCGGTGCTTTGGTACGTCGCAAGAGCGCTTCGACCCGGGCCACGAGTTCCATGGCATCGAATGGCTTGGTCAGATAATCGTCGGCACCGATCTTCAATCCCAGAACCTTGTCGATGGTCTGGCCGCGGGCCGTCAGCATCAGGATCGGTGTAACCACACCAGCCATGCGTATGTCCCGGCAAACATCGAAGCCATTCTTCCGCGGCAACATGATGTCCAAAATGATGAGATCGCGGTGGTTCGCGGTGGCTTTTCGAACCCCCTCCTCCCCGTCCGGAGCAAAGTCGACGGCATAACCCTCGCTGCGCAAACGGTCTCCGAGGGTCATGCGAATGACCTCGTCATCTTCGACGATAAGGATTTTGTCGTTCATGCATGCGGCCGTCACGAACCAGAATTCACGCTGGAAGCGATTACCACTCCCTGGCTTCGAGCGGCTGCTTCGGGGACGGGTAAGTGTACCGTAAACGAGCTTCCCTTTCCTGGCGCACTCCGGACGCGCAGGTGGCCCCCCATGGCCTCCGCGATTCTGGCTGCCAGCGGCAATCCCAGGCCATTCCCGTGGATTTGCGCGGCAGTGACGGCTGGACTTCGATAGAAGGGCTCGAAGATCTCCTTCAAATCTCGAGAATCGATTCCAATGCCACGGTCTTCGACCGAGATACAAACCTCCTTCTCCTGCTGCCGAGAAACAGCAGCGAAAGCGCGCACCCCAATCCAACGCTCGTCGCCTCCATACTTGATGGCATTGGTAATGAGATTTTCCAGGCAGCGCGACAGGGCTTGAAAGTCGGCATTCACCTGCGGCAAATCCGGCTCGAGGGCCCGTTCCACGGTGATGCCCGCCGAGCGAATCAAGCTTTCCGTATGCTTCAGGCTGGCATCGACGACCTGCGCCACATCCGTAGGCTGGAGGTGATATCGCTGGCGTCCTTTCTCGACCGCCGAGAACATCAGAATCTGCTCGATCAGATCGCTCAACTGGTGAGCCTGATTCAGAATGGCGCCAGCGTAGCGCGTCAGCTGCTCTTTGCTCTCGACCAACCCGTCATGGATGTTCTGCGCTGCGGCGACGATGCCGGTGAGCGGAGTACGCAATTCATGGGACACCCCGGCCACGAACTCCACCTGGAGCTGCCCCAAGCGTCGCGCCCGGGCGCTGGTGACAATGATCAAAAGGGTGGTCAGCGCCAAGATCAGCAGTACGCCGAAGTTGATCGCCAGGTTGCGATAGAAAATGGAGGAGACTGCCGCTTCGAGCGAACCTTTGCGGTGTTGAGCAACCACCACCCAGTCGAGTTCGTCCGGGCTGTGGCGAATCGCTTCGAGCATGAAGGGATCTCGGTGCTCGCCGGGAGGAGGCCCCGGAGAACCAGAGTCGAGTGGCCGTCCGGGGGGAGAGAATTGAACCACATTACCGGTCCTGGCTCGAGACACCCCAGGCCTCGGCCCGGTCACCTGCAGCAGGGAAATGGACGGAGGACCAAACAAGTTCAGGCCTGCATCCGGAACAAACCGGGCCTCTCGTCCGAGAAGTCCGGCTTCCGACGCGTAAATGGGCAGCTGGCTCTCGGTGTCGCCCAGAACCGCAACCCGGTAGTCCAAGCCGCGGCTTCCACTGAAATAACGTTGCACGAGTTCGGGGAAAATCTGCTTCGCCAGCACGTCCTGAGCGAGGGAAACGATGACCCAGGTTGGCTTCGGCGGGGTGGAAGCCGAACCGGCCTCGACACTCATGTGCACCAGTGCCGGAACCTCTTGGTCGATCAACCATGGCGACGCTCGGCGAAACTGCGGCGGCTGGGAAGGTCGGGGAAAGGGTTCCACTCCCGGAGGAGGCGGGTTCGGGTTTCCCGTGACATTCGCCGACATTGCCTGCAGTACGGTGCGCAAGCCTGCCAGTTGGGAAGGCCACTCGACGGGCAGGAATTCGCCACCGGCCGTATCCAGTCGCAGGACTTTGGAGTCTTCTCCCGCAGATCGCCAGAGAAAGAGGTCGGTCACCAAGGCGGGGTGAGCCGCCGTTCGCTGCCACTCGGCAAATCCTCCAGCCAGCTGCTGTAACTCGTCCTGACGCCGGTCTTCGGGCGAGGGTTGGAGATCACGGCTGATCGCGGCGAGTTCGTTCTCGAGCCCCCATCGTAAATCCATCAGGGAAGCTCCGAGCGTCGCGCGCATTTGGTCGGAGGTAGCGTCGCTCAGCTGGCGGGTGGAGCGGTACTGCAACACGGCCAGGATGATGAGAGCAGCGGCCAACCCGAGTAGCAGAACGTACCAGCGAACATTCTTAAAGGGATGTTTCACAATGCCATGAGCCGCATATTCCCGTGACGGCCATCTGCTTTGGTGGGCATTCTGAGTGGCCGGGCCGATTATTTTCGCGGGTCTTCAACCGCCACTTATAGTTTAGGTCACCCGCCGATCGGGCAATGTAAATTCCGTGTAAAGCAACCTTAGCTTGCGAAGCCATCGTAGGGCGGTTATCTGCCCCGAAGCCATTCATTTCTGAATTCCTAGGTCGGTTTCGCTGGTTCCCGTCGGGCTGATTTCGCTTCCCGGCAGAGTTTACGACCAGCTTACCGACTTCTTACGCCGAGGGCGCGTAGCTTGGCGTCCAATCGAGCAAGTCAGACATTTCACAAGCAAAGGTGAAGAACAATGAAAAAAATTAGTCTCTATGTGCTTATAATCGTGCTTAGCGTCGGCTCGGCAGCCATGGTGCAAAGTGCGATGCGCACGCGATCGCTCAATTCCGATGATAGCGCCCTGATGGCAACCAACGGGGCATTTCGCGACGGCTTGCATCTGGGAAAACTGGCCGCCAAAAATGGCGAGGAACCTCGGGTTGCGGTCGGACGTTGGGTCAAGGACGAGGACCGCGCAGCTTTTCGCGAAGGCTACTATCGCGGATTCAATCAAACTCTTGCGCAGCGCACGAGCGCCGAGGAGTAGCGACAGGAAAGTCGGACTACTCTCGGGAATGGACCGCGGCCGAGATGGTGCCTGTCTAGAAGTATCGTCAAAACTTACACCGGGAAGGGCGAACCATGCGACAAACCAGTAAGCGGCTGAGCGGCGGGGTTCGCCGGCTGTCGTCTCGTGGGCAGTCCTTCGTTCTTCCCAGCGTGACGCCTTTGTTTCTACTTCCGTCGGGGTAGTGTCCGGTGGTCACGGGTTCAGCCTTGGCGGCCTAACCAGCATCCCCACTTCGTCTTCGACGATCGTTCGCACTGCGACGGTGGTAAGTCGCCGCCGGAGTCGAACGACCGCATAGTATCAACTTCGAAGCAAGCTACCTACGGTAACTTGCCGGCCGTCTCGCCAGTAACTTGGTAATTCGGACGGTAATCGGACGAACGGGGAGTTTTTGAATACTCGCACCCCGCCAATCGCAGACCTGGCATCCAAAAACAGGAGGATGCCTGTCTTTGTTGGCAGTAGCGGTGGAAGACGGCGGGTGCTACAACCAAAGTTTGTCGATTCGAAGATCAGGCGTCACCTAAAGAGATCAACTTTGGTGATTTGGACGCAAGGTGGGGAAGAAGTTAAAGTGATGTAATTTATGGCCTTCCGATTCAAGTCTGGCCTCATCGTCCTGGTCTTTGTCAGTTTGGGCGGAGCGCCATCCGGCTGGGCACAGACCCCTGCTCCAACGTCGCCGCCCGATCCGCAACGGCGGGGAGGAGCGTCAGCCTGCGACGTACTGCCCGATCCGCAATCGTCGGGAAGCGTTCGAGGAAGGATCGTTGATGAGAGTGGAGCGCTCGTCGCCGGGGCCCAGGTGAAGCTTACGCGAGAAAATTCATCCTCCCAGCCAGAGGTTGTATCGGGAGAGGATGGGCAGTTCTGCTTTCCGAACATCGCCCCCGGTCCTTTCCAGCTCTCGATCACATGGACGGGCTTTGCCCCGCAAACCTTCTCCGGAACCCTGCATCCAGGGCAGATCGAAATGGTGCCCGAGATTGCGTTGAAAGTTTCCGCCTCGTACACCGACGTTGTGGTCGGACTCACACCGACCGAAGTGGCGGAAGAGCAGATCAAACTGCAGGAGAAGCAGCGGGTGCTTGGCATCGTTCCCAATTTCTATGTCAGCTACATCCCCGATGCGGCTCCCCTCAACTCGAAACAGAAGTTCAGGCTGGCCTGGAAGACCGTGGTGGATCCGGTTACCTTCGGGCTGGTGGCGGCCGGCGCCGGAGTGCAGCAGGCGCAAAATCACTTCGCCGGATACGGGCAAGGCTTCGAGGGTTATGCCAAGCGCTACGGCGCCGGCTATGCCGATACGGTTTCGGGGACGTTCATCGGGGGCGCCATCTTGCCCTCGCTTCTGAAGCAGGATCCGCGCTATTTCTACAAGGGAACCGGTAGCGTCCCCTCACGGATTCGCTACGCGCTGGCCATGGCCGTGATTTGCAAGGGCGACAATGGACGCTGGCAGGTCAATTACTCGAATATCCTCGGCAGCCTGGCGTCGGGTGCGATTTCGAACCTCTACTATCCCCCTCAAGATCGTGATGGAGCGGAATTAACCTTCGAGAATGCGGCCATCGGGATCGGCGCCAGCGCCGCCACCAATCTGTTGCAAGAATTTCTTATCCGGAAATTGACCCCGAAGCTTCCCAACCACAATGCGGGCAACCCCGCTACTCCGGCCAAGCCCTAAGCCGAGCGGTTCTGCTCGAACTCACAATCAGTGGTTGACAGTGTGTCTATGGGTGTTGTGGGAACCTCTCCGCTGTCCGCTTTCGCACGCCTCCATCCCAGCTGCGGACAGCATTCATTTGGGAACTTCCCGGACGCTACTGTCATCCAAGACGTTATATCCGTCTCTCATGGTCTCTGATGGCCACATTCATGCAACAAGCAATCCCGGGAATGCCCGATAGGCAACAAATTCGACCTCTTTGTGACGTTCACAATTGTGCGCAAGGGTTCACAAAAGGTTACACCTTGTTACACAGGGAAGTTGCTAACAACGGCATCGACCGCCCGTCCAACGCGGTGACTGTGGATTCGGAGGAAAAGGAACTTCTAAGCGTGCCACAACGTATCTGATGACGTTGGCAAAAGCTCGGCAAACCAGCCATCTTGCCTAGCTTTTGGTTTCAGGGGCTGAGGGATTGAACTCACTTTCGGTTTGGCGGCCCTGGTGAGTCCAATCCCTATCGAGACAGCGGATAGGCCTGCGGCCCGAAACGCTTTCTTAATAGCCCCGCGGCATGATTGTAGGCCTTCGGCAGGGAAACGCAAGTCTTTTTGCCGGGGTGGGAGCCGCCCAGAGCCGATTCCCGACGCAATTCGGGAGGAAAAGGGAGACCATATGAAGTTCGCAAAGGTTACTAAGGGTTTATTGCTGGGATTGGCATTGCTACTGGCGACCAGCGCGTTCGCAGCCAGTGACGCGAATAAGGGTTCGCTCACCACCATGAGTGATGTGACCATCAATGGGAAAGTTATCCCCGCCGGCGAGTACTCGCTGAACTGGGAAGGTACGGGTCCCAACGTGCAACTGAACATCCTCAAAGGCAAAAAGGTTGTAGCCACGACTCCTGCCCGGCGGGTCGACGTCAACAAGTCGCCCGCATCGAATGCAGCGGTCGTCACGGGCAACGGCGATGGCAGCCGATCGTTGTCTGAAGTCCGCCTTGCGGGCAAGAAGTATGTGTTCGTGATCGGCGGAGAGGAAGCTACCAGCGAGGCCGGTGGCGCTTCGAAGTAAGCATCGAGCAAAGAGGGGAGCGCTACGCTCCCCCAGTTTTTTTCTCGGGCACGAACTCAGTACTTGGGTATCTTCGGATCGATGCGCTCCGACCAAGCCGTGATGCCACCCTTGAGATTGTGGATCTTCTCAAATCCAGCCTGACGCAGGAAACGAACGGCTTTGGCGCTGCGGCCACCCATTTTGCAGTGGGCCACGATCTCACGGCTGGAGTCGAGTTCGTGAATCCGCTTGGGCAGCTCGTTGAGCGGGATAAGATGTCCACCGAGGTTGGCAATCTGATACTCGTGCGGCTCGCGCACGTCGAGGATAAACAGGTCCTCCCCGCTATCCAAACGGCGCTTTAATTCTTCGACCTCGATTTCCGGGATGCCGGCTTCCACAGGTTGGCTCTCCTCTCCGCGAATTCCGCAAAACTGATTGTAGTCGATAAGCCCGGTCAGGGTGGGATGGGTGCCGCAAGCGGGGCAATCGGGATTCTTGCGCAATTTAAGCTCGCGGAATTTCATCCCCAGCGCGTCGACCAGCAACAAACGCCCGATGAGCGGATCGCCGGCCCCGAGGATCAACTTGATGACTTCGGTCGCCTGAATGACCCCGAGCAGCCCGGGCAAGATGCCGAGAACCCCGCCTTCGGCGCAGGAAGGAACCAGACCCGGCGGGGGCGGCTCGGGATACAAACAGCGATAGCAGGGACCATTTTCGGCGGCAAACACGCTGGCCTGGCCCTCAAAGCGAAAGATCGACCCGTAAACGTTGGGCTTGCCGGTCAGTACGCAGGCATCGTTGACCAGATAGCGGGTAGGGAAGTTGTCGGTGCCGTCGGCCACGATATCAAAGCCCTGAAACAGCTCAAGAGCGTTTTGGCTGGTGAGCCTGGTTTCAAACGGGCGCACCTCAACAAAGGGATTGATCGCCTTTAGTTTGTCGCGCGCCGATTCCAGCTTCTTGCGCCCTACATCGGCGGTAGCGTGAAGAATCTGGCGCTGCAGATTGGTGTAATCGACCACATCGAAGTCGACCATGCCGAGCGTGCCCACGCCGGCTGCCGCCAGGTACAGTGCCAGGGGTGATCCCAGGCCGCCGGCGCCGATCAAAAGCACACGAGCGGCCTTGAGCTTCTGCTGGCCCTCCATGCCCACCTCGGGCATGATCAAATGCCGCGAGTAACGAAGAATTTCGTCATTGTTTAGCGTGGCAGTTTCGGGTTTGGGTGGAGAAACGGTGACCATAGAAAACCTCAGTTGTTTAATGCTCCCATGCAGCATTCAGCTTGCGGGATGATTCTAGCCGTGACAGGTCGATCCGGATGAAGCATCGAGGCCATGTGGAAGGCTTGCCAATCGAAAACCAGCGATCCGATTCTGGTTCATCGAAGTGAGCCCCCGGCAACTGAAGGAACAATCGAAATCGTATCACTGTCGGTGACTGCCGTGGCTTCTCTCTTGAGGTAGCGGATGTCCTCGTCGTTCAGGTAAATATTGACGAACGCCCGAAGCTTGCCATCCTCGGTGTAGAGATGCCGGCGCAGATCGGGGTGACGGGCCACCAGATCCGACAGCACGTC
>DASPTQ010000198.1:0-2565 GCA_035623335.1 Terriglobales bacterium
GGCGCTGCCCGCCTGCGCGCAGGACGCCAAGAAAGACACTCCGGTCAAACCCGCCGACAGCCCTTCGAAGGTCGTGCTCGACAGCTGGAATGATATTGGGCGAAAACTGATCGACATGGCCGAGGATTTCCCCGAAGACAAGTATGAGATGAAGCCCACACCGGCCCAGCGCACTTTCGCCCAGCAGTTGTTGCACGCCGCCGGTGCCAACTACTACTTCACGAATCTCCTCACCGGCAGCAAGAGCCCGGTCGACGAGAATCCGAAATACACGAGCAAGGCGGACGTGGTTGCGTTCGTCAAGAAGTCGTTTGCCGACGGTGCCGCCGCGATCAAAGCCAAGGGCGACAAGGGAATGAACGATCTCGTGGTCGATCCTTTCGCCCATCAGCAAACGCGGGTTTACGACATGGCGTACGGCATCATCGAGCACTCGGGAGAGCATTACGGCCAACTGGTAGGCTACTACCGACTGGCCGGACTGGTGCCGCCGGAGTCGCGCCAGAAGAAGTGAGCGCCGAATCGAGAACCTGGAGGGTGCCCCACCCTACCCGATTTTGGTAGGGTGGGGATTTTGACTTCATCATCACTACCGGTAGGCGTAGGGTGACCTTCTCCCACGCTCCGGGAAGATCTTGATCATCACCGCGCCGGCGATGAACCCCGCTACGTGCGCCCAAAATGCAACTCCCCCGGTGCTCTTTCCCTCGTAAGTAAGGGCAGTGGCCGCCCCGCTAAAAAATTGCAGCACGAACCAGTAACCCAGCATGACCCAGGCCGGCAGGTAAAAGAAGAAAATCAGGGGGAACCAGGTAAGCACGCGAGCCTTCGGATAGAGGATCAGATACGCTCCCATCACGCCTGCAATTGCGCCACTTGCTCCAAGCGTGGGTATGGTGGAGTGCAGATCCACCGCCGTTTGCACCCCCATGGCGAACAGCCCCGCCAGCAGGTAGAAAATGAGGTAGGTAAAGTGCCCGAGATAATCTTCAACGTTGTCCCCGAAGATGTACAGGAACCACATGTTGCCCAGCACGTGCATCCACGAGCCATGCAGAAACATGGAGGTGAAGAAGGGAACTATGATGGCCGGCAGCGGATAGCGCGGTGATCCCGCAAGAAACGCCCCTACGTGCGAGGGAATGACCGCAAATTGATGAATCAGGGTTTTCAGGTCCGAGGGACCAAGTGTGGCCTCGAAAAGAAAGACCAGGACATTCAGCCCAATCAGGAAGCTGTTGATGTAGGGCGTGCTGTAACGTGGCTGGTCGTCTTTGATCGGGAGCATGCGAGATTTGGTAACTTGGTAACCGGATACTCGCTGTGCAGTTTTCCGGCTGCCCGGTTACGCAGTTACCCAATCCTACATGAACGGCGTCGTTATCATCGACAAGCCGGCCGGCTTCACCTCGCACGACGTGGTCAACCGTGTCCGGCGCATCCTGGGCCAGCGTTCCGTCGGCCATCTTGGCACGCTCGATCCTATGGCCACCGGGGTCCTGCCGCTGGTCATCGGCAACTTTACGCGCCTGGCGCAGTTCTACACGAAAGCCGCAAAAACCTACGAAGGCACCATCCGTTTCGGCTTTGCCACAGATACCTACGACGCCGAGGGCGAACCCGTCGGCACTGCGCAAGAGGTCAGTTTGCGAACCGAGGATATCGAAGCCCTGGCAGCGCAATTTCGCGGACTCATCGAGCAGACCCCGCCGCCGTTTTCGGCCAAGAAGATCCACGGCGTGCCCGCCTACAAGCTGGCGCGCAGGCAGAAAGACGTTGTGCTCAAGCCCGTACAAGTCGAGATCAAGGAATTCCACATCCTGGCAGTCGAACGAGACCGCGTCCGGTTCACGGCTCGGGTCGCCTCTGGGACCTATCTGCGCTCGGTGGCCCACGAAATGGGGCAGCGCCTCGGCTGCGGGGCACATCTCGAGTCGCTGCGCCGCACTGCCGTTGCGGAGTTCACGCTCGCTGAGGCGCACACTCTGGATGAGCTCGCCCAGCGGTGTGAATCCAACGGGAGACGAGCGATCCCGGAGGGAACTGGGGCGGGCGGACCTGGTATTCCCGCAACTACAACCGTAGCGGCCCCCTCTACAGCGGAATCGCTATTTATTCATCCCCGTAAACTCCTGCCTGAGCTACCCTGCGTCACAACCGACGAGCTCACTGCTGCGCGCATCCGCAGCGGCCGCACGGTCAACCTTCCCGACCTCTCTCGCGCCCGCCAAATCAAAGTCTTCTGTGGACAAGCCGATCTCCTGGCGATCGCAACGCGCGTTGCCGGCACGCTTTTCCATCCGGCCATCGTTTTTTCGGCGTCGGGACGCGACGAGGAGAAGGGAAGCGGCTGATTGCCGGGCTCTAGCTGGTCTAGCCAGGCCGCAGGATTTCGAGGCCGGTTCTGTTTTGAGAAAAGGCCCACCCGAAAAGGGCTGTCCCGCTTGACGCGACCTCCCGGGGCCTTTACTGTGGCCCTAGCCCATGAAGTTGTCGGTTGTCATGCCGGTCTACAATGAGCAGGCCACGCTGCGCGAGGTGATCGCGCGGGTCCTCGCTGTGCCG
>DASPTQ010000199.1:0-28869 GCA_035623335.1 Terriglobales bacterium
CTGTCGGTCGCCATACCAACTTAGAAGCATAACAATCGGTAATGGTTACTTTGCGACAGCCCACTAGCACTGGCACTTACCTGGCCAGCGTGCGGTGGAGGCAGCAGCTCTCAAACGCCGATAGGCACTTACAACCTGACCCTAACGGGTACGTTCACGTCCGGAACGGTCACAGTGACTCACAACGCGAAAGTATGTCTAGTCGTGCAATGAGTGTCGGGCGAATGCGTCAAAGCTGTTGTGATCACGGGCGCTGACTTGCGTATCGATAGCAATACAACCGCTCCGCCATGCACCGAGCCGGTCTGAGTGGCGGCCGAATGTGTACCGCGTCGATTGTTGTCTGCATGTCACCAAATACGACGATAGCGAAAATCAAGCCGTTGCGGCAAGCCTCCTCAGCAGGCGAGTAAGTTTATTGCCTGCTAGGAGTATTGCTGTTGAGCAGTGTGTCTACCGCTGCCTCAACCTTCGCGAAGGGCTGATCGGGGGTGGGCGCAGGTTGCAACCGTCCTTGGCGATCGATGAGAAACATCGCCGGGTAACGCGCGATGTCCCGATAAAAGGTGGGCACCCCTCCACTCACAATCAGGAGCGGGTAACTCACCGGAACTTGTTCCAGGTATCTCCGCTGCGTGTTGATGTCCTCGTCGGATAATCCAAAGACAATGAACCCTTGCGCCTTCCGCATACCATACAAGGTGTCGAGCTTCGGCATCTCCGCCCGGCAGGGGCCGCACCAGGTTGCCCAGACATTCACCAGCACGACCTTGCCCTTTTGGTCGCCTAAGCCGCTGGGTTTGTCCGGTTAGATCCGTAGACTCAAAGAGGGGCGCGGCCACACCGCGCATCGCCTGGTTGCGGGACTGCTTGAGGCGGAGAACGCCGTCGCTCACAGGCTTCCATACCAGCCCTAGCGATAAGATCGCGAATGTGAGGCCTACTCTTGCCGATCGGGAAATCCTCGGACGGCGGTGCTCGCTGAGGGCAAGGGCCACTGTAAAGAGGAATGGTACGGTCATGGCTAGGGTTGACAGGCACAATCGGAAGAACCAATCGCCCTCGAGATCGCGGCTGCGTTGGGTAAGTATTCCGTAGACCACTACATACAGAACAACCGCCATAACCGGAGCAAGAACTCCTGCGACCAGCACCCGGTGCTTGGACAATCTGTTCATGAAGGTCTCGGATCGACCGTTACTTCGAGCCATCTTAGCCACTTTCTGAGACTCTGATCCCATGTATGGTGGAACTCTGTGCAAGGGGCCTCCCTCTTCCCCCCTGTCGGCCGTTTGCGTGAACCAGGTCGGGGTGATGTCAGTCCAGACTTCGTGCCACGTCATTCTGTTACCGTTTCAAGCAAAGTCAAGATCGATGACAAATTGCCTTCCATCCCACTCGAGAGACCCGTCGTAGTAGGAATCCATGTCGCAGGTGGATGGGCCGGAGTTGTTGGACAGCAATCCCTGGAATCTCTTCGTGCTCTGGTCCTGCCAATGCAGGGCGAAAATGAACAAGTCCTCACCCCCCGCGCGTAGGCGCTCTTCTTCGATGAGCGTATATCCCATAGTCGTCTCGCGCGAGCGCAAGACGCCCATCGGTTGACCCATCGTTCCACCCCGTCAGCTAGATAACAGTAATTTTTACAATAGCTTAACTAATACCTTCAGGCTGCAAAACGCGTCTGCAATCAAAATTACAATATGTTGCTTGACTTTAGTGTTGTAGTTAACTATAACACTATACGTCAGACCCGACCACGAGGACCTTACGCTAAGTCAGGCTGGCGCGTCACGACCCGGAAGATGAACTCTCAAGGAGAATCAAAATATGAAATCCCTTCGGCTGGTTTTGTCCTTTGCTCTGATGTTGCTCACAACTGCGGCTTTGGCCGACTCCGACGCGCAGAAGTCGTTCGACCAAATGAAAACCTTGGCGGGCAACTGGGAAGGTCCAGTTACCGTCGTTCCACCGCAAGCCGACATGTCCTCGGATAAACCAATCCATGTCTCACTGCGCACCACATCGCGCGGCAACGCACTTGTGCATGAGATGCAGGAGGCGGGAACGCCCGAAGATGCGACCCGTTATGACCATCCGGTAACGATGTTTTATCTGGACGGCGACCGCCTGCTCCTGACGCATTATTGCGATGCCGGGAACCGGCCGCGCATGGCAGCCAAGAGCTCGCCGGACGGAAAGACCATTGAATTCGATTTCCTCGACGTCGCCGGCAGCACGCAGTACGGGCACATGCAGCATGCGGTGTTCACGGTGATCGACGCCAACCATCACACGGAGGATTGGACCTACATGATGCCCGGAGACAAGCCGGTGCACGCGCATTTCGATCTGCAGCGCGCGAAGTGAAGTCACGGTTGTGGCCAGGGGCTGCGACGGGGCGCGGCGGTCGACTGGCGATCGCCGATGCCCTCACGGAAAGGGAATCTGGAATACGGAATGGATCTCGAATGGAACGACAGTCAGCCGATCTACCGCCAGCTTCGCGATCGTGTGGTCGCGATGATACTGGATGGCGCGCTCAAGGAAGGCGATCCGTTGCCGTCGGTACGCAACGTTGCGGCCGATTACCGGGTCAATCCGTTGACCGTGCTGAAGGGCTACCAGGAACTGGTCGACGAGCAACTGGTCGAGAAGCGGCGGGGTCTCGGCATGTTCGTGAGGGAGGGAGCGCGAGATCTGCTGCTCACGGGCGAACGCCAGAAATTTCTGGCCGAAGAATGGCCCAGGATCCATGCCACCATTCAGCGGCTCGGGCTGAAAGCGGAAGAACTGCTGGACGGAAAGAAACGAAAACAAGATTCAAAACAGGAGGAGCGCTGACGCTATGGCTTGCATAGAAGCACGCGGGCTGCGCAAGTCGTTCGGCACCACCATCGCGCTCGACGGCATTGATTTGCGGATCGAAGAGGGCCGCATCCTCGGACTCGTGGGTCCCAACGGTGCGGGCAAGACGACTGCGCTCAACGCAATTCTTGGGCTTATTCCCTATCAAGGAAAACTGAGAGTGCTCGGTCGCGATCCTTGGACCGAACGCGACTGTCTGATGCGCGACGTCTGCTTCATCGCCGATGTAGCCGTATTGCCACGCTGGATGCGGGTCTCGCAGGCTCTCGAGTTCCTTGCTGGGGTGCATCCCCGATTCGATCGCACAAAAGCAGAGGCTCTTCTGGCAAAGACGACGATCGAGCGCCACCGCAGAGTCCGCGAACTGTCGAAGGGAATGGTTGCGCAGCTGCACCTAGCTCTGGTCATGGCCATCGACGCGAGATTGCTGGTGCTCGACGAACCGACGCTCGGCCTGGACATTCTTTACCGTAAGCAATTCTACGACTCCATGCTGAATGACTACTTCGATCGCAGCCGAACCATTGTGGTGACAACGCACCAGGTGGAGGAAATTCAGAACGTGCTCACCGACCTCGTGTTTATCGATCGTGGCCGCATCGTTCTCAACTGCAGCATGGAAGAAATCGAGGCGCGTTATGCGGAGGTGCAGGTGAAGCCGGAGCAGGTCGCGGCTGCGCGGGCCCTCCAGCCCATCAACGAGCGCCAGGGTCTTGGCCGCAACATTCTGCTTTTCGACGGCGTGGATCGAAGGCAACTTGCCGTGCTGGGTGAGACGCGCACGCCCAGCATCAGTGATTTGTTCGTCGCCGTCATGGGCAACCACAGTTCCCAAGGAGCCGCTCGATGAATACTCCATCCGACAACCTGCCCAGAGTCTTCGACTCGCCGGGAATCGCACCTGCCATGATCTCAGCGACGCGCCCGTTCTACTGGTCGGTACGGCGAGAGCTGTGGGAGAACCGCTTCATCTATATTGCGCCCCTGGCTGCGGCTGCGGTGTTTCTCGTCGGCTTTCTGATCAGCGTGATTCGTTTGCCCGGCAAGGTTCGTGGACTCTCCACCCTCGACCTGATGCACTACCGTGAGGTGATTGCCACGCCGTACGACATCATGTCAGGCTCGATGATGCTGATCGGCCTGCTGGTGAGTGTTTTCTACTGCCTCGATGCGCTGTACGGCGAGCGGCGCGACCGCAGCATCCTGTTCTGGAAGTCGCTGCCAGTTTCCGATCTCACCACCGTGCTGGCCAAGGCGAGCATTCCGTTCGTAGTTGTGCCTATGGTCACCTTTGCGATCGGCGTCGCCACGCACTTCCTCATGTTGCTGCTGAGCAGCGCCATCCTGCTGGGCGGTGGTATGAGTGCGGCCGCTCTGTGGAAGAGCATATCGTTCTTCCGCATGTCGCTTCTGCTGCTCTACCATCTTTTTACCGCCCATACGCTCTGGCCTGCACCCATCTATTGCTGGATGCTGCTGGTGTCCGCTTGGGCGCGGCGTGCGCCATTCTTGTGGGCGGTATTGCCGCCGGTCGCGATTGCCGGCCTAGAAGAGATCGCCTTCCACACTTCACATTTCGCGGCCATGTTGGGAGAGCGATTCATCGGTAGCGCGTCAACCACCTCTTCCACCGGGCCCGGGATCTTTCCCACCAACCCCATGACGCATATCACCCCGGTTGAATACCTCGCCAGCCCGGGGCTTTGGATCGGACTACTGGTCTCCGTGGCGTTTCTCGCCGCCGCGGTGCGCTTGCGTCATTCTCGAGAACCGCTGTGATCGGGAGAGATGCTGTGTGGGCTAAGTTTTCTGCCTTTGGTAGTGATGATTTTCTGGCTGGTTCGGATTCGATGCACAAAGCGTCGCTGGCGCAGGATGGTACCGAACTGGCAACAGAAGCACGCACTCGGCGGGGTTCGTGGCGCGTAACCGGACACTGGCAAGGTTGGCCGGCCTTCTGCGAAGGTCAGCGTTGTGCAAGGAGGATACCGTGATTCGAGAACGAGTGCTAAGAGTCGTGCTGGTCGTGGTCGGCCTGCTCTTCGTCGCCGGTCTTTACCCGTTGTTGAGAATGCAGCCGGGTCCGGCTGAGGCGATGCTGGGAGTGGTGTATATCACCCTCGGAGTCTTTCTGCTGCTGGCTGTGCCTAACCCCTCGGCGCATCGCAGCTTGATTGCATTCACCGCTTGGTCAAGTCTGGCACACGGCGGATTGATGGCGTGGCAGGCGTCACACAACATCATTCCGCGCCAAGACCTGCCGAGAGGCGTGCTCCCGCTGCTGCTCATCGGCGTCCTGCTGATCGCGCTAGCGCCGAAGGAATCAAAACGAACGGGAGAATTGGGGATTCGAGCGAACGTGCCCAAAGCTTCTTAGCGTTGGCCTGCAGTCATGTCCTGAGCCAACCAAGGCGGGAAGCGCCCGTCTCCGTGACCAGGGGCACAATCCGAACCATCCGGGTCACATGGACTGTGTTTCCGGTGTCATGACGGATCGCGTAAGGCAGGGTACCGAAGCCTACTCCGGAAATGATTAGGATTCCCATGGGCCCGAGCCCGGCAGGATACGGGCAGCCGGTGTCACCTCTAGGCTGGCACAAGATTGCGCACAACCCACAATCACGAGCAATCGGGAACCCGCCAGAACGGCTGCTAACTGAAAGCGCCAGTGTGTGTTACACACCTTCAGTACGGCGCGCCGTAGCCTCGGTTGCACGATAGGCACGCATTGCGAAGCGTTTTGACTCGATCGGAATTGTTGAATTCGTATGGCTCTCATCGGTCCATGTTCAGGACGGTCTATTCGGCTGTCACTTCGCGACCCAGGCACAGATGATGATTCTCGTCCAAGATCTTCTTCAGGTCGCCTTCGGGTCAGTTGTACGGCGCAAGGGCCAGCCGTCTAAACGGCAGTCTTGAAACTTCGGGAGCGGGTACCCCTCGCTTCCAACTGCTGCACCAAATATTGCGTCATTTCGACGGCTTGTTGACGGATCTCGTACACGCTCGTTGTCTCCCACAGGAAACCTTTGCGAGGAGGCCCAATTGCATACAAGCAGCGTGAGACAGCTCCCTTGTGGTCGATAACTCTGCCAATCTCGTCTACGTCCAGACCGAGAAATAGGGGGTCGGGTCGGGCAAGTCCCTGAACGAAGAGACTGGTGATCAGCGAATCGTCGATTCGGCGACGGTCACTCTCCGAACCGGTGCAATTGATGACGCGAGCCACGCGGAGTATCTTTTCAGATCGACTCTCCCGATCCCAGTACTCGATCTCGGCACCATCGTGACAGTTGGAGTATCGAATAAGTACGCCGGTATGCAGACGAACCTGGCCTTCCGCTCGCATGTCTGCCAGCAGATCAGCGATCTCGGGTGCGACACGATGACGATGCACATCCCAGAAAGCGCGAGCGTGCCGCAGGAACCTTTTTTTCTCCTGGATGGGAAGAGATTGCCAAATAGCCTGGGTCACCGGGCGGAGGCTGTCGATGACGGCACGCCAATCGATCCCCTCTTGCGCCGCGCTGCGGATCTGGCTGCGGATCAATCGCAGCAACCCGCGCACAGTTCGCGGCGATTTCTCGTTCCAGAAAACTGGCCACGGCTCAAGGGGACGCACTTGTCGCCGGGCGTGAGGGAAGAGCCCCTTCCGGGACAACACGTGAATCGTACCCCGGAAGCCCTTCGATTTGAGGGCCATGATGAAGTCGAGGCTAGTGAGTCCTGAACCCAATAGCAGCACGCTACTGGTAGGCGGAATGTCTTCGAGCGCTTTAGGCGACCAAGGAAACTGAAAGTACGCCCGGCCAAGAGTGCCCAGGCCGGGAACGCGTGGATTGGCCGGCGGGAAATTGCCCGTAGCCAGCACAACAACACGCGCCAGGATCTCGCGTCCATGCTCAGTCTGAACTGCAAGACCGCGCCTGGAATGGCGTAAGGAGAGCGCTCTGTCGTACATCCATTGAAAGCGTTCGCCTCCCGCTTCGAAGCGCGCTTTCTCAAGGAGGTCTCCCACATAGGTACCGTAAAGTGAGCGCGGCGGGAAACTGCGCTCTCGCATTCCCGCATCGAAATGGATCCTGGCCCATCGAAGAAAATCGTCGGGGACGTCCGGAAAGGCGCTCATTTCGCCGGCGGGCACGTTGAGTAAATGAAACTTATGCGGACTACTGTAGGCCAGGCCACGGCCGGGCAGCGAACCACGATCCATGACGGCGACAGACAAGGAGGAGGGCTGGCGCAGGAGATGCACCGCCAGCATGGTTCCACTGAAGCCGCCGCCCACGATCAAAATGTCCAGTCGCGACAATTGCTTTCCCCTTCAAGATAGATGAAGAGTATATAGATAGACATTATAGTGTTTATTGTTGTATATCCAAGTCGCTTTTTTGCACTCCGCAATATTTTTGGACGATTGATAACTTAGGGGGCACTGATGGCTTTGCGCCACCAACGTCGTGCGGCTACGACTGACCACACGGCCTCGACAAGACCGAAAGGCCACGCTCCTTGAAGAAAGCCGTACACAGACCCAAGAACGCAGGCGAATGCAAACCCTAAAGTAAACCACACGCTCTTTGACTCTAATGCATACGTGACCATCATGGCAGTTACAGCGAATAGACCGAACGCGGATAGCGGAGTCATTCGGAAAGGATAACCCCTGCATCGTCCTCGGCCCAAATCCTTGGCGGAGCGGCAATTCCTGAAGCAAGCCCAGGCCGAGTCCACTGCGGCGTCGATTGACGATAGCTTCAGACACAGGTGATGCCACTCGCACAGGGGGTAACCTCGACTCTAGTCGCCGGAGTCTCTTACTTGCTCCTTACCGTCAAACGTACCCGTCCGCTTCATTGACATTCCGGACCATCGCCGAACAGCGTCAAGAAGCTTCCGCCAACAACAAAATCGGCGAGCTCGCTCCAACCTATGCAACCACACTTATGCCCGAGTCTGGTCCTAGGGGCCGCTCCTCCCTTGCCAGTTTGACACCCTCTCAGCAACGTTCCTATACTGCCTGCACACCAGAAATGCCGTTCGGAGCGACTCCTATGCTGAAACGATCGTTGCTAGCCTTCCTGATTGCTGCCTCCGCAACTGTGGGGGTTGCGGAAGAACATTGGAAATTTCACCAACCCAAGCTCACTCCGCAAAACAGCGGGACTACGCAGCTGCTGATTTCCGTCAGCCCAGTGGATTCTCGTGTGGTCTGGGCAGCCGGGACCGGTGGTACGTATGTGGTCACGACCGATGGTGGAGAGACCTGGAAAGCCGCCGTCGTGCCAGGGGCCAAAAACCTGCAATTCCGTGATGTGTACGGCGTAAGCGATAAGGTCGCCTATTTAATGTCCATTGGAAGTAACACGACAGATTTTCGCATTTACAAGACCGTCGACGGTGGCGCAACCTGGACGATACAGTTCAAGAATGAAACGGTTAATGCATTCTATGATTGCTTCGCCTTCTGGACTCCCAACCGGGGAATCACGCACAGTGATTCGGTAAACGGAGTATTTCCGGATATTCGCACGACCAACGGCAGGACCTGGCAGTCCATCGCAGACAACATGCCACCGGCGTTGTCGGGGGAGGCCTCGTTTGCGGCGAGTGGAACCTGCATCGCGGCACAGGGCGAAAGCAATGCCTGGATCGCGACCGGCGGCTCAACCATCGCGAGGATCTTGGCCACCCGAGATGGAGGCGACACCTGGAACGCGTACGACACTCCGCTGGTGATTTCACCCAGTGCGGGCGGAATCACGGTGGCCTTCCGCGACCCATGGAATGGGATCTTGGGTGGCGGCGACTTGGCTTCGAACAAATCCGCCGAGACCGCAACGTCAAATGATGGTGGTCAAACGTGGACGCTTACCAACAAGCCACCCGTCGAAGGGGCTGTCTTCTGCCTGGCCTATGTGCGCGGCATTCGCAAACGCGAGGATGATCGCGACGTTGACGACTTCGATCACCGGCACGACCATGCCGTCGTGATTACCGCTGAGACGGAGCCGAACTTCACCTCAGGACCAGCTGCCTGGACTCCCGACGAAGGACATACTTGGTTCAAACTGCCTGGGGTGAGCGGCTTCTGGGCGGTCGCCTTTGCGAATCCGAGAGCAGGATGGTTCGTGGGCAACGGAGGTCACATCCTGAAAATCAGTTTCTAACGCGGCTAGTCGCCATGCTGCAGTGCTTGCCTCCGTCTACTTAAGTGGTGAGTGCGGAAGGAACCGAATCCGCACTGCAATAGCAAACGAAGGACTTATTCAAGCACCGTTGTACTCTAAGGCATTCCAAAGCATTGGTAGGCAAGCAACTGATTTCCGAAATCAGTTCTCACGTCTAGCACCCTTCCCGGAGGTGCCCGAAGATTCCATATCCGATTTACGTCCGGAGCCTTGCAAGTTTCGACCCCTCCCTCAGACCGGTGATCACTCCCGCCGGGTTCGGAATACGTTTCGTGCCCACATAGAAGTAGGTTAAGTCGCGCCCTTCGTTGTAGCCGGATTATAGCCCTAAGCGACTACGGGGTTTTCGACCAGTATCTTCGGCTCCAACTTGACCCCGCTTGATAACGAGCGAACAACGAGGCAGATGCGCTCAGCCTTCTCCAAGAGACGGAGAGCCAATTCGTAAGACTCGTCGGCATAGATGATTAGCGCTGGCTGAAGCGTGATCTTTGTGAAGCGCAGGCCTCCCGCATCTTTTTCGAGGCTTCCATCGACGCCCACTTCAATGCCTTGAAAATCTAATTTCGAGGCCTTGGCCACCGCTTTGAAGGTTTCAATAAAGCAGGAGGCCACCGCCGCCAGCAGAAAATGCTCCGGGGTCCACACCCCCGGCTCGCCGCCGAACTCCGGCGGGGCTGAGAAATGTATGAGGCGGGGAACACCCTGTTCAAGCGTAACGAAGCTGCGATCATGCTGATGGAATTGCGCGCTGGCGTGATAATGGTATTGCGTTTCCATATGCGCCCCCCGGATCTCCTTCTTCTAGCATGGGCCAAGTCAGATTGCCAGGTAGTGATCAGCGTCACGCAAGCTCGTGAGAGCTGTCGTGGCATGGTCGATTCGAACTCGACCAAGTCCACCAACTCCCTCAATGGTCTAGCTCCCGTTGCCACAAACATGCCGGAATCTCTGATACTGACGCTTAACGGCCAGCTCCTGATGCCGCGTCACGAAAAGCCGGGAATGGACGTGCTCGGTCGTGATCGGAGTGAGCTTCCAATCGAGCTTGTCATTCAAGACAGGGGAAGCATCGCCGACAAGGAACATTGCTGAACGGTTGCGCCTGCGTGCTGGACGGAATCCGAAAAGTGCCATCGGAATGATGCATCGGTCGATTGAGATTCGATAGAAAGAAAAAAATCCCTGTGCGGACAAGCGAGCAGCCAGTCTATGCCGCCCTCGTTTCGCGGAGCAGCACGCCGAACGAGGCGATAGTCTCCACGATTCTGGACGTTGGTTACCGGCGATCGATCGGCGCATGGCTGGCTGTAGGCGGAAGGCCTCCGGAGTGTGCTGGGATTGAATGGGCTGGAATCGCGTCCCTGGTGCTCGCAGAAACCTCTGCTTCGTGTGGCTTATCTGCATAACCATGCAATGTGCCGCGCAGAGAGCTGAGGCAGGCTACGAGGTACGAGGCGCTTCCGTGAACAGAGCAGACCGGGTTGGCCATCTGCGAGCGACTGCTTGCTCGCCCGCCAATTGGACTCGGAACATATGGTGTCTATAATGATGTTGCAACTGAGGGTCTATGCAATATGGTGACATTGCCTCCACTTCGCCATACGAATCCTCCTCTCCGCTGATCTCCAACGGAGCGAGCATCGGTTCACAGCTTAGGGTCATGAATAATAAAGGATGGTGTGCATGGCATGGTGATGCTCAACCAACCTAGCCAATTAAAGCAGAGAGCACACGAACGGCTCGACCTGTTGGCGGGCATCATCGGATCGGCGATGGACGCGATCATCGCCCTAGATGATGCCCAGCGGATCGTGCTGTTTAACGCCGCTGCGGAAAGAATATTCGCATGTCCGGCGAATGAAGCAATCGGGAGTTCCATCGAACGCTTCATCCCGCAACGCTTCCGCACCACCCACAGCATGCATGTGCATCGCTTTGGTGAGAGTGAGCTCACCAATCGGGCGATGGGGACTTTGGGCACGTTATGGGGCTTGCGAGTCACTGGTGAAGAATTTCCTATCGAAGCTTCCATCTCCAAGGTTGAATCTGGCGGTAAGAAGTTCTTCACCGCCGTGATTCGGGACATCACCGAACGTCAACGTGCTGAGGAAGCAGTACGAGACAACGAAGAGCGGCTCCGTTTGGCAATTCAGGCAGGAAAGATGTACGCCTATGAATGGGACGTCCCCAACAATGTGCTAGTGCGGTCCCCGGAGTATGTTGACGTTCTCGGCCCGACGGAGCCGCGAACCGTGACCCCGATCCCCCTCGAGCAGGCCCTGGGAAGAATCCATCCAGACGATCGGAGGCACATTGTTAAAGCTATTGCTGAACGTTCGCCCCAAAACCCGACGGTCAACCTGAGCTATCGCGCCCTGGTTCCTGGCAAAGCTCCAGTTTGGGTGAGGAGTAGCGGGCGTGCGTTCTTCGACGGGCAAGGCAGAATGTTGCGGGTGGTCGGTATGGTAGCCGATGTCACCGATCAGAAATTGGCTGAAGAGAAGCTGAGAGAATACGAAAAGGCCGTGGAGGGTCTGGAGGAAATGATCGTAGTGGTTGACCGGGAATACCGCTATCTGGTCGCAAATCGCAAGTTCTTGAGCATGCGGCATCTGACAAGAGAACAAGTTGTCGGGCGTTTCGCCCATGAAATAGTGAGCAAGGATGCGTACGAGGCTATCGTCAAGGAAAAGTTGGAAGAGTGCTTTCGAGGCAAAGTGGTCAGATACGAGATGAAATACACGTATCCTGAGATTGGCGAGAGGGACCTCTTGGTCTCATATTTTCCCATTGAGGGAACATGCGGAATTGATCGAGCCGCTTGCATTTTTCAGGACATCACTGAACGTAAGCGGGCGGAAGAGGCGCTTTCGGGCATCAGCCGAAAGTTGATTGAAGCACAAGAGCAAGAACGTGCCCGGATCGCCAGAGAGCTTCACGACGACATTGGACAAAGACTGTCGTTGATAATAGTGAACCTGGGCATCCTAGAACAGAAAATCCCTATTGAAAGAGCGATCGAGCACGCAGAGATTCACAATGTAGTGGACGAGCTGGACCAGCTTGTCACTGATGTCCACGACATTTCACACCGACTGCACTCTTCGAAACTGGAACATCTGGGCCTAGTGGCCGCGATCAAGGGTTTTTGTAAGGAATTCGCTGAGAAGCAACGGGTCGAAATCGACGTTCAAACTCACGATTTAGCAGATTCCATTTCGCCAGAGATTTCCGTTTCCTTATTTCGCGTGTTGCAAGAGGCCTTGCACAATGCTGTGAAGTACAGTGGGGTGGCGCATTTCGACGTCGCACTGTCGCAATCTTCCGGAGAAATTCAGCTTACAGTCCGCGACCGCGGCGCGGGGTTTGACCTCGACCATGCGATGAAAGGCCGAGGTCTCGGGCTCGCCAGTATGCAAGAGAGACTGAGACTCATCGATGGAGAGCTTTCGATCAAATCACAATTGGGCAGTGGCACGACAATTCATGCAAGCGTGCCCATCAAGTCCGGAAAAGAAGTCGCCTAAGAATCAGTGCTTGGGCCGCCTTGCTGTCCCGACACCGATCACTCGGCACTTCACCTGATATGCTCATAAGTCTATAGCTTACTGGACATTAGATCCCCACTAGATCCCCAATCGAATAGCCAGCCTGGTAGTTCTGCACGCTGCAGGCCGATCGCTGAACTTCTATCGACTCCCGTGGCCCAGTTCGGCGTGATTTTCAACGTTAGTACATTTTACAGGTGTCACGTACCCATGCCGCTCTTAAGCTGACGTGGATCTAAGGAAAGGAGATCCACAAGATGCCTCAGAAAGTTCAAGAGATGCCAAAAAAGCCGAACATCCTCGTCATTTGGGGAGACGACATCGGGATAGAAAACCTGAGCTGCTACAGCCATGGAGTGATGGGTTACAGGACTCCTAACATTGATCGTCTCGCCAAGGAAGGCATAATGTTTACCGACTCCTACGGCGAACAAAGTTGTACGGCAGGCCGCGCGTCTTTCATCACGGGTCAGAGCGGCTTTCGTACCGGCCTCACCAAGGTAGGACTTCCTGGAGCAAAGCAGGGCTTGAAAAATGAAGACGCAACGATCGCGGAGCTCCTAAAGCCGTTGGGCTACGCAACGGCGCAATTCGGCAAGAACCATTTGGGAGACCGCAACGAGTACTTACCAACCGTTCACGGCTTCGACGAGTTCTTCGGCAACCTCTACCATCTCAACGCGGAAGAGGAGCCGGAACTTCCTGACTATCCGAAAGATCCAAGATTCAAGGCGCAGCTCGGTCCACGGGGTGTCCTACACTGCTGGGCAACGGACAAAGATGACCCAACTGAGGAGCCGCGCTGGGGCCGCGTGGGAAAACAGAAGATCGAAGACACGGGTCCACTCACCAAAAAGCGCATGGAGACCTGCGACGACGATTTCGCCACCGCCGCGAAGGACTTCATCACCAAACAGAAGGAAGCGGGAACCCCTTTCTTCATGTGGCTCAACTTCACCCACATGCACCTGCGGACACACACGAAGCCGAGCAGCCTCGGACAGGCTGGTCCCGATCAGTCTCCGTATCACGACACCATGGTCGATCACGATAAGAACGTCGGCGACGTGCTCGATCACCTCGACAAGTTAGGACTGACCGACAATACTCTTGTGGTGTACAGCACTGACAACGGTCCTCACATGAATTCGTGGCCGGATGCAGGCATGACGCCTTTCCGCAGCGAGAAGGATACGAATTGGGAAGGGGCATTTCGAGTGCCGCTCCTAGTCCGTTGGCCTGGTCACATCCCCGCTGGAGTAGTCTCCAACGAGATTGTTCAGCATCACGACTGGCTGCCGACGTTCCTGGCAGCTGCGGGGGAGCCGGATATCGTGGAAAAGTGCAAGAAAGGACACAAGGCCGGGGATAAGACCTTCAAAGTGCACATTGACGGCTACAACCTGTTGCCTTACCTCACAGGCAAGGAAAAGAGGAGTCCACGCCCAGGGTTTGCCTATTTTGATGACGACGGCAACCTTGTGGCGCTCCGTTACGGCAACTGGAAACTCGTTTTCATGGAGCAACGCTGCGAAGGAACGATGCGTATCTGGGCCGAGCCGTTCACGGTTCTGCGTCTGCCAAAGCTATACAACCTGCGAACCGACCCGTTTGAGCGGGCCGACATCACGTCGAACACGTACTACGATTGGTTCATAAACCACATTCCTAATTACATGTTGGGAATGGCGTTAGTTCAGCCGTTTATCGAGTCATTCAAAGAGTTCCCGCCGGTACAGAAGGCGGCGTCGTTTACTCTTGACGATGCACTGGCCAAAATGACGGCTGCTGGAACTGGCGGCCCATCCTCAGCCTTAGGCAAGACTGCATGATTTGTCGGGTAACATTCGGGGCCGTCCCGGATATTCCTTCCTGTCTGGAGAGGGCCCTTTTTCACGGTTGACGTCTTCGTGCGGTCATAGAGAATCTCTTCAGGAACACCGCCGATCTGACGAAACGCTGGATTGCGTTAAGGCGAAGTGTGCCGAAAAGTCAGGCAGAACCGGGAGTCCTTACGCTGCCTTGGTGCGGATCGTCAATCCTTGGGGAGGCTTCCCGGATGAAAGACTTTCATAGATTGCTTGCAGGCGAAATGGCGGGCGAAACAGACGTACAGTGGCTGCCCTTCTTGCGGTCAAAAATTAGAGTCCGGTTCCAACGTGCAAGAAGGTTCGGGTATGAAATGAGTTCCATAAGACAATCTTACGGATTAAGAGTTCGACGCGGACAGGAGATCAACAGCTTGCCACCGAGTGACATCGATTGTGAGGCTGGTGATTCTGGCTCGTTTGTCTTGTAAGCTGAACTCCGAATCAGGGGCCAGCAGACCAACCATTAATCAGAATCGGCCGTTCCACGGGTAATTGTCTCGTCACAAAAACTTGGGCCGGTCTCGGGTTGACTAGAATCCGGCCCTCGTGCCTGCTGGATTCGAAATTGTTACGGCCAGCCAACTTCGACTGCTTTTCCAAAGAATGTTGACTTACGGAGGTCCCTCAGGTTGGCGTCCAGGCCGCCTCGCGTCAGTGCCTCGGTGTGAATGTAGGGCTCGTCTGTTCCGGAATTATCGTTCCAATAGAAAATGGTGCGATTCGTGCCCGCACTAATAACCAAGCCGGTGCAGCCGAGCGTGCTCAGTTGCCTGATTACCGCTTTCACTTCTTCAGGGTTTGGATTGTGCATCCGTTTTTCTCCGTTGGTTGAATCGAAACATGCCGTGTCTGATGTGAGAGGTAAAAGGCGGGTATCGATGGCATGATTCGAGACAGCCTGCTATCTAATCCGGTTGGGATGGTCGTGAATGTAGTTCGAGGAAACACGAAGCACTTTTCACCTGTGATCGGCGCAGATAGATTCAGTGTGTGTAGGTGCGTCAGTTAGCAAAGCTAGATCTACGCACCCTGCCAATAGGCTAGGGAAAAAGCAGCATTTGGATCCGGCATCGAAGATCGATCGACCACTTCATACCTCAGTTGCAACTAGTTGCATTCAGGAAAAATCCTGTGTCCTGCTGCTGCCATTATCAGCAATTGCTCCATCCCTAGTTGGAGTACTCGCTGTCGAATCCTTTCCCTGCTTGTGGACGCGACCACGAAACAATCGTAGAGGCTCGATTTTCGATGGCTTCGACCATCTTCGGAGTACTGGCGGTATCGAAGAGGGAGCGCATCCCTACTGATCGATGCTGCACCTCGAACCGGTCTCCACTTTTGGCGTCTAGTGAGTTCTGCCCCGGGCGTGAAGGCCTCATCCCAACCCCTGGGGTAGAACCGAGCCAGAAGGCTTTACTGTGGCTTTCTGCTTCAGGTAATGCAGCGACGGAGCGTAGCAGAGTGCTACGAACAGTGTCAATAGCTATTTTTCAACCACCATAGATACAAGTGATAGACTTCGTGCTCGCCTGGTGATAGACTTTGCACCCTTCCCCCAAATTTATTCTCCCCCCAACAAACCTATGAAACGTTCAGCGCAGGTAAACGTTCGACTATCGCCCGCCGACATGAACCTGCTTCGCAAGGCAGGCAAGACGCTGTACCCTGGATTGCAGGTTTCGAATAGCACGCTGGTGCTCGCCCTCGCCCGCCAGCGAGCACAGGAGATTCTCGCGGAGCGCAAGAAGTGAGCAACGAATTGTCCGGGATGCATGCCAATCCCGGACACAACCCGACGAGCCGATAAGCGACTGATGCTCTGGATGGCTAGGGTCCGGTCTGCCATCTGGAGCAAACAATATTTTCCAGGATGTCAATGGCGCTGGCATGCTCAGCTTTGCCTCCCCGGCCAGTCTGGCGACCGCAATGTGGGCGCGGTGCTAGCTTCTTGGGAGGCCCATGCCCCAAAATAAAAGGACTCCAACCAGACGCTGGACCTCGACGAGGTGCGAATGCCCCGATTGCTTTCAGTAAATGTCGGTCTTCCACGCGACGTGACATGGAACGGTAAGACTGTCCGTACCGCGATCTGGAAATCTCCAGTCGAGGGACGACGAATGGTGCGCAAGCTCGATATCGATGGTGATGCGCAAGCCGATCTCGCCGGTCACGGCGGGGAGCACCGCGCGGTATTTGTCTATCAGATGGACTCGTACTATTACTGGGAGCGCTTTCTGGGCCGGAGTGATTTTACTTTCGGTCAGTTCGGCGAAAACTTCACGATGGAGGGGCTTCCGGATGACGAGGTGTGCATCGGCGATCGATACCGCATTGGTGATGCGATATTTGAAGTGACACAGCCGCGTGTAACGTGCTACCGCGTCGGTATTCGCATGAATGAACCTCGGATGGCAGCCCTGCTCGTAGCACATCACAGACCAGGATTCTACTTTCGCGTGTTGCAGGAGGGAGAAGTTGGGGCCGGCGATGACATCGTAAAAATTACTGACGGTCCAGAGCGAATCAGCGTGGCCGAGGTTGACGCCCTCCTGTATTTGCCGGGACATGCGAGCGAGCAGCTGCAGCGCGCGCTGCGGATTCCTGCACTTAGCAAGGGTTGGCAGAGTTCGTTCCAAGCAATGCTCCAACAAGACTTGAGCTCCAAAACTACGGTGGGAAATCCGGGACTCGCCCATGAGGAACAAGCGCCAGCCTGGCCCGGCTTTCGACAGATGAGAGTCGCGAATATTAAGAAGGAAAGCGATAGCGTAACTTCCTTCCTTCTGGAGCCAATCGATGGGCACCCTCTTCCTGTCTTCCAGGCGGGTCAATTTGTTGTTTTGCGCTTGCATCTCGACCCGGACAAGCCGCCGGTTCTTCGCAGCTATTCGCTGTCTGATCTGCCGATAGCCGACCATTTCCGCATCAGCGTCAAGAGCGAATTGAACGGGATTGGAAGTTCATTTCTGTGCAACCGTGCGCGAGAAGGCGATGTATTGGAGGTTAGCGCACCGCGAGGAAGCTTCACTCTGCGTCCCGGCCAGAGTCCTGTGGTTTTCCTGAGCGCTGGAGTGGGCGCAACGCCCGTGATGTCGATGCTGCACACACTCGCTGCCGAAGGTTCGCAACGGGAGGTCTGGTGGATCTATGGAGCCCGCAATCGCGTCGACCATCCGTTTGCAGAAGAATCGCGTTTATTACTGAAACGGCTCGCTCGCGGACGAGCATACATCGTGTACAGCAGGCCCGCTGCAATCGACCGAGTCGGGACAGACTTCGATGCTCCCGGACACATTGACACAGCTTTGCTGGAGAGAATCGGAGTGTCACGGAGTAGTGACTTCTATCTGTGTGGCCCATCTTCATTCTTGCAGAATATGCGCGATGGGCTGCGAAACTGGGGTGTGCTCGCCGGGAATGTGTACGCGGAAATCTTCGGTTCTCTCGATGCTATTACTCCTGGTATGGCGCAGGTTACTCATACTCCTCACCTACCACAAGGGCCGCCTGGATCCGGCCCCCCCATCTCATTCGCGCGTAGCGGGATTACCGTCGCTTGGGATCCGAAATTCGGAAGCTTGCTTCAACTGGCGGAAGCGTGCGACGTTCCGGTCAGATGGTCGTGCCGGACTGGAGTCTGCCACACCTGCACGACTGGTCTGATTGCCGGATCGATTGTTTATAACCCTGAGCCGCTGGAGAGGCCCGCTCCCGGGAACGTGCTTGTATGCTGCTGCCAACCAAACGCGGATGTCACTCTGGATCTTTGAGAGAAACGGGATCGAGACGCCCGCATTAGCCAGGTTCACGGCGTCAGAGTTGCGGGGTTCCAGCGCTGCGTCATAGAGTTTCGTTTGAAGCGTCCCTAAAAGGGAGGAGGAATCAATGGGGCTGTCTTATGCCACATTTCAGTTACCCGGATGGCAACAGCTGGCCATTTCAGGAGATCACCAGAGAGCCCGGATCTGCGAACCTAAGTAGCCCCACGGACTCATGGGAGGAGTCCAATCATGCGTTCTGATATTGTGCCCGGAGGCATTTTCCCCGACTACGAACTGCCCGATCACACGGGCAAACTGCGCAAGCTCAGCGAGCTACAGGGCGACGATCCGCTAATCCTCACGCTCGCGCGCGGCCACTATTGCCCAAAGGAGCACCAGCAGCATATGGAACTCGCCGCGTTCTACCCAAAGATCGCCGTGGCCTACACTCAGATCGCCACGATCGCCACCGACGATCACCATACTCTGCAGGAATTCCGTGTGTCAGTCGGAGCCGAGTGGACCTTCCTTTCGGACCCCAACCGAACGATTCAGAAAGATCTCGACATCCAGGAGTATACCGACCCCGAGCATAATCCAATGATCCCGCACACGCTCGTGCTCAAGCCAGGCCTCGTGATCTACAGCATTTACAACGGCTACTGGTTCTGGGGCCGTCCGTCAGTCGTCGATCTTTGGCACGATCTGCGCGCCGTCACGACTGAAATCCGCCCGGACTGGGATCTAAGCACTCCTGGACTCCGCGAGGCATGGAATGCGGGTGATTTCTCGCGTTTCCATGGGTGGAACAAGCAGGCCAGTGGGGAAGCAGCCTCGATTGTACGGAAGAAATAGCAGCGCCCGTTTGACGCTTGGTGCTGAAATAAAACCTGCGGCGGGGAGAACCGATGGTGCGTCATTTGATCGATACCTACGCGACAGAAACGTGATCGGACAGAACCGGTCTCACTGAGGTTTGACGCGAGATAACAGATTGCTGGACAGGCGCCTGCGCTTCGCTCTACCCCCGAGTGGATCGCCTATCTGAGGTATTGGCGATTGAAATGGCAAGCGCACGCCGCCCAGCACCTGCTCAAGAGCGGGGCCGCCTGGAAAATGAACGTGAGCCCGGTCATTATTCCGTAACCTCATTATCGATGGCGTCGAGATCTCGCTATGGCACACTTTGCGCACACCTCGAAATTTCGGTCTGACAGCAACGGCTGAGTGCTTGAAAAAAGATGGTGAGCGCGGAAGGAATCGAACCTTCAACCTACTGATTTTCGATGAACAACCACAAATCAATGGTTTCAACGGCTTCCCAAGCATTTTCGTGAGCACAATTAGGCAGATTTAGGCGAGGTTGTTCCCTAGTGTGGTCCCCAGTTCGACAGGCACGATGACGGCTGACAGCCGCCGCGAAACGCGCTGGCTTGAGCGCAGGGTGGGCAAAGAATTGGGGCTTGTCGCTGGAGTTGCTGCATTTGCTAACCAACGTGGAGAAACAGTGCTCAAGATGCGGTTTGGGCTCGAAGATTGGACGGCGGGCACGATTTTGGTTTGATCAGCTACCGCGGGACCTAGCGTTTTCTTCAATTACTTCATACGGGAGTTGCCAATGCCTTACAACGAGTTCTACTGCGACGTTGCAAGAAGCCGTCGAAATCTTCCTCACCCTTCGCTAAATGCGAAAGGGCAGGGCGAGTGCCCCTAAATGCGGCGGGTCGCGTGTGCACCAGTAGCCAGCCGGTTTCTTCGCCGTTTACTTCGAAAACAAGCTGAGGAAGGCGCGGGCCTAGCGGGCAATGCGGATAGGGGACGACCATTTAGGCTGTGCGCCTGCTGCTCATGTATGCGGCTTTTAGATAGGGTACGACTTGACAGCCCCGCCCAGAACATTTCTTCCCTGCGCGACTTGTTTCAACCGCATGTAATAGTTTTGTAATCATTATCCAAGATCACAGCGAAGAACTCTGTCGAAGAGTACGCTTCAAGCCGGAATCACCTCGAATTATATGGATGTTCACCCAAAGGGAAGCCGAGCCCGCGTCCTGCTTAGCTCAGTCTTCGGACCGTATGCGCAAGACGACGAATTCGGCAGCCGGTCCATCAACCCGATGGAGCTCTATCACAATCAGGTGACCCGTGTGCAAGGCAGTTTCTCTCTGCGTATGTTCCATCGCTCTTGGGGCATCATGCTAATTCAGGCGAATATTTCGGCGCCGTGCACCGTGCTCGATTTCCCTACGCGCGACGGCTTTGCCCACGAGCTAACCACGAACCACTATGACATCGTTGGTATCTCCTCGATCATCGTGAACGTCGGCAAAGTGCGGGAGATGTGCCGGATGGTCCGAAAACTATCACCGCGTTCCGTAATCGTGGTGGGCGGGCACGTGGCTGCAATTCCCGGCTTGGACACGATGGTCGATGCCGACTACATCGTGCGCGGGGACGGAATTTCTTGGATGCGGCGGTATCTGGGAGAGGACCAGCACGCACCGATCCGGCATCCGAACATCGTTTCCGGTCTGCAGACGCGGATTATGGGAGTGTGTCTCCCGCAACGAAAAGGCAGCACGGCAGCAACCATCATCCCTTCTGTGGGTTGCCCCATCGGGTGCAACTTCTGTACTACGTCGGCTTTCTTTGGCGGCAAAGGAAAGTTTGTCAACTTTTACGAAACGGGCGACGAACTGTTTGACGTGATGTGCCGGGTCGAATCGGACCTTCGCGTACAGTCTTTCTTTGTGATGGATGAGAACTTTCTGCTGCACCGAGGGCGCGCCATGCGCCTGCTCGAGCGCATGAAGCAGACCCACAAGAGCTGGGAGCTCTCGGTCTTTGCTTCCGCCAATGCTATCCGGAAATACACCATGCAGGAACTAGTCGAACTCGGCATTTCCTGGGTATGGATGGGTCTGGAATCCCCACGGTCCCGCTATAGCAAGCTGCAGGGCGCTGATATTAGGCAACTCACGCGGGAGCTTCGCGAACATGGTATACGAGTGCAGGGTTCGACCATCATCGGACTAGAGCACCACACGCCAGACAACATCATCGAGGAAATCGAATCGGCGATCGCCTGCCAGACCGATTTCCACCAGTTCATGCTCTACACCGCGGTACCCGGCACGCCACTCTATCAAGAGATGGCCGATAAGGGTCGTCTGTTGGCGGACGTTGACCTGGCGGATATTCATGGGCAGTACAAATTCAACTTTCGGCACGTGGCAATCTCCCGCGATGATTCAAAGAGGCTTCTGGATTGGGCATTCTGGCACGATTTTGAGTGTAACGGTCCCAGTCTTTATCGCATGTGCCGGACCATGCTCCAGGGCTGGCAACGCTACAAGAACTACCCGGATCCACGCGTTCGTGAGCGGTTTGCACGGGAAGTGAAGAAGCTGCGCAGTGCTTACAATGCGGCGCTCTGGGTGATGGAGCGAGAATTCAAGAAAGTCAATCGCAGCGTGAGCAAGCAGATCCACGACCTGCGCCGCGAGGTCGAGAAGGAATTCCCTGTCATAGCCCGCCTTACAAGCGCGTTGCTTGGCCCCAGCTTGTTATGGTGTGCGCGGCTGGAGGAAAAGCGGCTGGCTTCAGGACGTACCTACGAACCACCAACTTTTGTCGAGCGTCGCAATTGGGGTTCTGCCTCGTAGCCGTCCCGCCGCTGATTGCGGCGGATACCCAGCAACAACTCTGCTGCGGATCTATAACGAATAGGTGATGAGGTCGAAGTCCGGTTCTTTTGGTGTGGGCGCTGGATTCTGCTACGGTCCACGTACTCCGCTTGATTCTGGCTCAGGTCCTCTGCGCTTGGAAACATCTCGCCGAGCGCGACTTTCCGGATTTCAAACTACAGGTAGGGAGCTGGTCGAAAATCTAGTTGTGCTTTCGCTTGCCGACATCGAGAAGATGGGCATGGTCGAGCACATCACCATGCATCATTGCCTTCAGGGCTGGAGTGGCATCGCAAAGTGGGGTGGTATCCCGACGAAGTCGCTCATCGATCTTTTTCACCCGAAACCGGAAGCCAAGACCGTGGTTTCTTTTCCTTCGGTGAGGCACCGTACGGTCGTCCATACTGCGACACCCAGAGACTGGAGAATGTACTGAAGGCGGAATCGTGCTCGCAACGCACATGAACGGTCAGCCGCTTCCGGACGTGTACGGCACCCCACCCCGCTTGCGCGTCGAGAATCAGCTTGGCTACAAGATGGTCAAGTGGATCGAGCGCTTAGCCGTAGTGGCCTCGGAAAGGGAATCATCCCATGCTTTCTCTTGCTCAGCGACTGCCAGGCCAGGTTCACACGAGGGATCAGGATTTCGGTGGTTTGTCACCCTACGCCCAACCCGGCATACGCCATCGGGTAGTTGGGAACAGCTTACTCCCCATGCATTGATTCCCGATGTCAGTCCTTCGCAAATGAACCTTCTTTCCGAAACTTCTTCCGCGCGCGCTTCCGCGCCAAAGCCTGTTTCACTCGGCGCCTTTCGCCCGGCTTTAAGTAATACGAGTGACGTTTCACTTCTTTAATGATGTCTTCCGCCTGAACCTTACGTTTGAATCGACGGAGCGCATTCTCTAAGGATTCGCCCTCCTGCAATCGAATTTCTGCCACACTCACCCTCCTATACTAGCTTACCGCCATGCTGATCCCTTCAATCTGCTTGACGGGCATCAGACTCCGGCCAATTTTGCAATCACGAGTCACTCGCCGATGCGGCCACCGGGGGTGGACTCCTCCGCAGTTTCAGTTTTCTCCACATCAATGTTGAATAGCGCCGCCTGAGCTGCAGCATGTTCGTGGAGTTCGGTCATCTCGTCTACGCTGGCCGCCACAGGCTTCTCCTGCCGCCGTTGGTTCCTGCGCTCTGCCTTGTCCCTTTGTCTCTGTTGCCGTGCATGTTCTTTTTGGCGCTTTGTAAATGTTGATCGGCCTCTTGGCATATGTCTCCTGGCATTTTTTTGTTCGTCCCCGACAGGCAATTGGCGCCTGACAGGACCCACCTTGTGCATTCGAAAAACTACCAACGCGGTTCGCGCGGCTGCCGTGGATGGCCGCGATAGTCGTCTCGCCCACGGCCGCCTCCACCGCCCAAACGATGGCCTCCGCTTCTGGGACGTTCCGCCTTAGGTTTGGCCTCGTTGACGGTCAACGTTCGTCCGCCCAGATCGGTTCCGTTGAGCGCCACGATTGCCTTGTCGGCTTCACTGGCATTGGTCATTTCCACGAACGCGAAACCACGAGAACGGCCCGTATCCCGGTCGGTCACTAGAGTGATCTTTTCTACCGCGCCGTGTGCCTCGAAGACGTTTCGCAACTCGGCTTCAGTTGTGCTGTGGGGTAGATTCCCAACGTAAAGGTTCTTCATTGCAATTCCTCTCTCAGTAAATCATCTAGGCTGTTCGGTGTCGCGGTTGGCTTCGATGCACGTCTTTCAGAATCTCGTGGCGGAGCTGGCAGGGCGCGCTTCGCTTGGGCGCGGGCGAGAGATGCGGAGCGGACGGCGGAGATTCGCCGGGAAGCTTCCAGGATGCCCCAACGCTGAGTCAAATCTCCACGATCAGCGGCGAACGCGACTTTCAAGTCACCCACGATCTGGTCGTCGGCGTTCTGCACCGACGACTCTTCATCCTCATTAGGCGAATCCGCAAGGTATTCTGGCTGACCGACCAGGAACGCCAAGCGCTGGGGAGGAGTGGCACCGCGAATCTCATCACAAAATCTGTCGCGATGGCCAAGCCCCCTTTCCATGTTGATCAAGACGAGGTCATACAAGGCAGCTTTCCACCATGAACGGGCTTCCGCGATGTCTGCGGCGCAATCGACGTCCATGCCGAGCTTTCTCATGACCTCAGCACGCAATTCCCGCTTCGCCTGCGAAGTGTCGACGAGCAGCACTCGCTTCTTCTTGACTGCACCGGGGATGGCTGCGGAGAGAGGTAACGGCGGAGGCAGCAGGGGGGTCATGCCGGCACCGACCGTGGCTGCGTGCGGACTGTGGTGTCGGCTGACTTGCGTGCCTTTGCAGCGCGCTCCAGCAGTTCTCGGGTAGGCTTCCGCCGAGCGATTCTCTGTTTGCGTTCCCGGTTAAATCTGGATTTGTCACCATTCCGTTCGGACATGATGAACTCCTGACATGAAGACGATTTGCTCAAGGCCAAGCTCAGCTAAGCTTCTAGATGCAGCACCTGCCGTCAGTCGCGCAATCCGATTGACCAGCACGGGATTGTGCCAAAAAAACGCCCGGTACAAAGATCACGCCTCTCAATCTCTCAATCGCGAAGTGCACAGGGTACTCTGGCGTGTCTTCGAGGTTAAGTATTCTCAGTATAGCGTGTCTAGCATCGTTCCTGCTAAAAAACCACGCTGAGCGTAGCTGATTTCTGAATGCAACGCTCGTTCCTTGGTGGGTGGGTTTGAATTTAGTGATCCTCGCTTTTGCAGTGACATGATGAATGCAGTGGCGTCGACCAACATCGGAGGAGCTGCGCGCTGAAGTCAACGAGTTACGTTCAACGGCCGACCGCCTGATAGAGGAAGCCTCTCGCCTGGTAGAAAGGTGTGCTGAATTAGCTCTGGTCGACTCGGGTTGCAAAAGGTGCGCATGGAGCGTAGGATGGTGACTACGTTAGACAGAATCGGTCGTGAGCAGTTCTCGCCCAAGAAGCTAGCAATCTGCCTTCAGTACCTTCGAATCTCTCCAGCGTAAATCAATTGAAAGGAACACCAGTATAAACATGGCAGAACAAGGAACAGTGAAGTGGTTCAACGACGCCAAAGGCTACGGATTCATTAGCCGTCAGAGTGGCGAAGACGTTTTTGTGCATTTCTCGGCAATCCAAGCGGGAGGTTTCAAGAGCCTTCAGGAGGGCCAGACGGTGCAATTCGACGTAACCAAGGGCCCCAAGGGCTGGCAGGCGGAAAACGTCCAGCCTCTCTAAGATAGCGAATCGTGAGAAAGGCGATGTCCCCGGAGATCGCCTTTTTGCCTTTCTGCGCGATTAGTTTCTATCCGGGCTGGAATGGATTGTGGGACACAAGATACTAGGCATGTTGCGGCGATAGCCGAGTTCGTCATGCCAAGAGCAACCTTGCGAGAGATGCACGCGCATTTTGAGCTTTGCGAATGCAAGCTAACTCGCGACCGCGAAGGAGGCTGCAGCGTAGGGTTCACCGATTCGTAGAACAGCAAGTTGCTTGCAGTGAGCCTGTTTTCAGACCGTAAATCCAGATTTCGAAGTGCCACGTGTAATCGTTTGGCACAAAAGGGTTGCACGGATACCGTTCCCTGCTGATTTGTTCCGCGCGGAGGGGGAATTGTGCGTGCATGATTGAACAGGATGTAACGCAGATATTTCCAAGGGACACGCTGGCCGCAGGGCGCGATACTCCCTTGCGCAAATCTCCCTACAGGGCGCACAATGGCTCCGCCGCATTTGTCTTTTGCCGGATGAATCCATGGAATCTCCTCCCTTCAACCGGAGCCTGTTTTCCCGCCCAATTCTTCTGAGCATCTTTCTCGTAACTGTGCTCAGTGCCGTCAGTGCCAAGTCGATTAAGATGGTCACAAGTTGGTTCAATCCTAAGTACGAAGGCCAGGCGTTCCACAAGGTTCTCGTCATCGGCGTTGCTCAGAATCCGGAAGTACGTGCCGACTTCGAAGATCAAATGGCCTTCGTGATTGCACGACCAGGTATCGAGACAATTCCCGGTAACCAGATCCTGTTGCGCCCCGACCCTAAAGCGAAACCCGATCTCGACTACCTCCGTGCGCAGATTCGCGACAATCACATCGACGCCGTAGTCGTCTCGCGTCTGTTGAAGGTCGATAAGAAGGTGATCTCCATCCCGAGCTCGACTTACATAGCCCCGTTTCCCTATTACTACTCTTTCTACGGCTACTTGGGCGCGGTGTATCCGGTTACTTACAGTCCGGGATACGAACGGAGAGATATTACGGTTAGCGTCGAGACCAATGTTTACGCGATCAGCAAGCCTGATGGCGACTTGGTGTGGACTGGAGTCAGCGATTCGTTTAATCCGAAGTCAGCAAAAAAGGTCGCGGACGGCTTGGTAAAGGAAGTTCCGAAGCAGATGGAGAAGGATGGGCTACTACCCAAGAACCCTTCCTCGAACTAAAAAGAGATCGGCGGTCTGGAATCCAAGGATCCTCGCGAAGGAAGAAATATCGCCCGCCACTGCTTCAAGAAAGCAAAGTGGGCACGGGGTTTCTACCAAAATCAACAGTAGCCCTCGCCCCGGTCGAGTCGGCGAATCTTATCACCACCACTTTTCCGGTTCGAACATCGTCTGACCGGGAAGGCTCCCTCGATCAAAGGGGGGTACCCTCCAAAGTAGCCCTTCGCAGCGGGCCGGGTTTTGGCTAATTTTTTCAATTTTTGGTTTCTGGAACACTACAAATTTGCAGTACGAGATCTTAAGGATGCCAGTGCGATTGCAGTTTGGGCGTACTCGGCTTTGGCTTGCTTCAGGATGGGGATGTCGGTGTCGGCGTCTTTCCAAAGAGCGAGGAAAGTCTTTGTAAACGACCTTCGCCCTGGCGATGGTAAGCACGGCGATTTGAACCGAAGTCAACGAAAGCTTGGAGCTCGATGGAGCTCCATTCGCACACTTGACACCGGCTCTGGGACGATAGAAAATGCGTGCGCGTCCGAGCGTTGTCTTCAGTCTCCCCACTCTAGGCTCTCACTCTGGCCTCGTCCGTTTTTCCCGCTCAACATGGGAGGACAAGAATAAGAATAATGAAGACGCTTAGAACTTTGTTTCTTCTCTTCCTGGTTTGTCACGGCATTGCCCTGGCTCAGCCCTGGCACCCGCTAAACAACCAACCAGGCTTTGGCGCCAGCACAGCTCTGCTGCTCACTGACGGCACTGTAATGGTACGTGACGTGGGCGGCCAGGATTGGTGGCAACTGACGCCTGATAGAACTGGCAGTTATGTCAATGGCACCTGGGCTGAACTGGAGGCATTACCACCCGGCTATAGCCCTTACGCGTACGCCTCCGCGGTCTTGGCGGACGGTCGTGTGATTGTGGAAGGCGGAGAATACAACTTCGGACAGATTGATTGGACCAATCAGGGCGCGATCTACGATCCCAGAACAAATGTGTGGACCGTTGTCCCTCCGCCCGGCGGGTGGAACAGTGTGGGTGACGCTGAGAGCGTAGTCTTGGCGGACGGCACCTTCATGGTCGCCAATTGCTGCTCGTTTCCATTTCTTGCGGCGCTGCTTGACGCCAAGACGCTCAGGTGGGCGCCGACCGGTGCCAATAAGCAAGACTCCTATGATGAGGAGGGATGGACCTTGTTGCCTGATCGAACCGTGTTGACGGTCGATACCGAAAACGCCGAAGATCCGACTCACGCGGCAACTATTTGTTAGGCGGTGTGGTCCGCGATTCGGCGGGCAATTTCTACGGTGCCACAACCTATGGATCGAACCAGGTCGGTCTTGTGTTCAAGCTTGACCCGATTGGAAGAGAAACGGTGCTCTTCACTTTTAATGGGAATGATGGAGCATATCCTTCAGCCGGAGTAATTCGAAGCCCGAAGGGAATGCTCTGTGGCACCGCCGAATTCGGCGGCAAGTTCGGAGCAGGAGTGATTTTTTCGCTGAGTCCAAGCGGAGTCGAAAAAACTCTCCATGATTTCGAGGGTCCCGATGGAGCGGATCTGTTGACGGGCTTGTTCCGCGACAATGCCGGAAACCTTTATGGCACGGCTACGGAAGGCGGCGCGTACGGTCAAGGTACGGTTTTCAAGCTGACACCGTGAGCTATCTTGCGAGTTTAACAAGGTACCCGACAGCGATGAGCTTAAACCTGGGCTACTGCACTTTCGCGCACTCGGCCTTGGCTTGCTTGAGGATGGAATGTCGGGGGTCAGCGTCTTTCCAGAGGGTGAGGAAGTCTTGATAAGCCGCCTTTGCCTTGCCGTTATCGTCTTGCATGACGTAGGCGTAACCGATTTGAAGATGGGCGAGTGCGCCGATGATTTCGTTCACCACAACCCCGGGGTGGTCAAGAATCTTCTAAGACTCAGCGGCAGCGGCAGGACCGTTGGGCTTACCCCCGCGCACACGGGGTCCAGGTAATTGATGGATGCTCCGGCGAAACCCAGTTCGTAAGGCATGGCGGGTTCCAAATCTACAGCCGCTTGCGACGAATTGCCCTTACCGATTTTGATGGAAGCGTTGATGGTCGGCAGCCAGTAGAGCCGCAGCATGGTAGTGGTCGGGTAACTCTTCTCCAGTTCTTCGGCCAGCGCCTTGGCTCGTGGAGCATCTCCGATCCGGGCCAGCGCGAGCGCTGCTGCCAGTGAGGTGTGGACATTGGCGAGGATCGTCGAGCATAGTTCCATTAGGATCTCGGCCCGCTACGTCCATCCCTCGGGGGATGCCGCGTCCTGAACGCCCTCTCGAGATTGAGTAGGCACAAAACTGGGCACAGCTCCGTGGGGTGAACCCCTTCGTTGAGACAAAATGCAATTGGCACACTTGCTGTTTGATGGTTTTCCGTAGTTAATTAGCCTCTTCTGCGCCACAATGGTCCTCGGTTGGCGAAGCGGAAGCGGGCTCTGGTGGAGACCAACC
>DASPTQ010000200.1:0-3467 GCA_035623335.1 Terriglobales bacterium
GCGAGCGCGAGCCTCTGCGCTCTTTTGTCGATTCTGGAATAGTCGCGGTCGTGCTTAAAGTATTCTTTTTGGTTCCGCAGACGTCGGAAGGGCAGAAGAGTGGTCGAGTAGTGATCGGGTAAGATGTTCACACGATTTTCGCCCGGAACCACGGTACTTCTAGTCCACGTTGCCTCTATGCCCGTCTTTATCTCGATGCTCCGCGGAGTAAACGTTGGCGGTCACAACAGGGTCAATATGACCGAGCTGAGTGCTCTTTATGAATCTCTTGGCTTCGACACACCCCGCACCTACGTGCAGAGCGGGAATGTCATTTTTCGCACCAGCGAGAAGAACGCGGCGTCGATCAGCAAGAAAATTCAGGACGGCATCGAGCGCACATTTGGATTCAGGCCCGCAGTTGTGCTCCGCACCGCCCCCGAATTGAAAAAGGCGATCGACGCCAACCCGTTCGCCGGCCGGCGAGACATCGTACCGGGCAAGTTGCTGGTGACCTTCCTTGCGGCGGATCCCGGCCCTGATGGCCTCAGGAGGCTGGCGGCCTTCAAGTCCCATCCCGAAGAACTGCATCTCAAGGGCAGCGAGCTCTATATCTACTTCCCCAACGGCGCGGGGAGATCCAAACTTCCGTGGTCATCCGTCGAGAAACTGGTCGGGGTAACGGGCACCGCCCGCAACTGGAACAGCGTCTCCAAGATGCTGAGGATCGCGCTGGAGCTGGCTGAAAGCTGACAATCCAGTTGCGGGATCGTGGTGCAGGCGCTGGGCTTGCCGTCAGCTACGGGGCTTCTCCCCAAGAACCGCGAAATATTTCCCCTGCTCCTCCTTCGCCAATTCCGCTTCCGCTCGCGAAGGGAGCACCTGGCGGCCTTTTTGCTGGCCGGACCAAACCTCCGCAAGAAAACAACGGTCGCGGTAACAATGAAAGACAATGCGATCGTTATTTTCGGCGGAGCGGGCGACTGCGTCGTTTGCCAGCACCATCGCCACGGCCGTGCCGGTACTATCCTCGATCTTGATCTGGTGCGGAGCGGATACCATCCGATACTCACCCGCGGGAAGCACCTTCCCAGACACAGCGAAGTTGAACGGGATTTCCCCCTGGACGTAGCTCGCCTGGGCGTTAGACCGCGGCGCCGCCAAGACGACTGCCAGGCCGAGTCCGGCAACGATCAGTGTTTGCTTTTTCATCGAAGTTCTCCTTTTCCGATTTGCCAGTCGGCTTCAGCCGTCCAGCCGGGCTGCTTTCTGCAGCCAATGCTGCGCACTTTCGCGTATGCCCTCCGGCAGGACAATGAATGAGGTCTGGTTTCGCTCGGGAATAGATGTGGCCAGCTAATTCATTGAAAAGAAGGGGGAAGCACAAAACTATGACCAGAGCCCCAGATAGGCTGGAGGCCAGGTTCGGTGTACACTTTGTGGATCACAGGGGTGATGTGGGATGTCCCAGCCGGCGACGAATCCTCGGCTCGTCCAATTTGGCCTTTTCCAGCTCGATCTGGAGGCTCGTGAACTACGCAAATCTGGGGTGAGGATCAAGCTGCAGGAGCAGCCGTTCCAGATTCTCGCCATGCTCTTGGAGCGGCCCGGCGTCATCGTCACCCGCGAAGAACTTCAGAAGAAGCTTTGGACGGGCGACACCTACGTAGACTTCGACTTGAGCCTGAACAGTGCGGTCAAGAAACTCCGGCAGGCTCTGAATGACGATTCCGAGAATCCGCGATTCGTCGAAACGCTGTATCGCCGGGGTTATCGATTCATCGGGCCGGTAAATGGATTGGCGAACGGCACCGGTCAGATTGCGCTGGTCGAGAGCCCTGCTCCCGTGGCGCCACCCACGTCGGCGAACCAGACGACGTTCTCGCCTCCGGCCATAAAAAACCGCCTTGTTGCTTATCGTGCCGTCGCGTTGCTTCTGGCGGTGGTGGCCGCAGGTCTATACCTGTTGATTCCTTCCCAGCCGCCGCGAGTTCTGGGATTTACCCAAATCACCCACGACGGGCTCATGAAGCTCGGCATGGTTAGCGATGGTGAGCGGCTCTACCTTCTCGAACTGCAGGGCGATCGCTTCGCCTTGGGTCAGGTATCGGTTGCGGGGGGCGAAACCAGCATCGTGCCTGCGCCCTTCCCCAATGTTATGCTCACCGGCATCGCTCCGAACGGATCAGCTCTGATCGTAGGCGGCTTTGAAGGAACAGGTAAGGGGCTCGGAACGTGGTCTCTACCCCTGCCCAGCGGACCTCCGCGGCGGATCGACAACTTCCGATCGGATTCGCTGGACTGGTCGCGAGATGGAAGCCTCGCCGCGTTCTCCGTGGGGCCGGACATCTTCCTCGCAAACCGCGACCTGAGCGAACCACGCAAGATCGCCACAGCCGCGGGGCAGGTTCTGGGGCTGCGGTTTTCTCCGGACGGTCTCAGGCTTCGCTTCGACCTGGTCGATCCCGGCAATAGCTCGCGCTCGCTCTGGGAAGTCGCCCGCAACGGGAGTGGCCTGCGCCAACTACTACCGGGCTGGAACACCGTCCCCCGCGAGTGCTGCGGGAACTGGACTCCCGACGGCAAGTATTACCTGTTTGGAAGTTTCCGCGATGGCAGGGAGAGCATATGGGCACTGCCAGAAAAGTCCTTCTGGCTTAGCCGGACTCCACAGCCCGTACAGCTAACCAACGGCCCGCTGGATTTTCAATTTCCTTTGGTGAGCAAGGATGGGAAACGGATTTTTGTGATCGGCTCGCAGCCGCGATGCGAACTTGTACGTTACGGCGGCGAGGCCGGTTTTGAACCATATTTTGACGGCAAGTCGATCCGGGACCTGACGTTTTCTGCCGACGGAAAGTGGATGGCATATGTGTCGGTGCCGGAAGCTCAGCTCTGGCGGAGCCGGATTGACGGCAGCGAAAGGCTCCAACTTACGCCCGATGGAATGAATGCCGGTCTGCCGCGCTGGTCACCGGACGGAAAACAGATCGTGTTTATGGGCACGGACTTCAAGACCGACTGGCTGGCCTATCTGGTTTCCAGCGACGGTACAGGCTTGCGGAAAATGAACCCTGGCATTGACAGTGCCTATGATCCTGGCTGGTCCGCGGACGGAAAGTCCATCGTGTTTACGCTGGAGCCCGGAGGTGACCCGAGCTCCCGCCTCCAGAAGGGCATTGCCATTGACGATCTGGGAACCGGAAAGATCTCTCCCCTTCCCGACGCGACCCATTTGTTCAGCCCACGCTGGTCCCCGGACGGGCGCTACATCGCCGCTATTACGAACGACTCGCTCAAGCTGATGCTGTTCGATCGGGTCAGCCAGCAATGGCAAGACTTGGTGAACCTGGTGAACCTGCCGATCGGCTATCCCAGTTGGTCGCACGACAGTCAGTACATTTACTTTGACACTACCTTAAACGAAGACCCCGCCTTCTTTCGGATACGGATATCTGATCACAAGCTGGAAAGGCTTTTCAGCCTGA
>DASPTQ010000201.1:0-6316 GCA_035623335.1 Terriglobales bacterium
TCGAAAGATAGATGTCATTGCGGCCGAGCCCATGCGATTCCAGCTCGCGGGCGACAAACCTCATCATGATCTCCGGACCGCACACCATCGCCACCGAGTTCGCCGGTTTCAACCGCGCGTACTTGAACAGGGTCGTGACCACGCCCACGTGCCCGCGCCAGCTCATGCCGCCGTAGTCCACGGTAACCAGCACCTGGGTTTCGCGTTGACGCGCCCAGGCGGCGAGTTCTTTGCGGTACAAGAGGTCTCGCGGACTGCGCGCCCCATAGAGAATCACCAGCCGGCCATAGTCCTCGCGATGATGCAGCACCTCGTAGATCACCCCGCGCAGCGGCGCCAGCCCGATGCCGCCGGCCACGACGACCACATCCCTTCCGCGGGCGACCTCCATCGGCCAGCCCCTGCCGAAGGGGCCGCGAACGCCCACGCCCGCTCCGACGCTCTGGTTGACGAGTGCATTGGTTGCCTGGCCTACCGAGCGCACCGTGTACACCAACTGATCGTGAACGTTGGGATCGCCGCTGATCGAGATGGGCAGTTCGCCGACGCCAAACACCCACAGCATGCTGAATTGTCCCGGCTCGAAAGAACTGCCATTCGCTCCGTCGGGGGCGAGCCGCAAAGTGAAGGTATCGGAGGTCTCTTTTGACACCTCGCGCACCAGGTAAGGCTGCGGGACCATCACGTCGCTAGTGGGCGCCGTCGCCATCACAATGTCACCTCGCGGCATACACGTCGAGCAGCTGGAGGCGCGTGGACTCCAATCGCTGTTCGATGATTCGCGCGAACCGCTTCAGGACTTCGTAGCCAAAGTCGTGGTTCTCCTCGCATTTCGCTCGCAGGCACTTGCCGTCCAGCGCGATGGCTCGCACGTTCTCGGTGGCGCGGGCATCGTGTTTCCACTGGTAGGGCGCCAATATCCAGGACCAGCCCAGGATTTCGCCCTCAGCCAAAGTCGCAATGATGATTGGCCTGTGCTGGGGCGCCGCGATTTCCACCGCCACTTTGCCCTCCCGCACCAGGTAAAACGTGTCCGCGGGATCGCCTTCCTTGAAGATGTAGTCGCCCTTGGTGAAGCGCACGTTGGAAGCGCAGCCTACGATCAAACTGGTGAAGCTGCTGTCCAAACCGGCACAGAAAGGGTGCTCCGCAATGATTCGCTCAAGGGTTTCCATGTCTGCCTCCGTCGCGCAGGGCGCGGACTTCCTCAGTAATATCAATCCCCACCGGACACCAGGTGATGCAGCGCCCGCACCCCACGCATCCGGAACTGCCGAACTGGTCGATCCACGAGGCCAGCTTGTGGGTCATCCACTGCCGGTAGCGCGCTTTCGTCGAGGTGCGAACGCTGCCGCCGTGAATGTAGGAGAAGCTCTGGGTGAAGCACGAATCCCAGCGCCGCCAGCGTTCCGCGTGGTCGCCGGTCACGTCGCTCGTGTCCTCGACGTTGGTGCAGAAGCAGGTGGGACAAACCATGGTGCAGTTGGCGCAGGTCAGGCAGCGGGAGGCAACGTTATCCCAGCGGGGATGCTCGAAGTTGTGATACAGCAGTTCCTTGATCCCATTGTTGTCGATGCTGCGGGACTGTTGTGCCGCATTCTTTACTCCCTCCTCCGCTTCGAGAAGGTCGGAATCCTGGGCGGGTGTGGTCTCTAGTTCGGCCAGCACTTCCGCGCCTCGTTCACTACTCGCCTTAACCAGAAAACGATGCCCGCCCGGCCCCAACAACTCGGTGAGGACCAGGTCCGCCGGGCTATCGGCCGAGACCCCTGGTCCAGTTCCCATCGATGCGCAGAAGCAGGTTTCCGCCGACTGTGTACACTGCACCGCAATCAGGAACGTACCTGAGCGGCGTGCTCCGTAAACGGCATCGCGATATCGATCCTCGAGAAGAACGCGGTCCTGCACGCCGATGGCAGCCAGCTCGCAGGCTCGCACGCCCAGAAACGCCCGGGGCGCTTTGGGCTTCGTTTCATTGTTGAGGATGCGGAAAGTTCCGTTTTGCCGTTCGGCGGACCAGAGACGTACTTCAGCCGGATGCAGATACTTCTTCCAGCTCTGCGGTCCGACGACATAGCCAAACAGAGCGTCATCGTCGCGCCGCTTCAGGCGGTAATGTCCCGGAGCTTGTTCGTCTGTCCAGCCGGCGGGCAAATCCTGGGCCGACTCAACCTGATCGTAGACGATGGCCCCGTCCCGTACTGTCGGCCCGACGACCTCATAGCCCTTCCGGACCAGCGCCTCAATCAGCTTCGCCAGATCGCTGGCCGCCAGGATGGCATGCACTTCCTGTGACACCATCTCACTCCACGATGATTCCCTGGTTATCAGCAGGCTCTCGGCGGTCACAACACCTCCTTGCCCGTTGGAACCAACCAGGAACTCGTTGCTGCGTCGGTTCTTATGTCATCAACACTCTTTGAGGGATCAAAACCAGCGTAGCACAGCAGCGGGACCAGCATTGTCACGCTGTAGTCGGAGAGACAGACAAAGAGGACTTGCCGTACCACAATAGGAATGCTTTCACGTCGCCCGGAGATGGACTGTGACCTGCATCACGGACGGTTGTGACTGAGGAGGCGGGGAACGTCGTCCTATGCAACCCGTCCCGGGCTTGGCTTCTTGCCACCCCCGGCATTCACTGCGTCGAGCCGTATCCGGCTCACTCGCGCGGTTTCCTCCACCAATTCACCGCTGAACTTGCCGGTTTCGCCTGCCATCACAGAACCAGCAGCAAGAGCAAACCGCAGGGCATCCGCCTGATCGTCGAAATATAAAATCACCTGTCCCGCCATAATGAATTCTCCTGGGCCCAAACGTCCGGATCGATCGACTTTCGACGAAGGTGCGATTGAGAGCGAGCGCGAACCTCTGCGCTCTTTTGTCGATTCTGGAATAGTCGCGGTCGTGCTTAAAGTATTCTTCTTGGTTCGGCAGACGCCGGAAGGGCAGAAGAGCGGTCAGTGTTGATCGGGTAAGATGTTCACACGATTTTCGCCGTGAACCACGGCACTTTTAGCCCACGTTGCACTTATGCCGGTCTTTATCTCGATGCTCCGCGGAGTTAACGTTGGCGGTCACAACAAGGTCAACATGACCGAGCTGAGTGCTCTTTATGAATCTCTTGGCTTCGACACACCCCGCACCTACGTGCAGAGCGGGAATGTCATTTTTCGCACCAGCGAGAAGAACGCGGCGTCGATCGCCAAAAAAATTCAGGACGGCATCGAGCGCACTTTTGGATTCAGGCCCGCGGTTGTGCTCCGCACCGCCCCCGAATTGAAAAAGGCGATCGACGCCAACCCGTTCGCCGGCCGGCGAGACATCGTACCCGGCAAGTTGCTGGTCACATTCCTTGCGAGTGATCCCGGCCCTGATGGCCTCAGGAGGCTGGCGGCTTTCAAGTCCCATCCCGAAGAACTGCATCTCAACGGCAGCGAGCTCTATATCTACTTCCCCAACGGCGCTGGAAGATCCAAACTTCCGTGGTCATCCGTCGAGAAACTGGTCGGGGTAACAGGCACCGCCCGCAACTGGAACAGCGTCTCCAAAATTCTTGAGATCGCAGTGGAACTCGCTGAAAGCTGACCGTTCCAGTCGCGGGATCGGAATGCCGAGGGCGCCTCACCTCCGCGGTCTTTCTCCCAGAACGGCGAAGTATTTCCCCTGTTCTTCCTTCGCTAATTCTGCCTCTGCTCGCGAAGGGAGCACCTGGCGGCCTTTTTGCTGGCCGGACCAAACCTCCGCAAGAAAACAACGGTCGCGGTAGCAATGAAAGACAATCCGATCGTTATCTTCGGCGGAGCGGGCGACTGCGTCGTTTGCCAGCACCATCGCCACGGCCCTGCCGGTACTATCCTCGATCTTGATCTGGTGCGGAGCTGAGACCATCCGATAGTCACCGGCGGGAAACGTCCTCCCCGAAACGGCAAAGTCGAACGGAATCTTTCCCTGGACATAGCCAGCCTGAGAGTAAGACCGTGGCGAAGTCAGGCCGACCACCAGGCAAAGGCCGGCGACGATCAGAGTTTGCCTTTTCATCGAAGTTCTCCTTTTTTCGATTTTCCGGGCGGCTTCAGCCGTCCCGCCGGGCTGCTTTCCGCAGCCAGTGCTGCGCACTTTCGCGTATGCCCCCTGGCAGGACAATGAATGAGGTCTGGTTTCGCTCGGGAATAGATGTGGCCAGCTAATTCATTGAAAAGAAGGGGGAAGCACAAAACTATGACCAGAGCTCCAGATAGGCTGGAGGCCGAGGTTCGGTGTACACTTTGTGGATCACAGGGGTGATGTGGGATGTCCCAGCCGGCGACGAATCCTCGGCTCGTCCAATTTGGCCTTTTCCAGCTCGATCTGGACGCCCGCGAATTGCGCAAGTCCGGGGTGCGGATCAAGCTGCAGGAACAACCCTTCCAGATTCTCTCCATGCTGCTGGAGCGGCCGGGCGCCATCGTCACCCGCGAAGAACTTCAGAAAAAGCTTTGGCCGGCGGATACCTTTGTTGACTTCGACTTAAGCCTGAACAGCGCCGTCAAGAAACTCCGTCAGGCGCTGAATGATGATTCCGAGAATCCGCGATTCGTCGAAACGCTGTATCGGCGGGGCTATCGCTTCATCGGACCTGTGAATGGAGGCGCCAACTCTAACCATCAGATTGAGTTGGTGCAGAGTCCAGCGTCAGGCGTTTCCACTGAGTCCGGCCCAATCCAGACAGTGGCTCCGCCCTCGTCCCGAAAAAGAACGTTCCTCGTCTATGCGACGGTTGCCTTGCTTCTCATTCTCGCCGTGGTGGTGATTGCGTATCGACTCATTCCTTCCCAACCGCCGCGGGTTCTGGGGTTCACCCAGATCACCCACGATGGGCTCATGAAGCTGGGGATGCTAAGCGACGGTGAGCGCCTCTACCTTCTCGAGCTCCAGGGCGATCGCTTCGCCGTCGGTCAAGTATCGGTGGCTGGGGGCGAGACTAGCATGCTGCCCACTCCCTTTCCCAACGCCGAGCTCACCGGCATCGCTCCAAACGGTGCAGCTCTGATCGTGGGAGGGTTTGAGGGAACAGGCAAGGAACTTGGAACCTGGTCTCTGCCGTTGCCCAGCGGCCCCTTGCGTCGAATCGATAACTTCCGAGCCGGCTCGCTGGACTGGTCGCGAGACGGGAACATCGCGGCTTTTTCCGCCGGAGCGGACATCTTTCTCGCAAACCCTGATCTCAGCGGACCACGCAAGATCGCTACGGTCGCGGGCCAGGTTCGTGGGCTGCGGTTTTCTCCCGACGGTCGCAAGCTGCATTTTGACTTGACAGATCCCGGCAATAGCTCACGGTCGCTCTGGGAAGTGGCCAGCGACGGAAGCCAACTCCGTCAATTGTTGCCAGGTTGGAACAGTGTTCCCCGCGAGTGCTGCGGGAACTGGACTCCCAATGGCAAGTACTATCTGTTTGAGAGTTTCCGGGACGGTCGGGACAGCATATGGGCGCTCCCGGAAAAGCTTCCCTGGTTCAGTGGGCCGGCGCGGCCTGTACAGTTGACCAACGGCCCGCTGGATTTTCAATTTCCTTTGGTGAGCAAGGATGGGAAACGGATTTTTGTGATCGGCTCGCAGCCGCGATGCGAACTTGTACGTTACGGCGGCGAGGCCGGGTTTGAACCATATTTTGACGGCAAGTCGATCCGGGACCTGACGTTTTCTGCCGACGGGAAGTGGATGGCATATGTGTCAGTGCCGGAATCACAGCTCTGGCGCAGCCGGATTGACGGCAGCGAAAGGCTCCAACTTACGCCCGATGGAATGTATGCCGGCCTGCCGCGCTGGTCGCCGGATGGAAAACAAGTCGTTTTCATGGGCACAGACTTCAAGACTGACTGGCTGGCCTACCTGGTTTCCAGCGATGGCACGGGCCTGCGCAAAATGAACCCAGATGTTGACAGCGCCTATGATCCTGGCTGGTCCGCGGACGGAAAGTCCATCGTGTTTACGCTGGAGCCCGGAGGTGATCCGAGCTCGCGCCTCCAGAAGGGCATTGCCATTGCCGATCTGGAAACCGGAAAGATCTCTCCCCTTCCCGACGCGACCCATTTGTTCAGCCCACGCTGGTCTCCGGACGGCCGCTACATCGCTGCCATTACGGCCGACTCGCTGAAGCTGACGCTGTTCGACCGCGTCAGCCAGCAATGGCAAGACCTGGTGAACCTGCCGATCGGCTATCCCAGTTGGTCGCACGACAGTCAGTACATTTACTTTGACACTACCTTAAACGAAGACCCCGCCTTCTTTCGGATACGGATATCTGATCACAAGCTGGAAAGGCTTTTCAGCCTGA
>DASPTQ010000202.1:0-54025 GCA_035623335.1 Terriglobales bacterium
CCCTGCCACGCTCCGTCATGACTGATCAAGCGGTGACCGTCCTTGGACTCAATGAACCAGCCGAAACCATAATGATCTGGGTTCGGCTGACCATTTTTGAGCTTGGCCACGGTCCACATCTGATTGAGGCTGGAGCGCTTCAGAAGGCCTTGCGTGTACAAGGCCGCATCCCATTTCGCCAGATCCAAGATTGAGAAATAGAGCGAGCCGTCGGCAGTGGTGTTCACGACAGGTGAGACCCACTCCTGGTTTTTCAATTCTCCTTTTACCAGCCGGTAACCCGCAGCCCGGTTGGGAATGATGTCGGCCTCGCTGATGATTCTCGTGGTGCTCATCCCCAGCGGCTGAAAGATTCTCTGTTGCAGGAAATCGCCGTAGAACTCCCCCGTGACCCGATGAATGATGATGCCCAGCGTCAGGTATCCCAGATTGCTGTAGCTCCACTTCGTGCCGGGTGGGAATGCCAGAGGGATACCTTCGACAATCTTGAGCATCTGGGATTCGGTGTAATCTTTGCGGAAATCGAAGGTCTTGGGATAATCGGTGAATCCTGCCGTGTGGCTGAGCAGTTCGCGAATGGTGACTTGCTGCCAGGTTGCGGGAGCATCCTTCAGGTATTTCGTCACCGGGTCGTCGAGGCCTATCTTCCCTTCCTCGACTAGCATCATCACCGCCGTCGCGGTGAATTGTTTCCCCACCGACCCTGACTGAAATACGGTCTCGGGCTTGACCGGAACCTGGAGTTCCACGTTGGCCAGGCCGTAGCCCTCCGACCGAATGATCTTTCCATCCCGCACCACCAGCAAAGACAATCCGGGTACGTGCTGCCGCAGCATCTCCGAGCGAACGTAGTCAGCGACGCCGTCGGTTGAGGAACGATCGGCGCGAGCAACTCCACTGAGCGCGAAGAACAGCGCCAGTGGGATGAAGGCTGAGCGGGTAGCGATCATCATCTCTTAGCTTTCTCCTGGAACACCAATTGCGCGGCACGTTAGGGTTCCGGTCGCAGCCTGACCTCGAAATGGCTTTGCTGTGGACATCCCTGACTGCAAGTCATAACTGCGAACGCACCTGCCACATCGTCGCCCAATAAGATTAATACGAGCGGCACCTAGGAACTCAGCAAACCACCTCTCAGACCTCATGAACCCTTCTTCCTTCGCGCCTTTCGCTGAACTAGTCCACCCAATCGAGCGACTTACTCACTGCCCGCTTCCAAAGGCAGTACATCTCGCGCCGCCGGGCCTCGCCCAGGTTCGGTCTCCATATACGATCGACGGCCCAGTTGGAACGCAGGTCATCCAAATCTCGAAAATAACCGGTCGCCAAGCCGGCTGCGTAGGCCGCGCCCAAGGCAGTTGTGGCGTCCCGTGTAACCGGACGGACCACCGACAGATTCAGAATGTCGGCCTGAAATTGCATCAGCAGTTCGTCGTCGACCATGCCGCCGTCCGTACGCAATACGTCGAGCTTGATGTTGGTATCGTTCTGCATGGCTTCGACGACATCGAGGGTTTGAAAGGCCGTTGCTTCCAGCACAGAGCGGGCAAGGTGGCCTTTGTTGGCATAGCGTGTGAGGCCCACAATCACACCCCTGGCATTATCTTTCCAATAGGGCGCGTACAAGCCAGAGAAGGCAGGCACGAAATACACACCACCGTTGTCAGGTACCGACCTTGCTAGGGTTTCGATCTCAGAGCTCTTCTGAATCAGGCCAAGGTTGTCGCGAACCCATTGCACGAGCGCCCCCGTGATGGCAATGCTGCCTTCGAGCGCGTATTGTGCGGGGCGGTCACCCAGCTTGTAAGCCAGCGTTGTCAGCAGTCCGTAGCTCGAACTGAACGCACGCTCGCCTGTATTCATCAACAGGAAACATCCCGTGCCGTAGGTATTCTTGGCCTCTCCGGGACGGAAGCAGGTCTGTCCCACCAGCGCCGCTTGCTGGTCTCCGAGGATTCCGGCGATGGCGACATCGTTCAATTCAGGGATTTTGGCTTGAGCATAGACTTCGCTGCTCGAATGGATGCGCGGTAGCATGGCTTGGGGAATGCCGAACGCATCGAGAATCTCCCGGTCCCAACCCAGAGTCTTGAGATCCATCAATTGCGTGCGGCTAGCATTGGTAACATCGGTGATGTGAATACCGCCTTTCGCACCTCCCGTCAGGTGCCAGACCAGAAAAGTATCGATGTTGCCGAACAGAACGTCCCCAGCCTCCGCCAATTCACGCACACCCTTCACATGTTCGAGAATCCAGCGGATCTTCAAACCGCTGAAATACGTAGTGAGCGGCAGTCCCGTCTTGTCACGAAAACGATCCTGGCCGCCGGATTTCGCCAACTCGGTGACGTAGTCCGCCACCCGCGTGTCCTGCCACACGAGGGCATTCGCAACCGACTTGCCAGTCCGGCGATTCCATATCACAGTTGTCTCGCGCTGATTGGTAATACCGATGGCGGCCAGGTCGCCGGGGCGGATGTTGCCCTTCGCCGTCGCGTCGGCAATCACTTCGCGGGTACGCCGCCAAATCTCTTCCGGATTGTGTTCCACCCAGCCGGGATTGGGGTAAATCTGCTCATGTTCTTTCTGCGCGAATGCCACCGTCCGTCCGCCACGATCAAACACCATGAAGCGGGTGCTGGTGGTGCCTTGATCAATTGCGCCAATGTAGCTCGCCAATCCCATCCTCCTCGAACCCTTCCTTCGTTCCTTGGTCGCCTTTTGGCACCAAGACTAAGTCTTCCTGCCCCCACGCAGCTGGTTGATCTTGTCTATGGATGGCTGAGCTAGCTGCTGCACCTGGGTCGAACTGCCGGTAGCAGGGCCAATGATAACAATAGACTCATCCACGCCGGCCAGGAAGGCGAATGGGCCGACGCTTCCAAACATTCCTGGACGTTAAATTAGCCGACTGCGGTGGGGATTACTAGATTGCGACCGCCTAAACTTGATCGTTTGCCAAGGACCAGACCTGAACCACGTGGCGTACCCTCACTCGGAGCGCAGCGCTTGCGTGACATCGATCCGCGCAGCGCGTGCCGCCGGCAGCCCCGACGCGACAACTGCGACCGACATCAGTACGAGCGCGGAGATGGACACAGGAATTGCGCCCGGCATCTGCACGTCCAGGAAATACCGTCCTGCTAAACGGGCCAGGGCGAACCCGGACGCGGCGCCTGCAAGGACCCCTGCCGCAGCCATCACTGCTCCCTCGGTGAGCACGCCTCTCAGGAGACTCCGCGGCTGCGATCCCAAGGCAAGCCGGATGCCGAATTCGCGTGTCCGCGCGCTCACCGAAAATGCCAGCACGCTGGCAACACCAACCACCGCGATCGACAGCGCGATTGCGGCGAACACGCCAAACACCAGCGAGTTCAAACGGTCGGGCGCGAGTACTTCGGCGCGAACATCTTCAAGAGTGGCCGCGTGCTCAATGGGCTGATCGGCGGACATCCCGCGAAGAAGGCGCGTGACCGGCGTGATCAACGAATAAGGGTTCGCACTGGTATGGATGAAAAGGCGACCGCCATAGAGGGGCCCTTCGCCCAAGACACTATAGACGGTCAGAGTAGGTTCCGGAACAACGTGTTCGTCGTCAATATCGGCGGTGACACCGATGATGCGATGCGGCGCGGCACTAATCCCAGGGACGAATTGGAGCACCGGATCCGTCCAATACACATGCCGATTGATCGGATCCTGATTGGGGAAAATGCGCCGTGCGAGAGTTTCGCTGACGACAACAACGGGTTCTTGAGCTTGCGCGTCGAGATCGTTGAAGTCACGGCCGGTGATGATGGGGACGCCGAGCGCAGCAAAGAATCCGGGAGAGATCACGCGCAACTGCGCCCGAGGATCTTCGCCGGCAACATGCACCTGGCCGTCAGCGGAGAACTGGAGTCCGGGACCAAAATCACCCTCGCGCCAGGGAACCACACGGCCAAATGCTGTCTGGATCACGCCCGGGAGCGCATCAATTCGCCGGATCGCCTCCTTGTAGAAGTCGACTACTTGCTGATCCGTCTTACCGTAGGTCATAGGAGGAACGTTAATGGCGAGGACGTGGCGCATGTCGAGACCCGTCTCGGTCCTTTGCAACGCGATAAGCGTGGTGATCAACATGCTGGCCCCGGCTAACAAGATGAATGAGGCGGCGATTTGTGTCACCGCAAAGACTCTCTGGCGGCGGCTCGTGCTGCCGGTTACCCGGACGCTACCCGCCGACAGGCCTAGTCCATGGGAGCCCGGCGAGGGCAAGCGGGGGACAAACGCCAAAATTACCGCGGCCACGATGGCCAGGGCCACTCCTACCCAGAGCAAGCTCGAATCAACCTTGAAATCGAGCGCGCGGACGGAGAAACGCGAAGCGTAGCGGGCCAGTACGGCTACCATCGGCTGCGCGCTCACCACACCGATGGCGGCGCCGGCGCCGCAGAGCAGAAGGCTTTCGGCCAAGAGCATGCGGCGCAGCGCACCGGTCGTAGCTCCGAGCGCCGCACGCACCGCAAGTTCGCCTTCGCGGCGAACCGTGCGCGCGAGAATCAGGTTGGCGACATTGCAGCATGCGATAACGAAGACGAGCGCGGAGGCAGCCAGAAGAACAAGCAGAACCGTGCGCGCGCCGGAGGTGATCTGGTCGCGGAAAAGCTTCGCGTCGATGCGGTAGTCGGCGCGATAGGGATAAGCGTCGGCGTGCTCCTTCTGCATTGCGGCATAGACGGAGCGCAACTCGGCACGGGCTTGCTCGAGCGTCGCCCCCGGAGCGAGGCGCCCAAAAAGCTCAGTCATGCGATGCACGCGACCGGTGACCATGGTGGCCGAGAGATGGTGCGGGCTGGTAACCACGTTGGCGATAATCTCGGTGTCCTCGGGATAGGGGACACAGGGCTCGAGTACGCCGATGACGGTCGCAGAGCGATCGCCCAGGCTACCCAGGCGAACCGTTTTCCCAATGACGGAAGGATCCTTCTGAAAAGCAGTCGTCCAGAAACGATAAGTGAGAACGACAACACCGGCAGCGTTGGGACCGTCGTCTTGAGGTCCGATGAGGCGGCCGAGCACGGGATGCAGTCCCATCACATCGAAATACGAGCCGCCGGCAACACCCGCCTTGACTTCACGAGGCTCACCCAGCCCGATCATGGTGAACCCGATGATGGAGAAGTCGCCGAAGGCGCTCAGGGTTTTCACATTGGCGCGCAGATCCTGGATCTCAGGAACGGAAAACGTGGAGTTTTCGTCGCGCAGGCCGGGGGCGCTCTGCCGGATGTAGATCAGCCGGTCCTCGTCGCGGTTGACCAGAGGCTTGAGTAGCACGCCGCGCACCAGCGTGAAAATAGCAGCATTGGCGCCGATGCCGAGCGCCAACGTGAGAATCACCGCGATCGCAAGCCCCGGGGTACGAATTAGCGAGTAGACCGCAATTCTCAGATCACGAAGGAAAGACATGCCCCCCCTTAACCACCGCGGTTACAGCACTACGCTTGCCAACACTAAGCATCACAGTATCAATTACTTAACGCAAAATGCACCGTGCGCTCTGTCCGTTTCTGGACGCGCGGTCGCGAATTCGGACACTGCCCCCCCGACGCCCCACGCGAGGAAAGGGACGGTGCCGGGCAAGGCGACGGCACGCGTCTTCACTTGCCCCACATGGCGATCGATTCGGACGGCAAGCATCGCTTGAGACGGTCGCACCTTCATGGCGCTAATCAGGGACCGAGCCAGCGAAGAGCTCTTGGGCAAGGGCAGGAACTGAGAGGAGTAGGTTGGGAGCTTAAGCATCGATCGGCAGTTTTGGTGGATGATACCGCAGGTGAATCCGGGCCACGCCTGAGATAAGGACGTGGCCCTGTTCCCGTTGCTTACTTGACGACTTCATCGTGCGCCGTGGGAGTGGCCACGGCACCCGCTGCCACCTGCGGAGTGGCTTCCGGCTTGATCTTCACCGTCGCCAGGATCGTTTCAAGACGCTGGAACACCTTGTCTCGGTCGACCGTTGCAGTCTTCTCGCCCGCACCATCACTCTCCATAGAAAGGCCTAGTACAAATTCATAACATGCGCCGTTCTGGAAGAGGTGATAGTACTTCGTGTCCGCACGCTTCATCTCCTCGCCCGAGATGTTCTCCACTTCCTGCATCTCCAATGCGCCCAGCCCGACTTTCGAAGGTTGGACTGGGTCCTTGTCAGAGCCGAGGGATAGGGGCAAGGTGAATTGACCGCATTCGTTCTCCGTCAGGCCCCTGTTCACGTCGACCCGGAAGAATGCCGAGGTGAGATCGGTATCTGGATACAGGCTCCTTGGCAGCTCAACCGAGACCGTGGTTACGCCGCCCGGCTGTACAAAGTCCATCGGCACGGAAGCCGTATCGATGTCATCTCCGCTTTTCAGCGTGGATTTCCGCGGATAACGGAAAGAAACACCGGACGTTTGATCACTGTACGTCACGGTGGATGGTCTTTTCTTCACGACCTTCTTTGGTTCGGGGGTGGTCGCCGCAGGCAACGCCGAGGCCGTCGGGTTGGGCACGGGCGGCGGATTCAACGTCATCTGGTTGGTGGAAGTTTGAGTTTCACTGCCAGCCGACTTGCTGTGCTTCTGAGAACATCCTGCGAGCAAAGAAGCAAGCAGCAAACTGCAGAGCACAGCTACTAGCGGTTTGCCGAGGAAATTCGTGCTTGGTGCGGCATCCTTTACCTTTCCTACAAAGTTAGAGCAATCGAGTTTTTTCATGTGTCACCTCCTGCTGCTGATTGCAGCTGCCAAGAGGGTGGGCACGAGCGGTGCCGATGATTAGTTGTTGATGGCGGGTAACTTAGTGGTTAAGCCTTCGTTGGCTTCGTGTCTGCGGGCCCACACTGTCGTCGCCGACCCACGATTTCGCTTGGCTCCGAACTGGTTAAGTGCCCCGATTCAAGTCGCTTTGGTTTTGGCCTTCCGCGTGCCCTTCCTCGAAGGCAGGTGCACGATGACACCGGGAGAAAGGCTATGGAGACCTTTATCAATCTGATCACAGTCGTTGGGGGAGCGACCCTTTCGCTCGCGATCGGCCTGTTGCTGGAAGAACTGATTTTCGGCAAAGTTTTCTGTCCGTTGTTTGCCCGGCAGGCAGCGAAGTCAAGCCTGGGCAGGAACACGGAGACCGCAAGGAGGTAGGTATGCTGTTTCTGAGATATCTTCTGCTGGGAAGCGGCCTGGCGATGATTGCCAGTGCCGCAGGAATTCTCATCTACGACCTGCGTCGCAGATGGGAATATACGGTCACCTCGGTGACGGGAACGCCAGAAACTCTTCCGCCACCTCCTTCGGTGCGCTGGCGACCCTCTGTGGCTCTGGCGTTGCTCGCATGGGGACCCATCTTGCTGGCGCTCAGCATCTTAGTCGTACCCAGCGGCATGGCCGGCGTTGTGGTCAGCCAAACCCGCGGCACTCTTCCCGGTACTTTTTATCCCGGGGCGCATTTCATAATCCCATTCGCGGAGAGTGTCGCGCTATTTGACACGCGCGATCAGTTGTTCACCACCGGCTCGCTCGAAGACGGCAGCAACGGACAGGCAAAGATGTTCACGCCGCTGAACGTCCAAGCAAGAGAAGGACTGACGCTGGGCTTATCGATCACCGTACGCTACCGCCTCGATCCCAAGCGCCTCGACCATATTCAGAGCAACTTGCCCTTACCCGTCGAACGAGAAATCGTGCCGGCGGTGGTGGCCAGTGCGTGGCGCGAACTGGTGCCCAACTACACAGTCCGCGATGTGTTCGCTACGAAGCGTGAAGAGGTTCGCAAGAAAGCTTCTGACGCCATTACCCAGAAACTTGCGGCCGATGGGATCATCGTGAAGGAGGTCATGTTGCGCGACATTCAACTACCACCGGAATATGCCAAAGGCCTCGAAAATCTTCTGCTCAAGGAACAAGAGAACGACCAGATGGGCGTGCAAACTGAAATTCAGCAGAAACAGGTGAGAATCTCGGAACTGGAAGCCGAGGCTACCAAGGCCCAACAGGTAAAGCAGGCCGAAGGGCAAGCTCAGGTGCGGGTCTTGCAAGCCAAAGCGGAAGCCGATGCCATGCAGTACACGCTGCCTTTGAAGCAGAAGCAAATCGAGCAATCCAAGCTCGAAGCCGAAGCGCGCAAGCAGGCGACCATTCAGAATGCCGAAGCCGAGGCGGAAGCGAAGGTGATCGACAGCAAAGCCGAGACGGAGCGCCGCAAGCTCCTGGCCACGGCCGAAGCTGATCGCATTCGCGTGACCGCGGCCGCCGATGCCGAACGCATGGAGAAGGAAGGCGTGATTCTGAAGCAAAATCCCCTGCTCATCAACAAGATTGTCGCCGAGCGGCTATCCGACAAGTTGCAGATCATGATGGTGCCTGCGGATGGTAAATTCTTCTTCGCCAATGACGTGCTGCACAGTATGAATATGGCAAATCGCAGCAGCCAGGCCGAGGATGCCGCAACGAAGTAACCCAGGAATTCTGATCCAAGTCATGGGGATGCGGCATTCAGCCTCGAAGATGCTCGAAACGATACACAAGATGGCAGCCAATCGAAGAACCTACGGAGCCTCGCTTCTCGAGGATGATGTTCGGCGGGAATGCCGATCCATGCCCGCTATCTCTCCTCCGGTTTATAATGCGCGCAATCCACCGATGCCGATTTCCGTTGAGTTTTCGCGGGCAGCCGGTTGGCCCGTGCTGCTGTTATTCCTCGCAGGCATGGCTGCTGCAGGCGATTGGCAAGCTCCTGCCAGTCAATTGGCCCAAAATATTGCCGCCATTACCGGTCCTGGCACGGTCGGCGTGACCGTAGTCAACCGTTCGTCCCTGACGGCGGCAGACGCTGAGGAAATTCGGAACCAGCTGCTCCGCGAACTCGCTTCCTTCGGCGTGCAGCCGGTAGCTTCCGATCAAGCGGCCGCAACCGTGCAAATCTGGCTGTCAGAGAATCCACACAATTATCTCTGGGTGGCCGAGATCCGTCAGGGAACAAGCCAACCGGTGGTGGCCATGGTGGCGGTGGCAGGTCGGCCCGGAGGGGCGGCGGAGCGCTCGTCCACACCGCTGATCATCCGACCGTCACTTCTATGGAGTGACGAAAACCAGATTCTCGACCTTGCCCTAGTTCATAGCAATCCACCGAATATGATTGTGCTCGAATCCGAACGCATCGTCCTGCTTCGATTACAAAACGGCCAATGGCAGCAGGAGCAATCCCTTTCCCTTGCCCATGTTCGTCCTTGGCCTCGCGATCTGCGAGGGCGGCTGATGCTTTCTAAGGATCACCTCTTCGATGCGTACTTGCCGGGTGTTTATTGCCGTAGTACCGTCTCCGCACCTCTGGCTGTGGTCTGTGACGACTCGGACGATCCTTGGCCCTTGACCGGAAGCCAGAGTGAGCTCAGCGCCTTCTTCTCCGCCACCAGAAATTTCTTCACCGGAGCGCTCTCACCCGGAATCCAGAAGAACACCACGGCTCCGCCGTTTTACTCAGCCGCACCCTTGCCGCGAGACAAGTACACCCTGTGGGCGCTCGCCGGTGTCGACGGTCGTCTCCACTTGTTCGACGGCATGACCGATCAAGCACTTACGCAGCCAAGTTGGGGTAGTGACATTGCCAGCGTGCGGAGTCGTTGCGGTCCTGGCTGGCAAATTCTAGCGACGTCGAATGAGCAAGAGCCGACCGACCAGGTAAAGGCGTTCGAGATTCCCGATCGTGAGCCTATCCCGGTCAGTTCCCCGGCCAAATTCGACGGCCACATCACGGCTTTGTGGGCCGCCTCCGACTCCACCACCGTGATCGCGGTTTCGCATGCTTCCGGAACGGGTCATTATGAAGCTTACCAGCTTGCCATCGATTGTTTGCCTTAGTGTCGTGATGGCTGCAGCGGCGGCGGCTACCATCCGCCCGCATTACGGGGGAACTCTGCACGTTCAAATGGGAAGTGCCGTAAGTTCACTGGACCCGGCAGGCAACGATCAGCGAGATACGCTCGCCGCGCGCAACGTCTTGGCTCTGCTTTTCGATACTCTGGTTACGGTGAACGATCGGGGAGAGCGGCAACCGGCGCTGGCCACCTCCTGGCAAGCCGATCCCGGCAATCAACGCTGGCAATTTATCTTACGCCCGGGAATTACCTTTTCTGATGCTACGCCCATCACGCCGGAAGTTGTGGCGGCCTCTTTGCGCCGGGCAAACCCCGGTTGGAAAGTGCTGCCGAGGGAAACTGCTGTCGTCCTTCAGCTGGAGGCTGCGTCACCAGATTTGCCATCAGAATTGGCCCTGCCACGTAACAGCATCGCAAAATTGGACAGGACCAGAGCCCTTGGCACCGGTCCATTCGTGGTCAGCCAGTGGGACCCGGGAAAGAAGCTTGTGGTGACCGCGCGCGACGATTACTGGGGCAGGCGTCCTTTTCTTGATTCGGTCGAGATCGAAATGGGCAAGAGCATCCGCGATGAGACGATCTCGTACGACCTGGGCCAGTCGCAATTGGTGGAGATTCCGGCCGAGCAAGCCCTGCCCCCTACCCAGACTCGCCAAGTATGGAGTTCGCAGCCAGTAGAACTGGTGACATTGCTTTTTGCCCGCGACATTCAATCACCGGAGGATGCGAAACAGCGTCAGGCTCTCGCTCTCAGCATCGATCGCAATCTGTTGAATCGGGTCATCCTGCAGGGCAGCGGTGAGCCCGCCGGTGGCCTGCTGCCGGACTGGCTGACAGGCTATGGCTTCTTGTTTCAGGGGAGCGCCAATCTTACGCGCGCACAGCAGCTAAGAGCAGAAGTACCACAAACCACGCTTTGGAGTCTCGGCTTCGATGGCAGTGATCCACTGTTGCGCGTGCTCGCAGAGCGTACCATCCTCAACGCGAGCGACGCAGGACTTCGCCTCCAGCTCACCAATCAGAACACTCCCGACATTCGGCTGATACGCGTTCCCATTGTGTCACTCGATCCCCACGTTGGCTTGGTGCAGATCACCCGATCCCTGGGACTTCCTCCGCCCAAGTTCCTCAGCAACTCGATCGACGGTCTTTATCATGCTGAAAACGCGATCCTGCAATCGCAGCGCGTAATCCCGTTGCTGCACCTGCGAGCTGCTTGGGCGGTGTCTAAGAGCCTACGGAACTGGGAAGGCGCCCGCGATGGGACTTGGCCCCTGGCAGACGTCTGGCTGGCCGCGGGGAGGCCATGAAACTTCGGCGAAAGCTCCTGCTCGCATGGGCATTGACGGTTCTTCCCTGTGTGGCTGCTTTAGCTTGGATCATTTCCGCCGTGGTACGCCGCGAGTTCCGAACGACTGACGAGCAGCGTACCACCGTATTGGTGGCGCAATTTCGCCGTGAGTTTGATCGCCGGGGGCAGGAGGTTGGGCGACGTGTCGAAGCTGTGGCCAAGAGCGAAGCGGCGATTCGCATGGCCGCCAGTTTAAGTCACGGCCCTCCAGATTATGGCGCATATCTGAACGAAGCCAGAACTCTCGCTGATAACCAGCAACTGGACTTTCTTGAACTGGTTGACCACAAGGGGACCATCCTCTCCTCCGCGCAATGGCCGGCAAAGTTTGGCTACCAAGAAGGCTTCCCCATCACCCTGGCGCCGGTAGAGGCGTTTCTCAGGCAGGAACAACTGCCGGCGGGAAGCGCCCTGGCGCTGACCGCGGTCAGGCAGGCGTCCACGGGCGATTCTTCCCTTTACGTGATCGGAGGTCGCAGGCTCGATAAAGACTTCCTCGCGGGTCTTGATCCTCCCGCCGGCATGCGAGCTTTCTTCTACCAGAACTTGGCCCGCAGCTTCTCTCCACAATTCCTCATTGCCCCAACGGGCGTGGAGCATGCCGAACTGCTGGCCCCGGTCGTCCAGCAGGTTCAGCAACAGAGGAGCGAGAGCACCAGGCTGGTGCATTGGTCGTCCCAAGCCGCGGATGATGAGATCGTGGATGCCATTCCGCTCATGAGCGTCGATCACCAAGTTCTGGGAATCTTGTTGGTGGGAAGTTCCCGCCGGCCGTACGTTGAGCTTCAGCAGCATATCCGCTCGGCAGCCCTCCTGTCGGGCGGCGTAGGGATTGGGCTAGCCATTCTACTCAGCGGGTGGATGGCATCTCGGGTGACGCGGCCTGTGGAGCAGCTCGCCCAGGCAGCGCGGGAGGTTGCGGCTGGAAATTGGAACACGCAAGTCTCCGTCAGCTTTAGCGATGAATTGCAAGGGCTGGCGCAGTCCTTCAATCAAATGACCCGCCAGCTGCTCGACCAAAGAGAGCGTCTCGTGCAAGCCGAGCGGGTGGCTGCCTGGCGCGAACTGGCCCGCCGCCTGGCCCACGAGTTGAAAAATCCGCTTTTCCCGCTGCAACTGACGGTCGAGAATCTGATGCGAGCCCGCGGGCAAAGCGCGGACCAGTTCGATGAAATCTTTCGCGAGAGTTCATCCACCTTACTCACGGAGATTGCCAACCTTAGAACCATCACCTCGCGCTTCAGCGAGTTTTCGAAGATGCCGCAACCGCAGTTCCGGCGAGTACAAATGAATGAAGTTGTCGAGGACTGCGCCCGCCTGTTTCACTCGCAGTTGACCGCACCCGGACGTCCTCCGATTCAAGGTAGACTGGAATTGGCCCCGTCTCTTGAGCCGATCGCCGCTGACCCGGAGCTCCTGCATCGGACGCTTTCAAATTTGATCTTGAATGCCATCGATGCAATGCCCGATGGAGGTACCTTAACCCTGCGTACACGCCAGGAAGGGGATCGCACGTATGTGGCGGTTTCCGACACCGGACGTGGGTTGACAGAGGAAGAACGCGACCGCCTTTTCACTCCTTATTTCACCACCAAACAGCATGGCACCGGACTCGGACTGGCGTTCGTGCAGTCGGTCGTAAGCGATCATGGAGGCAAGATCACGGTGCAGAGCCAATCGGGGGATGGCACGACTTTTTCCATCGAACTGCCGCGCAATGCTGATAAGCTCCAAGCTGGCTGATGCAGGTAGCCGTAGGTCTGAAGGAGTGGGGCGGCGCGAATGTCACAAAAGGCCAACCTGCTGATCGTGGACGACGAGGCCAACACTTTGGCCTCGCTCTCCCGTGCGTTCCGCCTTGCCGGTCACGAGGTCACTGTTTCTGACAACGCCGCGAAAGCCATCGAGCTCGCCAAGGCTCAGAGTTTCGACCTCATTTTTTCTGACGTTGTGATGCCCGGGAAAGACGGTCTCCATTTCCTGGAAGATCTCAAGGCACAACAGGTAACGACGCCGGTCGTGATGATGTCCGGGCAGGCCCACATCGAAATGGCGGTTCGCGCGACGCGTCTGGGAGCGCTCGATTTTCTGGAGAAGCCTATCTCCACCGATCGCCTGCTGCTCACGGTTGAAAATGCGCTCAAGCTTCAGCGCCTGGAATCGGAGAACCGTACTCTCAAACAAAGTCTTGGCAAGCACCAGACCGTCTGGAGCGGCGAGCTCATGCGAAAAATCATGGCGCAGGTCGAACGGGTGGCGGCGAGCGAGTCCAGGGTCTGCATTCTCGGCGAAACCGGCACCGGTAAAGAACTGATAGCCCGTACCCTGCACGAGCGGAGCGCGCGAGCGGCGGGGCCTTTTGTCACCTTGAACTGTGCTGCCGTTCCGGCGGAATTGATCGAGTCGGAGCTGTTTGGTCACGAGAAGGGCTCCTTCACAGGGGCTGCCGGTCGCCACCTCGGCAAGTTCGAGCAGGCCGAAGGCGGCACGATTTTTCTCGATGAAATCGGAGACATGCCCCTCCCCATGCAGGCCAAGCTCCTGCGAGTGTTGGAGGAAGGCGAAATCGAGCGCATTGGGGGCGACCAGCCGATTGCCGTGAATGTCCGGGTGCTCGTGGCGACACACCGTAATCTCGAGGCCTTGGTGCGCGAAGGTAGGTTTCGCCAGGACTTATTTCATCGCGTGTACGTGTTTCCCCTTACCTTGCCACCCTTGCGCGAGCGGCGCGAGGACATCCCGCTCCTGGTCGCGCATTTCGCTGGCCTTATCTGTGCCCAAAATAACTGGAAGATGATCCCTTTCAGCGCGGAAGCCATTCAATTGCTGAGCGCCTATTCATGGCCAGGCAACATCCGCGAATTGCGCAACGTTGTCGAGCGATTGCTGTTGCTCTCGACCGCCGATGAAGTGACCGCCGACACCGTGCGATCGGCATTACCCTCGGATGTGAAGGTGGATGCGATGGAGACTCGCTCTGGCCCTTTGGCCGAGCGCGTGCAGAGCTTCGAGCGCGAAACCATCATGGCCGAACTGAGACGGCATAATTACCACATCACGAACGTCGCCAAGGCCCTGGGGCTGGAGCGGAGCCATTTCTACAAGAAGGCCGGGCAACTCGGAATCGATGTCCAGAGGTACCGCGACGGCAACACCTCCCGATGACAGGCCCTGAGGAGTTGCGGTCTTCAGTGCGTTCATGAACCTGCTGACGAGTTCGCTCAGGGGATTCTTACTTCGGGGAGACCAGGATTACTCCTTCACGAGCCAGTCCAACGCCTCTTCCCGTGTTTTGAACGTCGGCAGATCGCGCTGGGAGAAGTTCTTGAGGTGTTTGTAGAAGACATCCGGCATGGTGTCTGTTCCGTACCAGGCGGACCGCTTTAGGTGAGGACGGTCATAAACCAAACCTTGTTTAATCTGTTCAAACGCGTTGCGGTCAAACTTTGCTTCCGTAAGATCGGCTAACAGAAGTACCGAGTCCTTAGGCTGTTCGGTGACGTAGGTGGGAACCAGGCGCGCGATCTTCTCCAACTCCTCAGGGGAGCAGTGCGAACAGTCCACGAACAAGATCTTCTTACCTTGATGCTCAATGAACCGGATGCGATCTTCCATGAGCAACTCCAAACGAGACCCATCAGCGCAACAACCGTCTCGCCAGTCTGGTATCAGCCACGGCAGCAAAGATTTCGCCACCCGCCGTAATTTCAACTCTTATTGGCTTACTCCACCTCGCATCTCTTATTCTGCTGGGCGCATCACAAACCTGATTAGCGATTCCATTACCAGCCCGAAGCATTCAGAACTGCAATCGAGATCGCTTCCTTGTGAACATCCATACCGATAGACTTCTTGCTATCCATTAGGTGCTCCTTCGCTGTAGGCATTGAGGTCGCTGCTCAAACCTACTCCTAAAGGGGCACTTCCTTATATTGCGTCAACCGTCAAAAGCAGAGATCCCTGACTCGCAGCTTCTGCAGCCTCCTGAGAACCGCAACACCCACCCCTGTTGGTATGCCAACAAAATCGCTGCTTGATGGCCAAAGGCTGCTGAGGGTCTGCGGGCTACCCCGAATTAGTTGATTCTACCGGTAAATGATACCCGAGAGTTGCCCCAAGCTGCGCCCGAAGTCCTCATATTTCAGGGCCATAGGACCACTCCTCAAGCGGCGAGTCGGAGTCGTCACCGGGCCCACTCAGCCCCTTACACGCCGAAAAGCTGCTTTGGCCGGGAAATGCCCGAGAACTGCCCCGAGGTTGTGGCCGAAGTGAACGGACAGAGAAAATGAGGAATCTGCGGACGTCGAGAAAACTGCGTGCCGACACGGCTGAGGACGGATCACGGCGCAACACCGCATGAATACTGCACAAAGCCTGGCTGCCCTCAGGGATTCGAACCCGATAGGCCGATCCAGAGTTCTTAAACCGTGATCTCTCCCGCAGCAGAAGTTCGTTGAGGTGTGTGTCTACCGGGATTGTTCACCACGTCGCGGAGAAATGATTGGCCATGCTGGTTCGTTACCTTGGTTTTCTCTGGAAGATGTTCCGGTGGGTATCGAATGCTCTATCCTACGGGAATAACTCCTGCATATGGCCGATGCCCTCGAGCGTCTGAAGGTCCTAATCGACTCCTCCACCCCTATTGTCGTGATGGAAACGATTGAGGAGCCGCGAGCGGTGCGAATGGTGCGAATCGCCTGCTCCGCGCTCAACCTGGCCACATTTGAATGGAGCATTGCAAGCGGATTGGTTCGTTGCGGCCAACCCGCCGTGGAAACCGCCCTGGTCACAGCCGGAATTTCCGGCGGCCCCTACGAACCTGCGGAGGACGCCAAGGCCCTCTACAACAGCCGTGATCCCGCGCAGATGCTGGGAAACCTGGAAGGGCTTACGCTCGAGGCAGCTTTCATTTTGAAAGACTTCCATCGCCACATGGACGACCCGGTGGTCGTTCGCCGCCTCCGTGACGTCGGCCAGAAGTTCTCAACTAATCGTCGCACCGTAATCATTACTGCTCCCAAGTTCACCGTTCCTCCCGAACTGGCAAGCTTGGTGGAATTTTTCGAGTTGCCGTTGCCGGATCGTCAGCGTTTGCGCCAGATCATTGACGAAACACTCGTACGAGTTTCGAAGGTTCATACACTGCAAAGAAAACTCGACGCTGGCGGCCTCGACGCCATGACCGAAAACCTGCGTGGCCTTACCGAAGAAGAGGCGGAGCGGACTATCTCTCAGGCGCTGGTCGCCCGGTATGCGCTTTGCCCTGAAACCGTAACCGACGTGCTCAAAGCAAAACAAGATCAGCTGCGGCGCTCAGAGATGCTGGATTTCGTCCAAGATTCCTCCACCATGGCTACGGTAGGTGGATTGGAGAACCTGAAACGCTGGTTGGCGCATCGGCAGGGCTGCTGGGAAGACCGGGCGCGAGCCTTCGGACTAGATCCGCCTAAAGGCATCATCATTCTGGGAGTGCAGGGTTGCGGGAAGAGTTTATGTGCGCGGGCAGTGGCCGGTGAATGGAAATTGCCTCTGGTGAAGTTCGATACCGCAGCCATCTACGACAAATACATTGGCGAGACCGAAAAACGGATTCAGAAGGTCTTTAAAGTGGCGGAAGGACTTGCCCCATGTGTCCTCTGGATTGACGAACTCGAGAAGGTATTTGCCGGCAGCGGGCCGGATTCCGCCTCTGCAGATGCAGGCGTCTCGTCCCGGTTGCTGGCGGCATTCTTGTCATGGATGCAGGATCGCGCCACGCCTGTGTTTGTCGCGGCCACCTGCAATAACGTGACTGCCCTGCCGCCGGAATTGATCCGGAAAGGCCGATTCGACGAACTGTTCTTTGTGGATTTGCCGAACCAGGCGGAGCGGGCCCAGATCGTCGCGATCCAACTCTCGAAGCGAAAGCGCAATCCCGAAGAGTTCAACGTGGATGCCGTCGCGAAAGCCGCAACCGGCTATTCCGGCGCAGAGATCGAGGCGGCCGTTCAGGCTGCCTTGTATGTGGCGTATTCCGCTAAGCAGCAAGTCAGTACGCAGTACTTGCTGCAGGCGCTCCAGGCAACCGTGCCGCTGTCCAGGACACGCGCCGAAGAGATTGCAGCACTCCGCGAATGGGCGCGAGCCCGGGCGGTTCCGGCTTCTATCGCCGAGCACAGTGCCCAAGGAGCCTAGCCCCTGCTGAGAAAGGCCGTCCTCAGGTTCGCAATGTGCTTTGCGATTTGAGGCGGCACATTCAGCGGATCTGAATGTGCACCCGGCCAGCTGCATCGTACATCGTATCGGACGCATTGCTGCTGTTGTGGAGTCAGCGGCTGGTTTGGCGTGACGCTGTGTGCGTTGTTTGCGGCTAACTCAATTCTTGAAGCGATCTGAGGCAGCACCGCCGCTTACGAGGCGTCGGGACAGCCAAGTTAACACCAGGTAAGCAGTGCCCCTCCGGTCGCTACGAGAAAATCTACCAGCAACCTCATCGGCATCCGACGAAATACTTGTACCTAGGACCTTGGGAAGTTTTCATTGCGATGAGGCCCTCCTAGGCCGTGAGGCCTGCCACTTCGCCGCGCAAAACGTTGATGGACGCTTTGGGCAGCGTGAACACAGTTTGTGCAGAGGCGTCGATTGACGAAACCACAGGCGGCAGGTTTGGATCGGCGCGGGCGGTGGCGTCCGCGCCCTGCCATACGTATTGTTCGCTGCCAAATGTGGTGATGCGAATTGTGCCGGAAAAATGTCCGGTCTCGCCACTGTTTTCAAAGGTGATTCGCACGGGATGGGCATTCTCTCTATCTTTGTTGATGAGCAGCAAGGCCCACTGGCCATCTGGGCGTCGCACAGCATAGCTCGTGACAAGCGCATTCCCGGCGGGGTCTTCGATTCCGACATCGCCGGAATAGAGGTGATGCGTGCCGCTACGATGCTTCACCCACTCGTCATTGATCATCCGGCTGGCGTAGTAGAAAGCGGTATAGCAAATGATCTTTGCATCGCGGTCCCAAAGGGCGTTGCCCCAGATTGCCCAGCCTTGGCAGCCATGCTCGATGACGCTGGGTTCGATGGGCGAATGAATGTAAAGCGTGCCGCCCTCGGCGAAGAAACTGCCGACATTGTCGGCAAGCCATAGGGCGGAAAAAATGTCGGACATGTAGACCGAAAGCGAACCGCAGAGATTGCTTTCGGTGTTCATGAGCGGAATTGCGGCAGGCAAACCGTCATCGCGAAAGGCCTGCAGAGTCTTCTGCGTCAGCTCGCGGCAACGGTACAAATCCTCCCATTTCATGGTGCAGGCGTCGTAAGGATAAATCTCAAAAGAAACGAACGACAAGTCCCGGTGATGATTGTGCGATTTCAGATAATCGTAAAAGCGGCCGAACCAAGACTTGCGTCCGCGCGCATCGGGCCAGACTGAGACGTCCTGGTTAATGCCCTGGAACACGGGTCCGCCCAACTTAAGGGTGGGATCGACCTTGTGAATTGCGTCGGCAAATTGAATATAGAGTGCGGCGTAGTCCTCAGGCATGTAGTACTGCCCATCGGCTTCTTCGTCCATTTCGACCCAACTGACGGGATACGCCCGCTTTTTCAGATAAGCGACCATAGCGGCGGCGTCTTCGGGAACGCTGTAAATCAGAGGAACGGTTATCAGCGCGGGTAGACCGTTGGTGATGCCGCTGGTGAAAAAGAGGTCCCAGCCGGTCTGGTCTCCGTGCGGACTCAGGGTTTCGGCGGTGTGCCATGGGTCGGTAGAAGAGCAATACGTAACAGTCTGTTGCCGGCCCGGCGCGTGTCTCACGAAATCCGCAAACTTACCACCAGCCTCCAATCTGCCCACGTAGACTTCATAGATCGCGTATCCCACTCGGTGCCGCAAGTCATCGTTTCCGTGCGGCCCGGGCTGATTGGACGATTGCGTCATCACGACGCGAACCCAACGCGTTGAGATCAGATTGTCCGCAAGTCTTAGCGTTACCCTTCCCCCTTTGCCCTGGTGAACAACACCGTGGGGGAAACGAAGCCAGTTGCCCAGAGCCTGATCGGCGACAGGAAGGTAGTCGCCGCCCTGGCCCGTAGCGTCCATGGCCGGCTCTTCCCAGTTCATGGGATCGGCTCCGACCCAATACTGCAGCTCGTACTCGCAAGCACTCGGTTCGCACCAGTCGATGCGGATCGCGTTCACGTCATAGTATTTGCCCAGGTCAATGACGATCCATTGGGGATGCAAAGAGTCGTCTTCGTGGGTGAATGCTTTGGTCAAGTAAGGGTTGCTCTTCCAGAAAGTGTCAGGATTGCCATCCGTGAGGCGAGAATAGCCATGGTCGCTGCCGTCATCGTGCGTGCAGCCGCGGTGGGGGAGACTGTAGCCAAATGAATCGCGAATGGGCTCGCCCAATTCCGGGCTGCCCACGAAGTATCCGCGTTGGTTCGCTTCGTCGGTCCAGCGGCCGTTGGGATTCCAATGCCAATAATCGATGGTTTCCGGTGTGTGCAGGCGATAGCTGATCGGTCCCCAGCCCGCAGACAAGCAAACGTTTATATTTTCGGGTGTGTAGATCTTATTGATCGACTCGCGTGACTGAATGTCCATCGATGTGCCGAAGCTCTTATCGGGATCAAAGGAGTTCACGACTTGGGCCGGCGCCGCGTGTACGCGGACGACCGCGGGAGCCGTTGGAGGCGAAGTTGCACTTTGATCAGACAGAACGACGGCGTCAGCCAGATGGCGAACCATCGTCAACGCAGCCGTGCTGACGGTTAGTCCTAAGAAAGTACGCCGCGAAGTAGCCATAGGATGCCTCTATTGCCAACGTGCAGAATTTGGTTGAACGCGCTCTAAAGTTTGACACCGTCCGTTGCCGATCCAAGCAGGATACAATCCGATGCGGACAACAGCTACTTCGCTTCTTGGGTCAGTTGTGGGTACTTCGGAGCCTTCTTCGTGAACACTGCTTCTTGCACTACATCGAGCTGCGGAGCTAGATGCTCCATCCAATGCCGCAATTCAAGGCCGACCGCCAGCATGGCGAGTTTCTCAAGCGGCTGCCGACCTGTTCCTGTCGAACCTCCCCCTTAGTCAGGCAGGCCGAGCAATTCGCTTAGGGTTCCTCCCATAATCATCTTGCGGGTGCCCTGCGGAACATCGCACGCCTCGAACATTGCCTGATATTGACGCACAACCGACTCGATCTCGTTCAAGTTGGTATCTGAGCCAAACACGATTTTGATGAACGCGCTGGGATCGTTGTTGGGGGTCTTTACGGTCCACTCCGCGCTATGCCAATCCGTGCTGGACCACCATAAGATTTTCTGGAAATCGGCGAGGCGGCTGTGCATTTTGGTCAAGGTCGAACCGCTGAGGTCGAAAAAGACATTGGGATTCCAGCGGGCGATTTCCGCGGCCCACTCGTATTCGGGGTTGCCGCAGTGCGCGCCAATGACGATGATCTTCGGAAAGCGCCGCGCGATTTCCTCGAGATGGATGGGGCGCATGCGGCTAGAGGCTACATCCTCCGGCTCGTCGAACTTTTTGCGCAGGACGATGCCGGTGTGAAACAGGACAATCCAGCCGTAGCGATTCGCCAATTCGTAGACCGGAAAATAAGAGGGATCATTGTAGGGCTTCTTGACAAACTCGAGCTCGCCGAGCCCGCGATAACCCATGGCGTGGAGCTCCTCAACCTGTTGGAGCACGTCGGGTGCGTCAAGATCAACGAAGCCGAACGGAATGATCTGACGCGGATGCTGCCTGGCGGTATCGGCGACAACTTGACGATTAGCGAATGGCGTGAGCACGCAAGCAGTGAAATTCAAACGGTCGGAGAGCTTCAAGAGATCAGAAACGAAATTGGGATTCTTTTCATCAAAGTGCACGTGGGTATCGACTATACGCGCTGCGGAGGGTGCAAGTCGCTCAGCAGCATGGTCCGGTATCGCGCTGGCGAGAGGATCCGTCTTCAGCATGAGCGCGGCACCGCTCGCGGTACCAAGAAACGCTCTTCGCGACACGCGATGGGTCATCTTGCTGTTCCTCTAAACCACGGCGAATGTCCTGCAGCCAACTCGTCGAGAGCGAACCAAGCATTTTTTACATTGAAGACCTTCTCTAATCCGGTTTCCTTGAGGTACTCCGACTTCTGCGGCAGATAATTACCAGTGAACTTCCACTCAAATTTCTCGAGAAAATCTTACCACTCGCTTGCCCTCCATAGTTCTTGACGTCTTCAAGATCGCGCTGGTCGCCGGAAACATTACTGGCGCCAAATCTGCGCTACACCGGCACCATAGATGAGACCCAGGCCCGTCGGGTGATCGTCCGTCGGGCGAGGGCTGACCCCAGGGATGCCTTCCGGACGCAGAGCATGCATGGTCTGGTCGCGATGTCGATGGCTAGATTCTTGGCTTGTGATTGGGTTCGCGGACGAGCACTTCAGATTCTTGCCATCCCCTCGCCATTTCATGCCGCCGTAGCCATCAAGATTACTCCTCCATCGTTGTTCGACAGATATCCAGGACTTCTTGCCGCCTGTGATCCAAAGGCCGAGACAATTGGATGTCCAAGGATCTGTAGAATGGCTACCGAACCGTCAACAGGGCGCTCGGATATTCAACTTGCATGATCGTCTTGATACGCCCCTCATTCCGACAATCTGCCAGCAGAATCAGCGCGTACGTTGCGTCACAGGGTTCTTCGAGATTTCGTGCTCGTCTGTCTCTTCTCGCCGAGACTCGGCGCAACCAGGGCTCCTTCAAGTGGGAACTCCCAGTTTGGGTAGAAGCCATTGAGTCAAGGCTACGTATCCGACGAGCACGGCAATGAGCCACACCCATTCAGGCATGTTTCAGCTTCTCCTGGTTTCCTACACCTAGTTTACGCAGGAAAGTCATCATTGGGCACCAGTTTGTGAAACCCGACTGGAACAAGTTGACACCAACGAAGGCGGTGAAGAGGTACCAGTATTGGTTGACCCAGTGGCCGAGGGCCAAGGAAGCTAGGACAAACAGTCCAGCGATCAAGCGTAGCGTGCGTTCTATCGTCATTGTAGTTCTCCTTAGGAAATCTATTCCGTACCTCACACTGTCGGCAGTTCACACTCGGCAACGTTCTCCGGCGAATCAGGATGCGATGGCGGAGCCTGTTTTCTCGTCTGCGAGAGGTAATAGAGAACTGGCACAGTCATGCGAGACAGCACAGTGGATGCAACCTCACCCGCCATGAGCGAGAGCGCCAGCCCTTGAAAGATCGGATCGAACAGGATGACGCTGGCGCCTACAACGACGGCGACTGCGGTCAACAGCATGGGGCGGAAGCGTACGGCACCCGCATCCACGACTGCTTCTTCCAACGACATTCCTTGTGAACGACGCAATTCGATGAAGTCCACAAGGATGATGGAATTGCGCACGATGATGCCGGCGCCAGCGATAAAGCCGATCATGGAGGTTGCCGTGAAGAACGCACCCATCATGGCGTGCGCCGGAATGATTCCTACCAGGGTCAGGGGAATCGGAGCCATGATCACCAGCGGCGTCTTGAAACTCTTGAACCATCCGACAACCAGCACATAGATCAGAACAAGCACGGCTGCGAAGGCCAGGCCCAGATCGCGGAAGACCTCAACCGTGATATGCCATTCGCCGTCCCACTTCATTGAATAGCGGTCGGTGCCCTCGGGCATGCTCGTGCCCCTGTATTGCTTGAGCGAGTAGCCGTCCGGCAGTTTGATGTTGTCAATCGCATCGCTCATTTTGCTGATGGCGTAGACAGGACTTTCCTCCTCCCCGGCGACATCTCCTGTGACATACACGACCGGTTGCAGGTTCTTGCGGTAGACACTGCTGTCGATCGTTGACGGAGTCAGGCTGGTTATTTCCTGCAATGCGATTTGACTGCCAGTGGGAGTGGGTAGTTTCAGATTTGCGAGATCCTGGATTCCAGAGCGATCAGCACGCGTCAACCGCACCTTGATGGGGATGTCTTCGCGGGACTGCGGATCGTGCAGAAGGCCTGCATCGGCGCCTCCCAGTCCGATCTGCAAGGTGCGGGTTACGTCGGCGGCCGAAGTGCCGTGCAGAGAGGCTTTATCGAGATCCACCTTGAGGTCGTATTTAGTTTCCAAGTCTTCTACATACCAGTCCACATCCACCACCCCAGGTGTTTGTTGGAAGATCTGTTTGATCTGACTGGCGAGATGAATCTGCCCCTTGTAATCAGGGCCATAGACTTCCGCGACCAGCGTCTCCAGTACAGGAGGGCCAGGTGGAACTTCAGCCACCTTGATACGAGCTCCAAAAGGCTGCGCAAGCTTCACTAGTTCGGGACGCATACGGCGAGCAATTTCATGGCTCTGCGCTTTGCGATCGTGGCGCGATAGCAGATTCACCTGTATGTCGGCTTGATTCGGCTGACGGCGCAGGAAGTAATGCCTCACCAGGCCGTTGAAGTTGTATGGGCCCGATGTGCCGGAGTAAATCTGGTAATTCGTCACCTCGGGTTGCTGTGCGAGATATCGTCCCAACGTTTGTGCGACCCGCGTGGTTTGCTCCAGGGGCGTGCCGTCGGGCATGTCGATGATGACCTGGAATTCGCTCTTATTGTCGAAGGGCAGCATCTTCACGCGAATCCACTTCAGGGGGACAAAGGCCACGGCTGCCAGTAAGAGGACCACCACGCCACCAAGAAACAGCCAGCGCCGCTTCGTATCGAGAACCAGCGGGTTCATGACCTTGCGGTAGAAGCGCGTGGTCCATCCTTCGGTTTCATGATGTTGTTGCCCGTCGCGGCCGGCACAGTGGCGCAACAACCGGAGGGCGGCCCAGGGCGACACCACGAAGGCGACGATCAGGGAGAACAACATCGCCGCCGAGGCGCCGACTGGGATCGGGCGCATATAGGGACCCATGAGCCCTCGCACAAAGGCCATGGGAAGAATCGCCGCAATCACTGCGAAAGTCGCGAGGATTGTGGGGTTGCCGACTTCATCGACCGCCTCCACGGCGACGTCGACCAGCGATCGTCCACGGCTGGCCGGCAAGTGAAAATGTCGAACAATGTTTTCGACGACCACGATGGCGTCGTCAACCAGAATGCCGATGGAGAAGATCAGGGCAAACAGAGTCACGCGGTTGAGCGTGTATCCAAAAAGATAGAAAATCACTAAGGTGAGAGCCAGCGTGACTGGCACAGCCAGCAACACCACGCCTGACTCCCGCCAACCCAGTGCCAAAGCAATCAGAAGCGTTACCGAGAGCGTCGCGATGAAGAGGTGCTTGAGGAGCTCGTCGGACTTGTCTTTTGCGGTCTCGCCGTAGTTTCGAGTGACGGTGACATTCAGGTCCGGGGGTAACATGTAACCACGCAGGTCATTCACTTTCAGCAGCACGTTCTCGGCGATCGTGCTGGCATTCGTGCCCTTGCGCTTGGCCAGAGTGATGGTCACCGCTGGGTATTCTGGATTCGCGATCTGACCGCTGGTTCCCTTGGCGTCTGCAAAAAGAACATAGCTCTCGGGCTCGGCAGGACCGTCTTCGATTTTCTCGACGACATCGCGGAGATACACCGGACGAGCAGCGTGTACTCCCACCACCACCTGCTTCAGATCCTCGACCCGGGTAAAGAACAGGCCTGCTTCTACTTGAAACTCACGATTGTCTCGGGCAAAGCTTCCGGCCTGTCCCCGAGTGTTCGCTGACTGCAACTGGTCGACTACTACAGCGGGGGAGAGTCCATAGGCAGCAAGACGCTGCGTATCGAGCACGACCCGCACTTGCCGCGGCTGGCCGCCGATGATGGTCGTCTCGGAAATGTCGTCCAGTTTCTTCAGAGAGTCTTCCAATTCGCCGGCAACTCGGCGGAGGCTGTAGGAGTCATAGTTCTGCCCCCACAGCGTGAGCGCCATGATCGGGACGTTGTCGATGGAGCGAACCTTGATGAGGGGCTGTGAGACCCCGGGCGGGATACGGTCAAAATTGGAGTAAAGCTTGTTGTAGGTCTGGATGATCGCGTCTTCTTCTTTGGTTCCGACGTAGAAGCGCACGACAACCATGCTCATGCCTGGATGACTGATCGAATAGATGTATTCGACTCCCGGAACTTCGCGCAACAGCTTCTCCATCGGTAAACTGACGCGTTGAGCAACCTCTTGCGACGAGGCTCCCGGCATCTGCACAAAGACGTCCAACAGAGGAACGACAATCTGTGGTTCCTCCTCGCGCGGGGTCTGGAGAATGGCAAAAGTCCCGAGCAGCAGCGCGGCCAGGATCATGAGAGGAGTCAGTTTCGAGTCAATGAAACTATGCGCAACCTGTCCGGCCACGCCCCGTCCTTTAACCGCGGGAGCGGAGTGCGCGCCGTTTGACAATGTCGACTTATGGCTGCCAGCGCTCATTCCTTACTCCTGACGAGACTCGATCTTCTTGCCGCTGAGTTCCCGGGTGCCCGGATCAGCAATCAACATCTCCCCAGCCTGCAGGCCTGCCAATACCTCCACCTGTTGCGCCGATGGCTTGCCGAGAGTGATGTACCGCAACCCGGCGATCCGGTTCTGATCGAGTACGTAGATGCCTTGCAGTTGACCGCGTTCAATGACAGCTGTGCGTGGAATGAGCAGTGCGGACCGTTCTCCATGCGCGAATTGGGCTCGACCGAAGAGACCGGATCGCAGCGCCGGGTCGGAGGGCAACTCGACTTTCACCAGGAAACTACGACTTGCCGGGTCTGCTGCGGGGACGATTTCGATGACTTTCCCTTTGAGTTCTCGATCCCCGAGAGCATCGATCAGAACGGATACTGGTTCCCCCTGGCGCACATAGTGCAGGTCGGATTCATTCACTGTCGCCTCTAATCTGTAGCGGCGTAGCTCCTCGACGGTGTAGATCGGCATTCCCGGACTGGCGAGCATTCCTGCGTCAGCTTTTCTTTCAGTCACCACACCGTCGAAAGGAGCCACGATACGCGAGTAACCGAGAGCCGTACGGGCTAGCTGCAGTGCGGCCGTGGCCTGAGCCTGTCCGGCGCGCGCCATCTCGCGGCGTGCCTGCGCCGCTTGATAGCGAGCCTTGATCTCGTCATACTCCTGCGGGCTGACAGACTTTCTGTCATAGAGCGTCTGATAGCGTTGGAACGTCGCTGCGGCGAACTTGAAGTCGGATTCAGAAGCCGAAGCCTCCTGTTGAGCAGCTACATCAGCCGCCGTGGCTTGGTCCAGCGCAGCACGCGGCTGTGCGTCGTCAATGACAGCCAGCACTTGCCCGCGAAGCACGTGATCGCCCTCCCGCACTTGTAACTCAACGATATTGCCCATCATTTGCGCAGCGAGTTGGCTCGTCGCGGCGGCTCGGAGCGTCCCCACCGCCTCAACCACGTTAGGAATATGTGCAGTCTGTGCGGACACCACGGATACGTTGGTGACGCTCTCCGGCGCTGCACTGACGCTTTGCCGTTCGCCGGAACAGCCGACAAACATCAGACTCAGAACGGCGGAAGCCACGGTTGCACTTCCCAAGACGAAGCCTCGCCGATTCAGTTTTTTAGGCAGAGTGAGATTCATGGCATGACCACCGGAGACTGTAGATTCAAAGTTCCACTGGCCAACTCCAGGTTGGCGTAGCTGACCTGAAACTGATAGACCGCCTGCCAATAGTCGGTTTGGCTGCGGCGCGCGGCTTCTTCGGCGCCCAAGAGATCAGTGATGGTGAGCAGGCCCCCATCGTAGCGATCCTGATTTATGCGCAGGCTCTCTTGCGCTTGAGCAATGGCAGTACGCGCCACTTCCACTTGCTGCTGGCTTGCATCCTGGTCGAAATAAGCCTGCTGGACTTCGAGGCGGACGCTGTCACGGGCGGCCTGCTTTAACGCCGCGATCCTTTCTGCATTGGCGCGTTCGTGCGACAAAGCAGCTCGTTTTGCTCCACCCTGGAAGAGATCGATCTGTAGCTCGATTCCTCCCAGCCAGTTATTGCCCCCGCCGCCGGCGAGGAAAGTGGGATTGTCCAGTTCCCAACCAGCAAAGGCCTTCAGACGTGGACCGAACGACGACTTGGCAATCGCCAGACTCAGTTCCTGCGCCGATTGCTGTGCTTCGATCCGCTTGAGATCGGGACGAGTCGCCAAAGCCTCTTGTTCCAATGCCGGCAGTGGTGCCGCTGTCAGAGTTCGCTCGGCAAGGGGATCCGCGGGCTGGTACTGTGCGCCGGCCGGCACGCCCATGGCGGTGCTGAGCTGAACCCGAGCCAGTTCGAGATTGTTGCGTGCGCGGATTAGTTCTTGCTCTCGCCTTGCCAGACGAACCTTGGCGCTGAGAAGATCGGACTCGACCACCAGCCCGGCATCGAACCGGACCTGGCTGCGGTCCATGATCGATTTGGCGGTCTTCTCGGCTTGCTCCGCAACTTCCAACTGTTTCGCGGCTAGAAGAACGCCGTAGTACGACTGCACAACTCGAAACAGGATCTCCTGGTCGGTGCGTTCCAGTTGACGCTTGGCGGCGATATTCATTTCCCTGGCGCGATTGATTCCGCACCATGAAGCAAATGAATCGAACAGGTTCCAGGTTCCGGTAAAACCGGTGCTGAAATTGCCATAGGGCGAAGGAGTGTTCAGTTTGTTCAGCGCGAAGTCATCGGTTGTGAATCGCTGCTGCCGTAACTTGCTCCCGAACACATACACAGGATCATCACCGCGCATCGCGGTTTCGGAGAAGGTGACATGCGGAAGGAGAAAAGATCGTGCCGTTTGCACGTCCGCCGACGCAGCCCGCGTATCCGCCAGGGCGGCCTTACGGAGGGGGTTCTTTTCCAGGGCGATGTTGACGGCATCGTGCAGGGTCAGTGAAGTCTGCGCCGAGGCTGCGGCAATAAGCGTTGCCCAGCCCGCGAGTAGAAGAGCGAACTCGCGTCGCAGGCTCAACGCTCGACTCCTGCCGCCTCAAGTACATGGAGCCAATCGGTAGTGTCCTCAATGATTTCGTGAGTCGTATGGAATGCGGCTGTCTTTTGCACCATCGCTCCCACCGAGCAGTACTTCTCCTCCGACAGCCGGATCGCCTCTTGCAATGCGGCCTCGTCAATCCCAATACCGGTCACGACGTGATGGATTCGTACCGTAGTGAAGACTTGCGGCGGGCGCTCCGCTTGATCAGCCTCAACACGGACCTGATAGCCGGTGACTTTCTGGTGGTATTTCTGGCGAAGGATGGTGATGACATCAAACGCGGTGCAGCCGGCGAGGCCCACCGCAACCATCTCGATGGGTTTTGCGCCCGTTCCGCCCGCGGTGTCATCAAGGATGAGGTTGTGGCCGCTTCCGGTTCGAGCCACAAATTGGCGTTGCTGCTTAAGTGCCTGTGTAAGCTCGACTTGCGCTGCAATCATAAGTGCCTCCTGCGAGATTCATCGACGAAGAACACGAATAAATGCAGAAGGTCGGAATTTGTTACAGGGAATTTCTGGGTGCTTCGGCCTGGGGGTATTAGTTCTAGGAAGTGGGTCTGAGCACAGAGCTCGCACGTCGATATTTCTGCATCAGCTCTTCTCGCAGCCTGGAGGCCTGAGGTGGCGGACAGTCCTGCGTCGACCTTCGACATTGCTCGATGGTAGCTTTCAACGTGGCGAGAAACGCCTGGCACGGCTCACAGTCGCCCAGGTGGCGTTCCAGTTCTTCGCAAAGGGAATCGTCCAGTTGTTCATCGAGGTAATCCGACAGTTCTGCGAACATTGCCTTGCAGCGCGTCGGCCGTCGCTCAGCGGCCACATGAACGCGCACGGGAGTTTTCTGTCTTACCTGCGGCTTCCAGATGCGCATCAGTTCTTTTCTGACGAACAAGCGGGCACGGTGCAAACGTACTCGAACGGTCCCGGCGCGTATGCCAGTGATTTCGGCCACCTCGTCGTCCGTGAGCCCCTCCATGTCGCGAAGCACGAGGACTATGCGATACTGCGGAGGCAACCTCTGAACGGCCTCGCGCAGGAGCGCTGCCTGTTCACTGCGAATTGCGAATATTTCAGGGTTGATTTTGCCGGCGGTGGTGAGTTGCTCCAGTTCGCTGCGATCCGGCATCAGCTCTTCTAGCGAGAGTTCCCGTAGAGGAGCGAATTTGCTCTTGCGACGACTCATGAGGCAGCGATTCTTCGCTACCTTGTACAGCCACACTAGAAGTGCTTTGGGACTGTCGAGCTTGGGTAAGTGCGGAATCGATTTGAGCAGGACCTCCTGCATGGTGTCCTCCGCATCCTCCCGCTGCTCGCACACATGCATGCTGAACGAAAAAACGGTATTTTGAAGCAATGCTAGCGCCCGTTCGATGCTCGCATCGTCCCCACGCTGCAGCAGTTCTACAGCTTCCTCAATCTCCGCACGCATACCCAAAATTTACCATGCGATTCCCATGCGGGCCGACGGTTGGCTCTTCACTCAGACTCAGAATCGGAATCAAAAGCGTCTGACCCCGCCTTGACGATGGCATTGACGATACCTTCGTACTGGTGGGGTCGACGACGGACAGCTCTGATTATCGAGCGCCATCATCGGGGCACCTGCCCCACCGGGAGTAGAGACTGTCAACGCTCTAGAAGTTGGCATGTCCAGCAGAGAGTTCAAGCCACCAGCAAGATCTTCCCGATACCACCCTTTTCCGCCGCTGCTTGAGCCTCGGCCGCTTCCCTGAGTGGCAGTTTCTGGCTAATCGGGATTACTAGCTTGCCATCTCGCACCGCTTCGGCCATGAACTCGAGCGTTTTCCTGTCGAATCTCGAGAATACTGGCGCCACCTTTACAGATGGGTACTTCGCGGCATTCCGCGGTGCCCCAACAACCGATGCATATACTCCTCCCGGCTTGACCTTGGCGATCAGCTTCTCGGCGGTTCTTCCGCCGACCGTATCCGCCACCGCATCGAGCAGCGAAAGATTCGCAAAGGCGGCGTCATCGTCGGTTGCAACGACTTGATCCGCGCCCACAGTCTTCGCCTCATCCATCTGCCTCTTCAAAACCCCCGCGATCACAGTCGCCCCGCGTTCCCTCGCTGTGAATACCGCCGAACGCCCGACATTTCCTACAGCGCCTACGACCATAACCGTCTGACCCGCTTTGATTCCCGTAGCTGAAAGGAGCTGGTTGCCGGTTGTCGTCACCAGCGGCAGCGCCGCCGCCTGCATCAAATCGAGCCCCTTGGGAACTTTCGCTAGAACCGCGGCTTTCACGACACAAAGTTCGGCGTAAGTATTGTCCGCCATAGCGAACACCCGGTCGCCGACGGACAAGCCTTCCACTCCCGGCCCAATCTTGACAACAGTCCCCGCAATGTCGACTCCTATCAGTCCTGGGAACTTGATGGGATAAAAATCCTTCGTTAATCCAGCACGCCGCTTGTAGTCGATTGGATTCACGCTCGCGGCGGCGACCCGCACCAGCACCTCGCCCGGACCCGGAATCGGGTCAGGGTACTCTTCGAACTTCAGTACTTCCGGACCGCCATATTCGTGGACAACGATTGCTTTCATATTTCATCTCCTCGGATCGAATGGATTTTTCTCTGCGCATAACATTCACCAACATGACAGATATCTATGAGATTCTTCCACCCGAAGTGGCGTGAGGTGGAGATCCACAAACGGTCCGATCCCACCTCACGATGCGTTCAACGGGTCACCGCTTGCATAGCAGGTTCGAGAACATGATCGGTACCATGGGTTGGTTTCAATGTGCTCAAAATATCTCTGTCCTTAGCCGCCTCAGAGGAAGTTCCATCAGCAACCACCAGGTACTGGCCAGCCTTTATGGCGGTCTCGTAGCGTTGATCTCTGTTCTCGACAATTATGCTGCAAACCGCAAATGGCGGTGTCGTTAGCCAATTCTCGCGCATCGAGATTATGTGTCCATCCGTTCGACCCATTGAGCGCGCCATGCGGGAGCCACGAATGGATCCGCAAAATACTGCGTTTCCCGCGCAACCTTGTCGCCCCTGAACTCCATGATGCTCACGGTGTAGGACGGCTTCCTGTCATAGGTCAGGATGAATTCAGTGACCCAGAGATCACCGCCGCCGATGATTCGTTGGACAGTAAACCGCTTTTTGCTCGGCTGACTAGTGCGTTGGTTCTGTATGTTGCGTCGCCCGCGGGTTCGCTCGCCTGACTGCGGGTAGTCCAGCACCGCGTCCTCGTGATAGATGAGGTGCTCCGTTTCAAAATCGTTGGCATCGGACGCCGCCCAATGCTGATCCAGTGCCACACGGATCTCTTGATCTCGCACTCCAGGATACTGCTCCGTCTGTTGTTGATCGTTCATCTTGAGCCCTCAATTGTGACAAGAATTTAAATGCTTTAGCGGAGTCGGAGCGTACGACTTGTCAAGTCGCCCTGTTTCTTCGATCGCCGGAGCAAGATCGACCTCTTCAGACATGGATCGTTCCCCATCAACATTCAATCTTTCTCAGCCCGCTGCTCGCACTACGTCTTTTTTTCGATCTTCAGAGTGGTCGTGTTCTTCCCTTCTACGCAAACGGCCCCAGTTTGGCGAGGATGATCGGCAGATATTCCGCGACCGTCGGATGAATGTGCATGGCGCGCTGGATGACCGTATACGGCGCCTTCGCATACATCACGTCCAGCAGAACGTGAATTACTTCGTCGCCTCCTGCTCCAAGAATTGCAGCACCCAGAATATGTTTCGTTTCAGCATCGACGCAGATTTTAATGAAACCTTGTGTCTCACCTTTTTCGTAGGCCCGGCTCACTTGACTCATCGGATATTTCGCAGCGAGGGCACGTCGTCCGGATTTCCGTATCTCTGCGTTCGTCATGCCGCATCGCCCCAGCGGCGGATCGATATATAGCGCGTAGGCTTGGATCCGGTCGGAAACCCGGCGATGGTCAGCCTTAAAGAGATTGTCCGCAACAATCTCGTAGTCGTTGTAGGAAGTATGCGTGAAAGCGCCGCGGCCGTTGCAGTCCCCCAGTGCCCAGATGCCGGGCACGTTCGTTTGCAGTTGATCATCAACGATTATGTAGCCGCGGTGGTCGGTGGCAACCCCAGCCCGGTCCAAACCCAAGTCGTTCGTGTTGGGAGTACGTCCCGCGGCCAGAAGAACGTGAGTACCCACTACTTCTGGCGGACCTTCTTCGCATGTGAGGCCGACGGCGACACCGCCGTCGCGTTTTGACAGCGAGATACATTTCGCATTCAGCCGGATGTGTATGCCCTCAGCCTCCAGGATTTCGCGCACAGCTTGGGAAACGTCTTCGTCCTCCCGTCCAATCAGGCGCGGTCCCATTTCCACAATCGTGACTTCGCTCCCGAAGCGGCGATAGATCTGAGCAAACTCCAGCCCGACATAACTTCCGCCGACGGTGATGAAATGTTCGGGCAAGAAATCGATGTCCATCATCGATGAGTTGGTGAGAAATGGGACATCATGAATCCCGGGCATGTCGGGAATGCGGGCCCGCCCGCCAACATTGATATAAATCTTGTCGGCTTGCAGCGCTTCATCGTTGACCACGACAGTGTTCGACGACTGAAAGCTGGCCTGACCCTGAATGACCGTACAATTTGCCGTTCCTCGGAGCCATTCCTCCACTCCCTTGCTTGATCTCCCGGAGATTGCATCCTTGCGGGCTTTGACTCGCGTCATATCGACGCGCATATCACCAATGGAGAAACCATATTCCGCACCTCGGCGGGCAACATGGATCGCAGAGGCACTCGCCACGAGCGTCTTTGTCGGGGTGCATCCTGTATTCACGCATGTGCCGCCAAATTTATTGCGTTCGATAATAGCGACGGTTTGGCCGGCACCCGCAAACCGCGCCGCCAGGGGCGGTCCCGCCTGGCCCGTCCCGATAATGATTGCGTCGAAGTGCTTCATATGAGAGACGGAGTGATTGCAGTGTTCATAATTGCTCCGACCAGCCCAACCTTAGATCAGGCCAGAGTCACGATGACGAATCTATCGGACGAACGTATCGACCACCACCAAGGTATGGATTGGACATTTGGGCACAGAGTTGTGCGTACTTTATTCTACAGGCCCTTGGAGAGATACAAGTGGAAATACATTGCGAGCTTTTCGGGCACTTCATTCACCCTTTTGTGGACTGAATTCCAAAATTGAGACACTCCAAATTGGCACAGTTTGCAGGGCAAGGAACTGCGTGTGGCAAGGCGACGAGTGGGAAAGTACCCTAAGGCGTTCCGGAAAATGGCGGTCGAGCGCCTAAGGGGTTGCGATAACATTGTCGTGCTCTCGGAAGAACTCGGCGTACATCGCCGGCTGCTGTACAAGTGGCGCGATCGGTTAGAGGCGATCGATGGCGGGCAGGCGCCACCGGAAAACAGCAAGGAGCGTGAACTCCGGCTGCAGGTGGCGCAACTGAAGCGGCTAGTAGTGGACAAAACGCTAGAAGCCGATTTTTTCAAAGGTGTCTTGCCAAAAAGTCGAGGCTCGACGCCCGGGGGACAAGCAAGCTGGCGAGACGGCATCGCCGCACAGACTCTTCAAAGCCCATGGGTCACAACTCGATTCAGATCACGGCCTACGCGCATCTGATTCCAAGTGCAAACATCGCGTGAGTGGACCGGCTGGACAGCGAAACAAGTCTGCACCAATCCGCACAAGGGACGCACCGACCGGGAAAGAACCCACAAGCGAAATCTGTGGAAGTAATTGAAAATAATTGGCTGCCCCCAGGGATTCGAACCCCGATAGGCTGATCCAGAGTTCGTTTCGTGACCGTAAAAACAAAGACAATAGAGCAACTTTTTTGGCAAAATGCGGCAAAGTGGACCAAATTTCGCACCGCGCACACGCACCGGTTCTATCTGGTCGGCGCGGCAAGCCCTGGGGATCTCCTGTTTCATGATCCACGTCGAATTGATCTATGCCGACTAAATACGTGATGTCCGGAATCCCATTTTCGGTCGGATAGTGATACATTCTTAGGAATTGCTCTAACTTGGCATCTCACGATTTTCCCGGCTAATGACTAGCTGCCAATCGCGATGGGCGGCATCTCGGAGAATGCGGGCATGGGGTGCCTGGCTGTGCGCCGGCGTGCTACTGATGTCGACCGTCGCGCAAGCCCTGGATTCCTGTGAATCTCTGCCGCTGCGCACTTCGCATCACTGTTGCGGGGAGCGCTCCACCCAATCGGCACCAACAGTTTGTCTAATCTGCGCCTTCGCTCACACTCCATCGTTGACATCGGCCATGACTTCGGTCTCGGCACCGGGCCATACTTCAAACGTCTTCCGTACCATCCGGCAGTCCTTTCACGCCGCCCCGCAGATGTTTGCTCTCCAGGTTCGGCCCCCTCCCAGTATGACAAAGCTCTCTTCTCTGTCCACGCTGCTCTAAGTTACGCCTTGCCTGCTTTCCGCAGCGCCAGCGCAACTCGGCAAGCACTTGATTCGAGCAGGCAGTAAGAGTGGACGTCGCTGTTGGGCCCCGCAGATTGCCGCCTTGGGTGGCAACGGGCAGGCATTCATTTTGAAGGGAATATGCGACACGAGAAACATGCTGTAACAGCTATTCTGTTTTCGTTGGCGATGCTCGGCGTCGCGCACGCCCAGGCTCCCGTACGCATTACGCTGGACCAGGCCATCGAGTTGGCCATCGCGCATAATCACGCGCTCAAAGCGACCCAAACACAGATCCAGCAGAGCCAGGCGCAAGAGGTCACGGCGGCACTAAGACCAAACCCGACCGTGACAGCGGACGCTCTATTTATCCCTATCGAACCACAGAACTTCAATGCCAACATTATCGCGAACGTGACTGAATTTGATGCCGGCGTGAGCTATCTCTTCGAGCGCGGCGGCAAACGGCACCTCCGCATCGCAGCCGCTCGCAACGTCACGGGCCAAACCCGCTATCAGGTCTCCGATGCCGAGCGGGCGCTGATCTTTAACACCGCGCAGCAATTCATCACGGCGCAGTTGGCGGAATCGAATCTGGATTTGGCCAAGCAGGATCTCGCGAGCTTTCAACAGACCGTGGACATTGCCACGGCTCAGTACCAGGCGGGCGCCATTGGCGAAGGTGACTTGTTGAAGATCACCGTGCAGCTGCTGCAATTCCAGACTGACGTATCCGCTGCAAAGGTAGCAAAGGTGCAGGCACTAGCCAGCCTGCGCGAATTCCTTGGCTACGATGCCGTTCCCGCCAATTATGACGTGGAGGGTGACCTGACTTACCAACCCTTGCAGCTCAATCGTGACGACCTTCTCTTGAAGGCCCTTAAGAACCGCCCCGACCTGCTGGCTACCCGTCAGGGTGTACGCGCCGCCGAAAGCCAATATGCCCTCGCTAAAGCCAACGGCAAGGTGGATGTTACCGGCGAGCTCACCTACACCCACGTGTCCGACCAGAACTCTATGGGAGTAACCGTCAGTCTCCCTCTGGCTATTTTCGACAAGAACCAAGGTGAAATTGCGCGTACGCGATACGCCGTGACCGCGGCCCAGGAGATCGCTTACGCCGCAAGTGATACCGTGCTTACCGATGTGAACAGCGCGTACGAGGCATTCAGCGGCAACCAAGAAGTCGTCAATCTTTACACTGGCGGTTACCTAAAACAAGCGAAGGATTCGCGCGATATCAGTGAATATGCCTATCACCGGGGCGCAGCAAGTCTCCTGGATTTCCTTGATGCCGAGCGCAGTTACCGCGCCACTCAACTGGCCTACCGCCAGGCGCTCGCAAATTATTTGACCGCAGTCGAACAGCTCAAAGAGGCGGTAGGAAGTAGGACACTACCATGATCAAGTATTTGAACGATATTCGTTGCTCACGCGAACCCCTAGGAGATCTCAATGTAAGTAAAGACACGAACAAACCGCTCATCCCGCACGGAGGTCAATGGCAACGCAACCTACTGGAAGGTAGAGGGACGTTGTATTTCGTTCACTTAATTGCGATACTCGCGACCCTCGTTATCGCCATCGGCTGTGGCCACGACCAAATCTCGGCGGGTGAACCCGGCATTACCGGCCGAAGCAGTGCGGATAAGGCGGCATTGTTTTCCGTACCTGGTGATCAGATGACCCATGTCCAGATTGTCACCGTTGCACCATCAACATTGACGCGCATCCTGCGGTTGACTGGTGCGGTGGCTTACAACGGATTCGCCACCACTCCCGTGATCACGCAGGTTGGTGGACCGGTCAGCCGTATTGTCGTATCGCCCGGAGAAACCGTGCGAGAAGGCCAGCCATTGTTGTACGTCGCCAGCCCGGATTTTTCCCAGCTGCGCGCGACTTACCTCAAAGCGAGTGATTCCTTCAAACTGGCAGACCGCGAATACGCCCGCTCCAAAGATCTTTACGATCACCACGCCATTGCCGAAAAAGACTTGGTTGCCGCAGAATCAACCCGCAATCAAGCCGAAGCCGACCTGCAAGCCAGCGAGCAGGCTCTGCACGTGCTCGGATTCACAAGCCCCGACCAGGTGATGCAACCTCGCAGCTCGCCCGAATTGCCCGTCCTGGCACCCATTGGCGGCGAAGTGGTCGAACGTCTCGTCGCTCCCGGACAGGTCATTCAAGCCGGTACAACCCAGGCGTTCACCATTTCCAACATGAGCACGGTGTGGGTCCTGGCCAATGTCTACCAGCAGGATCTCCCGTATGTGAAAGCGGGCGATCCTGTAACGATTGTGACTGACTCCTATCCCGGAATTGAGTTCCACGGAAAAATCTCCTATGTGGCGGCAGCGCTCGATCCCACGACCCGTACCCTGCAAGTTCGCATTGATGTGAAAAATCCGCAGGAAAAGCTGAAGAACAACATGTACGTCATCACGCAGGTTCAGGCGGGAAAAGTCACGAACGCGATCACCGTCCCTAATGCCGCGGTACTGCGTAATGCCGAAAATGAACCCTTTGTTTACACTCTCGCCGGGCAGAACCAGTTTGCCATGCGCAGGGTGACCATTGGACAGACTTCCGAGCAGGCCACCGAGATTACCAGCGGGCTCGCTCAAGGCGACCACGTTGTCGCCAACGGAAGCTTGTTCCTGCAATTTGCGAATTCACTGCAAAGATGATAGCCATGCTCCATCTGCCGTCGACGTGTAGGCCTCCATTGCAACCGACTGGGGACCACGCATGATCCATCGGATAGTTCAGGCCGCCCTGAGGCAGCGTTTCTTGGTGCTGATATTTGCGGCGACGATCGCAAGCTGGGGAGCTATTTCCTTCCAACGCATGCCGGTGGATGCCTATCCCGACCTCTCTCCACCCATGGTGGAGTTGATCACTCAATGGCCGGGCCATGCCGCCGAAGAGATGGAGCGTCTGGTCACGCTGCCGCTGGAAGTGGAAATGAACGGCGTGCCTCACCTCATCGTAATGCGTTCCATTTCGCTCTACGGCCTCTCCGATGTCCGGCTGACTTTCGAGGAGAACACCGACGATTACTTTGCGCGCCAAGTCGTGTTCGAGCGCTTGGCCGATGTAACTCTTCCCACCGGCGTCACGCCGAGTTTGGCCCCACTCTTCAGTCCCAGTGGCCTTGTTTACCGCTACGTTATCGAGAGTTCCGACCGCACACCCCAGGAATTGAAGACCATTGAAGATTGGGTTCTGGAGCGCGCCTACAAATCCGTTCCCGGCGTGGCCGATGATTCCGGCTTCGGTGGTACGGTCATGCAATACCAGGTATTGCTCGATCCTGCCCGCATTTATGGCTATCACATGACCGTCCCGCAGGTGATTCAGGCGCTCTCCAACAACAACGCCAATACCGGTGGCGGATTCTATTCGCAAGGTGGACAGTTCTACTACGTGCGCGGCGTTGGCTTGGTCCGTGACACCAAGGATATCGCCAACATTGTTGTCGGCAGCAATCATGGAACGCCAGTTCGGGTTGGCGACATTGGCCAGGTCGTGATGGGAAATGCTCCTCGGCTGGGCGAGTTCGGCTTCCAGAAAAACGACGACGCCGTTGAAGGTGTCATCCTTATGCGCCGCGGCGAGCAGACCCAGAATGTCTTGAAAGGGGTTGAGGAAAAGACCGAACAAATTAACAAGATGATCCTGCCCGCGGACGTGAAAGTTCGTCCTTTTTATGACCGCAGCGACTTGGTTGAGTTGACGACCAGCACCGTAGAAGACAATCTGCTCCGCGGGATGATACTGGTGTTCATTGTGCTGATCTTCTTCCTCGTCAGCATTCGCGCGGCAATTATCGTTGCCCTGACCATCCCCCTGGCTCTGCTCTTTAGCTTCATCTTGCTGCACGCGCAGAATCTGTCAGCCAATCTGCTTTCGATAGGCGCCATCGATTTCGGAATCATCATCGACGGTACGGTCGTGATGATGGAGAACATCTATCGCGAAATGGCGGAAAGGAGTGGTCAGGAATACAACCTGTACGAAGTGATCCTGCTCGCCGCTCGCGATGTCGATCGCCCCATCTTTTATTCGGTGGCCGTGATTATCGCGGGGTATCTGCCGATCTATGCTTTGAGCGGCCCGTCGGGCAAGCTGTTTCACCCTATGGCCGATACCATGTCATTCGCGCTACTCGGAGCCTTGATCCTCACGCTAACTTTGGTGCCGGTACTGGCGTCGTACTGGTTCAAAAACGGCGTTACCGAGAAGGTCAATCGCCCATTCGAAGCGATTAAACGGTGGTATGGAACGAAACTGGTTTGGTGCCTGAATCGCCCCTTGACCACCATGGCGGCGGCCGCGGCTATCTTTGGTGCTACGCTCATCCTTATCCCGTTCATTGGCGGCGAATTCATGCCCCACCTGGACGAAGGCGCGCTCTGGGTCCGTGCCACCATGCCCTACACCATCTCGTGGGAAGAGGCGGCCAAAATTGCCCCGCAAATTCGCGACATTCTGATGTCCTACCCGCAGGTGACTGTTGTGGGCTCAGAATTAGGTCGTCCGGATGACGGCACCGATCCTACCGGCTTTTTCAACTGCGAGTTTTATGTCGGACTCAAACCCTACCGCGCCAAAGCCTGGGACGGCGACATTCATACCAAGGAGGAACTAATCGAGTCGATCAACCAGCGCCTGACCACTTTCCCTGGAATTATTTTCAATTACACGCAGCCCGCCGAGGATGCCGTCGATGAGGCGCTCACAGGACTCAAAAGTTCTTTGGCCGTAAAGGTCTACGGCCCAGACCTGACCGCGCTGCAAGATAAGGCTCTGCAGATCAAGAAGATATTGGAACAGGTCCCGGGCTTTACGGAGCTAACAGTAGTCCGCGAACTCGGCCAGCCGACCTTGGTCATCGACGTTGACCGCGAGAAGATCGCGCGCTATGGCATCAATGTTTCCGACGTGGAAGCGGTGATCCAGGCTGCTGTTGGCGGCCAAGCCGCTACGCAAGTAATCCAGGGCGAAAAACTCTTTGATCTGGTCGTGCGCATGCAGCCGCAATTCCGCAGTACTCCCGATCAGATCGCTGATCTGCTCGTCGGAGCGCCCGACGGCGAGCAGATTCCGCTGAAAGCATTGGCCAGCATCCGGGAAAGTAATGGCGCTTCCTTTATTTATCGCGAAAACAATTCACGTTATATCGGAGTTCAATACAGTATTGAACATCGTGACCTAGAGCGTACCGTCCGCGATGGGCAAGAAGCCGTCAACAAAGTTGTGCACCTTCCCGAAGGCTACTGGATGACCTGGGGTGGCGAGTACAGCCTATTCCTCGAAGCCAAGCAGCAGCTAAGCATCATTGGCCCGATCGCAATTTTGCTGATTTTCATAATCCTGTTTGCGCTGTATGGAAATTTTAAGTTCCCGGTTACTATTGCCATTGGCGTAATCATGACCGAACCCGTCGGCGCCCTCCTAGCACTGAAGCTGACGCGCACGCCCTTCAGTGTGTCGTCAGTCCTGGGTTTGCTGGCGCTGCTTGGTGTATCGGTCGAAACCGCGGTCATACTTGTCTCCTATATCAACAAGCTGCGTTTGGAAGGCAAGGACATTCGCACCGCGACCTACGAAGCTTCTCTACTGCGCTTACGCCCCATCATGATGACCGCACTGGTCGCCTGCCTCGGCCTGTTGCCGGCAGCTTTGTCCACCGGCATCGGCTCGTCCACTCAGAAGCCGTTTGCGATTGTCATCGTCGCCGGCCTAGTTTCGCGTCTGTTCCTCGGCTTTTTTGTGAATCCCATCCTGTACGAGATGGTGGCCAGAGAGGGCGATATCCTCCAGGTGTAGGGCGATATCCTCCAGGTGTAGTTAGATGGAATCCTGCTGCCATTCCCAAGAAAGTGGAGATGATCAACGGTGCTGGACACCCTGAGCCGGACCGGAAATCTGAAAGCGGTGATGGATGCCAGCGCCGCTGCGAGTTTGAGGCTCTGGGTGCTGATAGTCCCTTTCCCCAGCATCCCTCAGCAAATCTTGCTCTGTGATTTTTTGATCAGAGAATCTATACCGGAACATCCAGCCAACACACCCAGCAGAGAATCTCAAGTTCAGTGTTTTTAGCGCCGAGGACCAAGATTGCGGAATTTCCGACGATGCGGAAAGGTTGACCGGAAACGTAGAAACCCAGCTTCACAGTCGTCAGTCTGCTCACTATATTCAAATCTGGCGAGTTTCCAAATCGCCCTGGTGTGGTCTTCTCAAGTCCTTGGTTCTTTGCAGCTTTGACTCTTCCAAAAGGACTCGTTTCGGCATTAGGGTCGAGTGGCAGGAGAGCACGGTAGCGCTGGTGTGGTCGGGGCTGATCGCGCTCGACCCAGGCCTCACCATGGGCGATCTGACCAGTCCACGGGGGCCGCAGCGGGGGAGTGGCGGCCCACCCGAGGAGCGAGTGCGTCCAACCCGATGGGTGAAATAGTCCTGCCGCCCGGTGGTGGCTTGGAGCGCACTCATGAGACCCACACCTAGATTGTTGCCTCGATGAACAACCCAAACTAGGATGGCGTACGATCAACGGGCGGCAACGTAAACAGAGTTAGTGGCTTTGGGGAATGTACCTTCTGATTTGTGCCGAGTTCGGTTTGCCTCCGTGGAGAGACCAATATGCAACGACGAGTCGGGATGCTTCTCGCGACAGCGGCACTGGGCTCTATTGTGCTGGGTGCTTGCAAGACACACACGGCGTCAGAAGAGGACGACAAGAAAGCAGCTATAAAATATATAAAGGCTGAGAATGTCGCTCCGGTCGTAGATCATTTGAGAAAACAAATCAGCGCTGGTCTACCATCAAGAGACGGCCTATACCCCGTAATAGTCCAATGAAATCATAGAGCTTGAAAATGCACTTGACGGCATATGTCGTATAGTGCATAATTAATGGGCTGTTGAGATCGGTGATGAGTTTGAGCCGCAATTTTATGAACTGGATGAGGACGTGCGGACCGAAATTCTTGCTCACTCCCGCCTGCTCCGGCAATTCGGGCCGCAATTAGGTCGCCCTCGTGTTGATACGCTCAACGGTTCCCGCCACGCAAATATGAAGGAATTAAGGTTTGATGCCGCCGATGGTGTCTGGCGCGTGGCCTTCGCATTTGATCCAAAGCGCAAGGCCATCCTGCTCGTGGCGGGCAACAAGTCCGGCGTAACCGAAAAGAAGTTTTACAAACAGCTTATCGCCAAGGCCGATGAAAGATTTGACGTACATCTTGCACGATTGAAACAGAAGGAAAGGAACTAGCCATGTCCCGGAATGTGAACGACATCATCAAGAACCTAAGCCCGGCGCAACGGAAGAAAGTCGAGGCTCGGGCCGCGCGCCTGATCGCAGAGGAAATGACCTTGCAGGAACTTCGCCGCGCCCGCAAGCTCTCACAGGTCCGCGTGGCAAAGGAACTCGGCATCGGACAGGAAGGCGTTTCCAAGATCGAGCAACGCGCCGACCTGATGATTTCGACATTGCGGAAAACCGTAGAGGCAATGGGCGGCAGGTTGTGTCTCGTGGCTGAGTTTCCTCATAGTGAGCCTGTCATTCTCTCCGGAATTGCCGAAGTAAGCCCCGATGACAGACCCACCCGACGCAAGCGCGGCGCGCACAGTGGCGCATAAGCTCATCAAGGCCTTTCCTCGCCAAAATTCTATCCGACTGTGAAATCATTAGGTTGCACCAGTGCTGGCCCACGTGGATACAGAGAAAAGAGAATTGCTGATTAACAACCGCTTTGCGTATGTGTCTGTCTCGCGGGGGCAATACGACGCCGAAATCTACACCAGTGACAAAAGCGAACTAGGGCGCGATCTGAGCCGTGAGTAACGCAGCACACACCGATCCCGAGCCACGGGCAGGAGCCAACCGAGATGGCTAAGTAGTGCCCTCCGCTCTCGCAGCCGTCAAGGATCACGACCACTGACGCGGCGCGCCAAGAACGCGCGTCCTTGACTGCCGCTCCGCTGCGGGCGTGATCCATCTATGAAAAGCATGTGCTTCTCTGTCTTTCAAACCCGAGAGACAAGCCTCCACAAATCGTAACCAGGCCCGAACACTTGATTTTCATCCACCCCTGACGCTCTCTAGGTTCCGACATTCCGCGCATTCTCAGAAGCCGAAGGAAACGCTTTCGTACTTGGAAGGAACGGCAAGATAGATATAGATTTACGGCTCTGAGCAAGAATCTGTAACCGCTCCAGCATAAATCAGGGTTTCGATTTGCTGGAACTCTGGGTACACTCGGCGGATGCGGGAGACCGATTGGACGAAGGTTCTGGGATGGCCGGGCTATCGCGTGTACCGCCAGGAGATCAACGAATCGGCGAAGACGCTGAAGCTATGGGTGCGGCGCAAACGGGGGAATCGCAAATTGGTTTGTTCGGGATGCGGGCGCAAACTAAGCGAAGCGTATGACACCTACGAGCGGGAGGTGCGCGATCTGCCGTGGTCAGAATTTCGCACGACCGTGGTGGTGGAGCTGTACCGGGTGCGCTGCCCGGATTGCGGGGTGAAGACGGAGAAAGTTCCGCAGTTGCCGAGCAAAGCGCCCTTTAGCCAACGCTTTGAGGAAGCGGTAGGGCTGGCGTGCGAGAGCGCGGCCGTGCGGCGGGTGGCCAAGCAGTTCGGGCTATCGCCGAGTACGGTGCGTGCGATCGATATCCGCTATCTGAAACGTTGGGCCGCGAGCCGGCGGAAACCGGCCTTGCGGCAGATGGGAATCGATGAAATCTATCTGGGGAAGAAGCAGAAATTCTTGACGGTGGTGAGCAATCTGCAAACGGGTGAGCCCTTGTGGTTTGGCCGGGAACGGAAGAAAGAAACCCTGGATGAGTTCTTAGGACAACAGCTGAGTGCCTTCCAGCGGAGGGTGGTGCAAGCTGCGTGTGTGGATATGTGGGAGCCATTCCGGCAAAGCCTGGAGCAGTGGGTGCCGCAGTGCCAGATCATCTATGACAAGTTTCACGTTCTGCAACACGCCAGCAAGGCCGTGGATGAAGTACGGCGAGCGGAGTTCTTCCGCAAAGGCGGCCCCGCCCGAGACCTCATCCGCGGCAAACGCTGGCTACTGCTGAGCAGTTGGGTCAACCTGGACCGAAATAAGAAACGGCAACTGAATCAGCTGTTCGCTTTGAATCGGCGAGTGATGAAAGCGTACTTGCTGAAAGAGAGCCTGGCGCGATTGTGGGATTACCTCTACGAAGGAGCCATGCTGCGCTACTTGCAAAGCTGGATCGATCAACTGCGTTGGCAACGCCTGGCTCCGATGGAGAAGCTGGCCCACATGCTGCTGAACCATCTAGAGGGAATTCTCAACTACTGCAAGACCAAAATTCCCATGGGGGTGGTAGAAGCCGTGAACGGGAACATCAAAGCCCTGCTGCGAAGAGGACGTGGGTACAGGGATTTGAACTATTTGCTCTTAAAGGCACAGCGTTTGGCAGCCACGAAGACCGAATTCGTGGCTTTTCGCAGAGCCGCGTAGAATGCGCACTCTTACAGATTCTTGTGCAGAACCAGATTTACTTCCTATGCCGCTGGGATATGTTCGACAGACATTCGGAAACCTGTGGAAGCATCCAACCTTCTCCGCATCGGTCAGACTGACCACCGCTCTAGGAGTCGAGAGCGCGAAGGACTTGTCATTCCTCACGCGATTCATCGCGGGAACTGCATGAAAATGGCCGGGTCTGGCAAGGCTTCCATTAGCTTCCTCCAGGATTTCACCCAGCTTGCCATCGGCCGGTTTACGTCAAATTTCCTCTCTTTATCTTTGGCATACTTAGATTTACAGAGATCCAAGGGCAACAGATAGTGCTGGGGCTCGGTTGCGCCGAGCGCCTGTGCCCGTAGCAACAAATTGCGCAACCCCCATTCCGCCAATGCCATCAGCCGAGGTTGCCGCTCCTTTCGCGTCTTGGCAATCTCACGAACGACGCGAATCTTGCCTTCCAATAAGCAAATGTCCCTCAATTGGAGCTTCCTCACCTCTCCGCCCCGGCAACCCGAACCAACCGCGTCTGCCGCACACCAGATCGCAACCTGCCAGTAATCGTTCTTCATTGCGGTGTCGATCATCTTAATCAGCTGCTCGGTGGTTGCGCTTTTGCCTGCGCGACTCTTCACTTCTCGCAGCGGCTGGTACCGGGCCGCTAAGTTGTCGTCCCAGCAATCGGCATAGCTCATTGCGCCTTTCAGCAGTTGGATCTCGTAGTTAACGGTCCGACCAGTCACCGGCTGTTTCGTAGTGGGACTGACTTGCTTGCGCCGCTCTTTCTGGTATTGGCGAATTTGCGGGAGCCGGATGTACTTCACCGGTCTCTGCGGGCCGAAGAACTTGAGCACGTTCTTAAACATCCTGCGCTCTCGCGCAACCGTCTCAGCGGAGTTATTGGCCAGCTTCCACTCGAAATAAAGCTTCGCCACCTGCTCCAGAGGCTCTTTGGTCAAGTCAGGAGATTCGACTTGATCCGCTTTCCGGGTGACGTGTTCTTCGAGGAAACGTAGCTTAAGATGTAGGGCCTTGGTGGGCTCGGTCGTCTCGGTGGACTTTTTGTGCTGCTTGCCTTGGAAGTCGTACCAGGTGAACCAAATGAATTGAGACTCGGAATGCCAGCGCAGTCCGCGTGGAAGTTTGGGTCGCTTCTTGTCCTTCATGTGATCTGTTTCTTACAGATCAGCCAATCCGTCAAACGGCGTTGATGCGCGAGGGTCTATGCCAAAGCGCCCGATCCACAAGCAGGAAGAGGAATAGATCGATTCTCCCCGCCGCGCACCACCGGGCTGCCAGCTGCTGCTATATACGCCGGCATTTCCCGGTGTTCCGGCGTGTGTGCGAATCAAATGTTGCCAGCTGGATATTGCCAGTTACCACTTGGGGAACAGATGGAGGACCGTAAGCGCTTGAAAAGATTTGGCTGCCCCCCAGGGATTCGAACCCCGATATGCTGATCCAGAGTTTGTTGTCACCCATTGAAAGTAAAGAAAGTAATGTGATTTCCTCGGCAGAATTTGGCAAAGTACGGCAAAATCCGCACCCCAGGCGCACCAAAACCGATCGGCATCCGTGAGCAATGCAACGCGCGAGACTCGGTTGTCCGAACGAGAAGAGCGGATCGCCGAGTTCGGTGTGGATGGCCTGGCAGAACGCAATGACGGCTGAGCGCTCCAGTTCCATGACGGCCGCTTCGACCTTATCTTTATCTTTATCGAGCTCGATTCGCAGGCAGGATCGAGACCTGAAATGAAGTTCCCCAAGGTGAACAGGTCTCGGGTTTTCAGAGACGGAAATACCCGCAATCGTGCGGCCCGACCCTTCCCCACCGGTGGAAGCATTAAGTACAATTGTGTTCTGCTGTTTAAGCTCGATTTTGAAGGTAATATGCAAGGTTCGTTTTGTCAAGTTTTATTGCAAAAAAACTTGACTGTTCGATTGCCCGTCCCGATACTCAAGCCATGGCCCAGCGCACCGCATCCGGCGAATCGCGTCAAGTCACCGATATAGTCCGACAACGGATCGAACGGGGTCGAGAACGCCTCTGGCGCTTAGAGGATTTTCGCGACCTGCCATTCAGCGCCGTCGCACAAGCTCTCTCCCGCCTCACCCGCCAGGGCATGCTGCAGCGCCTCAGTAAGGGCGTCTATTACAGCCCCCGGCAGACCACGTTCGGCAAGAGCCTGCCGAATCCTGCGGTGATCCGGGAGCTTGCTTCGCGACGAAAGACTGTCTTTCCGTCCGGCATTGCCGCAGCAAATCTTCTGGGCTTTACGACGCAGACGACCGGCCGCGGTGAAGTTGCCACGAGCGCCCTCAGCCTGCCTCGCAAGTTAATTGGCAAAGACACGGTTGTCCATACGCGGCGGCCGGAAGCATGGGCGAGCCTGTCCGAGAAGGATGCCGCCATGCTCGACTTTCTGCGCCGCGCAGGGAGCACCAGCGAGCTATCCGATGATGAAACAGTGCGTAAGACCTTGGCGCTTTTTTCTGAAAAAGGGCGCTTCGAACGCCTGCTCAAGGTTGCTGACACCGAGCCTCCCCGCGTTCGAGCCATCATGGGCGCACTCGGGGAAGAGATCGGTAAAGACCCCTCGGTGCTCCGAAGGCTCCGAGAGTCGCTGAATCCTTTTTCGCGTTTCGATTTTGGAGCCCTGCACGCATTGCGCCATGCCAAGAACTGGCAAGCACGGGATCACCGCTGAGATGAAATTATTTCAACACGCGGAGTTTGAACAGGCGGTACTCCAAGCGGCGGAGCATTTCCGCGCGCGCGGATTGCGCCCGCCTGTCATCGAGAAGGATTATTACGTCACCGAAGCCTTACGCATCATCGCGGCAAATGGCGGCAAGATCATTTTTAAAGGGGGCACAAGCCTCGCTAAAGGTTGGAATCTGATTCAGCGCTTTTCAGAAGACATCGACATCTTTCTCGATCCGGCCGCGTTCGATCCGGCACTCGGAAAACGAGGCATCGACCGCGAGTTGAAAGCATTGCGCGACGCCATCTCCGCGCAGGGCGGTTTAACGTTTCTCCCGAATGAGAGCCAGACCATTGGCGGCTTCGGTCGCAACGATCGCTTCTCGTACAAGCAGCGCTTTGGCGGCGCGGGTGAAGTGGCTGACCGAGTACTCGTAGAGGCGGGCACCGCCAGCGGGCGCGAGCCGACCGTCACGATCGAACTCCGGTCCTACGTGTCCGAGTTTCTACAGGACAGGCAACTGTCTCTAGGTACGGAAGACGAAACTCCATTTCCGATGAGACTTCTTCACTTCCGCCGCACCTTTGTCGAGAAGATGTTCGCCATTCACGGCAAGATTGAAGTCCTCAAGCGCGATGGGCGGCCACTGGGCACCTATGCACGGCACTACTACGACCTGTTTCAGCTTGCGGGACAGCAAGAGGTCATCACGATGCTTAAGGCCGACGAATATGCTGCCATTAAGGCTGACTACGACCGGATCAGCCGTACGCACTTCGAGCGCAGTTACTTCCCGCCAGAGCATATGAGTTTTGCGAAAAGTGATGCGCTGTTCCCGCCAGCAGAGCTCGTGCAGAAGATCAGCCCCGAATACGAAAGACAATGCAGGCTGCTGTGCTACGGACCGTTTCCCCCATGGCGAGAGGTACAGGACAGGCTGCTCGCGTTGCGCGAGCTGCTTTGAGCCAACATCTGCTTAAATGCCCGAAGAAGGAGTTGAGGATGATCTTGCGTAAAATCTCCTTTCTGCTTTTCCTGATGCTGGCCGCTTCCGCGGTACTTGGGAGCTCTGAAACTGCTTTCGAGACATTCAAGGGATTCGAGGGAAAGTGGGCGATCCGATCAGGGCAGAAAATCCTTCCCAATGAGATGACGTACGAGAGCGGCTCCAAGAGTTCGATTGTGACCGAGCAGTTTGGCAAGGAACTATCTGTGTTCTATCGAGACGGCCAGAGCCTGGTGATGACACACTTCTGCAACGCTGGCAATCAGCCGCGCTTGCGACTCAGGGAGAATACCCGACCTGGGGTCTTTGAGTTTCAGATGTTCGATATCACAAACTTGAAAAGCGCGGATGCGGATCACGTGGAGAGGATCGTTTATAGAATCATTGACGATAAAACGATCGACCTGGAAATAGTTTGGAAAAATCGTAAGTCGGAGGAATCGGAGAAATACACTTTGACCAGACTCGATCCGGAAAAGCACGCGGGTAATTGATAGCTGCGCCGTTCTTCGGCGTTGGTCTAATCCGTCACTCGCGAACAAACGGAGGGAATCGCTAGGGGCTTGAGCTCTGCGGTGCACGTCGCCCGTTCGCCGCCCGAGTACAGCGAGCCCGAAGCCTGAGTTGGGTGTGGTTGGAAGTGTCATTTCTTTGTTAGTTCCGCCGGCGAGTTGACCACGATGGAAAGCGGTGTGGAACTCTCGTCCGGAGTCATCCAGTGAGAGACAAATCCGCCACCGTGAGGAGCAGCGTCGTAATGGCCGATATCGGCGCGCAATCCTTGCAAACCGCTTAGTGCTCAGTGAATGAGTCCCATGTCTCTACTCGCAACGCAGCGCCGCAATGGGGTCCACTTTCGTGGCACGCCTAGCGGGCAGATACGATGCCTGCAGGGCCACCAGGCCGATGACCAGCGAGACAGCCGCGATGGTCAGCGGGTCGGTGGGAGGGATTCCGAACAGCAAGCTTGCCAGGTAACGCATTAGCCAGAGACAGGCAGCGAGGCCTAACCCAATTCCCAGCGCGGTGATGGCCAGCGCTTCGCCCATGACCAGGCGCAGAACATTGGCGGGCAGCGCACCTAGTGCCATCCGAATCCCGATTTCGTGAGTCCGCTGCGAAGCGGAATGCGAAATCACGCCATAGATGCCGACAACGGCCAGGAACAGCGCGAGTACGGCAAAAACACCTAACAGCCCAGCATTGAATCGTGGCGCCACCAGGGAGTTAGCCAGCCGCTGGTCCATGGTGGCGATATCAAATATCGGCAGGTTGGGATCGAGTTTGGCAACTTGCTCACGGAAGGCAGAAGCGAGCATCAAAGGATTGTTTTGGGAGCGAATGACGATGGTAGTCGCAAATGAGCTCTCATGCGAGACAACAGGATCGCCAGGGGGGCTGGTGTACGGACGGTACATTTCGGCTTCGGAAGGTTGAGAAACACCCCGTTGCTTAATGTCACCAACTACACCGACGATCGTGCGCCAAGGCCAATCCGGCGCGCCTACGCGAACTCGTTTATCGATCGGGTCCTCGTGGGAAAAGAACCGCCAGGCAAAGCTCTGATTGACAATGATGGGGAAATCGTTGTGTGTGCCGTCGTGATGGTCGAAAAAGCGACCGGCAACCAACGGAATGCGCATCACACGAAAATAGTCAGGGCTGACTGTTGTGTCCGGCGCGGACGGTGCTGCGCCTGGTGGCGGGGAAGGTTGACCCTCAAAGCGGATCCCCGCCGCGCCCGTAAACCCGTTTAGAGGCAAAACGTCAGCCGCCCCCGCTGATTCGATGCCGGGCAGCGCGCGTACCGATTCCAGGACCTGTTCATAGAATGTCCACTGCTGCTTGGGGGTAGAGTATTTCGCTTCGGGTAACTGGAGACGTGCGGTCAGCACGTTGTGGGGATCGAAGCCGGGATCCACGTTGGAAAGCAGAACGAAACTGCGCAGCAGAAGTCCGGAGCCCACCAACAGCACCAAAGCTAGCGCGAGCTCGGCGGTGGCCAGTAGCATACGCAATCGCTGCCTGCCGGGCGTGCCTGCCGGGCGCAGACCAGCGTATTTCAGGGCTAGCTGGAAGTCTTGCCCGGACGCCGCGAGCGCGGGCAGCATGCCGAACAGAATGGCTATTATGGACGTCGCGCCAAGTGTAAACAGCAGCACCGATCGGTCGAAGGACAGGTGACCTAGTTGGGCCACGTTCTCCGGTCCAAACCTGCGTAATAGGTGAACGCCGCCTGCAGCTACCAGCAGGCCCAATGCTCCTCCTAATAGGGCCAGCACGGCGCCTTCGGTCAGTAACTGTCTAATCAACCGTGAGCGTCCTGCACCGACGGCGGCACGCACCGCGAACTCCTGCTGTCGCATTGTGTTACGCACCAGTTGCAGGTTTGCAACATTGACGCACGCAATGAGGAGCACAAATCCCACCGCCGCCATGAGCACCAACAGCGCAGGACGGACATTTCCCACTAGCTTGGTCTGGAGATTCACCACCTGCACGCGCACGGTTGCCCGGCCCATGCGCACGAACGGCGGCGACACTTCCACGAAATCGCGGGAATTTATATCTGCTAATTCGGCCTGCGCCTGCTCAGGCGTAACCCTCGGTCTTAGTCGCCCGACTACAAATGTGTCCGCAAGTCCCTTCGCGTACCAATCCACTTGGGTCGGCAGTTGGAAGGGAAAGTAACACTGCGGTTTGACGTTCTGGTCGGGAAAGCGAAAGCCCGGCGGCATAACTCCGACCACTGTCACACTCTCGCTATCGACCGTTATGGACTTTCCTAGGATGTTCGGATCGAGCCCGAAACGGTGCTGCCACAAGTCATAGCTGAGAATGGCCACGGACGGGCCATCGGGAAGCACTTCCTGCGGGAGGAAGGTGCGTCCAAGGACCGGTGTAATTCCGAGCAGATGGAAAAAGTTGGCAGTGACACTTACGACCGGGATTCTCTGCGGTTCTCCCGCGCCCGTCAGGTTCGCCTCGAAACCGCCGTCGTAGGCGGCGATTTCGGTGAACGAGCGCGCCTGCGCGCTCCAGTTGGTGTAGTCGGGGCTCGGTACGAAGGCATTGTCTTTTTCCTTGTGCCAGATGTCAGTGATCCATGCGAGGCGACTGGGGTCGCGGTACGGCAACGGGCGAAGCATTACCGCGTTCACCGCCGAGAAAATCGCCGTGTTAGCGCCGATGCCGAGAGCCAGCGTCAGTACTGCAACAGCCGCGAATCCGGGGTTCTTACGCAGGGTGCGCAGGCCGAAGCGAACGTCCTGCACAAGGTGGTCCCACCAGAGGCAGCGGCCGAATTCGTAGAAGCGCTCTTCGGCCTGCGTAACGTTGCCGAAGGCCCGGCGCGCCGCCATCCGAGCGTCTTCTTCGCTCAGGCCCTGCTCCTTGAATCGCTGACTTTCGTGTTCAAGGTGCGCTTCGACCTCAGCATTGAAGTCGCTCTGCTTGCGCTTTCGCCAGAGCATGGGTTAGCCCTCGGCCCCCAAGATGCGCCCAATGGCTGCGGCCAGTCGCCGCCATTTGGTGGTTTCCTTGACGAGCTGTTTTCGGCCGGCCGAGGTGAGCTTGTAGAAGCGCGCCTTGCGGTTATTCGTGGAGGTCCCCCACTCGGCAGCGATCGAGCCACGGTCTTCAAGACGCTGAAGGGCGGGGTAGAGAGCTCCATGCTCGACCAGCAGCTCATCCTCAGAAATTTGTTGGATGGCCCGTGCAATGCCCTGGCCGTGTTGCGGGCCGAAGATGAGCGTGCGGAGGATCAGCAGGTCGAGTGTGCCTTGCAGCAGTTCCAGCCGTTCTTGTTCCTTCTTAGTGAACATATGACCTAAGTATGCCCCCTTTGGGTAAGATGTCAACCCAAAAAGGTATGCGGGAGAAGTCAATCCGCCCTTGAGCCATGGCGTCAATTGAGGCACCTGTCGTGAAAGAGGCGCTTGCGCGCACCAACATTCACCCCAATCTAATCTGGTCAGACGTTTGTGCCTCTCGCGACAGGCAGCGAGGATTGAACAAACAAAAAAAGACACAGAGAAGGCTGAGTTGTCGGCAGCGCCCATCAGACTTGCACCGTTTGTCGGGTTGAATCCACGTTGACTAGACGCTGCGTAAAGCCTTTCGCGCTCATCGAATTAGATTGGCGTCGGAGGGAAAGCAGGAAGCAGATGAGCCAACCGTTCAGGGATCATGTTTCTTTGGATCCGCTTTTGCTTTGCTTTTTGGCCTTCGCCCTCTTCATTCTGGCCTTCGCAGCAGCCTTGGATGCCTTAAGCGCGCTGTCACGGCGTTGCTTGGGCGTTAAGGCTCTGGCGCGCGCCAGACCACCTTGTCTCGCGAGTTCAGCGCGTACTTTCTTAATGAGTTCTTCGTCCATGTGCAAATAATACACCGTACCAGCACGGTGAACAAGAATTATTGTAGAAGACAGTTGACACCGTGCCAGCACGGTGAGATGATCGAGAAACAACAAAGAGGGCCGAGGAAGTGCTTGTAACACTCACCCAGCCCTAACCAGTTCGCCTGATAAGGAGGCAAACGTGGTTAAAACGTATTCTAATGTCTGCCGTCGTCCTGATGAGCCCGCACAGGAGAACATTTCTCAACTCCACAACGGCTTGGAATGGCTCGACCTAAAGGCACTCACACGATACGCCTCAATCTCGGAGCGAACGATGCGCCAATGGATCCACCTTGCCGCAAATCCTTTGCCGGCAGTACAGGTAGGCACCAAGATTCTAGTGCGTCGATCCGAATTCGATCGCTGGCTCCAGAATCATAGGGTGGAACCAGTCGACGTGGGCTGCATCGTCGACGAAATGGTCTCGAAAATTGTGAGTTCACACTGATGGGCGTCAAGATCAAGAAGCGTGGGTCGAAATGGTACGTTTACGTGAATTACCACGGCCGGCGGAAGAACCGAGCGGTTGGCACCCGCGAAGCCGCGGAAAAAGTACGGCGGGAAATCGAGGCGCGTCTCGCCCTCGGCGACACTGCCTTCCTGAGTGGGCGTGAGCAGCAGGTCCCGACCTTCGACAAATTCGCCAACCAGTGGCTGAAGACCTATGCAGACGTTCAATGCAAGCCGTCAACACGGAGAAGCTACGAGCAGTTGCTTCGCATCCATCTTAGGCCTCGATTTGGCCACAAGGCCCTGACCGACATCCGGCGCGAGGAGATCAAGCGGTTCTTGGCCGAACTTTCACAGGCCAACCATACGGTAAAGGACATTTCCATCCTGAAGTTTTCGAAGAACACCCTCCGCTTGATCGTCTGCGCGTTGCGTGCGGTACTGAACGCTGCCGTCGAAAACGGCCTCATCGATAGCAATCCAGCCTCAAGAGTGGGCAAATTCGCGAAAACGGACAAACCTGCTCATCAGGCGAGTGCGATGACCCGCCAAGAAACCGAGGACTTCCTCGCTGCCGTCAAGGAAGTTTGTCCGGAGTGGTACCCGTTCTTTCTGACAGCGCTTCGTGCGGGTTTGAGGAAAGGCGAACTCATTGCCCTGAAATGGGGTGACATCCAGTTCGGAGCGAACGCCGACGATCAGAACCGGTATATTCTCGTCCAGCGGAGCTCTTATCGCGGCCACTTCACCACGCCCAAAGGGAATAGATGGCGGAGAGTTGATCTCTCAAAACAGCTGCGAAACGCTCTGCTCGAATTGCGAGATGAGCGGATGCTCGAGGCCTTCATCGCAGGGCAAGGAGGCATCGCAGAATATCTGGTATTCCCTTCGCATGCCGGAACCGTCATCAAGCCTGACAACATCTTCAGACGCTACATGCAACCTGCCCTCGAGAAGGCAGGCCTGCGCCGATTCCGTTTTCATGATCTACGCCACAGCTTCGGAAGTTTGCTTATTCAAAACGGGGCTTCGCTCGCCTACGTTAAAGAGCAGATGGGCCACAGCTCGATCCAGATCACGGTGGATGTCTACGGGCACCTGATACCGGGCGCAAATATCACTTGGGTAGACCGGCTGGACAGCGAAACAAGTGTGCACCAATCCGCACCAGGGACGCACCAGGCCAGCGAAGACTCAGAAGAGCAAAAGCGGGAAGTCGTTGAAAAGATTTGGCTGCCCCCCAGGGATTCGAACCCCGATATGCTGATCCAGAGTCAGGGGCGCTACGGTTCTCGCTGTTTCCAGCGCTGGCAGTGGCTAAGCTGTAAGCTCCTCTCTTTTTTAGAGCTTATCTCGGCTTCGA
>DASPTQ010000203.1:0-9483 GCA_035623335.1 Terriglobales bacterium
GGGAATTGTGCCAACCAACGAAGCCTTCTTCGAGCTCGGACATGGATTTCATGTGGACAATCGCTGGCTGCAAGGTCTGGAAAGCTCCTATCAGCAACATTGGTATTGGTACACCGGCGCGCACGTCCTGACTCTGTCCACTACGCAGATTGCCTACTTGCCCCACAGGTTGAGTCTGACTCTCACGGTGACCGGGGCGCGCACCGGTTTCGTCGGCACGCCCACGGGCTGGGAGCCGTCGGGATGGGTCAAACCCGGTTTCCCGGTGTTGCGCCGCGTCACCGGTTACCTTCTCTACGGAGTAGGCACGGAGAGCTTTTCCCAAATCGACCAAGTCCAACAGTTCGCCGCGCACACCTACGGCGGTGGGCTGCGGTATCGCTTTACCGAACGCCAGGACGTCGAGGGCTATGTAGTCCACGAAGATCGAAGCCATGGCCAGACCGACATCACGCTGGGATTCAACTATGGGATCCGTTTTTAGCGCGGTTGCAAAATCGGGGCCGGCCGGCCTGGTGCTGGGCGCGATCCTGGGCTCCCTTCTGGGAATCTTCGTGCTCGTAGGATTCATCGTGTTTCGCCGCTGGTATCGAGCGCGCTACTTTCGCCGCAGAAACCAGCGCACGGTTGCCTTGCGGGCGCAGTGGAACGACATAGTTTCCGGAAGGGTGGCACCGCAGGATTGGTGTTTCGACTCGCTCGATGCCGAGATCGTGGAAACCATCCTGCTCGACAGCATCGAAGTGTCCGCAGCGGAAAATCTACCCGCGCTACTGGAGTGTCTTCGTACGAGCGGATTGCTCGACATGTTGATTTATCAAGCACGAACGGCGAAGAGCTGGAAGCAACGAGCGGCGTTATTGGCCTTGGGACGCACCCGCGCCAGGGAAGCAATTCCCGCCTTGGCGGCCGGATTGGATTCGAAGTCAGAGGAGACTCGAGTCACGGTGGTTCGAGCCCTCGGGCGCACCGGCATCACCGAGGCTGCGATCCCAATTCTGGATCGAATCGTCGAGGGCCGACTGGACGCTCCCGAGCGCTCGCTGAAGAACTCGATCGCCAATTGCTGTCGCAATCACCCTCGGGTACTGGTCAACTACCTTGACCAGACCCAAGGGCCGGCACGGGAGCTGTTGGCCCGGGTTTTGGCGGAGGTGGCCTCGCCGGAGTTGGGTGAGGAATTACTCGTCCTGGCCGCCGATCCCTTGCCCGAAGTGCGGGCGTCCGCTGCCCGGGCTCTCGGTAATACCAACACTCCCTACACGCTGCCGGCGCTGCATAGTTTGGCGACCGATCCCGAGTGGTTTGTTCGACTGCGGGCCGTGGTAGCCCTGGGACAAATCGAGAACGTGGACAAGATTGGAGTCCTGCTGCGATCGCTCTGTGATGCGAATCGGCACGTGCGTCAACGCGCCGCCTGGGCCCTGGCCCGTATGGAGCCGCAACTGGAGCAGATCCTCCAGGATGTAGTCGCCACGAAGGACAACTATGCGCTGCAGGCGTTCATCTCTGAACTGGAGCGCTCGGGTGCGATTGAGAAGATTATCAGCGGCCTAAGCGGATCCGCTAAGCATTCCGCGCCCGCGGCTTTGCGGGAAGTCGTCGAGGGAGCCCGGAAAAGCGTGGAAATGAGCGGAAAAGTCAGGGCGGCCGCAGGTGCGGGGCACTAAAGGTGCGTTTTCTTACCCTATCCAACGATATCTTATTCGTGTACTACCTGCTGGCGAATCTCATCTATCTTGGCCTGCTGATCGTTGCCATCACCCGCAATGTCCGCAATCATCATCAGTTCGGCCACTTTCGAATCGAACTGGTCAAGCTTTCGCCGTTTACGCCACCTATCACCCTCATTGTGCCGGCGCACAATGAAGAACGCTCCATCGTAAGTAGCGTGGGGGCCCTGCTCGACCTCGACTATCCCAACCTCGAGGTGATTGTGGTCAACGATGGGTCGAGCGACGCCACCGTGGAGAGGCTGCAACAAGCATACGAGCTTAAGGTGGCTCGCATCCTTTATATAGCGGAGATTCGAACCGCGCCGGTTCGCGCCATCTATCGCAGTCCGCAGGAACCTCGTTTGTTGGTTCTGGACAAGGCGGCCGCCGGCTGCAAGGCGGACGCTATTAATGCCGGCATCAATGCTGCCAGCAGTCCTTACGTCTGCGTGGTCGACGCTGACTCCATCCTGGAGAAGGAAGCTCTGATCCGGGCCATGGCCGGAGTATTCGCTGATCCCAGCCGGGTGGTAGCGGTCGGTGGCGTTGTTCGGGTTTTGAACGGCTCGCGCGTGGTCAACAATCAGATCGAGCATGTAAGGCTTCCCCGGAGTTCCATTGAGATCATGCAAGTCATCGAGTACCTGCGTGCCTTCCTGGTGGGACGGGAAGGCTGGGCCAACTTCAACATGTTGCCCATTATTTCTGGCGCCTTCGGCATTTTTCGCAGCGACTTGGTGAAGCAAGTGGGTGGGTTTCGCACCCATGCCGTCGGAGAGGACTTCGATCTGGTGGTTCGCATGCATCGCCGTCTGCAGGAGGAACATCGCCCCTATCACATCAACTTCATCGCCGCTCCAACCTGCTGGACCGAAGTGCCCACGGATTGGAACTCACTCGCCCGGCAGCGAGCGCGCTGGCACAAAGGCTTGATTGATGCCCTCTGGCCGAACCGTGACATGCTATTTCGCCCTCGCTATGGCCGGGTCGGCTGGCTGGTGCTTCCCTACATGTGGCTATTTGAGTTTCTGGCTCCCGTGATCGAACTGGTCGGATATGCGACGATCATTCTGGCCAGCGTGCTGGGCGTACTGAGCAAGACTTTCTTTCTGTTTTTCCTTTTGTTCGGGTACGCGTTCGCCACGCTGATTTCCATGGGTTCGGTCCTGCTCGAGGAAATGACCGTGCGTCGCTATGGAGACTGGCGCGAAGTCGCCCGTTTACTCGTATTTTGTCTGTTCGAACATTTTCCGTACCGGCCGATGACCATGGTCTGGCGGCTCAAGGGCATCTGGCAATATCTGCGGGGCGACCGGCAATGGGGAGCCATGAAGCGAGTGGGAATTTCCGCCGATCCGGCGGGTTAGAAATACCCATGGGCATCGACGGTCCAGGGTTGGGCAGGGCTACGGTCCACCGCGGGAAATACGATCTCTGAATGCGCCTTTGCTGCGCGCCAAGGACCAGATTTTCCCCGTTAGTGACAACTTTCGATGGCTGTGACCGACGGTCGCCTTCGGGATGCCAGACACCACGATTCGACAGCCAGTGCCTGTGCTTCCGGCAGCCAGGTTTTACCCCGCGCGATTCGTCCGATACAGAATCGTCCTATAAAATGGATAGTTCTCATCCCCACATGGTCGCAGGTTGGTAGTTGCCCCAAGAGGTTTCAGTCGGGGATCAGGGGAATCGTGTAAATTCGATGCCGGATCAGTTAGGAAACGGAAAACCATGGCGCATTTTGCAAGCAAAAAGGGCGTGATCGGGATATTGACCGGGGGTGGTGACGTCCCCGGGCTGAACCCGGCCATTCGTGCGGTCACCATTCGGGCACTACGCGAAGGATACCAGGTGGTGGGTTTGCGCCGCGGATGGGCAGGGCTGGTGGAGATGGTGAGGGAGAACGACTATGACAACAGCGATAATTTTCAAATACTCTCGGAGGAAATCGTAAATCGTGCCGGCCGTACCGGCGGCACCTTCCTCCACAGTTCCCGCACCAATCCCGCCAAGGTGAAAAAGTCCGCCGTCCCTCCCCATCTGGCCCAGAGCTACACGGCGGAGGCCAACGATTTGACGCCCGATGTATTGAAAAACCTCGATTGGCTGGGAGTCAACTTCCTGATCCCCATCGGCGGCGATGACACCCTCAGCTACGGCGTGCGTCTCTATAAGGAAGGGGTGAAGGTTGTAGCGATTCCCAAGACGATGGATAACGATGTTCCCGGCACCGACTACTGTATCGGTTTCAGCACGGCCGTGACCCGTACCATTCAGATGACCAATGACCTCAGGACCTCGGCAGGATCGCACGAACGATTCCTGGTGCTCGAGGTGTTCGGCCGATACGCCGGGTTCACCGCGATGTTGCCGACGATGGCCGGTGCCGCCAACCGCTGCGTGATTCCCGAGTACAAATTTGACATCGAACGTTTGACCGAGTTGTTGGTCGTCGACCGCCGCCGTAATCCCAGCCGCTATTCCGTAGTCCTGGTCTCCGAAGGTGCGATGTTCGAGGGCGGCGAGATGATCTTCGAGAAGGAGACCACGGACGCCTTTGGCCACAAGAAACTCGGAGGCATCGGCGACCTGGTGGCGGACAAACTCCGCGAGCTGTCACCGAAGTTCAATAACGGCCAGACCATTGACGTGATTCAGCAGAAGCTGGGGTACCTGGTACGTTGCGGAGATCCGGATGCTATCGACTCCATCGTGCCCATGGCCTACGGAAATCTCGCTCTCGATCTCATCCTGAACCGCGTGCACGGACGGCTGGTGGTGCTGAAAAACGGGCGTTACGACAATATGCCGGTCGACACCGTAATCGCATCCAAGAAGGTTGTGAATGTGGAGGAGCATTACAACACCGAACGCTTACGGCCGCATTACAGCAGCTTCGAGATGAAGCCGTTGTTTATCATGACCAGCGATTGAGAGGTTGCTCTTTCGTCCCGGCGGGAAGGGACAACCTGTCTTCGTTCCACCTTCACTTGGCGAAAAACCAGTCGAAGGACTTGACGGCAAGGTATTCGTTCTCCTTGACGTCAAAAATGGTGTAGAGCTTGGTGACCAGCAGCAGGTCCTGCACCTTTTTGGTGAGATTTAACAGCTTCAGCTGGCCCCCCTGGTTGCGAACCGTGGTATAGCTGGCGATCAGTTCGCCCAGTCCTGAGCTGTCGATGTAGTTGACCTCGGCCAGATTGAGAATGATCTTCTTGTCTCCGCGACTCACCAGATCATGCACCGTACTGCGCAGCAGGCCAGTCTCGGGGCCGAGGACTATCTGCCCGCTGATGTCAACCAGGGTGACATCCTCTACTTTTCGCGTGCTGATTTTCATTGCGGGAGGGTCTCCACCCTGCCTTCGAAACCTATCCTCACCATCTTCGAGGCTTATCGATGGGAAGTCAATCCGACGGGAGAACTAGCGGGCACCAGGATCACTGGCAGTAAGCGCGGGCAGCGGGTTCGAATTGGTCGAGCTGAGCATCCCGCTGGGTGGTAAACCTGCCATCGGGAGTCTTGCCATAAAGTTCCGTGCCGGGGCAGTAATAGAGCGCCGTGTGCTGGTCGACCCAGACCTCGACGGCCGGGTTACCCCGGGCCACGGGAGCCTCGGGGACTTCCGCCAGACCGAGACTAACCAGCGTTCGTTCCCAAACCGTGAGCGAGGGCTTTGATTTGGCCACGGCGGATGAATCCGGTCGCCTGCCCCAGGCGAAGATGGTGAAGAAGAGCAACACCGATGCCATCGCCAGCGAGACATCTCCGCGATGCTTTTCGAACCAATCCCGCATATCCTCCTCGGGCGTGGGAAGTGCGCATTCGGACAGGGTCAAGTCCTCGTCGATGGTCACCAGGGTAAGGAACTCGAGGCCGAAATAGAAGCCGGAGCGGTTGCGAACCACTCCCGCCACGCTCAGTTTGCCGGAGGTTTGGAACTCGACTTTCATCACGTCGCCGGGCTCCAGGCAGACGCCGCCGTATAACGCCATTCCCGAACGGCTGATTTCACTGGCCAGGCCGGGTACGGCAGGCTTGAGCGGGTTACCCCCGGGCGAGATCAGAACCGGCAGATTGGTCTGGTATCGCGGCCAGCGACGAGTATTGACGAGTGCGCTTTCGACTGCTGTCAGCATGAGTGAGGTCACTTCGGCAGAGGGAGGTGGAGGACACAAAAAGCCCCGACCAAGCCAATCGTGATCACAGCGATTGCTCCGGCTAGAAACTTGAAGATTCGTTTCTTCGACGTCTCTGGAACCGCCGCCACTCGAAACTTCTCGATCCACTGCTGGTCAATATCGCGCGAATGAAGCGAAGCTTCGATGGTGGTTCCAAGTTTGCGCTGATCGTCCAGGGGCAGTGAGGTGAAGCGAAAGGGCTGCAAGGTGCTCGTGACCGGGGGTAACATTTCCGCCCCGCCCAGCACCGCTCCGGCCTGGGTCAGGAACATCAGCTTGACCTTGGAGCCGCCCACAAGCGGGTGCGAAAGCGAAAGGAGGCCGCCGGTTAAGGAGAGTACTTGGAGCTTGGCGGAGGCACGATGACCGTCTGCGAAGCGCAGCACGGCCGGAGTCGCGCACGCCAGATGAGCGCGTGGGGACCGCTGTAAAGAGTGTAGCTGGGGAAGGAAGCTCATCCGACTCAAGTATGAACTGGGGCCGTCGAGTCGGAGAAGGTTACTGTAGGTCCTCGTCCGGCATGCCAGGGCGGAGCTTCCCTAAGGGCACCTAGCAAGGCCGCACCTGAAGCCCGCGGGTCGGGCGGAACTCTCGCCCTTTGAGGCGCCTAGCCAGCCTAAGTTCACCTGGGTCCACAGCCCGTTTTAGGGCCCGCCGGGACCGTCGGTCCGCCGTCTCGGTTCCGGACGGGCCGTTTCGTGCCGCCTGCGAGACGCCAAAGACGATGCCTGGCGATCGCTCGGTGTGACCTGGAATTGAGGGAGAGCCGGAGTCTCGAGAAATTGCTGGCGAGTGGTTCGTAGCTAGGGTTCGGAGGAGACCGATGGCGAAATAGGGAATAGAATAGATGTGCTGACGAGTATCGCTCGAAAGACCGAGGCTAGGCTTTATGGAACCGAAACCGGCATCGCCCCCTCAGCCGGGCCAGGCACATGGGGCGGCGGTCGAGCACCTATTCAACGCCCATGACCTGTTAGAGACTTTGCGCCAGCGGATTGGCGAACATCCGGAACTGGCCGAGGCGATTGTGAAATTGGAGACAGCCCTCAGCATTTTGACGGTCAAAACCGGCGGAATGCTTTAGTCGGGCCAGGTCCGAGGCACCCGAAGCTGGACCCCAGGTTCATTCTTGCGTTTCCCCGTTGAGGATTCCGAGGCGCGCCTTCTACCTGGGAGCTTGGGTATAATCCCTGTTCGTCACGAAGCGGCTTGGTGCAACTAGGATGCAACACGGCAAACATGGGACGGAGACGCGCGGAGGAGTTGAAGTTGCTGGCATGAGCGACGTCGGGTGCCAGCGGCAGAGTAACGAAGACCGTTACGGCTACTGGGAACCCTCGAGTGACCTGGAGCTCAAAGAGAAGGGAAGACTTGCGGTTGTGGCCGATGGCATGGGCGGGCATGAAGGCGGTCAGGATGCGAGCCGCATTGCCGTGGATGCCATCGAGCAGCTCTACACCGGCAGTCCTGATGGCGATCCGCAGGCGCTTCTTGCCGCAGCTTTCCGCGAAGCCCACGCCCGCATTCATCAATTTGCCGCCGAGCACCCCGAATTGCGTGGCATGGGCACGACGGCGACGGCCATTGTGTTGAGGGCAAATCAGCTGTATTACTCCCATATCGGGGACAGCCGCTTGTACCTGGTGCGGGATGGCCGGATTACCCGCCTGACCCACGACCACTCTTATGTCGGCAGTCTGGTCGAAAACGGCTTCATCACCTCAGAAGAAGCTGAAACTCACCCCCAGCGTCATATCCTCATGGCAGCCCTGGGAGCGGGGCAGGAATTTTCGCCGGAGATGCCGGAACATCCCATTCCGCTTACCTCGGGCGACGTCCTGCTGTTGTGCACGGACGGGCTGTGGGGCTTGGTTGCCGACCAGGAGCTCGAGCAAACGGTCGCCGGCCTGCGACCTCAAGAAGCTTGCCGTACTCTGATCGAGCTGGCCAAAAAACGCGGCGGCCACGACAACATCACCGTGCAAGTGCTGCGCCTCGATTGAGAGAATCTGCCCTCCCTCGGGGTCTGGACCCTCTCCATGCCATGTCAATCAACTTGATTGGTCCAGTAGAGTTTATGGCATACTACGGAGCTATGAAGATCTCGCAAAAGGGTCTGTATGCTTTGCAAGCCATGATGATGCTGGCCCGGCGCTACAACCAGGGCGCCATTCGCATCCGCGACATCGCATATGAAGAGGACCTGCCGGAGAAGTTTCTCGAATTGATTCTGCTCGAGCTCAAGAACGCCCGCTTAGTCGAAAGCGTGCGCGGGGCCAAGGGTGGATATCGGTTGCGCCGGGAGCCTTCGGAGGTTCGCCTCAGCGATATCATCCGGCTGATCGACGGTCCCTTGGCCCCGTTTGGCGATGCGGAACAATTGCGCAGCCTGATTGATCGCGACACCGAGCATCGCACCCTCTACCAAGTCTTCCTCGACGTCCGCAATGCTGCCGCACGCATTCTCGAGCATACGACCCTGGCCGACATCGTCAGCGGAAAAGCACCGGCATCGAAGCGAGGTCCAGCCAAGAAGAAGGCGGGGGATGCCTCGGTGTTGCCGATGGTAGTCCAGGGGAGCCGGCGCCGAGAGGAATAACCGCGGTGAGATCAGAACTCGCTCGGCCGGCGGGAAGTGGGATGGGCATGATTAGGCGAAGGGATTTTCTGCGGGGAGTGCCAGCCGGATTGCTGGCAGCGAGCGCGCTTCCTGGGTGGCTTGCCATGGCGGCCGAGGAAGCGAGCGTCTTGATTCCGGGTAAAGCGGGAATGATCGTGCGCTCGGCGCGCTTCTTCGATCTCGAAATGCCGCCCGAGTTCTTCGATTCCTGGATCACACCTGTGCCGCATTTTTTCGTGCGCAATCACATGCACGAACCAAGCACATTCGATGGCCAAAGCTGGCGGCTTGCGATCAGCGGCGAACTGGATAAGCCGTTGAGCTTGAGTTTGGCGGACCTTGCCCAATTCAAGATCCACACCGTGACCAATACGCTCGAATGCGCGGGGAATGGGCGCGGTTTCTATCAACCTCATGTTCCGGGCGTTCAATGGCAAAAAGGAGCCGTGGGTACGGCTCGCTTTTCCGGTCCCAGGCTCTCGGACATTCTCGAGCGAGCAGGCGTTCAACCCTCCGGCAAGCATGTCCTGTTGCGCGGCCTGGATGAAGTGCCCGGGAAAGTTCCTCCCTTCATCCGCAGCGTGCCCATCGAAAAGGCCATGGACAGCGACACCCTGGTAGCCACGCATATGAACGGTTCGCCTCTCGAGAAGCATCATGGCTTTCCCGCCCGGGCGCTGGTGCCGGGATGGATCGGAGCCGCTTCCTGCAAATGGTTGAGCGAAATCAAGGTGCTCGACCAGGAATTCGACGGCAACTTCATGAAGCCCGGCTACCGGCTGCCGAATCATTCGCTCAAGCCCGGAGAGCCGCTGAACGTCGACGACAGCCACGTCGTTACCGCACTCAACGTAAAATCAGTGATCGCCTCGCCCGGCGACGGGGCCATTCTGCCCTCGCGCGCCTTTGACGTCCAAGGTGCCGCTTGGGCGGGCGAAGCCGAGATTGTGAAAGTGGAGGTCTCAAC
>DASPTQ010000204.1:0-23026 GCA_035623335.1 Terriglobales bacterium
CGCCGTTCCACCCTCCGTCCCATTGCATCGGAGTTCGCACGCCGTTACGATCCCCCAGATTTACGTTGTCGCCCATGCCGATTTCATCACCATAATAAGCAATGGGAGTGCCGGGTAGCGACATCAACATTCCGTTCATGAGCTCGATGCGGCGCCGGTCTTTGTCGAGCAGGGGGGCGAGGCGCCGGCGAATCCCCAGATTCAACCGCATGCTCCGGTCGCGGGCATATTCGTCATACATGTAGTCCCGTTCCATGTCCGTGACCATCTCGAGCGTGAGTTCGTCGTGATTGCGAAGGAACAGGCACCACTGGCAAATCTCCGGAATCTCCGGGGTCCGCTGCAAGATCTCGCTGATCGGCTTGCGGTCCTCGAGCTTCAACCCCATGAACATGCGAGGCATGAGAGGAAAGTTGAAGGCCATGTGAAATTCGTCGCCTGAACTGAAATACGGACCCAGGTCCTCCGGCCACTGGTTGGCTTCGGCGAGAAACATCTTCCCCGGAAACTCCCGGTCCAGTCGCGCCCGGTAGTCCTTGATCACGGCGTGCGTCTCCGGCAGGTTCTCGCAATTGGTGCCCTCGCGTTCGATCAAATAGGGGACGGCATCGAGCCGGAACCCATCCACGCCCATGCGCAGCCAAAATCGCATGATCTCCCACATCTCTTCCCGCACGGCGGGATTGTCGTAGTTGAGATCGGGCTGATGACTGAAAAAGCGATGCCAGTAATACTGCTTCGAAACCGGGTCCCAGGCCCAGTTCGAGAGCTCCGTATCGAGAAAGATAATGCGCGTCCCCTGATACTGCGTGTCCTTGTCGCTCCACACATACCAGTCTCTTCGCGGATTATCTCGCGAGCTGCGGGACTGCTGAAACCAGGCGTGCTGATCGGAGGTATGATTCAGCACCATTTCGATGATGACGCGAATGCCGCGCGCATGCGCCGCTTCGAGAAACCCTTTGAAGTCGTCGAGGGTGCCGTAATTGGGATGAACCGAGCGGTAGTCCGAGATATCGTACCCGTCATCCCGCAGGGGCGAGGGAAAGAAGGGCATGAGCCACAGGGTGTCGACACCTAAGTCCTGGACGTAGTCGAGCTTTTGAGCCAGCCCGCGAAAATCCCCGATGCCATCTCCCGAACTATCCTGAAAAGAGCGCACGTGGACCTGATAGATGAGTGCGTCCTTGTACCAATGTGGGTCTTGCGAAAGCGGCACGAATACCCCAAAACGAAGAACAACAACAGAGATTTACGATGTTTTACCTTAGCATACCTTGGCGACGGGTCTCACCCCCGAGAGGGGACTTGGGTTAGCGGTATTCCGCGAGTTCCGTGCGCAACTTGTGGGTAGCGCGGAAGAGGGTATTTTTGATGGTTCCTTCGCTGGTATGAAGAATGCCAGCCACGGTTCGCAGCCGCAGCCCGTGGTAATGCTTTAATTCAAACACCATGCGTTCGCGTGGCGAGAGCCGCGCCATGGCCCGCAGAATCGAGCCGCGCAATTCCCGGCTCATCATGTTGCGCTCCGGGCTCATGCCGGCGCGTTGATCGGCGATGCGGTCGAGGATCGGCTCTTCTTCACCGTCGAAGGATACCGTGGCCGTCAGATCGCGCACGCGCGAAGAGCGCTTGCGCAGATGGTCGAGACAAAGATTGGTAACAATGCGATAGATCCAGGTGTAAAACGAGCACTCGAAGCGAAAACTGCCGAGATTGACGTAGGCGCGGAGAAAGGCTTCCTGAAAAACATCCTGCCCATCCTCTTTGGAACCGGTGAGGTGAATGGCCAGGCGCAAAACGGCCCGGTCGTACTGGCGCACCAGCTCCTCAAAAGCACTGGCACTTCCCATTTGGGCCTGGCGGATCAACCGCGCGTTGTCCACCCGACCCAAGGGTGCCCATCCGCGCTCGCTGTCTCGAAGCGGTAGTGCGTTTTCCACTTCGTCCTCCTGCGTTCAGCCGACAAACTTATAACCCGTTCCGTGCACGGTGAGGATGAACCGAGGTTCATCGGGCTTGGGCTCAACCTTCTGCCGCAGCCGCACAATATGGGCGTCCACCGTGCGGGTGGTGGGAAAATGCGAATAGCCCCAAACTTCCTCGAGCAGCCGATCTCGGCTCAAGGTCTCACCCGGATGGTGAAGAAAGAACTTCAACAGTTCGAACTCCTTCGAGGAGAAATCCAATTCTTTGCCTCGCTTCGAAACCCTGCAGCTGCGCAGGTTTACCTCCACTTCGCCAAAGGAATACTTCTCCGCCACTCTGGGGGCGATCCCCGCACGCCGCAGCACGGCTTTCACCCGCGCCAGCAACTCCCGAATGGAAAAAGGCTTGGTGATGTAGTCATCCGCACCCAATTCCAATCCCACAACTTTGTCCACCTCTTGCCCACGCGCGGTCAGCATAATGATGGGGATGGCGGGCTTTTTGGTTTTAAGCTGCTTGCAAACATCCAGCCCGCTCATGCGCGGCATCATGACGTCCAGGATCACCAGATCCGGCGCCTCACTTAGCGCCCGCTCCAACCCGGCAACCCCATCCGGAGCGCTGATAACCTGGTAACCTTCAAATTCAAAGTTGTCACGCAACCCGGCCACCATGTTGGGCTCATCCTCGACAATCAGGATTTTTGCCATGACTTCAGTTCTCCGACGCAACCGAAACCGCTTTGCCGGCGCCCGCCGCCATTTGAGGGAGAGGCAAAAGAATGGTGAATTTGCTGCCTCGCCCCGGGGCACTGTCTACCAGAACCTGGCCACCGTGCGCGGTCACAACGTGGCGAACCAGGGAAAGCCCCAACCCGCTGCCCTTGGTGTTGTGAACCAGCGGGTCGCCGACCCGGTAGAACTTTTCGAAGATCTTGCTCTGCTGGTCCTCCGGTATGCCGATGCCGTGGTCCACGACTTCCAGCTTCACCGCACCGTTGTCGCGAAACACATTCACACCGATGAACTTGCGGTCTTGGGAATACTTCAGGGCGTTATTGACCAGGTTCAAAAGGGAGCGAGCCAGGGCCTCGCGATCCACCCGCAGCCGGGGCACATCCTGGGCAATCCGTTCCTCGAAGGCAAATCCGTTTTGCTCAATCTGGTAGCGGTAGGACTCGAGCGTGTTATGGACGAGCTCGCCCAGATCGGTCTCACGAAAGTCGTACTCCTTCCTGCCCGCCTCGATGCGTGAAAAGTCGAGGATGTTATTGATCAAGGCCGTGAGCCGTTCGCTCTCCTTGCGAATAATGGAGTAGTACTCCTGACACTTGGCCTCCGACTTGAGCCGCCCCATTTCGAGGGTCTCCGCGTACAAGCGAATGAGCGAAAGCGGCGTCCGCAGTTCGTGCGAAACATTGGAGACAAAATCCGACTTCAACCGGGCGAGCGCCATCTCACGGGAGATGTTGCGGTAGGTCAAGATAATGCCGCCGGCCAGCAGCAGAGACAGCCCCGCCAAGATCAGGAAGTCGTTGCGCACAAAGCGCTGCTCGAGAGCGGCCAGCGTGGTTCCGTGTAATTTGATCGCCATGGTCAACCCCGGAAAGGCCCCTTCCATGTTGCGTTCGACCTCGGGATACCCTCCGTCCCAGCCCACCGAAGCTGCCAAGGGAGTGGATTCGTTCTTGGGATGAACCATAATGGCAACGTGGTTTTTCTCGCTTTGTTCGTCCTGGTGGCTAAGCACCTGATCGAGCCCTTCAGGAAAGAACTTGTCGCGCAGATATTCGGCATCGAACACCAACCCGGCGATGGCCGTCTTGCCGCCGTGACTATCTCCCGCCAGAAACAAGCCGGCGGACTGATACAGATGTTTGTCGCCGCGTGGCGCCCAGTTCGTAAAGAAGTGATACCCCTCCCCGTTTTTCGACGCTTCCTCGAGTTCTTTGACTAGTTCCTTGTGCTCCAGCGGCATCCATCCGCTGACCATGCTCGAGAGGTCTTCGGCTTCGGCATGAAACGAAGGATCCTTCAGCCGATCATTCCGCGAACGGAAAACCAGGCCGGTGTCGCGGTCATAGAGGAAGAGATGGGCCACATAGGGGTGTGCAGCGAGGATCCGATCCATGGTTTCCGAGCACGCATCGCCGGCTCCGGGAAGGTCATTGCGTACCTCGTCCGCCAAGTCATAAGCTTTCTGGTTGATCTGCTTCTCGGAAATCTTCAGGACGTGGCTAAAGTCTCTCTGAAAAGCAGCCTGCACACCCTTGTCCCGCTGGATACTGTTCACGTGCAGGAGGCTCAGGATCACCAGCACCGCGGCCGGCAACACCACGGCGAGCTCTAGGGTCAGCATCAGCCGGGTTCGCTCGTTCCATCGCCGCTTCAACGTCATGACAGGTTCCCGATCCCCTCTCGGACCGATGGACTTAACATAGTCAACCGTCGACCGAGAGGTGTCAATTCGGGGTAAAAACAGGTAAAAAGTTGTTAATCGGTTTACCTCCGGTCGATCCTCGACGGCTCGCGCCCGCCGAAAGCCTACGCACGGCGCGGGGTTCCAGCCACCTAACCCAAGGCCGATTGCCATTCCCATCCCCGACCGATACAATCTTGGGTGATCAAGCCCCCCGCGCCACGAGGATGATTGAGAAAAGTCATTGCCATTTATCCTGGCTCGTTTGATCCCCCGACCAACGGTCATTTGGACCTGATTGAGCGGGGAAGCAAGATTTTCGATCAACTGATTGTGGCCATTCTTCGCAATCTAGACAAAGCTCCCTTGTTCGGCCTGTCCGAGCGTGCCTTGATGCTCGAAGCCATGACCGAGGATTTCAGCAACGTGCGGGTGGACACCTTCGACGGCTTGACCGTCGATTACGCCGCGAAAGTCAAGGCGGGGGCGGTGCTGCGGGGAATTCGGGCGATTAGCGACTACGAATACGAGCTGCAGATGGCGCTGATGAACCGCAAATTGCAGCCGAACCTAGAAACCGTGTTCATGATGCCGGCGGAACAATATTCCTATTTGAGTTCCCGATTGGTGCGAGAAATCGCCCAATTGGGCGGCTCGATCAAGGGCCTGGTCCCAGACCTGGTCGAGCGCCGGCTCCACGAAAAGCTGGATCCTGCCGTGAAACTGCAGTACGCAAGAAATCCCAGGCCGAGGAAACGAGGATGACCCCAATCCCTGTCGCTGCCCCCTCCCTCCGACTCACCGACCGCATCAACCGCATTGAGCCTTCGGCGACGCTCGCGGTGGTGAATGAAGCTGACAAGCTGCGACAGCAAGGCATCGATGTCGTGGACTTCGGCGCCGGGGAGCCGCATTTCCCCACCCCCCAGCACATCAAGGATGCCGCTACGGTTGCCATTCAAAGTAATTTCACCAAATACACACCGGTGGGCGGGACCTCCGAGCTACGCGACGCGATTGTGCATCGCCATGCCGTGGATTTCGATTCCGACTACCGGCGGGAAGAGGTGGTCGCCTGTGTCGGCGGCAAGCACGCCATCTTTAATACCATCCAGGTTCTGGTCGACCACGGCGATGAGGTAATTCTTCCCGTGCCTTACTGGGTTTCCTTCAAGGATATCGTGCGCTATGCCGGGGGGGATTGCATTCTCGTCGAGGCCGACGAGAGTCAGTCTTTCCGCATCACGGCGGCGATGATCGAGCGTCGGCTGACGCCTCGCACCAAGCTGATCATCCTGAACTCGCCCGCGAATCCATCGGGTGCCGTCATGTCAGCGGAAGACATGACTGAGGTGGTGCGCATGGCGCACGAGCGCGGCATCTGGGTGATGTCCGACGAGTGCTATGTGTATCTGAACTATACCCAACGGCGATTCTCGGTGGGCTCGTTGCGCGACTTCCGGGAGCGCGTGGTGATTGTGGGGTCGCTGTCCAAGACCTATTCCATGACCGGATGGCGTTTAGGCTATGCCTTGGCTCCCGCGGCAGTTTCGAGCGCAATCCAAAAGTTGCAAAGCCAATCGACTTCGAACCCCACCTCCATCGTGCAGAAAGCAGCCGTGACGGCGTTGATGGGTCCGCAGCAATGCGTCACCGACATGCGAGCCGAGTACATCAAACTCCGGGACCACGTGGTCAACGGGCTACGTTCCATTCCCGGGATCACCTGCACCTTGCCCGCGGGGGCCTTCTACGCGTATCCCAATATTTCCTCCTTCTTGGGCCGCGGTGCCATTCGATCGGCTTCAGAACTAGCCGGCAAACTGCTGCGGGAAGCTCATGTCGCCACCGTGCCGGGGGAGGGCTTCGGTACCGACCATCATCTTCGCGTATCCTATGCGACTTCGATGGCGGAGCTGGATCGTGGTCTGGAGCGTATGCGTAAGTTTCTAGCGGCCATCTAAGACCGCTCCCCACGGTTTCCCGACCCGACGTTTTGCGTTCGAACGGACCCGAGTGCGGAGCCTGTCTCGGGGCGCTCCGGCCGATGGCTCTGCTTTGCCGCCATGCACGACCTGTACCCTCTGGTGATGTCGCCCATCTTCGACCCGCGCCCCTGGGGAGCGCGGGACTTGTCGCCCATCTATCCCCACCATCACTTTGAGGAAAAAATTGGTGAGGCCTGGCTGACCGGAGACCACTCCAAGGTGGCGAACGGTTGGCTGCGAGGCCAGTCCTTAGCCAAGTTGAGCGTCGAGTACGGGCGCGACTTGGTTGGCGAAAGCGCTCCTGATCCGGCGCGATTTCCGCTGCTCGTCAAGTTTCTGTTTCCTCGGGAAAAGCTTTCCGTGCAGGTACACCCGGATGACGAAACCGCCCTGAGGCTGGGAGGGACTTGCGGTAAAACCGAGTGCTGGTACGTAGTTCACGCCGAGGCCAGCGCCCAGGTCGCCCTTGGACTCAGACCGGGAGTCACCCGCGCACAGTTTGCCCATTCCATCCACGAAAAACGCGCGGAAGAGCTCTTGAACTGGGTGGACGTACGAGCCGGCGAAATGATCTACGTGGCGGGAGGTACGGTCCACACTTTGGGACCAGGCTCGATCATCGTCGAGACCCAGCAACAATCCGACATCACCTATCGGTTGTATGATTATGGCCGGCCGCGCGAGTTACACCTGACGGATGGGTTATCCGCCCTCAAAGAAAGCGTACGCTCCGGTAAGGTCATCCGACCGGCGCCGACCAAAATTCACGGCGAGCGCAGTCGCTGTTGGCGGCTGGTGGCTTCGCCCTATTTCGTGGTGGAGTTGTTCGAACTGAACGAGCCTTACGAGCTTCGCCCTGAGGGCCGGCGTTCGGCTCAGGTTCTAGTGGTGACCGAGGGATCCGGGGTCCTGGAATCGGAAGGGTCTGAACCCATGGCGATAGCCAAGAGTGACGCCGTGGTGGTGCCGGCGACGCTCGCCGGCATTCGAGTCCGGCCGCAGGGGTCCATCGGGTTTCTCAAGTCCTCGTTGCCCAATCAAGAGATGCCGGAACCGGTGACCGAGCTGTGACTCCCTTGCCTGAGCCGGGCCGCTTATCGAGTTGGCCATTCGGGGATCGTCCGCCTGGAAACGGTCAGAAAGGCTTCGCTTAGGGCGACGAACGAGGTGCGTGAATCCTTGCCGAAAACCGACCTCCATTTCTATCCGGTCATACTCGCCGGAGGCCGAGGCACTCGCTTCTGGCCTATGAGCCGCAAGCGTCGCGCCAAGCAGCTACTGGCCTTGGATGGCCGCGAGACCATGATCCAACAGACGGTTCGGCGCCTGCTGCCCCTGGCTCCTGCCAAGCATTGCTGGGTCATCACCAACCACGACCTGCATCGGGAACTGGTACGTCAACTTCCGCGGCTTTCGCGGCGACAGATTATCCCCGAACCAGTGGGTAGAAACACGGCGCCGGCCGTCGGCTTGGCCGCATTCTTGCTGCTCCGCCGCGACCCTGCCGCCCTGATCGGCATGTTTCCTTCCGACCACGTCATCGAGCAGGAGTCAGGGTTTCAGGAACTGGTGCGCAAGGGTATTGAGATCGCTCGCTCGGGGGAGAACATCGTCGCCCTCGGCATTCGTCCAACCCGTGCCGAGACCGGCTATGGCTACATTGAAGCGGGCGCGGCGATGAGCCCGGGGGTGCTCCGCGTGCTTCGATTCACCGAGAAACCGGACCGAGCCAATGCCCGCAAGTTCCTGGAAGCGGGCAATTATTACTGGAACAGCGGAATGTTCCTCTGGTCGGCCAGCACACTCGCCAAGGCGCTCGCGCAGCATCTCCCGAAGACGGCTGCGATCTTAGAGCAGATTGCGGCCACCTATGGCACCGACCGGTTCGTCCGCGTCTTTTCACGCTTGTATCCCCAGTGCGAGAACATCAGTATTGATTACGCGGTGCTCGAGCCGCGTTCGGCAAAAGGCGAACATGCCTCGGGTATCTTCTGTCTTCCGGCAGAGTGCGGGTGGAAGGATCTCGGCTCCTGGACGGCGTTACATGAACACCACGTGGCCAAACGGCAGCCTGCCGATGGCAACCTGATCTCCGGAGCGGGCACCTTTGCCCTCGACGCCGAGAACAATTACATCCACGCGCCGGGAAAATTTGTGGCTGCGGTAGGGGTGAACAACCTGGTCGTGGTGGAAACCGAGGACGCTCTGCTGATCACGACGCGCGAACAGGCCCAGGATGTGGGCAAAGTCGTGAAGTATCTGGATGATAAGAAGCTGCACAAGCTGGTATAGACAATAAGGATGGGGGCGGCGGACGGCGGGTCGAGAGCCCTGCTCCGGCGTTCTCGCCCAGATCACGGATTGACGAAAGCATGAGCAAGATTAAGTTTGGCACCGATGGGTGGCGCGGGGTCATCGCCGACGACTTCACCTACGACAATGTGCGGCGCGTTGCGGCGGCCATCGCCGCCTACGTCCGCAAGCACGAGGATCCCAGCCGGGGTGTGGTGGTTGGTTACGACACACGCTTCAGTTCCGACCAAGTAGCGCGAGTGGCGGCGGAGGTGCTCTCCTCGGCAGCAATCCCCGTCAAGTTAACCAATGACTACACGCCGACCCCTGCCATTTCACTGGCGGTAAAGCAACTTGGTGCGGCCGGTGGCGTAGTCATCACCTCGAGCCACAACCCCTGGAACTGGAATGGAGTGAAATTCAAAGCCAAGTTTGGCGGATCGGCCACCCCCCAGATCATCCGCCAAATCGAAGAACAATTGGACGCCGGCACGCGAGTGAACGGAACCAAGGCAGCGATTGAGGAAGTCGACCTTAAGCCATCCTACGTCGAGGCCCTTTGTGGCTTTGCCGATCTCGAGCAGATCCGCAAGGCCAAGCTCAAGTTCGCCGTAGACTCGATGTATGGCTCCGGACGGGGAGTGCTGAGCAAGATCTTTCGCGACCACGGCGTCGAACACCTGGCGATTCGGCAGGAGTTGAATCCACTATTCCCAGGAATCAACCCTGAGCCCATCGAACCGAACCTGGCGATGCTTCAACAAACCGTTGTCCGAGAAGGTTGCCAGGCGGGGCTCGCCAATGATGGCGACGCCGACCGCATTGGCGCGGTCGCCGAAGACGGCAGCTTCGTAGACTCGCACAAGATCTTTGCCGTGCTGCTGCGCTGGCTGCTGGAAAGAAAGAGATGGCCGGGCGAAGTCGTACGCGCGTTCAATACCACGCGCATGATCGACCGCATCGCCACCAAATATGGCCGCCGATTTCACGAGTGCCCCATCGGCTTCAAATACATCGCTGATTTGATGATGGAGCGGGAAATCGTCATTGGGGGGGAAGAGTCCGGCGGCATTGGGTACTCGCGCTACCTGCCAGAGCGGGATGGCATCCTCAACGCCCTTCTACTGGCCAATGTCATGGCGGAGGAAGGCAAGCCCCTGGGCCAACTGGTGGCCGATCTACAGCGTGAATATGGCCCGCATTACTACGCCCGGCTCGACCTTCACATTTCCGACGAGGTAAAACGGCACGCCATCGAGCGAGCCCAGGCCAAGGGCACGCGCGCCCTGGGCAGCTTTTCGATCCTAAAGAAGGAAGGCCTGGACGGAGTGAAGCTGTTCCTCGATGCGCCAACCGAGGGCAAAGGAGCGGAGGCCTGGGTTCTGCTACGGGCTTCAGGCACGGAACCTCTGCTGCGTGTCTATGCGGAAGCTGCTTCCCCAGAACTGGTCACGGAGATCCTCGCGCGGGCCGAAGCCTTTGTGAAGGGCTCGTGATCCGTGCCCGGAAGGTCGAGGGGACGATGGCCGACTAGCCATCACCGAGGCGCTAAACTTTCACCTTCGGGTCTCGCAAGGGCTGCGGATGCCAGTACAATAACGGTTTAAGCTGATGAATTCCCTTCCACTTACGTGGGACGAGGCGATGGACAAGCCAGAAGCGCAGCGCTATAACCGCATTCGGCGGTGGCTAGGAATTGTGGACTTTGTCCTCGGCCTGGTATTTCTGGTCGTCCTGCTACTGACCGGATGGAATGGAACTCTGCGCGACCTCGCTTATCGGGCCTCGGCGCAGACCTACGTACTGGCTGTGTTTCTTTACGTCGGGATGCTTCTGGTGATCGGCAAAGTGTTGGGCTTTAGCTTAGACTACTACGGATTTCGTCTGGAGCAGCGCTTCCACCTTTCCAATCAAAGACTGGCGGCGTGGTTGATGGACGAGCTCAAAGGGTTCTTGGTAAGTTACCTGCTCGCCATCATTGTGGTCGAACTTCTCTACTTCCTCATTCGCCAGAGCCCGCAGTACTGGTGGCTGATTACCTGGATGACCTGCCTCGGCTTGTTCGTGCTCCTAGCGCAACTCGCCCCGGTGGTGCTGTGGCCGATCTTCTATAAATTCGAGCCCCTGCAAGATGAAAACCTAAAGTCTCGTCTGGTCCACCTCAGCGAACGTGCCGGAACCCGAGTACGGGGTGTCTATAAATGGCATCTCTCGGAAAAGAGCAAGAAGGCGAATGCAGCTCTCACCGGACTCGGGAACACGCGGCGCATCATTCTCGCCGACACGCTTCTGGAAAACTATTCGGCCGATGAAATCGAGGCCGTGCTGGCTCACGAGCTCGGACACCACGTTCACAAGCACATTTTCAAGAGCATCCTGGTGCAGGCGGGCATCACCTTGGCCGGATTCTGGGCGGCCAATTGGGTTTTGCGATACGCCCTGGAGCGCTGGCATATCTTCGAGACCCTTTCCGACTTCGCCAACCTTCCGTTATTGGTGTTGGTTTCTGCGGTCCTGTCGTTTTTCCTGTTGCCGGCGGTGAATGCCTTTTCCCGGCATAACGAACGGGAGGCGGATCGTTACGCCTTTCGTTCCATTGCCAGCGTGGATCCGTTCATTTCCTCGCTGAATAAGCTCGCCGAGCAAAACCTGGCGGAGAAATCTCCCTCGCCGTGGGTCGAGTGGTTCTTTCACTCCCATCCGGCAATCTCCCGCCGCGTAGCCGCGGCTAAGCAGTGGAGAAGGCGGCCCGCCAAGGCCCACTAAGGGGCCGGGGTCTTCCGACGAACACCCGGTGGTCGATTCTGTAGAATCTCCTGCGCCTTTTCGAGATCCTCCTCGGCGTCCACTCGTATCGTGTCAAAGGGTGTCTCCACGACATGGATGGCAATCCCATTCTCCAGAAAGCGTAACTGCTCGAGACGCTCGCTTTGCTCGAGTGGCGATTCCGGAAGCCCGGCATACCGCTCGAGCGCCGTTTTGCGGTACACGTACATGCCGAGATGCTTGAAATAGGCCGCGCCTATGCCGTCACGGTCGTAGGGGATCCTGGAGCGAGAAAAGTACAGCGCTTTGCCGGCGTTGTCGGTTGTCACCTTCACGGCATTAGGGTTCTCGATGTCGTCAGGGGAGGCACGAACTTTCAAGGTCCCCACCTGAACGCGGGAATCTTTCATTACGCCAATCAGCGCCGCAATGTGCTCGCTGCGAGCCAGCAGTTCATCGCCCTGCACGTTGATGTAGAGATCGGCCTCCAGGGATTTGGCGATTTCATCAACCCGCTCGGTTCCGTTGCGGCATTCCGCTGAGGTGTGGCGAGCGTGAAAGCCGTGTCTTTCGCACAGATGTAGAATCTCGTCTGAATCGGTGGCAATAATCACATCGTCCAACTGGGGGCAGCCTCGAATGGCCCCATACACGTGCGCGATCAGAGGTTGCCCGGCAATTTCTCGCAACACCTTTCGGGCCAGGCGCGTGGACTGCAACCGGGCGGGGATCACAGCGATGGCTTGCATTGCGTTTCCAGTTTGCAGTTTCTCGTTTCCGGTTGCAATAGCTGGGGCCGCAAAATTGCCCTTCGTTCACCAGAACGATGGGCGGTCATCCAGCCGGTCCCGCGCGGCGCAGACGCCTAGTGGTAGCGGCACCGGGGAGAACATCGTGGCCTGGTAAGGATTCCCACGGAAGTGTCCACCTGTCCATCGGTAGCAAACCTCCGCAGCCCTTGCTAGAATTTGTCTCCGCTACGGGAAGGCGGTCGAAGGTTCGAAATTTCGCCGGAAGGCAGAACCCGCAAGGCGGAGAATGAGGCACTTTTCGAGACAAACTGAATGAATCCTGATGGGCGCGACCGTGAACTCGGTATGGACCGAGAGATTACCCGCCGGGACTTCCTCAACGGGGTGGCACTGACCATTGGTGCGTCGCTCCTGCCCGGCAGTTTGATGGCAGAGGATGCCGGACCTGATCTATCGGCGCAGGATCCGCTGTTGGCAAAGGGCATCACGCCGCAGGATTCTCGCTATTACCCGCCCCCTCTGACGGCCATGCGCGGGAATCATCCGGGTTCCTTCGAGGTCGCGCACCAACTCCGGGACGAGACTTTCTGGCGAAGCGCTTCCAGCCCTGAAAGCACGGGCGAAACCTACGACCTGGTTGTGGTGGGTGGCGGCATCAGCGGTCTGGCGGCCGCGTACTTCTATCGCAAGAAGGCCTCGGGCGCACGCATTCTGGTCCTCGATAATCATGACGACTTCGGTGGGCACGCCAAGCGCAACGAATTTGAGGTCGGGGGTCGTCTTCTTTTGAGCAACGGTGGCACGCAATCGATTGAAGAACCCTCCGCGTACAGTCGCGTGGCCAAGGGCCTGCTCGCGGAACTTGGAATCGAAACTCGCCGCTTCTACAAGTATTACGATCAAAAGTTGTATTCGAACCTGGGCACAGGCTGTTTCTTCGATCGTGAGACGTTCGGCACCGATCGTCTGCTTACCGGCATGGGGAAAACCCCCTGGCCTGAGTTTCTTTCCAAGGCGCCGATATCCGACGTGGCCCGCCGTGATATCGTCCGCCTTTATGGGGAAAAAATAGATTACCTTCCGGGGCTATCCGTGCCGGAGAAGCGGGCCAAGCTGGCCAAAATCAGCTACGCAGATTACTTGACCAAGTACTGCAAGGCCCATCCGGACGTGTTGCCATTCTTCCAGACCTATCCTTCCGACTTGTTCGGTGTGGGCATCGACGGCGTTTCGGCGCTGACCTGCTTCAATAATCCCGACGACTACGGCGCCATGACCTATCCTGGTTTTGCTGGGTTGCAGTTGGGTGAGCCGCCGGTCGAGGATGAGCCGTATATCTTCCATTTCCCTGACGGGAACGCATCCGTGGCGCGCCTGCTGGTGCGCACCTTGGTGCCGGGATCGGTTCCGGGCGACACCATGGAGGACGTGGTAACCAGCCGTGCGGATTACACGCGGCTCGATCGCGAGGGCTCTCCGGTGCGCATTCGCCTGGACAGCACGGTAGTTCGGACCCGCCATGTGGGAGATGTCGCATCTGCGAAAGAGGTGGAAGTTGCCTATGTGAGAATGGGAAAGCTGGTCAGTGTACGGGCGAAGACCTGTGTTCTTGCCTGCTACAACACCATGATTCCTTACCTCTGCCCTGAGCTGCCAGAAAAGCAGAAAAAGGCGCTAGCCTATTGCGTGAAGGTGCCCTACCTCTACACCCATGTTGCGATCCGCAATTGGTCTGTGTTCCCCAAGCTAGGAATCCGCAACATTGTTGCGCCGGCGAGTTATCACACCTATGTTGCGCTCGACTTTCCGGTGAGCGTGGGGGAGTACCGATTCCCCAGCCATCCGGACGAGCCCATGATTTTGTTCATGATGCGTTCCCCATGCAAGGTGGGCCAGCCGCGGCGTGTTCAGTACCGTCTGGGCCGGCTCGAGTTGTACTCGACGCCGTTTTCGGAGATGGAGCGCAAGATCCGCGATCAATTGCAGAGGATGCTGGGCTCGGCCGGATTCGATCCTGGGCGCGACATCCAAGCGATCACCGTCAACCGTTGGGCTCACGGTTACGCCTATGAGTACGATTCGCTTTCGGATCCGGGTTGGCCGCGCCAAGAACGGCCGTGCGTGATTGGACGAAAGCAATTCGGCCGGATCGCGATCGCGAATTCCGATGCAGCTGCGCGGGCCTACACCGACGCAGCCATCGACCAGGCCTGGCGTGCCGTCAATCAAATCGCGCGCTATACATAACTACGGATGGAAGAACAGTTCAGGACTCCGGGTCAAAGTCCTTTCTGCGCTAGGTTGTTTCTCCGTACCAAATACACCAGATGAGAGGAGAAGTTCGGCCAACAGAGAGAGGCCAGCCCCACGAGGAACCCTGCAACGCGGAGGTACCCAAGGTCCGCCCCTCGCAAATCAGCTACAACAAGACCAAGCAAGACTACAGTTCAGCGCAAGAGTTGCGATGCCCAGTCAAGCGGGTAGTCAACTTCGGCTCCTGCTGCAAAACTCGTGGTGTGTTCTTCCCTATTTTCACCCTCCGCGTTCGCTCTGCCTCATCTGCCGATAAGACGTATCATTCCAGACACGAGATTCAGCGCCAAATCAAGGGACCAGGAACTTAGGCCCGGCGTGCTCTCCCTGAGCTCATAAGTTGGCGTGTTATCATGAGTTACCTCATATTGGCGGTGTAGCTCAGGTGGTTAGAGCGACGGTCTCATAATCCGTAGGTCGTTGGTTCGAGTCCAACCGCCGCCACCAACTATGTCAAATGTTTTCAATTAGTTGCCTGATGGCAACTCGGGCACCTGTTTGTGCTTTGGGCAAAATTGTAATGAAATTGTAATGTATCCGGCTGTTATCCAAAAAATTCCTGCGGGTCCTCAGCGCCGAGTCGGCTGGGCGTAGCTGTGCGTGATCTTCACGCAGGTTTGCTCGGAACAGCGCTCGCCAATGTTGCTGGAGCGGTTTGCCAGCACAGGCCCCTGTGAAGGACTGTAGAGGCCGGGTGCCCCACGCCTCGAGGTTTTCGAGGCATGGGGTTTTCCGATTAGGTGAGAGAGTTGACAGCACGCTACGCTGCTGCGTTCACTGCGACTGACCGCAATGATCTGAAGCCCGCGCGCAGATCTTCTGAAAGGAGCTGCGGCTGTTCAAATGCTGCGAAGTGCCCACCTTTGTCGTGCTTCTTGTAATAGATGAGTTTGGGATAAGCCCGCTCCGCCCAACTGCGCGGGCAGAGATCGATTTCGTCCGGAAAGGCGCTTACGGCAACCGGGATGGAAACGCCTTTGACATTGAAATACGAGAACTTGTTCTCCCAATAGAGACGGGCCCCGGAAAGCGCCGTGTTCGTCAACCAGGTGATCGTGATGTTGTCGAGAACGTCGTCTCTTGTGAGGCCGGCGGATTCTCCTGCGAAGACGCGTGAGATCAGCGCATAGCTCCACGCATCGTGGTCCAGAAAATAGGCCGCCAGGCCGACGGGGGAATCCGCAATTGCGTACAAAGTCTGCGGGCGCAACCCCATTTGATAGCCGTAGGCGACGCCTTTGCTATATACGAATTGCACGCGCTCGAATGCAGCCTTCTCGTCGGCTGAAAGGCCGGATGGCACCGGCGCACCGGTAAAAGCCGCCTTGTCAACGTCGACTGGCACCGCGCCCGGCATGTTGGTGTGAATGCCCAGCAATTCCGGAGCCGCATGCACGCCCATTAGATCAGTGATAACAGCACCCCAATCGCCACCTTGCGCCACAAATCTCGTGTACCCAAGACGCTTCATCAGCACGACCCAGGCACGTGCGATGCGCTCAGGGCCCCAGCCGACCGTCGTCGGCTTGCCCGAAAACCCGTAGCCCGGCATGGACGGAACCACCACATCGAAGGCGTCTGATGCACTTCCCCCATAGGCCGTGGGATTGGCAAGCGGATCGATGATCTTCATCTGCTCGACGACCGAGCCGGGCCAACCGTGCGTAACGATGAGCGGCAAAGCATTTTTATGTTTCGAACGAACATGAATGAAATGAATATCCAGCCCATCGATCTCGGTGATGAATTGCGGCAAAGCGTTCAGCCTTGCCTCGCACTTGCGCCAGTCGTACTCTGTCGCCCAATAGCGAGCGAGCGCTTGAGCCGTCGCGAGCTGCACGCCTTGGGTTGCATCTCTAACCGTTTCACGTTCCGGCCACCGTGTGTTGTTAATGCGCCTGCGCAATTCGGTGAGTTCCGCTTCCGGAAAGTTCACTTTCTGAAAGGGACGAATCGCAGTGTTCTCGACTGACTGCTCGTCGCGTTGTTGCGTAGTACTGGTTTGCGCCATAGCGTCCTCCTTCTGAGTAGTTTTGGTATTCTAGTTCAAGTCCCTGAAATCTTCGAACAACCGGGAAAAGAAACGCTGACCTCTTGAGCCCTTCTGGGTTTGGGAGGCGCAAATCTTGAGAATCGAAGTGGATTGAAGCAGGCGGATTGAACAACCCTAAAAAGGACAATTGCCATCCGGTAAACACGGTAGATTTTCAGGCTGGCTATTGGAATCAGGGCGATTGCCCACGTCGCCTGTTCCGGTATGGAAGGCCAGCTTCCTGGCTCTCACAGCTAACGCGGAGCGTCTCGTAGACAGTCGTGGTCGATATGTCCAACTATTCCGGATAGAAGCTCCTGAAGCTCGCAAGCGGCCAACGCGTTCGCGACGCAACGTGAGTGTGGGCCAAAAGTGCCCCGTTGGGATTACGGGCAACCCGTTTTGGTTTAGAAACAAGACCCCGGCTTCTGGATTGCCATTTCGCGCACGGTGAAACTCCAGCCGCTTCGCGAGCGGGGATTTTTGTGGAAGTGATCAACCTATTCAGCCGAACTTCGAAGTGATGGATTCTCGCCCGTTGTCCGGGCATGTTCCCTCTGTGAACAGTCCTTACAAGTTGAAGGTCTTCTCTGTTAATTCAAAAGACTACCTTCAACACTTGCATGATGACTTCCTCTGGCGACCACACTAGAAGTAACAGCGGCACCATCGGAGCGGCAGTCGCAGCGGCTAGACGGGATACGTCCTTTAGGCTAAAAGGAACTGAACGCATTTCCTGCACTACGGTGTAGCTGTTGCCAAGATCCGCGAGTGACTGAATATCGCCCGTTCCGAGGAGTTCCTCCGAGTTGATACCGTGGCCCAGAATCCACTTGTCCCGAAAGCCCTCGACGTATCTTTGGGCGAGCAAACCGTAGTCGGCCAATCCTTTTCTTCTTACGCGGGCCATCTGTGGAGCGAACATTAGAAGAGGGCCAAAGATTGCAAACACGAAGAAGCCCACAAAGCTGCCCGCGTACAGCTTAAATGAGAGCAACTTGCCGCCGTGATAAAGCACGTTACTGGCAATCAAACCAGCTAGCATCGCGCCTTGAGCGAAAAGAACAGGCCCAAACGTATAGGAAACAGCTCCAAGAAAGCCGAGCCCCCCCGCTCGATCCGGGTGCGTCGGAATCAAGTTTAAGGGCATTCTGGAGACCTGCCAGAGGAAGCGATACCAGATTAAGAATCTCACGTACCAGCGAAGGAGAATGAACTGTAGAATCGGAATGCTTATGAAAACATACCAGACGCCTGCGGGAGTAAGATTCCACCGCCCGCCGGGCATGGCATACCAAGTGGCTGTCTCGATGCCGAAACGACCGTGCCAAAACCACAGCCCAAAGGTGTAAACAGTCGCGAACAAACCAAGTTCTAATGGAATGGAATTTCGTAGACCGAATGCAGACTCTACCGCCCCATAAAAGCGGGGAAGGTCCTCCAATAAGATGATGCGCCGTTCGACGAAGCGCCGCGCCACCGGTAGCATACGTAAATGGACAAGCAGCTCGGCGACAATGAAAGCCGGAAGAGCAACTAAGAATCGCGCATGCACTTCAATGTCCCGCAGAAAGGCCAGCCGACCAGCGCTCCCGGCGAACGGGCCAACGGTGGCCAGCAGGAAGAGCGGAAGCCATGTAATCCCCATGAAAAAGATCAGCCGACGATATAGCAGTTCAAGATGATCTCCCTCGAGATGTGCACGTCGAAGGAGCTGGAAGAGTGGACCACCGAGTACGATCGAAAAATCAGGAGGGTCTTCGAGAATATTGATTTTTGCAGTCGCCATACCGTGAAGCTCGTGCTCTCGAGGAGATTGTAGCGCATAGCTAACGCTATCAGCGTTAGCTTGAAAGGCCCATCGTATTGCTGACAGCTGTTGACCTTAGCCCTTGACACACCTGGACGTGACTTCGTAGCCTTGTAGGATAACAGTACATTCGGAAGGACAAGAGTTTCCCCTGCTGCGTCAAGGTGATTGTATCGGCGAAACTGACCACCGAGGCCGGCTTCCTGTCAAGGAAATCGCAACGACATGAGACTTCCAATTGCAACCGCATTAATTCTTCTTGAATGCCTATTCAGCGGTGCCCCGACCGACGTCTCGGCACCTAGCGCGCAGGGACTTCGCAAACTGTACGGCGAACCAACGATCGAGCGTTTCGCCGTGCGGAATGGCATTACTCTGACAGTCGAGTACGGTCCAGATCGCACCGCCTGTCAACTTTTAATTGCTCCTACGCAATTGCTCGTTGACGTGCAGGAACCAATTCCTCCGCCTATGTCGTCACAGGTCGTTTCTGATGTTCTCGAAGAGGTGGTACCTGTAGCCACAAGGGGAAAGCAGACGGACTCAACTAATATTCAGGTCGGCGGCAATGCTCTATTGAAGACTGACTACGAGAACGTATCGATCAGGCGAATTTGTACTTCGCAGTCCTGTGTCTCTTCTAACGAAAATCAGGACGTGCGCACCTTAGTTGCCTTCAAACGGGGTACCTGTCCGAGTCATGCCGAGTGAGAACTGCAAAATTCACATTTAAACTCCTGGCTCATATTTCACTGAAAAATTTTCCCTATCCAGATTTTTGATTCCCCGCAACCTGCTCACGAGTCATACGAGCCGCAAGTTCGTCCTTGGAGATGTGGAGCGCATCCACCGAGTTTAAACGCGAAAACAAATCGAGCGTACGCGCTATGGTCCCCGTCCACCCGGTCTGGTGGTTGGCTCCAAGTCCCGCGCCGTTGTCGCCGTGGAAATATTCGTAGAACAGAATGTAATCTTTCCAGTATGGGTCCTCCTGAAACTTTTTAGATCCGCCATAAACGGGACGCCTTCCGTTTGCATCGCGGAGGAAGATGCTCGAGAGTCTGCGAGCAATTTCTTTTGCCACTTCGAATAGCGTCATGTATTTCCCAGAGCCTGTTGGACATTCGACCTTGAAGTCATTGCCGTAGAACTGATAGAGATTTAGCAATCCTCGGATCAATAGACCGTTCACGGGCATCCAGACAGGTCCACGCCAGTTCGAGTTGCCGCCAAACATTGCGTTGTTCGACTCTGCTGGCAGATATTGAACTCTGTATTCCTGCCCGCTGACATTGAACACGAACGGATGTTCCAGATGGTAGCGGGACAGTGAGCGTATGCCGTAGGGGCCGAAGAACTCGTTTTCGTCGAGCATGTAGGCCAGGACCCGCTCGATTTTCTGCTTGTTGCAAACTGACAAAAGCCGACGGCCTGCGTACCCGATAAACTTATTGTCCGCCGGAGCGATATGCGCCACCAAGTCGGGATGGCGTTTCATGAAGATGTCACGCATTTCCATCAGTCGGGGATGGCGCTCCACGACGCCATCATGTTCAAACACCGTCGAAGCGCACAACGGTAGCAATCCCACCATGGAGCGAACCTTGAGCCGCGTGGCATCCCCATTCGGGAAGTGAAGCACATCGTAGAAAAACCCGTCCTTGGTGTCCCACATCTCGTCTTGGTGCTCCCCAATGCGATCCATGGCGTGGGCGATCCAAAGGAACTGCTCAAAGAACCGGAAAGCGACATCCTCATACATGGGGTCGTAGTCGGTCAGAATGAGCGCGATCTCCAGCATGTTCTGGCAATAGAAAGCCATCCACGCCGTGCCGTCGGCTTGATCCAGGTGGCCGCCCGTTGGGAGCGAAGAGCTCCGGTCGAATACTCCAATATTGTCCAGACCGAGGAACCCCCCAGCGAAGACATTTTTTCCCTGTGGATCTTTCCGATTGAGCCACCAGCTAAAATTCAACATCAGGCCTTGAAAGGAACGCTCCAGAAATCGGAGGTCCGCTCGCCCCAGTTCCATTTCGATGTTGTAGAGAAATAAAGTCGCCCAAGCATGTACAGGTGGGTTGACGTCGCTGAAGTTCCACTCATAGGCTGGAATCTGCCCGTTTGGGTGTGAGTAAAGACTTCGCAACATCAGTAGCAGTTGCTCTTTCGCGAAATCGAAGTCCACCATAGACAGCGCGATTGTGTGGAAAGCCAGGTCCCATGCCGCATACCAGGGATATTCCCACTTGTCCGGCATCGAGATAATGTCGCTGTTCAGCATGTGGAACCACTGGGTATTGCGAATATCGCGATGAGTAGATCCCATCAGGGGATGAGCGTCGTGCTCGTTTAGCCAGCGATCGAGATCGAAATAGTAGTACTGTTTGCTCCACAGCATGCCTGCCAGTGCTTGGCGGTGCACACGCCGTTCGTCCTCGCTTAAGGAGCTCGAGGTGATTCGGTCATAAAACTCGTCCGCTTCAGCGAGACGTGCCGAAAATATCTTGTCGAACATGCCGAATGGATCGGCTGCTGGTTTCGCACTCAGCCGTAGCCGCACGACCTTGCTGCCGCCAGCAGGCACTTCCAGACTGTAGTGCGCCGCGGCCTTCGTACCCATCTTGGCGGGATTCACAGCCTCCTGCTTACCGGAAACTAAATATTCATGAAATGCGTCCTTCACATACGGTGATGGGTTCGGCTGTCCCCACAAGCGCCCGGCATTCGATTCATTTTCCGTGAATAGCAGTTCCGGATTGCCTTCGCAGTCTAGAGTGTGGTCGCCAAGCTGACCATGCGAAGCTCGGACAGTCCCCCCTTCCACCTGACGCAGTGAGGGTTTGGTCGCAGCCTGTTCCCACGACCAGGTATTGCGAAACCATAATGTCGGAAGCAGATGAAGCTCTGCTGTCTCGGGACCACGGTTATGAACCGTGATTCGAATCAGCATGTCTTCAGGATCGGCCTTGGCATATTCGACGAACACATCAAAATAGCGATCCTCATCGAATACTCCCGTATCCAGCAGCTCATACTCAAACTCTTCCCGAGACCGACGCCGATTCGTTTCCACCAGGTCGCGATATGGAAATTCTCTCTGTGGATACTTGTACAAGTATTTCATGTAGGAGTGCGTCGGGGTGCTGTCGAGGTAGAAGTAGTATTCCTTCACATCCTCGCCGTGATTGCCTTCGCTGTTGGTCAGGCCGAACAGACGTTCTTTCAGGATTGGATCCCGACCATTCCATAGAGCAATCGCGAAACAGAGCTGCTGCTTGTCGTCGGAGATCCCGGCGAGACCATCTTCTCCCCAGCGATAGGCGCGCGATCGAGACTGGTCATGACTGAAGTAGTCCCACGCGTTGCCGTCATAGCTGTAGTCCTCGCGCACAGTGCCCCATTGTCTTTCGCTCAAATATGGTCCCCACTTCTTCCAAGGAATTCCTTTTTCGCGAGCTTCATTCAGTCGACGCTGCTCGATCGTTTCCACGTACGCAATTGGAGACGCTTGGCTTGGATTCATGGGATCTCCTTGCTTTGTTTCTGAAATTTGACTGTCGGGGGGGCCTGAGCCTAGCACTGTGGCCCCGCGTCCAACAGACTGGACTCGGCCTAATGCGTAATCAGTCCCAAGCCAACCTATAGCTGGGGTGCCATAACGGGCTGCTGTCAAAATTGACAGGCTTTGCCGAGTAAGGCTCTTTACGCCACGTTGTTGCAGCCTCGAAAGTCAGCGTAAACGCGCATTATCAGCTCGCCTTAGAAAATCGGTCCTGCATAATGCCGCACTGGCTCAATAATCCCACATGCTTCGTGGTGACCCGATTCGGGTCATGCTGACCTGTTAACGCCATCCCAGCATGGATGTCAAAAATCGTTTTGATGCCAAATATCCCAGAAATTTTGGCCCCGACCGCGGTGAGATGGGTCCATGCCTTAGTTAAAGATTAAGAACACGACATAGATCGGGAACAGGGCGAAGAAACCGGAGATGGCCACGTCACGGAGCTTGGTAAGAAGAGCTTTCATACATCTATCCCTTACACAAAGGGGAGGCACGATCCCCGCGATTTTGTCTTCTTGAGTTACGGTCGGATCAGGGGAGTAAGCATGATAAGAGTCTACGCGCTGCTTTCTGCTACGCAACTGCTACTTCTAACAGCGGAGTGGATGGTTGACGAAATATCACGATTACGCTTAAAACCCTGGTCCGCGGCGAACAAATGGCGCAAGCTTGCAAGAACTGATCGCGGCCTCAGGCATTTGATAAATTGATCGAGCGGCTTAGCGGAAAGATACTGGCGACCAACGGCTTCGACCTACATTTCGAAACACCCGACTCAAGGCAGCACACAGCAGATCTATTGAATCACGTTGGAACCTTTAATAATGTGACGTGATGGTGGGGTTGCCAAGTTGTCGGTACTGGAGACAGTCCCCTTGGCCTCTCGCAGCTTCTCCAACCGGTGGATTGCATCGCGCAGATATTCCGGCACGCGGGCAGTATAGAAGCTGAGAATATCTCCGCGGGAATGCCCCAACAGTTGATCGACGATAGCGTCCGGTACTCCCGCAGCCGACAATCGGGTGGCAAAGGTGTGCCGACAATTGTAGATAGGAAAGTGAGGCACGCCGGCCACCGCCTTTTGGCCGTCAGCGACGGTTGCTGCAGAAACGCCGCGATTTCATGAGGCTCCCGGGCTGATCTTAGCTACCAACCGGGCAG
>DASPTQ010000205.1:0-15399 GCA_035623335.1 Terriglobales bacterium
TTCCGCAAGTGTTGCATCAATGACTTTTCCTACGAGCGCTTCCGTCGCTCCTTTGACCAGAACCGGTGCCGGATTCACGGCTGTAATGGCGACTCGCGCATCGGCGCAATGGCCGTTGGAGCGCTTGACCGCCACCGCAACACCGGCCAAGGGGTAGTCGATCGAGCCGCGAATTCGCAGCTTGCGGTAAACACCCCGATAATCCGCTGTCGCTTCGGGCAAGAACACCCGCGTGAGCAATTCGTAGGGCTGCAATTTGCGGTAATCATCCCCGAGCCCAGTATAGAAATCGGAAAGCGGAATGCGACGTATGCCGGTTGGCCCAACCACTTCCAACTCGGCCTGCAAACATAAAAGGGCCGGCGGAGTATCGCCCGAGAAAACAGCCCAGCATTTGGTGCCGCCGGGCGCCACGTGGCAAAGATCCCCGTCCTTCTTGATGCAGAAGCCGCAGCCTCGGCGCCAAATGAGTGACTGGTTATACCACAGACAGCGAGTGTCGAGGCAAATATTGCCGCCAATCGTACCCATATTGCGCAGGATGGGCGATGCCACTGTGGCCGCAGCTTCCGTCAATACCGGGTAGCGGCGCCGAAGAAGTGGGGAGCGTTCGATCGCGGTGAGCGTAGTAAGCGCACCAATCTCGATACCGCTTCCCGGTCGCTCGCGGATCCCTCTCATCTCCGCGATGCGACGAACGTCGAGCACATACTCTGGCTCGAAGAGTTTCTGCTGCATGGAAGGAATCAAATCGGTGCCGCCGGCGAGCACCCGAATTCGCCCGGCATGCTTCGCGAGCAGCTCCACGGCTTCGTCCGTCGTTTCAACCGTCAGAAGCTTGAATTGCGGTAGGCTCAATCGTCTCCTCCCGACGACGGTTGGACCTCCCGCCGCGCAGGATCGAGCGGGTGTCGCTCTGGGCCCTTGCCGCGAAACCATAGCGATCCCCCGTGTTCGCGGAATCCCGTGGGCGAGGTCGGATCGATGCCTTCCGTCAGGTTAAGCTTTTTCTCTGCTTTCTTTGCTCGCAGGGCGGACAAGACTCGTTCCGGCGTGAAGGGAGATTCATGCAAACGAATTCCGACTGCATCGTAGATGGCGTTCGCGATCGCGGGGATGGTGGCGGCCAGGGAGCCTTCGCTGCATTCTTTGGCTCCGAACGGACCCTCCGGATCCACGCTCTCGACAATGATGGGCTCGATCTCAGGAGACTCGACCGAGGATGGGCTGCGATACTCCAGTAAGCCAGGGTTCATCAGCATGCCGTCTTTCCAAACCATCTCTTCGCTGAGTGCTTGTCCCATCCCCATCCACACGGAGCCAATAATTTGACCTTCGACGGAAACTGGATTCAGGGCACGCCCACAGTCGTGCGCAGCCCAAACCTTGTGGACCGCGACTTCTCCGGTTTCCTCGTCCACGCTGACTTCAGCCGCCTGGGCAGAATAGGAGTACGCGGGGGAAGGGCCTACGCCCGCGCCCTTATGCTTCCCGCCGCGAGCTTCTGGCGGAGGCGCATAGGAGCCGGTTCCACTCAAAGCGCCATGAAAGTCGATGGCCGCAACCACCGCTTCTTCAAAGCTCATCCGACCTTTGGGGGCTTCATCCTTGCGCTTCTGCTGCAGCGACCCACGCAGGATTTGTCCTTCGACGCGTCCGGCAACCGAGGCTGCCGAGGCTGGCTCGGCCGTGCGATCGACGACCGTCTCTCGCTGACTGTCTTGTTTGAAAACCGAATCATCGCGAAACATCAGCTCTTCGGGCGAGCAGTTCATCTTCCCCGCTGCGGCCAATGCGATTTGCTTCTTGACTTCCTGGGCAGCTCGCAAGGTCGCATTGCCGGCCATGAACGTGACGCGACTCGAATAGGAACCAATATCGATGGGAGTGAGATCCGTGTCGGCGGCAAAAATCTTCACCCGGCTCAAGGAACAACCCAGAACTTCGGCGGCGACTTGCGCGGTCATGGTATCGGAGCCTTGGCCAATCTCAGCGGCCCCCGTGTAAACCACCACGCCACCATCACGATCGATCTTAATGTTCACCGTGGAGTGCGGCATGTCGGAGCGAATGATGGAATTGGCCGCGCCGCTCACATAATGGCTGCAGGCGAAGCCCAATCCTCGTCCCCTGGGCAGATTGCCTTTGCGCTCGGTCCAGCGCGAGCGCTCCGCTACTTTGTCGATGCATTCCGGCAAACCATAACTTTGTACCCTCAAGCCATTCACGGTGATGGTTGGCGGCTTGAGCAGATTGCGGCGCCGAATTTCGACGGAGTCCATTCCGATCTTGGCCGCCAGCTCGTCCAATTGCGATTCAAAGGCGAAACGGACGTTGACGGTGCCATGGCCGCGCATGGCGCCGCAGGCCGGTTTGTTGGTGAGCACGCGATAGCCGTCATATTGGATGTTGGCAATGTCGTAGAGCGCACCTAGCAGGGCTCCCGAATACAGAATGGTGACTACGCCGTAGGAGCAATAGGCGCCCCCGTCCTGAATCACGCGCGCCTTTACGGCGGTAATGCATCCCTGGTTGGTGACGCCGGTCTTCAAATCAATGATGGTACGCGGCCGGCCGCGGTGTGCCCAGAAAACCTCTTCCCGGGTGTAGGTGATCTTCACCGGCTGGCGCGCCTTTCTAGCGACAATTGCGGCGATGATCTCGAGCGGGATGACTTCGCTTTTTCCGCCGAATCCTCCCCCCACGAGCGGCTTGATGACCCGGATTTGCGCCATTGGCATCTCGAGCACCAGCGACAATTTGTGCTGCAGATAGTAGGGCACCTGAGTCGACGACCAAACCGTAAGCCTCCCCGGGTTGCCGCTTTGGGAATCGATGTCGAAGGCAGCCAGCGTGGAATGCGGCTCCATGGCGGCATGGGTCACTTCATTAGCGATGAACCGTCCTTCTGCAATGTGATCCGCCTCCGCAAACCCCTTTTCGGGATCGCCGAACACGTGGTGGTAGTCTTTTTCGAGGTTCTTGGGTTTGTTGTCGTGGATCAGGTCGGTTTGCGCCTTCATCGATTCTTCAGGATCGAAATAGGCAGGCAGGACGTCATAGTCAACCGCGATCAACTGGAGCGCCTTTTCGGCGGTAGCTTCGTCGATGGCAGCAACACAGGCGACGTTATCTCCGACGTAGCGGACCTTGTCGATGGCCAGTGCATGCTCGTCGTGGCCCACGGGAAGAATTCCGTAGGGATTGGGTGCGTCCTGGCCGATAGCGACAGCGACGACACCATCGAGCTTTTCGGCCTGGCTCGTATCTATTCGCCGGATGCGGGCATGGGGATAGGGCGAATGCAGGATCTTCCCCACTAGCATGCCGGGGAGGCTGAGGTCGTCAGCGTACTTGCCGGAGCCCGTGGTCTTTTCGGCAGCGTCGACCATGGCCACGGGTTTGCCGATAATGGAAAAGTCGTTGGGCATACTGTCTCGCTAACCGCCTCCGCCGTTCACCTTGGGGTTGCCGCTCCCTTCTGCTCGGCTTCAATGGCGGCTTTGATCGCCTGATACATCTGGCTGTAACCGGTGCACCGGCACAGATTGCCGCTCAAAGCTTGGCGGATTTCTTCCTCCGTGGGGTTAGGGTTCTGAGTGAGCAAGTGTTTCACGGTCATCATGAACCCCGGAGTGCAGTAACCACATTGCGCTCCGCCCCAGTCCCCATAGGCTTTTTGAATGGCTGCCAGGCTTCCGTGCTCGCTGACACCTTCGACGGTTGTGATCTCCTGACCTTCACAGCTGGCCGCGAGCAACGTGCAAGAAAGCATGGGAGTACCGTCGACGAGCACGGTGCACGCCCCGCAACAAGAATCGTCACAGCCGCGCTTGGATCCCGTCAGCTGCAAATCCTGCCGCAGTGCGTCGAGCAGCAGCTTACTTGGCTCAAGCGCCAGCTCGTGGGCGCGACCGTTGACTCGTAGCTCGACAAGTTGCTTTTTCATTTCCTTGACCGCGTGCAGGCGACCCATGCTTGCTTCAGCAAACCGGCCGCGAAGTTTCCCCCGCCCAGTTGAACCACTCCTTGCTCTCAGTACCCGAAGTCGGCCTGTGCCGCATACGCGTGCTGCTTTACCCCCAGGTTGTCGAGGCGGCAGGCGCCGATCCGGTTCATATACTCTCTGCGATCGGAAATGCCATAAACCCAGCGGTCCAGCCACGCCTGATTGTCTTCCGGCGTTTTGGTTTGCTCGTGATATTGGCGGAAGAAAGCATCATCCCGTTTGTAATATCCCTGGACCGGGGAGGGGTGCGCTCCGTACGGACACTCCACCACTGCATTCACCAAAAATCCCGGGATCACGGTGCGGTTGGGATCGCTGGCGATGACACTGGGCTCAACAATCTGTTCGGCGATGACGAGGACGCGCTTGGCGGCTCGTACACCCTCGATCATGACCCCGAAGCTTCCCCAGCAATGGGCGTTGCCATCACCATCGGCCCGCTGCACATGAACAATCGCGACATCAGGATTCAGCGCGCGCACTGCCCAAAGCGGCTCTTTCGGCTCGAACGGGGAGAGGATGGGATGGAAAAAGGGATGGCCTCGGGTCGTATCGCTGCCGAGAGCGGTTCGCGTGGGAAGAAAAGGAACGCCCATGGCCCCGGCCTGGAGGGCCAAGGCGACGCTGAAGTTCGTCATGTTGAAGATCGGCATCCCGTTCTGCTCGACGGCACGGCGAAAGTTGTAGGCCGAACCCATCATGACGTTGCCGACCCAGGCGGCAATGACCTTCTCCACGCATCCGGCTCCGATCGCCTGGTCGAACAAAATATCCGAGATCGGCCCGATTAAAGTAAGGCCACGCTTCCTCTGGCGAATGATCTCATGCCCGGCCGCAAAGGGAATCATTTGCTCCATTTGCAATCCCATGGCGACTGAGGCGCCGTCGGGTACAAACTCGGCAATGGCATGGCGCATGGAAACCAGCTTGGCCATCACTTCCCTTTCCATCGCGGCGGCCGTTTTTCGAGAAAAGCCTCGATTCCCTCTCGGGCGTCGGCGGTTTTCATCAGCTCCTTGTGGTAGATGTCCTCGGCTCGGGCAAGCCCTTTGTCGAAGTGGGTGGAATCCCAGAAGTAGAAAGCCTTCTTGGTGATGGCCAAAGCGGCAGGACTGATTTGCGAAAGGGACTCGACCACTTCCTTCACGGCTTGCTCCAAATCGACCTCGGGCACGACGGCGTTTGCCAAACCGATGGCAGTCGCTTCCTTTCCTGAGATGCTGCGCCCCGTGAGGACCAGATCAGCCGCGTTCTTCTGGCCGACCAAGGCGGCCAAGGCAGTGGTGGCAACCGGCGGATAACAGCCCAGCTTGATCTCGGGAAATCCCCATGTGGCCAACTCAGACGTGTATACCAAGTCGCACACCATCGCCAGCTCTGCACCCCCGCCGAGGCAATGACCATGCACCGCCGCGATCGTCACTTTCTTCGACTTGACTACTTGACGGATCAGCCGATGAAACTTGCTCAACATCTCTTCGACTTTGTCGGGTGTATGGGCAGCCACGTCGACGCCGGCGGAGAACGCCTTCTGCGAACCAGACAGAACGATGGTTGTAATTTCAGTCAAGGACTCGATCTCGGCCCAAGCCGCGGCCAATTCGTCCATCATCGGAATATCGATGATGTTGAGAGGTGGGTTTTCGAAGCGCAGCCTGGCCGCCGGCGGATCGAACTGCAGGGCGATCCGAGACCATTGCGCTGCCGCTTCAGTTGCCATATCCCTCACTCCTATCTCCTGGTCCACGACACGCGGACTGACCACTCAACGGCGGATCAGGATGCAGATGGATCGATCACTTCGTCCAAAATCCCTCTTTGTCGTACTCGCGAATCGCCTCTAGTTCTGCCTCGCTGGGCGGCGTGGTCGGCTCGAGATCTTCGCTCACTCGCAGCTTCCAGCCCGTGTTGCGGAGCACCTCTTCCAGAACAACGCCAGGGTGCAGAGAGGCTAGATAGGCCTCTCCATCTTCCTCAAAGCGGAGCACTGCCTTGGTGGTAATGACCGCCGATGGTCCGCCCCGCGGAAGCCCTTGCCTCTGGCGCCAGAGGCGATCCTGTCCGAAGCCGGGGCTGGTGATGAAGGATACCCGCTCCGGCAGTCGTTGTTTGCTGTGTTCCAGTAGGGCGACAAAACGATGCGCGAGAGATGCGATGTCGCAAGCGCCGCCTGAGCCCGGCAAACGAACCATCCCGCGCGCACCCCGTACCTCGGTGGAATTCAAGTTACCGAAACGATCAACTTCGGCAGCTCCAAGGAAACCAAGATGTACGCGCCCCGACTGGAGCAGGCTCATCACCCCAAGCATGTCCAGGCATTGCACCGCCCCGAGAATGTTGGGAGGATCCGCCATCGTGTAAAGCAGCTCCCGAGCAGGCGTGGCTCGGATGACACCATTCTCGAACAGCCCCACCGCCTTCGGAGCGTGCACCCGCTTGGCCACGACGAAAGCGATCATGGGAAGGCGCATGCCGACGAACACGACTTCGCCATCCTTGATCTCGCGAGCGGCCGTGGCCACCATGAGTTCAGCCAGCGTGTAAGTCTGCATCTGCGAAGTCGCGATTGTAGGAAGCAAGCCCGTCACCATTCACTGCCGCGCCGTCATACCACGAGCGCCATAGGTCTTAGTGGCACCTTGGCTGCGCCCCGACCCCTGACCGACCTCCAACTCCTCTGCACAGTTCGGGAAGATTACAGATTGATGGCTGACTTGCGCACCTCGCCGATCGAGGCGAGCGGATCGCGTGCCCCCTCTTTGGCTGCAATCCACTTCTTCTCGGTGCCGATGATGTCGAGCAGTAGCTTCTTGTCCTTGGCAGTCGGCATGTACTCCTCCAGGTGCTCGACGTAGGCCTTGTCGTCCAGTGGCTCGCCAGTCTCAGCATGGAACTTCTGCCCCGCCCAACGCCCGATTTGGCGATTGAACTTGATATCGGGAGCGTACAGCTTGGACTCGCCCGGCTTGCGGACGCTGTTAAAGCGCTCAATCAGGCCGGCAACCTCATCGCGGTAGAGATGCCGGTTGTAGTCGTTCAATTCGTCCACTTTGGCCTGTTCGAGGTTCTTGGGCTCGTCATAGCGGCCTTTGATTCCCCAGACGTAGGCCCAATGGGCGGAACCGGAATTATCCGTGCCGAACAAGTCATACGAACTCGAAATCCACTTGTTGAGATATTTTTGGATGAGCCAGCATGGAATCACGCCCGCTTCCACGATGCGTCGCAACCCGTCGTTGCCCGTGCCCATGTGAAAGGCCTCTTCCCGCAACATGTAGGACATGGAACGGCCGAGAGGAGCGAAAGCCGAATACTTCAGCATCTGCAATTGGAACTTGCCGTCACGGTCGACGAAATCGGTGTAAGTAAAGAAATCCATCCAGTTATCGACATCGACGTTGAAGGCGCCGAGCAGCCGTTTGTTCTCAAATGCGCGCCGCTCCAGCATCTTCTGCGCTTCCACCTTGCCGGAATAGCCGAAGTGCGCGATCAGCAAGGCGCACATCTGCCAACCGTGACGCATTTCCTCGATCATCACCCGGGTAAGGGCCTTGCGGTCCCAATCGCTGGGAGAGGTCTCGAACAAGTGGCGCTGCTGCTCCACGCTGGCGAATTCGGTGTCCCCCTGATAGACGATCAGGTTGAGCAGAGCGTCGCGCATCTGCTGGGTAGGCACCTGGCGCAGATTCTCCCACTTCTTCTTGCCTTTGAAGGCGCCGAACTGGATCTCGTCGGTCTCAATGGCGCCGTAGAGGGTGTCAAATTGAAAGCTGGCGATCTGGTCATGATTGACGCCGATTTCCTTACGCCAGTCATTGAACAGGCCGACCCAGTCACTGAAGGTTCCGATTTTAGCTACTTTTCCTGGCATAACTCTCCTCAACAAACGGCGAAGGTGAGCAGGCATCGCTCCCTTTTTTGATTGCACCGGACTTTGTGGTAGACATTGGGCATTCGAACCTCCGTTCCCTTGCGCGAACCTGGCTCTCGCCGGGAGGGGTCGGTGCGTTCAAAACTCGACCTTGCTCACCGCGCCGGGGCGATCACTTTGCAGTGAAGGTCGCCGGACGTTTTTCGACGTAGGCTGCCAAGCCTTCCTTGGCGTCTTCACTCTGGAACAGCAACTGCTGGTTTTCCCGCTCCACCGCCAAGGCGGATTCGAGGGGAATTTCCCAGCCGGTTTGTACCGCACGCTTGATGCGCCCAACCGCTTTGGCTGCCTTGTTCGGAGGACAGAATTGGCGGGCGTACTCCATGATGTTTTCCATAAAGGCTTCGCGCTCGAAGATGTCATTGATGATTCCCAGTTCTTTGGCCTCTTCGAAGGAGAACGTATTGCCGGTGACCATCAATTCAATGGCTTTGCTCTTCCCTACCAGGCGGGAAAGGCGCTGCGTGCCGCCGGTCCCGGGCAGCACACCCAGATTGATCTCGGGGAGACCAATTTTCCCTGCATCCTGACGGGCGATACGAATGTCGGCGGCCATGGCAATCTCGAGGCCTCCGCCAACACAGTGTCCATTGATCGCGGCAATGACCAGCTTGGGCGTGTGCTCCAGGCGCAGAAGGGTCTCGTTCGCGTGCAGGCAGAAGTAGTACTTAAACGTCGGATCGACGCTGGACAGCATTTTGATGTTCGCGCCGGCGGAGAAGAACTTGTCGCCGGCACCGGTGAGCACGATCACGTAGACACTGTTGTCCATGCGGGCGCGCAGAATGGCGTCATCCAGCTGGCGGTTCATTTCATAGGTGTAAGTGTTGGCGGGGGGATCGCACATTTCGATTACGCCTACTCCGGCGTCGGAACGGTAGTTGATTAACGGTTTCGTACTCTCTCGAGCCGCCGGTTGTACGGTGGTTGCCATGGCAAAACTCCTTTTGAATTGAGAATGTCAACTCGCCCTTGTCTTGGCCCTCTTGCTGTCGCGCGGGGAGCAAATCCCGCGCAGAAAGATATCTGCGATTTCGCCGGCGATCTCGTCGGCATCGGCGTCAATGCGGGGGTTGTACCAGGTGTAAATCCAGTTCATCATGCCGAAGAGGCTGAGAACCGCGATTCGGCTGGAAAATTCCAGTCCTTTCTGGCGCTTGAAATCGTCGAGCAACCCTACACAGGTTCGGTAGTACTCCCGCTTGAGAGCTCGGATGGCGGTGCCAAAACCATTTCTCAATACCTCGTCTTCATGCGAGAGCACCTTCATGGCTCGGCGGTTTGCCAGGAAGTACTCGAGATGATTGAGAACGAACAGGCGAATGCGCAGCTCGGGATCCGAGACTTTGTCCAGGCGTTGGCGCAAACGCTCCAAAATGGTGGTAAAAGTGTGCTTCTGGATCAAAAACAACAGCTTCTCTTTGGACTCGAAGTAGTAATAAAGACCCGAAAGAGAGATTCCGCTGGCGCGCGAAAGGTCGCGCATCGAGGCGCCGGCGTAGCCCTTCTGGTCGAAGACTTCCGTGGCGTACTCCAGAATCTTGCCCAGCTGGCGATCAAAGCGCGTCTCCGAGTTCAGGGCGGCGGCTTGACGCCTGGGCTGGATCGCGATGGACGGGGTGCTCGACGCCATACCGTTCGAACGTTCGTTCGAATCAACTATACTCCCTTGCCCCTGGAGATCACAAGAGGAGAAAGCGGCGACACCGCCGAAAGGGCTACAAACTCTGGTAACCAGGGCGATGGGACTTCCGCTCGAGGCGACGGTTGCCCTTAACCCTGCTGATTCAGCAAGGCATGGGGAGTACTTCTTGGGCGAAACGGCCGTGTGAGCTCGACCGTGTGCCGAGTCAGTTTCGGATGTCCGACATCAATTGGTCGACTTCCGTTCGTATCTCGGCCGTGGTGGGCAAAAGAGGCAGTCGCGCGATACCGCCGAAATAGCCATTGAGATCCATGGCGTACTTCAAAGCCGAAATGCCGAGCTCGCCGACGACGCGCTCGGAAGCCTTGGCAATTCTCGCCTGCTGGAGCCGGGCAAGCTCCCGATCGCCCTCCTTCCACGCGGCATAGATTTCATAGCAGGCAGTGGGAGCTGCATCGGCAAAAGCCAGGATCCCTCCTACCGCCCCGGCTTCGAAAGAGGATGCGAGTTTGTGCGCCGCTCCTACGAGCACTTGAAAACCCACCTCCTTTTGCCGCGTCTTCAGCCTGCCCGCGGTTGCCGCGGACGTCGTTCCAGCCATGCGCGACCGCTCTGCGGACAGTTCTGTAGCCGTACTCCGCGCCCCGAGCGAGACCAATTCGCCGCCTTGTCCGTTCCCTTCGGCTTCGAGCATGCGTGGAGTAACCCCTTCAAAACTCTCGGTCACCGTGGTGGTGCGTCTCACATGACGCGTGCCTTCGACCATGTCGCGCACCTTCCCCACATCGCCGCTCGATTCCTTAATAGCGATCAGGTTGGGATGCTCGGCAAGTTCGATGACAACCTCGGCGGGGATGTCGTAGGCGGTTGCCTGCGGAAAATTGTAGATCATCACCGGCAATGGCGAGCGGTCCGCCACGAAGCGGTAGAAGGCCAGCAGGTTGGCCGGCGCCATCTGCTTCCGGAAATAATGCGGCGTGCGCACCATAGCGACGTCATAGCCAAGTCCGGCAGCGTATTCGGTGAGGTGCAAGGTCTCGATCGCGGATTCGATTCCCGTACCTGCGATCAGCACCTTGTTGGGAGAGGCTGCCGCGCGGGCGGTCTTCAGCACGGCACGGCGTTCTTCGTCCGACAGGAAAACTGCTTCGCCCGTCGATCCCAGCACCACCAGGCCGGCGACGGGCGTCTTCGAATAGCGCTCTACATTGTGCTCGAGCTTCTTGTGATAGACATTGCCCTCGGGATAAAAGGGTGTAGTGATAGGAGGGAAGATGCCGTGCAGCAACATACCGAAGCCTCTCCTCTTTAAGATACCACTCTCGATCGGCCACAATGGTCAGGTTTCCCGCCGCCGCGGGTCCGTCAGGGTCGCAACCGCCACCGTCCCCCATAGCTCTCGAAACAAGAGCGATAAGCCAGAGAACAAAAAGAAGAAAGCCCATTGCTTACCTGCCGATCGTGCGCTAGGCTGGTTGTGCTCTCGCGATTCTCCTTTCCTGACCTCCTTACCCCACTTTGTCCTGTCGACTTTGCTGCAATCCGTGCCGTAGGGAAGGTGGCTATCTCGATGGTACCACCATATATGGTGTTTTATAGCTTGACCCTGGCGCTGTTTCACGGTTACAGTAGCTGCGATCTGTGTCTGGCCTCTGTCCGGCCAAGGGCGATTCTTCGGGAGGAAGCCGTGGGAGGAATCCGGTTGGTAAATCGAATCGGAGACAACAGGTTCTTCGATTCCTTGTTCCGACTCCTAGGCGATTGGGTCCGCCATCCCGAGCCCGGCATGTCGGAAGCCGTTCCCTTCGCAGCCTCGGCTAGTTTTTGGAGTTTTCCTGCGGCCTCACCAGCCGTGCACTTCCTTGGCAAAGCCAGAATCCGCCGCCTCGCCTAGCGAACGCGACGAAGGAGTACCAAGTTGCTGAAACTCAAAAAGCTGCAAATTCTCGGTTTCAAATCCTTTTGCGAGCGCACCGAGCTCAAGTTTCATGGCGATGGGGTCGCGGCCATCGTCGGACCGAACGGCTGCGGCAAGTCCAACCTTGCCGACGCCATTGCGTGGGTTCTCGGCGAGCAGTCAGCGAAAACCTTGCGCGGCTCGCGCATGGAAGATGTAATTTTCGCGGGCAGCCCGGATCGGAAGCCCACGGGTATGGCCGAAGTCGCGCTTACCCTTGTCGATCCGGAGGTCTATGGCGGTCCGGAGGCGAACGACGCCACCCAGATTGAGATCCAAGACGAACTGCCGGAGGAAGACTGGGACGAGGCCGAATTGAGGGCCAAGGCCGCGGAGGAAGTGGAGCGCCTTACCGAGGAGGCACAGCCAGGCAGACTTGAGGAAGTGGAACCGCCACCCGCCGAGGGAGCTCTAGCCTCTGGCCAGGATGCTGTGAGAGATGCTGTGGCCCCGCCCTCGGCGGCAGTCGATCCGACGACGGGTTCGTCGGTGGTCCTGAAGATCCGGCGGAGAAGATTTCCGCAGCAGTTCCGGGCAGGGGAAATTGTCGTTACTCGCCGACTGTTCCGCTCGGGGGACAGCGAATATCTGCTCAACGGGAAACTGTGTCGCTTGCGCGACATTCAGGAACTGTTCATGGGCACCGGGTTGGGGTCGGAGTCCTACGCGCTCATCGAGCAAGGGCGGATCGGGCAGATTCTAAGCAGCCGTCCCACCGATCGCCGGGCGGTCATCGAAGAAGCGGCGGGGATCACGAAGTTCAAGACCAAGAAGCGCCTGGCGGAAGCCCGCCTCGAAGACGCCAAGCAAAACCTGGCCCGGGTAAACGATATCTTCGAGGAAGTCACGCACCAGATGAATTCGCTGAAGCGGCAGGCCTCGAAGGCCGAGCGTTACGCCAAGTTGCGAGAGGAAGTACGCGCCAAACTCCGCCTGCTGCTGGCCAGCCGATTCGCACAACTCGATCTCGAGGCGATAGAACTGGAGCGCCAGCTCAACGCGACCTCCGAACAAATGAGAGAGCAGAGCACCCAGATCCAAGGGCTCGAGGCCGAGCACGCGGAACGAAGACAGCGAGGCTACACGATCGAATCCGAGATGCGGGAAAATCGCGGGCGTCTAAGTCAAATCAAGTTGGACGCCGACCGCGCCTTGGCCACCTGCCGCCACAACGAGGAACGCTGCCGAGAGTTTGAAGCCCGAGCCGCCGCCGAGCAGGCCAACCTGGCCCAGATCCGTGCCCGGCTAACCGACCTCGAGGAAGAACGGGATGGGAATCGAGGCGTGCTTGATTCGGCCGCCGCTGACCTATTCGCTGCCCAGCAGGAACTGGCCGCGAGCGAGCAAGAACTGCGGGATGCCTCCGATCAGCTGGCCGCCTTGGAGCACGGTCAAGAGGATTCTCATAGCGCCATTCTGGAAGCGGTGAACTCAGCCGCCAACCTGCAAAACCAGTTGACCCAGGCCGCCGAGCGCATAGCAGCCATCGATCGCCAAGCCCAGCGGCTGCGAACGGAGATGGCCAATGCGGATTCCGAGGTGCAAGCGTTCGGGGGAGAGCGCGGGCAACGCGCTCTGGAATTTGAGACGGTGTCCGAACGTGCCCTTCGGCTGGGTGAGAGATGCGTCGAGGCGCGCGAGCTCCTGGAATCGAAGCGTCGTCAAGAGTTCGAAGCCAAACACCGTCTGGACAGTCTGCGGGCGGAATACGCGTCGGCCCTAGGACGAAGGTCTTCCCTCGAAGCGCTCATCGCCGAGCATGGATATTCGACCGAGTCGGTGAGGCGGCTATTTCAATCCGGGGCTTTCAACCGTGGGTTGGCGCCGGCTGGCGTGCTCGCCGACTTTCTCGAAGTCGAGCCCCGCTATGAGGGCGTGGTGGAGGATTTCTTGCGCGAAGAGCTGAACTACATCGTCGTGAAGTCGTGGGACGCGGCCGATGAAGGTCTGCGCCTGCTGCGCACGGACGTGGACGGCCGGGCCACCTTCCTGGTGCACCCGGAAGATGCGCAGGCGAGGTTTTCCTTTGCCGTGAATGAGACGGCGCACACCGCCACTCCCGACTCCATCGTTCCGTTGAAGGATGCGATTCGCGTGCTGAATGGCTTCGGCCGATCGCTCGAAGTGATCTTGCCTAAGCTGCGAAACGGGTACATTGTTCCCGAGCCGAACGCGGCGCGCGAACTGGCCCTCGAAAATCCGGATGCGTTTTTTCTGTCCCAGTCCGGGGAGTGCTTCCACAATGTGACAGTGACCGGCGGAAAACAACGGCTGGAGGGGCCGCTCTCGATGAAGCGCGAACTCCGCGATCTGATCCGCCTGCTGACTGAGCTTGAAGCCAGCCTGCGCGAGGAAGAACTGCGGGTGCTCACCCTGGGACGCGAGATCAAAGATCTTACGTCCCTGCTCGATCGCTTGGAAGAGGAAAAGCGGGAAGCAGAGAAACAAGTCATGACCTCGGGACATCAACTGGAGCAGCTCGATCTGGAGATGGACCGGGTGCGCGAACAACTGCACACGGCGGGGAATGAACTCGAGCAATTGCATCGCGACCGCCAAGAGCAGGAGAGTATGATGGCTGCCCGGCAGGCGGAGCTCAGCGAGCTTAGACAAAAGCAAACCGAACTCGAGGCTCTGGCGGCCAGCGCCAACCGGCAATTGGCCAGTTTGCGCCAAGACCGAGAGCGAGCGGCCCAGCAGGCCTCTCAGCAGGTGGCGCGCGTAGCCGCGCTCGAAGAGCGGCACCGGTCCTCCGCAGCGGTGCTCGAACGCATGGAGTCCATGATGTCGGAAGTAGCCGAGCGGGCGCAGTCTCTGGACCGACAAATTGTAGCTTGCGCCGAGGAGAAGCTTCAGCGGGAATCGGAAAACCGGCAAATCGCAACCTTGCTCAACGACTTGGAAGCCGAAGGCAATGCCTGCGAGACGCGCGAGGGTTTATTGCAGTTCGAATCCGATCAGGTGAGGGCACGCCTTCTGGTCATTGAGGACGGGTTACGCGCGGTGCGCCAGGAGCTCGACGAAGTTCGTGACCATCGGGCTGAGCTTTCCGCGGCTGCCGCGAAATTGCAGTCCGACGCGCAATACATGGCAGAAACCTGCCTCCAGGAATTGGGCATTGAGCGACAGGCACTGGCGGCCGACACCACCATTGCCACGGTTCGCGGAGAGCAGCTTGCCGCCGAGGACCAGGCGTATCGCGACATGCGAGCGCGCTTGGAGGGGATGGGACCCGTCAACATGATGGCACTCGAGGAGTATAAAGAGACCAGCGAACGCCACGCCTTCCTGGATACCCAGCGAAAAGACCTGATCGAGTCGATCGAGAATACTCAGGCGACGATCCGGGAGATCGACACCTTCTCCCGCCAGAAATTTGAGGAAGCCTTTCACAAGATTAACGAGAACTTTCAGGGCACCTTCAAGAAGCTCTTTGGTGGAGGGCACGCCTTCATGCGTCTGACCGACGAGGAAAACAGCGCCGAGAGCGGCATTGACATTGTGGCCTCACCGCCGGGAAAGAAGCTGCAGAACGTGTTGCTGCTCTCCGGTGGGGAGAAAGCCCTCACCGCTTTGGCTCTGCTCGTCGGTATCTTCCGCTACCAGCCAAGCCCGTTCTGCATCCTCGATGAGGTAGACGCCCCCCTCGATGAGGCCAATATCGGAAGATTTACCGAGCTGGTCAAAGAGATGAGCTTCGAAACTCAGTTCGTGCTGATTACCCATAGCAAGAAGACCATGGGCATCGCACCCGTGCTCTACGGTGTGACGATGCAGGAGCCGGGTGTTTCAAAGCTGGTCTCGGTGCGATTTGGGGCCACGGCTTAACCTAGGGCCCTGGCTCTAGGCTCGATCAT
>DASPTQ010000206.1:0-30618 GCA_035623335.1 Terriglobales bacterium
TTGTACCTTGCGATCAAGCGATCTGTGGCCAGCACGGTTTGCGAACGATCGGCGCCAAAGGCGTCGGGTGCTCCATCGTGGAGAAGGATCACGTCACCGCCCCGAACCTGCTGGTAGACCTTTTGCTCGATGTAGTCTTCTGCCTTTTCTTTCCAATCCCGGCCCGTAACCCTCCACATCACCGGCTCGAGCCCCAGTTGGCGCGCGACTCGAAAAGTGCCGGGGCGGCGACCGCCGAAAGGGGGACGAAAGAGCGAAGCGGGATTCCCCACCGCGTCTGCGAGTGCCTGCTGACATCGTTCGAGTTCCATCCTGGTCCGGCGTGCCGAGGCAAAAATCAGGTTGGGATGGGAAAAAGTGTGGTTTCCCACCACGTGTCCCAAATTGACGAGCTCACGCACGATATCGGGTCGCATGGTGACATAGCGGCCGATCAAAAAGAAGGTAGCGCATACACCGTGTCGGCTAAGAACTTCCAAGAGGCGGAGCGTATGCGGGTCGTTGGGACCATCATCGTAGGTGAGCGCGAGCTTGCGCGAGCCACCCGCAAGACCAACCAGGCTCCGCCCATACCACTGCCCCTTGGGCGCCATCGTTTGATAGCCGGCTGCGGAGGCCATGGCACCCGCGGCTAGGACGTAGGCAACCATCATGGGCCGATTGTAATTGCAGCAGGGTTTGAAATGCTCGCAACCCTGCTGCCCAAACCCGGGTTCCAACGTTCAAGTCCCCAGCAACCGCCGCGCGATGCCCTTCCGTCGTTGGAACAGCCGACTTACTCGAGTAGGCAAGCTCGTTGACGCGGGGTCTGTGCCTTGCTCTTCCTCTGACGCGACTCAGGCAATGGGCTTTGCCCGGGCCGATCAACCCAAGGAGGCGGATGCGGAGCCATGGGAGCGTGCATGGGCCTGGCGTGCCAGCAGCCGCTTGTGGGTCAGGGCGGCAAGGCTCTTTCCCGTCAGTTCCTCGTAAACTTTCTGTACTTGCGCGGGGAAATTATCTTCTGGGCCCGGTTCCCCTACGAAGCGCGCGATCTGCGCATTGCCCTTCAGGGTTGCCCGGAGGGACTCGACCCGGGTTTTTGCTTCCGCGGGCGGCTTCCCGGCCATCACGGCGCCCACCTGTTCCCGCAGCACTTTGAAGAATGCCTGCTGATCGTCCAAGACGGACGCAACCGAACGCGGACCATGGCCTGTGCACACGACTTTCGCGCCGAGCTGCTTGGCTGCATCGAGCGTTCCAATCCACTTGCCTATGTCGCCGTCCCCCACGTAGTTGTAGGGTCCATTCACACAGATGTCGCCGGTGAAGAGGATTTTCTCCTTGGGCAGCCAGGCCACCGCGTCGCCGTGCGTATGCGCCACTCCCAGGTGCATCAGCTCTACCCGATGTTTGCCGTCGTCAAAAATCAAATCCTTCGAAAACAGAACCGAGGGTGGCTTGAGCTTGGTGGTCCTGAGATCGGCCCGGGTCTTCGCGGCCTCCTCCCAATTGCCGGGCTTGTTGCCGTAGTAGCCGGTTTCGTACCGGCGCATCTCCTCGATGACGCCCGTATGGGCGACCGGCACCCCGCCGTTTTCCACAAAGACCTGATTCCCGTAGGCGTGATCGCCATGATGATGCGTGTCAAAGGCGAACCTGATGGGCTTCTCGGTGAGGGCACGAATCTTGCTGATGATCAGCTTTGCTCCAGCCGGGAAATTCGCATCGATGACCAGAACATAATCTTCGAACATGATCCAGCCGTTGTTGCAGACTGCGTCGGCACTGTCGGAGACGTTCCCCTCGTGAAAATAAATGTCGGGAGCTAGCAGGTCAGCCGCGGCTGCCTGCGCCGCGCCCGCAGGAATTGGCCCGCCCAGGAGTTCCACCTCTGCTGCAAGGGTCAAGAGCATCGTCCCGCCCACTAAGAACCGACGCCTGCTGACGTCGCACATGTTGCCTCCCTTTCTCTCACTCCGGCGCGTACTGCGTCGTCTCTACACTTCGGAGATGGATTCTACACGAGGCGTTCGTGAGGCGCGGTGAGCGGTGCCGAAATCGGCGAATTCTACCCTCCGAAGAAGCGAAATGGCCGTGACCAGCGAACGTCAGTCGGCGGAAATTCGTCCCGCAACCCGGCAAAGCACGCAGGCGAAGGGAACCGGCATGATCAACCCCGATAAGATTGAAGTTCTGTCTCTGTCTTACCGCTGGCAATAGGGGTTACTTTTCCTTCAATTGCGGACAGAGATTGTCTCGCGCTATTCTGCCATTCGAAGTAGCCATTCCCAAGAGCCCATGGCCAATCTGTTCGAACTCCCCCGATACCTTGCAGTTGAGGGTCCTATCCGCGTGGGCAAGAGTACGTTAGCCGGCATTCTGGCAGAGCGGTTGAACGCGCAGCGCGTCATGGAACCGGAGGACAATGCATTCTTGCAGGCCTTCTACGAAGGCGAACGCGGAGCAGGCTTTCAGGCGCAGTTTGCTTTCCTTATCCGTCGGTTTGAGCAGCTGCGGGCGCTCGATCTTGGCCCGAGATCGCAGAAAACCGTGGTCACGGACTTCATCTTTGAGAAGGACAAACTCTTTGCCTGCTTGAACCTGACCGACCAGGAGCTGGATACCTACAACCGTTATTACGAGTATTTTCGCGATCAGCTCCCCACGCCCGACCTAGTGATTTACTTGCAAGCTACGCCGGAGGTTCTTAAGAAACGGCTGAAGAAAAAGAATGCCCCGGCGGAAAAGGCAATTAATGAAGAGTATCTCGAAGAAGTGATCAAGGCCTACGAGCACTTTTTCTTTCACTACACCTCATCCGACCTCCTGATTGTCAACACCTCCGAGATCGATTTTGTCGAGCGCAACGAAGATTTGCAGGAGCTGCTGCGCAAAGTATCGGCTCCGATCAAAGGCACTCAGTACTTCCTGCCCTTGGGACGGCGCGAAGCGGCAAGCGCCTAACCCAATTCGAAAAGATAAGCCACGAGTCAGGAAAGGCCTGTATTCTCAGTCGATTACAAGGGATCGACCAAGCAAGGTCGGACATGTACAATAAGCGTTGAAGAGATACGACAGGCTCTATCCGCCCGAGGCGGAGGGGCACTGGGGGACACCTTGAGTTCCATACCAAGTGGCGAGCCTCGCCCAAAAATCACTGTTGCTACCCTAAAAGAAAAGAAACTTCGTGGTGAACCGATCACCTGTTTGACGGCCTACGATTACGCCACGGCGCGCCTGGTCGATGAGGCATCGCTGGACATCGTCCTGGTAGGCGATTCCTTGGCGCAAACCATGCTGGGTTACGAGAACACGCTGGCGGTCACGCTGGAAGAAATGCTGCACCATACTCGCGCTGTTCGGCGCGGCGTGAAGCATGCTTTTCTGGTCGCCGATATGCCTTTCGGCTCGTTCCAGGTGACCGCGGACGACGCCCTTCGCAACGCCACCCGTTTCGTGAAAGAGGGCGGCGCCGAGGCGGTGAAGATGGAGGGCGGCAAAAAACGGGCCGAACTGATCCGTCGTGTCATTGATGCGGAAATCCCCGTCGCCGGTCACATCGGTCTCACTCCGCAGTCGGTCCATTTGATGGGCGGTTACAAGGTGCAAGGCAAGACGCTTTCGGCGATCGAGGAACTCATGCACGACGCCATCGCGCTCGACCGAGCCGGCGTGGCCTGCATCTACCTGGAAGGTATTCCCCGAGAAGTGGCCGCCATGATCACGGCCGAAGTGACGGTTCCGACTATTGGGATTGGCGCGGGGCCGGAGTGCGATGGCCAGGTACTGGTGTTCCACGACATTGTGAACCTAAATTTTGGCCCGCCGGCCAAGTTCGTCCGCCAGTACGGCGATGCCGCCAAGCTGATCCGCAACGCCGTGGCAGCGTTCCGCAGCGACGTACTCTCCCGCCAGTATCCATCCGACGACGAGTCCTATCACCTTCCGAAGGAGACGCGGCAAGCGCTCGAAACGGTGCTCGAGCGCAAGCGGAGCATGCGGTCGTAAACCCCGCGCTGCGTGTCGACGAAGCCGCGCATCCGTGGTTCGCGGACCGACGGCCCTCGGGAAGAACTCTTTATGAACATCGCAAAGAGGGTCGAGGAAATGCGGGCCGCTGCCCGCACCGCGCGAGCGGCGGGAAAGAGCTTGGGTCTTGTACCGACCATGGGCGCCCTGCATGAGGGTCATCTGTCGCTGGTACGGGCTGCCCAAGCCGCTTGTGACATGGTGACAGTCTCGATTTTCGTCAATCCCCTGCAGTTTGGGCCCCACGAAGACCTGGCTAAATATCCTCGCGATTTCGAAGGCGACGCCGAGCGGCTGAAAAGCGAAGGTGTGGATTGTCTGTTCGCCCCCTCCGTCGAAGAAATGTATCCCGAGCCCCCGATTACTTACGTTGAGGTAGAAGGCTTGAGCCAAAGGCTCTGCGGCCTGTCGCGTCCCGGACACTTTCGCGGGGTCGCAACCGTGGTGGCCAAGCTCTCCCACATCGTCGAAGCCGACAAGGCTTTCTTCGGGCAGAAGGATGCAGCCCAGGTCGCCGTCCTCCGTCGCATGGTACGAGACCTGAATTTTCCCATGGAAATTGTGGTTTGCCCGATCGTGCGCGAGCCGGACGGGCTGGCGATGAGTTCTCGCAATGCCTACCTTAATTCAGACGAGCGCAAGTCGGCCTTGCTGCTCTATCGCGCGCTCAACGAAGTGCAAAGACGGTTCGAGCAGGGCGAGCGTAATCCAACCACTCTGATCGAAGCCGGCAAGCATCTATTGGCCCGGGATCCTGTGGTCCGTGTGGACTACTTCTCGATCGTTGATCCCGACACCCTTACACCCGTCGGAAAGTTGACCGGGAAAACCCTAGTCGCGGTGGCTGCTTTTGTGGGTGGAACTCGACTGATCGACAACGTCGTGCTGGTCGCTTAGTCGCCGCAGCCTGACGGGTCCAGAAACAAATGGATTTCCGGCGATCAAGTACCGCAGGGGCAATTCGGCAGCTTTGACAATGCCGATGCGGGGCGTGACCATGACCTTGCGTACGTAGAAACCGTCGTCCTCGATGCGGAGGTCGGAATCGATCGAGGTAAGGTCTTTGCCGTTGTCGCGAGTGCGGGTGATGCGAAACGCCTCCGCCAGCCGGCCTGGCCCGCTCGTGAGCAGCCGTAAATCGCGATCGCCGCGAAGGGTGATCTTGCGCGCCCGGGCCATGGCAGTGATCCCCTCGAGTGGCTCTACCGCTCGGAACAAAACTCCTCCCGCGACCCCATCAGGAAGGCAGGAGACGTTCAAACAAAAATAGTTCCCGTAGATGAAATACACATAGGCGTGGCCGGGGGGGCCGAATAAGACTTGATTGCGGGGAGTTCGCCCGGCTGCGGCGTGGGCTGCCGGATCATCGGTTCCGAGATAGGCTTCCACCTCGACGATCCTGGCTGCCACCAGATTATTGGCTTCTTCGCGCACCAGAACCTTGCCCAGTAACTCACGACTCACCGAGCGGGGATCGCGATCATAAAACTTGGGCGGAACCGGAATTCGTTCGATCGCGCCCGCCCGAATATTTCTAGGCAGTGCCTTTGAGATACTCCAATACCTCCTGCGCGTGACCTTCGGCTTTCACATGATCAAAAACATGCGCAATCTTCCCATTCCCGTCAATCACAAAGGTGGTGCGCGCGATTCCCTTTACTTGCTTGCCGTACATGTTCTTCTCTTTGAGCACGCCGTAAGCCTCGGCCACCTTTTTATCCACGTCGGATAGCAAGGTGTAGGGCAAATCATACTTGGTCTCGAACTTCTTCTGAGTTGGCGGGGCATCGGCGGAGATGCCCCAGACGACGGCGCCGGCTTTCTCCAGTTTTCGGTATGCCTCGCGGAACCCGCAGGCCTCAATGGTTCAACCGGGAGTGTCGGCCTTCGGAAAAAAGAAGAGGATGACGGTTTTGCCGCGAAAGTCCTTCAGGGCGACGTTCTGCGCGTTCTGGTCGGGCAAAGTAAAGTCGGGAGCTTTATCATTGATATTCATGGAGGATTTGTTTCACCGATCCACTTTATACCGCACCCTGCGGTGCCTCGTCATCTGCGGTGCGCTAATTCTGGCATTGGCGCAGCTTCCTTTGGGCCAGTCTGCCCGCGACACCAAAACCAACAAGGGCCCGCGGGCCCTAGGCCTTGTGGAACTGGCGTCCAAGGGAAAGCCCCGCCTCATTCCCATCACCATTCTCTTGGACGGAAAGTTCTACGATGCCAGCGCTTACAAGGCTTCTCCGGTTCCCATGGCGCTTTGGGCGGAAACCGAGTATGAGGGCTTTCGCAGCGGTGTTTCCCAAGGATTGTTTACGGTCACGGCTGCCTTGCAGAATCAAAAAACCAACGAATGGATCGCCGAAGGTACCTGGCAAACGGGCGAATCGCTTGCGGCTAAACACACCAAGAAATCCTTTTCTTCCGTGCCTCGTGGCTTGAACCAGGACGAAGGTCCGCCGGTGTTGCGACATTCCGGCGCGAATCCCAAGCCACCACAGCCGGCTTCCCCGCAACCAGCTTCGGCCTCGTCGTCTCCGACTTCGACTCCAGCTCCTCCTCCGTCCGCCTCTTCGACGCCTGCTCCAGCCGCATCCCCTCCCGCGAATGCTAGCGCCTCGGCTCCGCCTGCAGCTCCTGCCTCCGATGTCGAGCCGGAGGATCCAAACCGGCCCGTTCTGAAGCGGGGCAAGCCGGCGCTGGCGCAACCGGAACCACTCAACCCGGCGAGCGCAGTCGCGCCGAAGCCCGCGGTTCATGCGTCTCCTTCGAGCGGTTCCCAGATGCAGCTCATTCCCGCAATTTCGGACGCGGACGGTCCTGACCCTCATCCCTACACGTACGAGATGAAACCCGAACAAGAAGAGACTTTTCGCAAGAAGATGCTGGTTTTGGCAGCGGATGAAATTCGGGCCTGGGTCCAGCAGCGTGCCAGCGGGATGGCGAACTCGACTGCACCGGCCCATAGCACCAGGCAACGCAACGCAAGCACCCCGAAGCCTGCGCAGCCAAACTTCAACGATGTCCAGTTGAACGTCTTTGATCTATCGAGCAGCAACGAACCAACGATGGTTCTGACTGCCAGCGCTCGAATGCCGCAGCGCCCAACGGAGGACCAGCCGCAGTATTTTGTAGCCCTGGTGGCCCGGCAAGACATCAATGGCGATTTTCACAAGGCCTTTTCGAGCGTGACCGACAACCAGCACCTCGATGTCGAACCGAAGTTCCAGTTGATCGATGCAGTCGATGTGGATGGCGACGGGCGCGGTGAGCTGCTGTTTCGCAAAGTGTACGACGTAGGCTCAGCCTTCGTGGTGTATCGCGTAATTGGCGACCAGGTGTACGCGCTGTTCGACGGCACGCCCGGCACATCCAGCGACTTATCCCCCTAGGATCGACTGCTGCATGGCCTTATAGCAACTGCCGTTGCCAGGGTGGGGCCATACCGTGTCTCTCATAGCGTTAATTTGGGAGATTGCGGTCGGCCGGATCCCACTATTTCTGGGTCATCACCAGTTCGCCGTTCTCGACCTTGATGCTTCCAACATCATCGGGCAGCTTGAGCCGGTCTCGCTGCTCGGCCAGGCGCTTTTGCAAAGCACCATTGACCAAGGAAGTAGGAATGTCGAGGTCACCTACTTTGAATTGGGTGGGATCGAAGGTGGCATATCCATCCTTGGAGCCGAGATGCCCGGCCAGGGTGACGTAAACATCCTTGCCACCGATCTGGGCGACAAATTGTCCGCGCGCCACGTCGCCGTCAAAGCTCACCTGGTAATCCTTGATTTCCGGCTGGCCCGGACCCAAGGGGGCGTCCGGAGAGGATGGAGCCGAACTGGGAAGACCGGTTGCCGGAAGGGCGGTGGATAAGGCCCCCGCCGCCTGGTCCAGTGCAGCACTGACTTCGTCTGCCTTCAAATGAACCTCCACGGGAGGCTGCCCGGCCGCCCTTGGCTGCTCGAGCTGCTCGACCTTCTCTTGGAAAGACTCCGCTTTCGCCTTAGCGACTGCGGGAGGAATCGGTTGCGAAACCGGTTGCGGCTTCTGCAAGACGAGAATAATGGCGATGATTGAGCTGGCTAAGGTCGCCAGACTGATGATTCGATCGACTTTCCACTTTTTCATGCCTCGCCTGCTGTGCCCTTGTCTTCCATACTACCGATAGCGAGGCGGACTTTCAGGTGACCGAAGGCACTGATCAACGGGTTACCGGTTACAGGAGATTACCCCATATCCGAGAGCGACCCTACGGATCTCACCGTCGGGGTCAGAAGCCGGAGCTCGTGATTTCAGTTTGGCACTCCCTCGAAAAATGCGCTAGAGTGGGCGGTCGCACTCACAGCACGATGGCAAACACGACCAACGATGAGGAGAAGCAAGCCGCGGCCCGCGCCAGCTTGCGTTTCGTTACCAGCGGCGAGATTGTCGGGCTGGGCAGTGGTTCAACCGCCACGTATGCAGTCCGCTTTCTGGTGGAGCAAGTCCGTTCCGGCCTGAAGATCCGTGGAATTCCTACCTCGAAGGCAACCGAGAAGCTGGCCAGAAGCGGAGGAATTCCGCTGACCACGCTCGATGAAGTTGCAGCGGTCGATGTCACCATCGATGGCGCCGATGAATTCGATCCCCAACTCAATCTCATCAAGGGTGGAGGGGGCAACCTATTGCGCGAGAAAATTGTTGCTTCTGCGTCGAAATTCTTCGTCATCATCGTCGATTCCAGCAAGCAAGTCCCCATGCTCGGGAAGTTTCCCCTACCCGTCGAGGTCATCCCGTTCGCTCAAACGCTGATCAAGAGAAAGATCGAAGCCTTAGGGGCAAAGGTGAAAGTTCGGGAATCTGCCACCGGAGATCCCTATATCACCGATGAGGGCCATCACCTGTTGGATTGCGACTTCGGCCGGATACCCGATCCAGCGGCGTTAGCACAGAAGCTCGAAACCATGCCTGGCGTGGTCGAGCATGGTTTGTTCCTTGGCATGGCCAACGTGGTGCTGCTCGCCAAGGGTAGCGAGGTTCAGGAGCTGCGCCGTTCCTAGCGGGTCAGGATTGCCGTGCGTCTGGCGAAATCTCTTACCTCGCCGATGCCTCGGCCCGGCCAAGCCCATCCGGGCGCGGATTGTACCAGCGTGGAAGAATCCGAGAGATTGCTGAAAGTTTATCTGGAAGTTCCAGAGGACGCCGGGCGCGGGTCCCATGCTATAATTTCGCATCCTACCTGCCCGGTAATTGACGGAGGACTGTATCGATAAGCGTTTCATCCGCATCAACGAACGTATTCGTGCGCGGGAAGTCCGCGTGATCGACGATGAAGGCCGACAAATCGGCATCCTGCCTCCCTACGAAGCGCTCAAGTTGGCTCGGGAAAAGAATCTGGATCTGGTAGAGGTGTCGCCTACGGCCCAGCCGCCTGTATGCCGCATCATGGACTACGGCAAGTATCTCTATCAGCAAGAAAAGAAAGAGAGAGAGGCCAAGAAGCACCAAAAGACAATCACCGTCAAAGAGGTGAAGTTTCGCATCAACGTGGACGACCACGATTATGAAACCAAGAAAAACCACGTGCTGCGATTTCTCGAAGAAGGTGACAAGGTCAAAGCCACGATTTTCTTCCGCGGTCGTGAGATGACCCGTACCGGGCTGGGGCGGGAGATTTTGGAGCGGCTGATTAAAGACGTGGAACAAAAGGGAATGGTGGAGTTCCGTCCCCGTCAGGAAGGCAACACCTTGCATGCCATTCTCGCTCCTAAGCGTGAGGGTAGTAGAGAGAAACCGCACACTCCACAAGCGGTCCAGGGTCAGTTGAAGCAAGGATGAGGCGTTAGCCTTCCGCCTTTGACGTTTGGGCTCGAGCTATTCACGAAAGATTCCTGTTGAGCGATGGAATTCCTTTAGGCCCACCAGGGAACGCAAGATCGCGAGCATTTATGCCGAAATTGAAAACTCATAAGGGTGCTGCCAAGCGCTTCAAGAAGACCGCGACGGGAAAGGTAAAGCGACGCCACGCGTTTTTACGCCACATCTTGACCTCGAAGCGGCACAAGCGGAAAAAGAAACTGGGTGGCGCCATCTTGGTGAGTGATGCCGATACTCCCAAGGTCAAGCGAATGATTCCGTACTAGCAGCAACTCGCTAGCCGTTGGTAGCTAGCCGGTGTGTGAAGAGGCCATTCGAGAACCCCTGTGGGATTTGTCCGAGAGCCGTCTCCTACCTCCAGCCACCGTACATTGAACCTAAAAAGGAGCCAGTCATGCCTCGTGTCAAACGCGGGACCAAGCGCCATGCCAAGCGCAAGAAAATCCTCGATCGTGCCAGTGGTTATTTCCTAACCAAGTCCAAGCTCTATCGCTCGGCCAAGGAAGCCGTGGAGCGCGGCTTGAAATTCGCTTATACCGGACGCAAGCAGCGCAAGCGGCAATTTCGCTCGCTTTGGATCATCCGCATTGGCGCTGCAGCCCGGCTCCACGGCCTCAGCTATAACCAGTTTATCCATGGGCTCAAGAAGACGGGAGTCGAGCTGGACCGCAAGATATTGGCGGATTTGGCGGTAAACGATGCGGCCGCCTTTAAGAGTCTCGCCGAGCAGGCGAAGGGCGCTCTCGGCAAGGTGGCGTAACCCTGCCTCGTCGGCTTTCGGAGAACGGTTCATTTCTCGACCCTCAGCTCCCGCAATCCGCATTCGCTCGACTTCGGGTGATCGAGGGTCGGCGAACACCTCCCAGACGTGGGATGGAAATCGATGATTGGGCTGCGACGTTCGGTATGACCATCCCATCGAGAACGGAGAGTTAGAGAGAACTTGGCCTACACGCCTTCCAAACTGAAAGACTTCTCGTCGGCAACCTTGGACAAAGCAGCGGTAAAGCTGCGCAAGGCACTGACCGAAGAAGCAGCGGATGTCACCAACGAGTCCGAATGGAAGAACTTCCGCGATCACTGGATGGCACGCAAGGATGGTGTGCTCACCTTGCTGAACGATCTTTGGTTGAAGGCAGCGCCCAAGGAAGCCAAACGCCAGGTGGGTCAGCGCGTCAATGAGCTGAAGACTGTCGTCGAACAGACGGTCGAACAAACCAGGCAACGCGCCGAAAGCTCCTCTCGATCTTCCCGCCTGGAAACCGAACGCGTCGACATTACCCTGCCCGGTATTCAGCGTCCGCTTGGCGCCGAGCACCCGATCATCAAGACCACGAATGAGATGGTGGCTGTCTTCCGCAACCTGGGCTATTCGGTAGCGGAAGGTCCGGAGATTGAGACCGACTATTACAACTTCGAAGCGTTGAACTTCCCGCCCAATCATCCCGCGCGCGATACCCAGGACACCCTATTCCTGGCCGAGCAGCAGGCAAAGCCTCTGCGCGAGCAGCTGTTGCTGCGCACCCATACTTCTCCGGTGCAGATTCGCACCATGGCGACGAGGAAGCCGCCGATCCGGATCGTGATTCCGGGCAGGGTTTACCGCAAGGACCCTCCCGACGCCAGCCACTCGCCGATGTTCCACCAGATCGAGGGTCTCGCGGTCGACACCAACATCACTTTCGGTGATCTGAAGGGAACGCTCGATTACGCCATGAAGGCCTTTTTCGGATCGAAGGTGAAGACCAGCTTCCGACCGTCATTTTTTCCCTTTACCGAGCCGAGCGCCGAGCTGTTGGTAAGTTGCTTCCTTTGTGGCGGTCAGGGGACCCATGGCAGCGATCCGTGCCGTCCCTGTAAGCAGACGGGATGGATTGAGATTCTCGGCTGCGGCATGGTCGATCCCAATGTGTTTCAGTTCGTGAAGCACAACGGTTATGACCCGGAGAAGGTCTCCGGGTTCGCGTTCGGCATGGGTGCCGATCGTATTGCCCTGCTGAAGTACGGGGTAGAGGATCTGCAGTTGTTTTTCCAGAATGATGTGAGATTTCTGCGGCAGTTTCTGTAAATCCGCACAACCAGCAAAGCATGAAACTTTCTGCTCAATGGATTCGCGACTTTGTGGAGGCGCCGGTCGACAACCGCCGCCTGGCGGAAGATCTGACCTCCGTAGGGATGGGAGTCGAAAGCATTCTGAACAAGGGCGAAGACACGATCTTCGAGATGGAGATCGGCACCAATCGCCCCGATGCGATGAATCATTACGGCATCGCCCGAGAAGCCTCGGCCATGTACGATGTGCCTTTACGACCGCTGGCACCCCGGCTGCCCGCCTCCTCCGGGGACGCTTCCGCCTCGGACCCGAGGAGGCAAGCGATCCCCTTCCCCATCGAAATCGAGGATGAGGAAGGTTGTGCGCGATTCACGGCCCGAATCTTGCGCGACGTTCGAATCACAGCGTCGCCCCTCCCCATCGTCCGCCGTTTAGCATTGCTGGATCAGCGCGCGATCAACAACGCGGTCGACGCTACCAATTACACCCTATGGGAAATGGGCAAGCCGACACACGTGTTCGACCTCGATCTGCTCGAGGGCGGCAAGATTATCGTCCGGCGCGCTCGGGAGGGTGAGACCTTAAAGACGCTCGACGGCGTGGAGCGCAAGCTGAGCCGGGAAGATTTGGTGGTGGCGGACGCCGTGAAGCCGGTCGGACTAGCCGGAACCATGGGCGGGTTTGACACCATGATCACGGAGAAGACGCACAACGTGCTGATCGAATCCGCCTGGTGGGATCCGCTCGTCGTGCGTAAGATGTCGCGGCGTCATGGACTGCATACCGACGCCTCCCATCGCTTTGAGCGTGGCGCCGATTTCGAATCGACCCTGCTTTCCTGTGACCGGGTTGCCGAACTCGTTCTCGAAACGGGCGGCGGGAGACTGATCGGCGGACCGATCGATGTGGTCGCGCGGCGGATCGATCAGGCCCCAGTCGAACTGCGCCTGTCTGAGGTCGAGCGAATCCTGGGAACCCGCGTCGAGCGCACCCAGATCGCGCGGATCCTCGAACGTTTGGGATTTGAGCCGGTCTCACCAGAGGCGGGCGCATTCCTGGTGCGCATTCCCAGCTGGCGTCTGGACGTAGAACGAGAAATCGACTTGATCGAGGAAGTTGCGCGACTTTACGGGTACGACAAATTTCCCAACACGCTCCCAACCTTCTCCAGTCCAGTGGTCGAATTGCCGGATGCCGCTAAAGACGGAAAGCTTCGAAATGCGCTGTTGGCGCTCGGCTATGACGAGGCTGTGTCGCTCAGCTTCCTCTCTCACCAGGAAGCGGAGCAGTTTTCCGACGTTCCCCTCATCGAGCTCGAAAATCCGCTCAGCGAAGAGGCCTCGGTGATGCGTACTTCGCTCGTTCCCGCTATGTTGGCTATGCTTGCCTACAATCTCAATCGTGGGAACGACAATGTGCGCTTGTTCGAAACCGCAAAGGTCTTCACCTCTGCCGGTCCAGCAGCGATTGAGATGAAACGTATCGCCATGGGTGCGACCGGCAGCGCGCTAAGCCCGAGCGTGCACCAGCCGGCTCGGCCCTTGTCGTTCTTTGATCTGAAAGGCGATATCGAGACCCTGCTCCATTCCTTCGAGCACAACTCTCTCCGCTATGACTCGGTGACCGCCGAGTACTTCCACCCTGGGCGATCGGCCCGAGCGGTCATGGACGGCGAAGAGGTTGCCCAGTTTGGCCAGCTCCATCCTACGACCGCCGCTGCCCGCAAACTGCGTCAGGATGTTTACCTTGGCGAACTCTATCTCGAACGCCTTTACCGACACGGTCTGCGCCAGACCGCGTGTGAATCTTTGCCGCGCTACCCGGCGGTGGAGCGCGATTTTTCCTTCCTCTTCCAAGATTCGCTGCTTTTCGAGCGGATTCGGCGAGCTTGCCACGATCTCGGCCTTAGAGAATTACGCAGCTTTGTTCCGGTGGAGATCTTTCGCGGGGGGGCAATCCGCCCCGGCATGTATTCGCTGCTGCTGCGGGCCACGTTCCAATCGAACGATCGCACCTTGCGCGAGGACGAAGTCGCCGGGTGGTCTGCCGAGATCATCCAGGCCCTGGAACGACTGGGTGGTACTCTCAGGGCGCAATGACCCGGCCTGGCCTGCCGGCCTGACATCCTCTTCGACCGGCTTGTGCTAGCCTAACCTCCTATGGCGGACCTTGGGACAGCAGCCAAACATTTCCTCAGCCACAAGGTGGAGCATTTTACCGAGTCGGTCATTCGCGAGATGACGCGCCAGGCGGCGCTTTATGGGGCGATCAATCTGGCGCAAGGCTTCCCCGATTTCCCCGCTCCGGCGGAGATCAAGCGCGCCGCTCTCGAGGCAATCGACCGCGATGTGAACCAGTACGCCATCACCTGGGGAGCACAGAACCTCCGCAATGCCATCGCGCAGCACATGAAGGGATTCCAGGGAATCACGGTGGATCCGGAGACCGAGATCACCGTCTGTTGTGGCTCAACCGAGGCCATGATTGCGACGCTGTTCGCCATTTGCAACACCGGGGACGAGGTCGTGATCTTTGAGCCATTCTATGAGAACTACGGACCGGATTCGACTCTCTCCGGGGCAAAGCCGGTGTTTGTGAAACTGCGTCCGCCTGCCCAGCCAGGGGGGGAATGGACCTTCGACGAGCAGGAACTGCGCGCGGCCTTCCATCACCAGACCAGGGCCATCATTGTGAACACACCGAACAACCCTACGGGGAAAGTCTTCAACCGACGCGAACTGGAGCTGATCCGAGATCTTTGCGTGGAGTTCAACGTGCTCGCCATTACCGATGAAATTTACGAGCACATTACCTACGACGGTACCCGGCACATCTCGATCGCCAGCCTGGAGGGGATGGCCGAACGAACGGTAACCATCAACGGTCTGTCCAAGACCTACAGTGTTACCGGCTGGCGCGTGGGATGGGCGGTTGCGGCGCCAGGCATCACCAATGCGGTTCGGAAAGTGCACGACTTTCTTACCGTTGGTGCTCCGGCACCCCTGCAGGAGGCTGGCGCTCGGGCTTTGGGCTTCCCACCCAGCTACTACCAGAGACTGGCGAGTAACTATTGCGCCCGCCGGGACCGATTGGTGCCGGCGTTGGTGGAAGCTGGATTCCGTTGCTATCCGCCGCAAGGCGCCTACTACGTGATCACCGACATTGGTGCGTTTGGGTTCGCCGATGATGTGGCCTTCACAAAATATCTCGTGCAAGAGATCGGGGTTGCTGCCGTACCGGGATCCAGTTTTTACGACCACCCTGAGGATGGCGCGCAGCAAGTACGCTTTGCCTTCTGCAAACGCGCAGAAACCCTGGACCAGGCGGTCGAGCGGCTGCAGCGACTGCGGGATTTGAGAAAGCACTGACACTCCTCGGCACGCCAGTCCTGTTGGAACACGATTCCTAAAGGATGCCAATTCTCCGGGCGGAGCAGATCGAAGACGGGGAAACCAGCGGGTAGGCGAGGGCCGTTTAATTCGGCTTTCGGTTCTTTTCGTTAGCCAGGAATTCGCGCAGGGCCGCCTCGGTGGGGAAACGGAACTTCTCTGCGGCTGCGACTCTGGGGCTGACCAGCGCATCCTTGACTTTCTTCGGGCGCAAGTTTTCGCCCTCGGCAGACTCCTGCGTGATCAGCTGGAGGTAGAACCAGAGAAAGTGGCGCATCTGGTCGAGAGCCGTCTTCAAGACTTCGAGCGACTCGAGCTCGGGAGCCTGGCAAAGGGCTTCCATCAGCTCCGGATCGCCGGGTGCTTGCATGGCAGCACAATTCAGCTGTTGCTGAATGGCACGCAGGTCTTCCGTCACGCGCAGAATCCGCAGATGCAGATCATCGAGAAATTCGTCACTTTGCATGGTGGCCCGAGCTCTCTCTCAACTCCACACACGATCTCACCCATGCTCCGTGCAAAACAGATGTCCCCCGGGCATGCGCTTTCGTAATTCCGTCGATTACCTTGGTCTGAAGCCGCGGCCCAAGCTGGCAACGATCACGGTTGTGATCAACCATTTCGCGGAAATGGCGCACTGCTGGCTCTTCCGCCACGCGAATCCTCTTGTCGCCACACCCCACAACGACGGAAGTTTCCGTCATTCCGTGAAACAGGAATTTTCTCGAGTCGCCCAAAGTACATTGGTAACAAAACCTGAGGCCAGTGTTCGCTCGCACGGCTTTACGTGTGAATACACTGTATCCTCTCGGTTTTTTCGGTCTTCGAGCCGAACCTGCCCCAACAGAGAAGGGAGAAAAACCATACTCTGACGGGAAAAGCCGGCCTCCACCCGACGGGAGCGCCATGATCTACCGCGACTCGGGCGTTCTCGGCGGAACCTCGGAACCAGATCCTGCAAACGCGGCTGATCTCTGGGGACTTTCGTTCAGTTGGCCCTCCCAGCGTGCAATCACGGCCGTTGCCAGGCAGTTGCCAATCACATTGGTGGCCGTACGCCCCATATCCATGAACTGGTCAATGCCGAGCAAGAGGAAGATCGGTGCCGTCGGAAGCCCCATGGTCGCTGCGGTCGCCAGCAAGATCACGATGGCGGCGCGGGAAACCCCGGCGACACCCTTGCTGGTCAGCATCAGGACCAGGACCAGGTAAAGCTGGCTTCGGAGTCCCAAGTGCAAGCCGGAGGCTTGGGCAACAAAGATCGCGGCCAGCGATAAATATAGGGTGGAACCGTCAAGGTTGAAACTGTAGCCGGTGGGCATGACGAAGGCCACGATCGGGCGAGGTACCCCGAACTCCTCCATCCTCTCCATGGCTCGCGGCAGGGCCGCCTCCGAGCTGGCAGTGGCGAAGGCGATGGAGGCTGGTTCAGCCATGGCGCGGACCAGGCGATTGAGCGGCAACCTGGCCCACACGGCGATGGGCAAGAGGACGAAGCATGCGAACACCGCTAATGCGAGGTAGAGCGTGAGCAGCAGTTTTGCCAAATTGCCGAAAACGCCGATGCCGCTCGAGGAGACGGTGTAAGCCATGGCACCGAATACCCCCAAGGGCGCGAACCACATGATGATGTCGGTAAATTTGAACATCACCTGTGCCAAGCTCTCGACCAAGACCAGGATCGGACGGCGCTTCTCCTCCGGCCGGACCATGACCAGGGCAACAGCAAACAGCAGGCTGAAAACCACGACCTGCAAAACGTGGTTTTCCGCCACCGATTTGGCGATGTTTTCCGGGAATGCGTTGAGCACGGCGTCGCTGGCCGACAGTCTCTGTGGTCTGGCGGACTCAGTGGGGTTGGCCGGAATCTGAGCTCCGACTCCGGCCTGGCTGAGATTGATGGCCGCAAGTCCGATGAACAGTGCGAAGGTCGTTACCAGCTCAAAGTAAAGGATCGCCTTGATACCGATGCGGCCCACCTTCTTCAGATCGGAGTGGGCCGCGATTCCGCTGACCAGGGTAGAAAACACCAGGGGAGCGATGATGACCTCGATCAGCCTTAGGAAGATCTGCGCGAGCAGGCGCAGCTCTATCGCGAATCGAGGGAAGTCGTAGCCGACCTCGGCGCCTAACAGCATGGACACGAAAATCCAGGTGATCAGCGAACGGCCGAGAGCCGCAAAGAATAGCAGTCCCGCCAGTGCGAGCCAGCGCGTACTGGTTAGGACGGTTCGAGGGATGTGAACCAGCCCGAGTGAGTCGCTGCCGGCAGCGAGGACAGCGACCACGATCCAAACCAGGATCCAGATGGCTGTCGAGCGCCGCATGCGCTGATACATTACCAGAGCTTTGAGGAGGCGGATACCCTGATGCTCCGGTCGCGCCGGCGCTCTCGCTTCCGTTCTTCGGTATAATCCGCCATTCGGTAGAAAGGTGGCCCCCTGCTCATGCGATCAAAATCAGGTCTGCTGGTGATGCTGGTTTTGTTCTCTCTCCGGCTCCACGCTCAACGAGAACTTGTGCTGAAGCAAATCGATCTGCCGCATCCCTATTACTACCGCGAGATGTACCTGCCCCAACTCACCACCGGACCGAGCGCGGCCGCATGGTTCCCTGATTCGCGGGCTCTGGTTTACTCCATGGCAGGTTCCCTGTGGAAGCAGAGCCTCAATTCTCTCCTGGCTGAGCAGCTGACCGCCGGTCCAGGGTACGACTATCAGCCCGACTGCTCACCCGACGGGCGCTGGGTAGTCTATGTTTCCTACCAGAAGGATGCCCTGGAACTGTGGACATTGAATCTCGCAACGCGACAGTCCCGACCGCTCACTTCCAATGGCGCCGTGAATGTGGAACCGCGTTTTTCCCCGGATGGCAAACGGATTGCGTTTGTCTCGACCTCCTATCAGGGACATTTTCATATTTTTCTTGGAGACTTTCACGACGGCGAGCTGACGAACGTCAAGCGCCTCACCGGAGAAAACCGCAGCCCTCTCCCTCGGTACTACTACAGCCAGTTCGACCACGAGATCAGTCCCGCGTGGTCGCCGGATGGATCCGAGCTGATGTTGGTGTCGAATCGCGGTCACATCTACGGTACCGGCGGCTTCTGGCGCATGAAGGCCGAATCCGGTGCGGAAATGCGTGAAGTCCACTACGAAGAAACCACCTGGAAGGTGCGCCCCGATTTTTCTCCCGACGGCAAGCGGATCGTCTATGCCTCCTACCTGGGGCGGTCCTGGCATCAGCTCTGGATCCTACCCTCGGAAGGCGGAGATGCATTCCCCTTGTCCTATGGCGATTTCGACAACATCAATGCCCGCTGGTCGCCCGACGGAGGAAAGATTGGGTTCATTTCCAATCGAGCCGGCAATACTTCGCTCTGGATTCAGGAGATTCCGGGCGGAGCCGAAACCCAGCTAGTCGCAAAACAGAGGCACTACCTGAAGCCCATGGTGCGAATGTCCATCACGGTGCTCGATCCGAGCGGGCAGCCCACGGCGGCCCGTGTCTCCGTGGTTGGCGAAGACGGTCGCGCCTACGCGCCGGAGGACGCCTGGATGCACGCGGACGATAACTTCGTACGCTCCGAGCGGTCGTTCGAAGCCCATTACTTTCATACTCCGGGGAAATCCTTGGTGGAAGCCCCCGAGGGACGCATCACAGTCGAAGCCATGAAAGGGTTTGAATATCGCCCTGCCAAGCACAGCCTGCAGCTTGCCGCGGGCGACACCGCCAAGGTAACCATTCGGCTCGAACCCCTGCCCGTGCCCCAGGATACGCATTGGCAATGGGTCGGCGGAGACGTTCACGTCCACATGAACTACGGCGGCGCTTACCGGAACACACCCGCCCATCTGATCTCTCAAGCTGCGGCGGAGAATCTTTCGATTGTGGAAAATCTGATCGTCAACAAGGAGCAGCGTATCCCGGATGTTGCGTACTTCAGCACGAAACCCGATTCCGCCTCGAATGCCCCACCCCTGGTCTTCACCGGCCAGGAATTTCACACCAGTTATTGGGGCCACCTGGGTTTGCTGAATCTCACCAGGAATCTACTGATTCCGGGCTATGCCGGTTATCCGGGCACGGCCGCTGCCAGTCTGTTTCCCGCCAATGCCCAGGTTGCCGACATGGCGCACGCGCAGCGTGCTCTGGTAGGCTACGCCCACCCTTTCGAGGCGGTTCCCGACCCATCCAAGGACCCCTCGCTCACCGATGAGTTGCCGGTTGATGTCGCGCTCGGCAAAGTGGACTACATCGAGGTGGTCGGCTTCAGCGACCACAAATCCACGGCTGAAGTCTGGTACAAACTGCTGAATCTCGGCTTTCGTCTGCCCACGGCAGGGGGTACCGATGCCATGGCAAATTTTGCCTCGCTGCGCGGTCCGGTGGGTCTCAACCGAGTTTATGCCAAGGTGCCGCGAGGTCGTCTCGACATCTCCTCCTGGCTGGATTCTTTGAAACAAGGACGCACGTTTGCGACCAATGGCCCTTTACTTGGTCTGGTGCTGGGAGGAAAGGAAATTGGGGAAGAACTACGGCTGCCCGCGGGAGACAATCAAGTGCCATTCAAAGCCTGGCTGCGCTCGATTGTTCCGGTGGATCATCTTCAACTGGTCTGTAATGGGGCTGTCGCCGCTGACCTGAAACTCAGTGCCGATCGCCAAAGCTCCGACCGGGAAGGCAACCTCCCACTCTCCCACAGCGGCTGGTGCCTGCTGCGCGCCTGGGCCGATCAACCCGAGTATCCGGTGCTCGATCTATACCCTTACGCGACCACCAGCCCGGTTTACCTGAAGGTCGGTGCTTCCTCGCCGAAATCCGCGGAAGATGCTGCGTACTTCCTTGCCTGGATCGATCGCCTGGTCAAGTCGTTAGCCTCGAACCAAGAATGGAATACCGAGGCGGAAAAGGCTTCCATTCTGCACCTTTTCGAGCAGGCGCGTGCCGTTTACGAACGACTCGAGAGGTGAAATCCGTTCTCCGGGCGGTCGGGTCCACACGGATCACGATTGGTCTACGTACTCGCCCGCCGGCGCTCCAGTTCAAGTAAGGTCTTCTTGCGGGCAACACCCCAGCGATAGCCTCCTAAGCCTCCTGTGTTCTGGACCACGCGATGGCAAGGAATGGCCACCGGCACCGGGTTGGTGGCGCAAGCCCGGGCCACGGCCCGGGAGGCCGAAGGCCGTCCGATCGCCTTCGCCACCGCGAGGTAGGAGCGGGTCTCCCCGAAGGGGATTGACTGCAAATACGACCAAACGCGCCGCTGGAAAGCCGTGGCCTGAATGTCGAGCGGAAGGGCAGCATCGAGCCGCAGGCCGCGCATTTGCTCGAGCAGGGTCTGCCTAGAGCTCTCCATGCCCTGATCGTCCCGGCGGCGGATGGCGAAGGGGAATTCGTGCCTGAGTCCCTGTTCGAGTTCCTCATCGGAGTTGGCGAATTGGATTGCACAAACTCCTTTGTCCGTGGCTGCGATCAACATTCGCCCTAACGGTGAGTCCGCACAGGTGTAACGAATGGCAGCGGCAATCGCCCCACGGCGGTATTTGTCCGGAGTCATACCTAGCTCCGAAGCAGCTCGCTCGTACACCCGACTGCTCGAGCTGTACCCGGCGTCGTACATGGCTCGCGTCACCGAATGGCCTTCGCGCAGGTTGCTCTTGAGTTGTTTTACCCGACAAGAACCGGCATACGCCTTCGGCGTGATGCCAAGAACCGCCTTGAAGGTCCTCTGCAGATGAAAAGGGCTCTGGTCGAATTGAGAGCCAAGTCGCTTGAGCGTCACCGGTTCGTCCAAGTGCTGCTCGATATAGCGGCACACCGCCTTTACCAGCTGCAGTCGGCCGTTGCCGGCGACCGTAGGATGGCAGCGAAGACAAGCCCGATAACCGGCTTTTTCTGCTTCCTCGATCCGCCGGAAGAAACGAACGTTGTCGCGACGAGGCCGCCGGGCGGGACACGACGGGCGGCAATATACCCCGGTCGAGGACACAGCATAGACAAATTGGCCATCCTGCCTCGCGTCGCGGGCCTCGACCGCCTGCCACCAGTCGCTTTCCTGATTGCACGTCATCCCTGTAAGTCCTGCAAAGCCGAGTATCGCATTCGTGGTCATCATGAACAAAGCTTACGGGCAGCGGTTCGAACAAAACATCCGGATCTTGCCCTCAAAGCAAATTCCCTCCTGGCAAGCCGCCGACCGGTTCCACGGGTTATCCTCAGGCTTGGCTCCCCTGCTTTATGATGATCGAGAACAAGTCAGTGAACGAGCAGCGACCATCCGCTTCCGAGGTTGTGGCCAGCTATATCGGCCAGGAGATCGACCTCGGGGCATCTCATCCCGCGGCAGAATGGAAGCAGGCGAATCCCATTGCTTTCTCGTCCGATTGGCAGGGCCGGAACCCCGATCCGGCCCGAGAAACGCGAGTGCTGGTCTTATGGTCACAGCAAACTCTGTACTTGCGATTTGAATGCCATTATCGCGATCTTCACGTCTTCCCGGATTCTGAACCAAGCGGCCGCCGCGACCATCTCTGGGACCGCGACGTGGCGGAGGCATTCCTGCAGTCTGATCCGTCGCGCGAGCGCTTCTACCGCGAATTTGAAGTCAGTCCAAACGGTATGTGGGTAGACCTCGACATCTTTCCCGGCGGGCTCCAGGATCTCAAGAGCGGTCTCGAGCGTTCCGTCTTCCTCGATGAGAAATCTCACGTCTGGTCGGCCGAGCTCCGAATTCCCTTGCGATCGCTCACCGATCGCTTTGATCCGTCTGCGATCTGGCGGGCAAATTTCTTCCGCCTAGAAGGCCAGCAAGAAGCGCGGGCTTATTTGGCTTGGCAACCCACGCACACTCCACAGCCCAATTTTCATGTGCCACGGGCGTTTGGTTGGCTGCGCTTTGCCAAATCGGTGGGAAGGTAAGCGCACGATCGCCTAGAGCAGACAGGGCGCCCTAGTAGGAATTAATCGGCCATGGGAGGCTCGAGCAGCGTGAAGGTGGGAGTACCTCCCGATCGTTTGCGCAGTTCGCTCAAAAGTGCATGCGCGGCATTCTGGTAGGTCTTGCTGGGATCGGACGGATTGGCCCAAACCGCTTGATAGACGATTTGCGCTGCTTCTTTCAAGTCCATATGCAGAGCGGATTCGAGGACATCCACCCGCTCTTGCAAGTGCTCGTAGCAATCCTGGCAGATGACGGCAGAGGCAAATGCGTTGGCATGGTTCTCCTCTCGAATACAGCGCGAAAGCGAGGACTGACCCGGGATCTCGAAGCTGGCCATCTGCGCCTTGAACTCCTTGAGGAAGCGCTCGCGTTCTTGCTCAAGCACCACGGGATCAGGCGTAGTCGCTGGGCTTACCGAGACCGTACTCCGTTTCGTCATAGGCATAGGAGAAACGCGCTCGGAAGACTTGCACACCGGACAAGAGGTCAGATCGGCAGCGTAGTAGGTTCGGCACTTCGCACACGGGAGACCGTAACCGGCGGGCTTGCGATTCTCGGAAGCGGACGGTCGCACGGCGCTCGAGCGCTCCGGCCTCTGGTCCGGCGGCTGTGCACTGGCTGGCTGGGCAATCGGGTTTCGCGCGGGCGGTTGAGAAATCATCCTGAACCTCGCTCGTTCTCCCCTGGTTTTGCGGCTACCTCATTGTAGGAACGCCACTTCGCCCTGCCGAGAGCACGAGAGTTCAGGGGACTCACGTTACCAACCACTGCCAAACGGAGAAAATCGACCAGGGTCACTCATTTCCTCAGTTACTTGGATTAGGGGCGTCCGGCTTTGATTTCTGCTCCACGGCCACTGCGCCTTGTTGTCCCAGCACGCGCAGGACAGCCCCCAGGCTGGTTTGCGCCTCCCCAAGGTGAGGACTCAGTCGAATCGCGTTCCGGTAGGATTCGGCTGCCGCTCGCAGGTCGTTTTCCGCAACCTCGAGCAGACCTAGATCGTAATAAGTTTCGCCGCGGTTGGGATCCCGTGCCAAAGATTTCTCGAGCGCCTTCCGGGCGGCCGAGTACTTATCAGACACAAACAGCGCCAGCCCGAGATACCGGTAGGCTTCAGCATTGTCGGGGTCGAGGCTTAAAGCAGTGCGGGCTTCAGCCACGGCGTTGTTGCCATCGTTCCAGCGGGAAAAAATGTAGGACATCCCACTGTGAATTTCGGGAAACTCCGGATTCAGTTCCGCCGCATCCGCATAAGCATCGAAGGCATCATCTAAGTCACCCCGCTGCTCGAGGATGTAACCTAGAGCGGCGTGCAAATCTGCATCAGCGGGGGTTGCAACTAGCAGTCTGCGGATTATCGGTTCAGCCTGATCGTAGCGTTGTTGCGCGACATAGGTTGCGGCTCGCGTAAGCTCCACTGGACATGGGTCCTGGTGCTTCGCGCGGTCAGGACCCTGGGTCTTGTGCAAAGTACGAATGAAATCAGGTTTTTCTCCCGCTTGGGACAGAGCGCTGGCCACGTCCTCGTTCACCCGAAATGCAAGCCCCCGTTCCCGGGTTAATCGCAAGACCCTTGGACCCGGCACTCCTCCGACGATCCAGGTCAGCAACTGGGAACAATCGACGGGTTTTGCCGGGCTCGTCTCGGCCATCCCACACAGTCCAAACAACAGAACAAAACCGACAACCTTCAGAGTCACACGCGCTCCTCAGTGGAATTCAGCAACCTTGGCTTGTTGGAAACATAGACCCGAAGGATGTTTGAGGGTAGGTTACGCAAGTAAGTCGGATCGTAAGCCAGGCTCGGAGATCCATCCCGGTGATCCGATTCTCGGGCGGCGGAAGCCGAGGCGGGACCAACCAGCAATACCAATAAGTTCGCGTGGGCGCGGTGCTGGCTTGAGGGTCCATGGGAGGCACGAATTCCACTCTCGCTGAGCTAAGGTAAGGAAGGATAGGGCGACGGGACGGGGTAACTCCGGGTATAATCGGGTATAATTAGGTTACGAAGCCGCAACTCCTGCGGAAAAACTACCGTTGTTCGGTAGCGGCGGAGGTTCGTATGTTTGAAGGCCTATTCCAGCCCATGCATCTTCTGATTATCTTCTTTGTCGCCCTTTTGGTGTTCGGTCCCAAGAAGCTTCCGGAACTTGGGAAAGGGCTTGGAGAAGGGATTCGCGCGTTGAAAGAAGGGATGAAGGAGCATTCTGACCAGTCCAAGACTGCCAGCAATGACGTTAAGAACCCCGAAGTGAAGAGCTAAAATTTCGCGCCCAATCCAGCCTGCGCCCCCACGCCGCGCAATCGGCTAGAAGCTTTGTTTTCTGGCAATCAGCATCCCTTGGCAAGGAAATTCCTCCATCGCGAGTATCGATCGGGACGAAGGTACTTTGTCCGTCGTGGACGGTCATTCGAGCATCACTGATTTGACCAGATTCCGCGGTCGGTCGACGTCCAGACCCTTCTCCACGGCCATGTAGTAGGCAAACAACTGCAACGGCACAATCTCTAGAATGGGTGACAATAACTCAGACGCCGGCGGCACAAAAATCGTGTGGTCGGCCAGGGTTTGGACCCGCTTGTCTCCTTCGGTGGCAACCGCGATTACCCGTCCCGACTGCTGTTTGAAGCCCTTAATGCTGGCGATAGTTTTTTCGTAGCGCAGGACCGCGGCTTCGTCTTTAGGGTCACAGGTAGCGATGATCACCACCGGAAGGCTTTCGTCGATTAAAGCGTTGGGGCCGTGTTTGGTCTCACCTGTCGGGTACCCTTCGGCGTGAACATAGGAGACTTCCTTAAGCTTAAGTGCCCCATCCATGGCGACCGGATAGTGAATGGCACGGCCAAGAAAAAGAAAATCCTGCATCGCATGATAGGTTTTGGCCAACCGCTCGCAGGCGGGAGCCGCTTCGAGTACGGTCTCGACTTTCCCCGGCATCTCCAGTAGTCCCCGGAGGTGGCTTCGGATTTGGTCTCGACTGAGGGTGCCGCGCACCTGACCCAAATAGACCGCAAACAGGTAGAGCACAGCCAACTGTGCGGTAAAGGCCTTGGTCGAGGCGATGCTGATCTCCTTTCCGGCAAAGGTGTAGAGCACTCCATCGGCCTCGCGCGCGATGGTGGAATCGATAACATTCGAAATCGCGATGGTGCGGGACCCTTTCGCTTTCGCCTCGCGTTGTGCGGCACTAGTATCGGCAGTCTCGCCGGACTGCGTAATGAGGACGGTGATTTCCCCTTTGCCAATCAGCGGATTGCGATATTCAAACTCGCTCGCGTAATCGACGTCGACCGGCAAACCGACCAACTCCTGAATCATGTATTGCCCGGCCATACCAGCGTGCCGACTGGTACCGGAAGCAACGATGTTGATGCGCCGCAGGAGACGAAGTTCCTCCTCCGAGATGTGCACCTGGTCGAGGTGTACCCGTCCTTCTTCGAGTGAAACCCGGGGGCCCGTGGTGTCGCGCAGCCCTTGTGGCTGCTCGAAGATTTCCTTCAACATGTAATGTGGAAACTTGCCCTTCTCGTTCATCCACTCTCCTCAGCGTTTGGCCGCAGACTCCGGCGCCGAACCGCGTACGATCGTAGCCTTCACATCACCCGACCGGGTGAGTACCACTACATCGGCGCGCGCGCCGGCCTCGAGCTTGCCTCTGCCGGTCAAGCGGGCCACTCTGGCCGGATTTAGGGACGCCAGACGCAGCGCCTGCTGCAGATCCCAGCGGGCAAACTGCATCACATTGCGAACGGCGCGATCCATGGTCAATACACTGCCCGCCAGTCTGCCCTCCGATAGGCACCGGCCATCCTTCACCTCCACCTCTAGCGAACCGAGGCGGTACCGTCCCTCCGGCATTCCGGTTGCCGCCGTCGCATCCGTAATGAGCACCGCCGAATCGGTCCCCTTGGCCTTCAGGAATAGCTCGACAATGGCCGGATCCAGGTGAATACCGTCCGCGATGATGTCGGCGGAAAGACGGCTGTCGGTCAACATTTCCCCGATGATTCCAGGGTCGCGATGATCCAGTGGACGCATGGCATTGAATCCATGGGTTGCATGACGCGCTCCCGCGCTTACCGCAGCCCGGGCCGTATTGAAATCTGCGTCAGAATGTCCCAGACTGACGCAAACCCCGCGCCGGTCGGCTTCCGCAATGAGCTCCATGGCTCCCTCGAGCTCTGGTGCCATGGTTAGGAAGCGGATTCGCCCGCGAGCTGCCTGCCAGAAGCGATCGAATAACTCCAGGCTGGGTCGAGCGAGGTTCGCTGGAGGATGCACCCCGCGCCGAACGTGACTGAGAAAAGGACCTTCGAGGTGAATACCTAACGGTTGCGCCTGTCGAATATCCCCGGTTGTATCCCTCTCCGCCAGTTCTATCCTGGCAGCTAGCCGGTCAATCGCGGACAACGTCAGGTCGACAGGGGCGGTGACCGTCGTCGGGAAATAGCTGGTCACACCGTGGCTCGCAAGTAAGCGATCCAAGGCACGAGCCCCGGCGGGATCGGCATTCATGACATCATGACCGGCACCACCGTGAATGTGGATGTCCACAAATCCCGGAGCCAGAATGGCGTCAGGAAAATCAATTACTTCGACACCGCGCGGAATGGGACGAGCCGACTGCGACCCGACCTCCACAATGGTGTCGTCTTCAATCAGAAGATAGGGATGGTCCACGTATTCGAGCGGGGTATAGAGGCCGTTGGCAAGGAAAGCGATCAACGTAATGCCCGTTGTAACTGAGTTGTCCGAGTTTGCCGCAGACAGATCATGAGTAGTCCTCAGAAGCCTCCTCAGTTTATACGATATTTCGCTGGTCTTCCCTGATAGCTCTGTGGGACCAAAGCTCGGTCGCAGAACAACTTCCTCCGGTATCCACGCATTGCAGATTCTGTCGGTGCCCGACCGAAATGGAATCTGGCCCGAAGGATGAGCCGGCAGAGCTACAAAACGGAATCACGTCACCGGAAAGTGCCAAGAGCGATTTCGAAAAATCAGACAACGAATGGGGTGGGCGTCGGGACAAGGCTGACGGGTCTGCCCAATGAAGACCCTTTGCTTGTCCCCACCCTCGTCTTCACGAACCTCGGCCTTGAGTCGATAAAGTTGGCGTTGCAAGAAGGTGTTGAGATAGATCGGCGTGATGCTGACCAGCAGGTCGGTTACGTCAGAAGATCCGAAGGTTTTAGCGGGCAAGTTGCTCATCGTATGAGTTCAACATCCCTCCCCCTCGAATACATATTCTGGCCTTTCCTATGATTATCAATAGGTTACGGCGCACCCTTCCAACCGTCGTCAGCTTTCTATAAGTTATCCCTTCCGTGTTAATAGCGTGCGACAGATCGCGATAAGCCCTATTATTAACAGTCTGTTGCAAACAAATCCCCCGGCACGCGGTGCGTTTCGCCAGGAGTCTGCGAGCGAGCGGGCAGGTGGGTGGGGGTAACGATCGGGGAAACTGACGAAACTGACCTACGAACAGTGCAATGTCGTAGAATTCCTCTATAGAGCTACGCCGCTTGTCGTAGACACATCCCTTGGACCCTCGAGGTACCTTCTATGACGGCGACGGGGAGGAAGGCCATGCGTAAGGTCCGGATCCTCGTCACAGTCCACATCGTGTTTCTTCTGCTTATTTCCGCTTCTCTTTCGGCTACCACGATAACTCCGGCATTGAGCTATTCAACTTACGTCGGAATGCAGGACACATCGACGATTGGCGGACCGGCCATACTAGCCGCGAACGGCGCGGGAGATGTGTGTGCTCTCGTCTACGGGCCGTGGCTGCTCGTGAGGCTCCAGCCTGATGGTTCATTTGTTTACGCGGTTGCGACTACCGTTCCGACACCTCCTGGGGCGCACGAATTCCCTACCGCTGCGTTGGCCATCGATTCGAGCGGGGACTGTTACGTGGCGGCCGTTGGCACTATCACCCCAACCCCTGGAGTCTTCCAGACCACTCCGAAGTCTGGTCAGTTCGTGGAGAAATTCGGACCGACAGGCAGCATCGTCTACGCGACATATCTCGGGGGCAGCGGGCAGGATTACCCAGGCGGATTAACGGTGGATGCCGCCGGAAACGCTTACCTTACCGGAGTTACAACGTCCAATGATTTTCCGACAAAGAACGCATACCAGCCGGTTCTTGGTGGTGAGAACGACGCCTACGTTGCTGTTCTCAATCCGACTGCTACAGCCCTGGTTTACTCAACGTACCTAGGTGGCAGTGGTTCCGATTCCGGTGCTGCTATCGCAGTAGATAGTTCCAGCAACGCCTACGTTACCGGAATAACCGGCTCCAGTAATTTCCCCACAGTCGCGCCATTTCAATCCTCCCTAACCGGTGGAAATGACGCCTTCGTTACGAAGCTGAATTCATCCGGTGTGCCCGTCTATTCCACGTTCTTGAGTGGTACTGGCGGGTCCCAGGGGAGCGGAATAGCGGCAGACAGCTCTGGCGACGCCTACGTCACTGGTTCCGCGCTTTCGGCTGATTTTCCCTTGAAGAACCCAGTACAAAGTACGTGGCAAAGTTCGATTTTTGTTACCGAGTTTAATCCGAGCGGCTCAGCATTGGTCTATTCGACCTTCTTGGGAACCGATACCGAGCCCAATTTCCCGCCCACAATCGCCGCGGACGCATCCGGACAGGCATACATCGCGGGGGGTATCCTCACCGCGGGGACTGTGCCCTTGGTATCGCCACTTAATTCCGCACCGCTGCCATACCTCGGAGAAGCTGGATTCGCAACCGTGCTCAGTTCGGGAGGGAAAGCCGTCGCGTTTTCCACTTATCTATGGTCAGGGACGACAGGCGGCATAGCGGTAGATTCCGCCGCAAACATTTACGTGTCTGGACTCGCGAACCCCTTTCCGATCGTGAACGCCTACAACGGAATCTTCAACATTCAACTGTGCTCCACGCCTCCTCAGCAACAGTGCACGGGTTATAATTCTCAGCCTTTTGTATTGAAGATCACGCCCTCCGCGACGGGCCCGGTGTTGGCGTTACCGTCGGCGGTGGAGTTCAGCGAGCTGGTGCCGGTAGGAGGAACGAGTGACGGGTACTCCGAACTGGTGCTGGTCGCGAATGCCAGCAGTACAGGCACGATCAACATCAGCAATATTTCGATTTCCGGTGACTTCACTGAAACCAATAATTGCCCGTCATCCCTGGCTGCAGCGACGAATTGTGTGATTACCGTTACATTTGCCCCAACAGCGGGAGGCACGCGCACCGGCACCCTGACCATCACCGACGACCAGCCGGGGAGCCCCCAGCTAATCGCGCTCTCAGGCACGGCAACAGCGCCCCAGCTTAGCATTGCACCCAGCAGACTCACCTTTGGTTCTCAGACAGTAGGCACCACAAGTTCTCCGCAGATCGTGACGCTAACCAATAGTGGTGGTGCCGCGCTGACGATTAGCCATATCTCCGTTTCAGGTAATTTCAATGAGTCAAATACCTGTGGACAAGGCATCGCTGCGGGTGGTATCTGCCAGATTTCGGTCACGTTTACTCCGACGACAACTGGGACGCTCAATGGAGCGCTAAGCATCACTGACAACGCCCCCGGCAGTCCGCAGACAGTACCTTTGTCGGGAACGGGTGGCACATCCGATTTCAGCATCGGCCCGACATCAGGATCACCCAACTCGCAGACTATCAGTCCAGGACAGAGTGCCACCTTTAGTCTTTCGCTAACGCCAGTGTCTGGATTCAGCGGCACGGTAAACCTGAGCTGCGGCATTACTCCGAAGGAAACGCCCGCGCCGACGTGCACAGTGCCAAGTTCAGCCAATGTGACTGGGGGCAAAGCGGCGTCGGTGCAGGTAACGGTAGGGACAACAGCGGCAACAGGAGGATTGATGTCTCATGCTGCCGGGATGCCTCCGGGAACGGCACCGCTTCTGTGGACGCTGGCATTGCTTGGCTCAGGGCTGCTCTTCAGCTGGAAGCAGCGTGCTCGGCCGGCAATCGCGACTGCAACTTTCGCAATGGTGCTTCTCGCCGGTTGTGGAGGCAGTACATCTTCGCAGCCAGGCCAGGGGACACCTGCTGGCACCTACACTGCGACGGTGATGGCGAGTGCGGGCAACGTGAGCCATAGCACTACGCTGACGGTTGTGGTGCAGTAAGCTCGCGTTACCCTTCTGTTATATGCCGAGCAATGGGGAAATCATGGCGTAAATTCGTTGTGTGACAAAATGGGTGTCTCGAGATAAGTTGAATAAGCGAAATAGGAGTGGAAGTTGGAAGCTTCGCTTGAACGTCTGCTATTCCCTGGGGAGGTCGTCAGGCTCAAAGCGTGCTCACAAAAGGTATTCCTTTCAGGAGGAGTGAATGCAGTCGGCCAGACTCGATGACGAT
>DASPTQ010000207.1:0-19070 GCA_035623335.1 Terriglobales bacterium
CATCCGCCGAGCAGGAAATTGTGATTTCCTTCAACTGGACATCCGCGATTTCGAGAAGCTTCAGACGGCTCTGGCGCGCATCCGTCCCGAGGTGATCATTCACCTCGCGGCTCGCGCCGGCGTCCGGCCATCCATCGAGCAACCTCATCTCTACGAGCAGGTCAACATCGCCGGCACGTTAAACCTTTTGGAACTCTGTCGTCAGCTCGAAATACCGAAATTCATCTTCGGCTCGTCGAGCTCAGTTTATGGCGCGACAAGCCGGGTGCCTTTCTCGGAAGAGCAAGTCGAGATGAAACCGATCTCACCTTATGCTGCAACGAAACTCGCAGGCGAGATGATGTGTTACACCTACTCCCATCTTTATAGTTTGAAGATCTTGTGTCTGCGGTTCTTCACCGTCTACGGACCTCGCCAACGGCCAGATCTAGCCATTCACAAATTCTTCGCGCTTCTTGAGGCAGGAAAGCCAATTCCTTTCTTCGGTGATGGTTCGACCGGGCGCGACTATACCTACGTAGACGACATCGTCTCGGGCATCCTTGCTGCACTCGAGTATTTGTATTACCCAGGTACCCTATCCTTCGACGTGTTTAATCTCGGTAATTCACATCCAGTAAAACTTGTCGAGCTTGTGGAGGCACTTGAAAAGGTCTCTGGCCGCAAAGCAATTCTCGACAAACAAGAACTCCAACCAGGCGACGTTCCTATCACCTGGGCCAACATCGAAAAGGCAAACCGTCTGTTAGGCTACACGCCTGCTACGCCACTCTTAGAAGGTCTTTGCAGATTTGCCGAATGGTACAGATCCGAAGGGCCCGTTGGCAGGCTTAAGGAAGCGTCCGGAAGGTAGCTGCTTTGCAGAGGAATCCCTCGGTTGGACGCTATAAGAATGCGACGGAAACAGAGCTTCATACTTCTTGGGAGATCGAAACTGGTACATCTCAATCGAGTGAAAGATAGAAGGCTTGGCTTGCCTATGCAAACCTCTTCATGTCTCTTCTCGTGTTGATCGTAATGAAACAAGCCTAGGCCTCCCGCGCCCGCCCAGTAACAGCTTGTGGTGCAGTAGATCTTGGCTCTAGAAGTTTGTTATATAGATTCAATGTTTCAGAGATGACACTTTGCTCGGAGAATTCACCGACCGCGATCCGTCTGCTCTCCTGTCCCATCGTGCATCGTCTTTCGGGATCATTCAGCAACTCCTCGATAGCAAGAGCGAGAGCTGGCACGTCTCTAGGCTCGACCACGATGCCATTCACGCCTTGACGGATGATGTCCCTGCAGCCAGGCACATTCGTAGTAACAACAGCGCGTCCACAGGCAGCAGCTTCCATGAGGACTTTTGGAACGCCCTCACCGCCGTGCGAAGGCAGACATATCAGATTTGCTTGCCTGAAGACCTTGAGCATATCTTGCTGGTGCCCCCACCACTCGACAACGCCCGAATGCTGCCAATCCGCAAGCTGTTGTGGAGGAACGCAGGAGGGATTGTTCGGGTCAGAACCACCGGCTAGAACAAATCTGGCTTTCAGACCCTTTCGGCCGAGCAGTTCTGCAGCTTCGACAAACTCTCTGATTCCTTTAATCCAAAGCATTCGTGACGCCAGGACAACAACCGGAATGTTGGACGGCTCTGGTTGAGGTTGAAAGTGATCAATATCAACGCCTGATCCCCTCGTAATAGAGATTTGTTCAGGGGAAACGCCTACTCTCCTCACAAGCAGTCGCTTATCGTCGGCATTTTCTACGAGGACAGCTTGATGGTCACGATGTAAGAGAAATCTCAGTGCCCTCCAAATAATCAGCCCGAGAAGTCTGGCCTTTTGCGACTTCGAGGCAACTAGGTAACCTAATCCCGTCAGGGCATTGACTGTCGGAATTTCGTTTAGACCTAGAGACGCCACAGAGCCGCAAAGAACGGCCTTGAGTGCCACGTGGTGGACAATGTCGGGCTTTTCGCGGCGGTAAATCTGCCTGACTTGGTATAAGGCGCGAAGTTCATCTAGCGGTGAGAGGTTGTTGCGTGTCAATGTAATGGGGATTAAGCGAAAACCCTCTTGCTGGATTTCCCGGCCGTATTTGTAAACCCCTGTGGCCACAATTACTTCATAACCAGCCTTAAGCGCCGCACGCGCAACAGAAAGACGGTGTGACCAGAAGAAGCGATCGTCAGCAAATAAAAAAATGACTTTTGGGCGCATTTCACCTGCGAAGTAGTACGCCAATCTCGATTACATTGATTACCTGGGAAGGCCGCAAACTCCCCTAGCGCGACCTAAAGCCTGTTTCAATCCACAAGTTTCGCGGGTAAGACTTCTTTGGCTAGGCAGAGCCAGCCCTTGACAAAGCTTTCTGAGCAGCGACTTCGTGAATTGCTTTCGAAGGTGTGTGACCCGCGACGACAGACTTCTGATCTTCGAGTGGAGATGCAGTCTGTAGGTTTTCAAGCACCACTCGAAGGACCAAAAGAGTGATATTTAAATTTCTGCAAATCTCGCGCAATCTGGCCCTAGTATCTTCTGTGGCGGAAGATGTGACAAGCACGGCTTTGACTTTGCGCCTCCTTGCTAGGGCCTCTAACCCGTTGTTGCATTCATGGACAGGAATCGAGTGAATGGAGAGATTCCTCTGTGCGTGATCATCATCCAGGAAGCCCACCACTCGGAAACGATAATGCTTAGAAACAACCTGTAGCGCTGTCTCACCCTCGCTATCCGCACCGTAGATGAGAACATTTGTGCGGTGATTTGCAGGTGACAGTTCGTCAAGAAGACGAAATGAAAAGCGAAAGGCAAGGGTCAGCAGAGTAAAAACAAGAAAATCCAAAGCGATTACGATTCGAGAGAAACCGTTGAAACGATACACCGCAGAAAAATAAGCAACGGCAATCAGCGACGCCAACCCGGAAGTGCCCACCAGGAAGTATGCATCCTTCAAACCGAAGTAATCCCAGCTAGGTCGATAAGCACCAAACGCAACGAAAACACATAACTTGATCAAAACTAGCTCCACGGTCGTGGAAATCAGGAGTTGTAAATCCATTTTTCCGATTTGTCCGTCAAACCTGAGCAGATATGCCGTGTAATATGCAGCAACTATAAGGATTACATCCAGGAGAATTCTTGCGGACACCCGGACCCAGGGAGCAATTCTAGGACGCGGAGTCGCCTGTTCCGGCTGCGCGAAATGCAAGCGCAACTCATATCGAGTCAAATAGACGCCAAAGAGGACCACTGTGACAAGAAGAAGCGTGGCCGCAGACAAAAAGGGAGACAGTCCATACGATACAGCAAAGTAGCCCAGGAAACCGCTCAAGAGAGAAAAGCCCCAGAGAGCTAGTGCCGCTGACTTCTGGGAAAGGCCGTAAGCCATCAGACGGTGGGAAAGATGGTCGGTACCGCCCACGGAGACGGGGCGTCCTCTCAACAGCCGAGTCAGCGTCACGAGCGTCGTATCGCAGATGGGAACCACCATGACGAGAAGCGGGAATAGCACCAAACCAAGTGTGTTTTTTCCCGAAAACTCCGTACTGGTCAATGTTGCAGCGGCCAGCCAGAATCCGATAAACAAACTCCCAGAATCGCCCATGAAGATTCGGCCCTTGGGAAAATTAAACACTAGGAACCCTAATATGGTGCCACCGAACGCGATGCTCATAAGCGCCCAAATGGGCTCGTCTTGATACAGGAACAGCGCAGCCTGAAAGCCGGTCACCACCACAGCTGTGCCTGCGGAAAGTCCGTTGATGTTATCGAGTAAATTGAAGGCATTGGTGATGCCAACCATCCAGAAGAGGGCGATGCCTGCATCAACAGCTTTGTTTCCTGTTAGTGGGTGTTGAAAAACAAGCGAAACTGGTATGAGAGCGCACGTGATTTGTCCCACTAATTTCCATCGAGGCCGCAATTTCCAAATATCGTCGGCTAGACCTAACAAGAACACTCCGCAGCCGCAAATGGCTACAGCCATGAGTTCTAGGCTGTTGAACAAACCGCGAATGGAAGCCACTCCCATAAATGCAAAGAAGATTGAAATTCCGCCCCAGACAGGAGTGGGTGCCACGTGTAAACGATTAGACGAAGAACGTGCCAACCCAGGCAATCGCGAAGATAGGTGCAGAATTGCAAAAGTTAGGCAAGTTCCCAGTGCAAAGGAAGAAAGCAGAATCATCAAAGCAGACAATGAGTAGGGCATGAGGGCTGTTTTATTTCGTTAATTTCGTTTTTTTGTACAAGCGTGATTTCTGCAAGCGCCGGCAGAGGAAAGAGCCTCGGGGATTGGTCTAAGAACCCGCAGCCAGACCAGAAGCGCGCAAGGGCTGCTTCGCTTTTGCATGAGCCGCCTCTTGCTCAAATTGGCGAGCAACTAAGTCGATACAAGTATCGAGCGAGGTGACCGGTTGCCAACCGATTAGCGATTTTATCTTCTCAAGGGAAGGAACACGCCGCAGCATATCCTCGAAGCCCTGTTCATATGCGATCTCATACGGAATGCGTCGGACCGAGGATTTGCTGTGGAGGTGGCCGATAACCTGATAGGCCAATTCTTCGATGGAGGTTTCCTGATCGCTTCCGACGTTGTAAATCTCGCCAAGCGCCTCAGGTCTTTGAATCAGCCCCATGATTGCTTTTACCGCATCACCTACGTAGCAAAAACACCGTGTTTGTTCTCCAGTTCCAAATACCGTCACATCCTGTCCAGACATCGCCTGAGACACGAAGTTGGGCAACACCATCCCGTAACGGCTAGACTGCCTGGGTCCCACAATGTTGAAAAAACGCGCGATGAATACAGGCAGTTTTTTTTCTTTCCAATAAGCGAGTGCAAGAAACTCGTCGAGGAGCTTCGAAGCAGCATAGCTCCAACGCCCTTTCGAAGTCGGACCCAGCACCAAATCATCATCCTCGCAAAAAGGAACCTGGGCGCTCTTCCCGTACACTTCCGAGGTGGAGGCAATGAATACTGGTTTTTTTTTCTTGTTTGCTGCCTTAAGGACTAGTTCGGTGCCATTCACGTTTGTTTCTATCGTATGTACCGGGCTTTCGACGATTAAGCGAACGCCCACGGCAGCAGCCATGTGAAAGATTATGTGGCACTCATCAACTAATTCTGCCAATAATGATCTGTTGGCGATCGAATCGATCCAGTATTGGACTCCGTGGTGTTCCCGGAATTTACGAAGATTCTGGATATTGCCCGTCGAAAGATCATCCAGAACTAGCACTTCGTGGCCTTCGTTTGAGAGGGCTTCGGCAAGATGAGACCCCAAGAATCCAGCGCCGCCAGTGATTAATGCGCGAAACCTCCGCCCACCAAAAAGTGAAACACCATTTCCATTCGAATCGTCCACGTCTTCACCTCAACTGTTAGGAAATTGATGAAAACCCCGGAATATCAGTTTGTCGCTTTCGCGAAGCCAATTTCTTCTGCGCGATGTGTTACCCCGGCTGAAGGTGCCGGATTGCCGTTTTCCAACCAATTCTGAAAAACAAGAACGTCCCAAAGAAGGTACTGCAAATCGCAAGTTCCAGCGAGGTGTTTATCCCATTCTCTGCGGATTAGATTGACATCGAACAAACCGTGATCCGAGAGGCCCCTCACAGACAGCAGGTGCTCCGCCCACTCCCTCAATTCGCCTCGCAACCATCGGTCAATCGGGACACCAAACCCCATTTTGGGGCGCTCAATCAGAGCAGGCGGTACATATTTACCCAAAACTTGTCGCAAGACCCATTTACCCGTGCCTCCCCTGGTTTTGAGGTGCGAGGGTAGCTTCCATGCAAACTCAACAACACGGTGGTCGAGAAGGGGAACCCTTGCCTCCAGGCTAACAGCCATGCTGGCGCGGTCCACCTTCGTGAGGATGTCATCGGGCAGATAAAACAGCGTATCTGCAAGCATCATCGCATCTTCAATCGGAGTCTTCCCAAACACGCGAGTCGTGCTTTCACGAACTGTATCTGGTTCCCTTGATCCTAGGACAATCTCTTCTGGTTTCTTCCAATGTGATAGCAACCGAAAGTACAAAGCGTCCGGCCTATCTAACAAGAGAACTTCAGCAAACTTACTGGCCTTATTTCCCGCAATCCGGTGGCGAAGCGTCTTGGGCATAAAATGGGCTAACATCTTGGAGCCACCATTAAAGTGCCGCGACGGTATCGCACGGAGGGCGGAACTCGTCAAGTTTCGGACAGTCTTGGGTACGAAGCGCGTCAGATTCCAAATCCTCCGCGTGAGTTTGTATCGGTCGTAGCCGCCAAACAGTTCGTCTCCTCCGTCCCCGGAAAGGCTGACAGTCACGCTTCGCCGGGCTAATTTTGAAACGAGGAAAGTCGGGATCTGCGACGGGTCCGAGAATGGCTCGTCATACATCGCGGGGAGTTGCGGGATCACATCCTGAGCATCCTTGGGGGAAAGGTAGAGCTCAGTATGGTCCGTGCCCAGGTATTGCGCGACTCGCTTGGCATCGTTAGCTTCGTTGTAGCCCTCTTCATGAAACCCGATCGTGAAAGTCTTCACTGGTCTACTGCTTTGCGCCTGCATTAGCGCCACCACTGTACTGGAGTCCACCCCACCAGAGAGGAATGCTCCAAGGGGTACATCGGCGATCATCCGCAGACGCACAGCCTTCAGCAGAAGTTGATGAAGCTCTTTAGTAGCATCTGCATCGACCATTTGCAGATTTGATTGCTGCCCTCTGAGCGCAACTTCTTCCACTGACCAATAGCGGCGGATCTCGGGACTGGCCGACGCAGAGCTGAGAGTCAATATGCAGCCAGGGTTCAACTTATACAGACCCTTATAAATGCAGTACGGGGACGGCACATAGTTGTGACGCATGTAGAGAGCAAGAGCATCGCGGTCGATATGCGCCTCGAATTCCGGATGCTGCCAAATCGCTTTCAGCTCGGAACCAAAGACAAACACTTTCCCTGCCAGCCCGTAGTATAGTGGCTTGATTCCGAGCCGATCGCGCACAAGATAAAGTCTTCGTTCCATGCGATCCCACAGTGCGATCGCAAACATTCCAACGAATCGCTGAACCGCAGCTTCGACTCCCCAGCGTTCGAAGGCCTCCAAGATAACCTCGGTGTCCGAATGACCGCGCCAATGGCGCAAGCCCAGTTCCGCGCGGATCTCCTCGAAGTTGTAAACCTCGCCGTTAAAAATGATCACGTGCCGACCCGATCCGGAGATCATCGGTTGGTGCCCCCCCGGTGAGAGGTCCAGGATCGAAAGTCGGCGAAACGCCAAACCCAGGCCCGATTCTTGGTCGTGGAAAATACCCGAATCGTCTGGGCCGCGATGCACCAACGCCGCCGCCATCCGGTTCAGGATTTCGACCGGGTGCTCACGAGCCTGCTTGGAATGCCAGAAGCCTGCAATGCCGCACATAGAGGATTAGAGAAGCTTATGCGAAGATTATTTGGTGTTTTACCGACTAGAGCAGAATCGCGCCCAACGAAGCAGCCCACGCCTTATCTTGCACCAATGAACGCACACATGCCAAGGGCTGGGCTACCAGCGCCAGACTTGTAACGTTTTTCCCTTTTTTCGTGGGCCACGGCAAACCACCTAGCGGAAGCACGTCAATCGTCACGTTTTCTTTTCGTATGCGCTCAAGTGCATAGAACGGGCCGAGGATCAAAGCATCATCAGGATAAAGTGCATTTCCTTCCGGCCAGTAATCATGGAGCAAAATAACCCCGCCTGGCGTCAGAAGAGAGAGCGCGGCACTGACTTCCTGGTAAACGGCCCGCGCACTGTGATTCCCGTCAAGAAAAATAAAGTCATAGCGCTGCCTCGTCCTTCGCATTAGGTCAAGGCAGGGTCCTGTGTGAAAATCGATCCGACCTACGCATTCCAATTGGCGGGCAAATTCCCTGGGTGACTTTACCAGGCCCAGTTCCTTCCAAGCGCCCTTCTCAGGATGGTTTACGTCAACGATATCCACACTGGTCATTCGGCCGTTTTGATTCAGCCGCTTCAAGGCGCTCGCAATGTGTAGCGTAGACGCGCCAATGTGCGTGCCCACTTCCAGCACGTTTTGGGGATTCAAGGCCATAATCAGGTAGTACAAGGCGCGCCGGTCGCCCGGATTGACGCCTTCCATTTTGTCCTCGTCCCCGTATAAACCCTTGATGGCTGCGTGGTCCTTTTCCCACGCAGCCGCTATATCCTTACTCATGAAGATATCTGCCAGCGAAAACGACTCAGTAGTGCGCAGATTGTGGGAATCAAGGCGTCCCTTTGGCAAGGCCGCAAGTCCCAGTAGGTCTCTTGTTGCCCTGACCCAGTCTAGAATACGCTGGGGAACGATGACTTTGATCGTTTGCTTTACACGATTCAAGGATTCAGCCCATCCTTCCGCTATGTATGGGAACCACCGCGCCGTTTGGCATCAAACATCCTGCTTCACGTAACAACTCAATTTTGACTCAGTTTCTCACGGCAACTCGCTGGGATCCGTCAGGCATTTTCTCGGCAAGCTGAGAATAAAGAGCTTCAAATTGAGAGGCTGCCTTCTCAATCGAGTAACGCTCCTCGATGCGTCGCCGCGCCAATTCCCCGAGCCTCGACCGTCCACCCGCACCTATGCTCACCATTTTTTCAAGGCCCTCGGCAAGTGCCTTCGCGTTTCGTGGTGCCACTACAATGCCAGTATCAGAAACGATTTGGGCCGCGTCACCAACATCGGTCACTACACAAGGAACACCCATCGCCATCGCTTCGCAAACCACATTGGGGAAAGCTTCCCCGCATGACGAAGACACACAAAGAACGTCCAAGGCAGCCAAGAGGTCTGGAACATCGCCCCTCTCGCCTGTTAGAACAAACCGATCTGCAAACCCGCTTTCTGCAAGCCATCCTTTCAAGATTTCATTTTCTGCATCGATTCCTCGTCCTAGCATCAAGAATCTGACGTGTTCAACCTTCGCGGCAAGAAGTGAACCCGCCCGCACAAAATTGTTGTAGTCTTTCTGTGGATCGAATCGCCCAACGATTCCGATGACTACTTTATCGTCGTCAAGACCTAAATCAGTTCGGACTCGCTTCCGAAGTTCCGGACCGCCTGCGAAACCTATCAAGTCATATCCATTCGGCACGACGATCATTTTCTTCCGCGAGTATCCTCTGACCCTGTGCACTCTCCGCGCGGACTCTGCGCAACAAACAATCACCTGTGGTACCCAGCGAGACACCAGTCCGCACGCCGTTACCACCATCTGCGTGGCTGACATCCTGCCGTGAGGAAGCTCCGTACATCGCACGCCCCAGATCACCTGCCGTTTCCCCGCAAGCCGCGCCGCTATCCCGCCGAGCAAATCTGCGTGGTACAACCACGTTTGCACCACATCTGGCTGCTGCTCGCGAATGAGCCACCGGAGCTGCCACAGGGCTCGGGGAAAATCAAGTACAGAATTCATCTTCAGCGATTGCACTTCAATTCCCAAGTCTCGCAGCAGTTGCCCCACTTTGCCGGTTTTCTTTAGCGAAATGACCGTATGCCTATAATTTCGGTTGCCTTTGTGGGCTTCAATGAGGCGCTTCAGCATCAGTTCAGCCCCGCCGATATTCAGGGCGGTGATTACATGCAGGACATGAATCAAGGAACCGCCTCCAGCGCCGCGCTTGTCCGCCGCACTAGTGTTTCAACCGAAAAGTTTTCTTCGATTCTTTGACGCAGTCGCACCCTTAGCTCCTTCCCGTCAAGGCGCGCGCGCTCCAATATCGCCATCGCCCTGATCGCTAGCGCCTGGGGATGTCTTGGCTGAGCCACTGCGTCGCTGTCGCCAAGGATTTCCCGCGCATCGCCTACGTCCGTCGCGACACACGGCACACCACACGCCATGGCCTCTCCCAGAACATTCGAAAAGCCTTCTCCAAACGACGACGATGACACCAGCAGATCCAGCGCGTTGTAGATGGCGGGCAAATCGCCCCGCACCCCCGCCCAGATCATGCGCTTTTCCAGCCCCAGTCTGCATGCTTGCTCTCTCAAGAGTGCCGCATAGTCCGGCGTACCCGTCCCCACGCTGACGAAGCGCATTCCTTCCGCGCGTTGTGCCAGCTTCGCTGCCGCTTCCAGAAAAGTTGAATGATCCTTCATGGGATCAAGCCGGCCAACAATTCCGACAAGTGTTTCGTGCGATAGCACGCCCCACTCGCCGCGAATCACTTCTCTCAACGTACCGTCCGGCCGGAACAACTCGGTGTCAATGCCGTTGGGAATCACAAGGAAGCGATCCGTATCCGGAAACCCTTGAGATACGGCGTACCGCCTCCCCGACTCGGAATTTGCAATAATCACGTCTGGGCACCCGCTGAATCGCCGTTCCAGCCAGTAAGAGAACCCCGTCAGCCGGTCGTAACGAGTGAAGTCAACATAGGACGCGCGCACGCCCCACACCACTTTCAGCTTCGGAAAGCGCAGCTTCGTCAGGCACGCCAGAACGTTCGGCCCGGGTAGAAAGGAATACAGAACATCGGGTGGCTCTTCGTTGAGCACCGAAAGCAAATTCCGCAGCAGCCCAAGAATGTCCCACCGGCCTCGCTTTTCCAGGCACTTCACACTCACATCGGAAAACACCTGGCTGCGTAGCGCTGATCCCGGATAGAATGCTACCAGGCTAACCGCATGCCCTGAGCGTGCAAGCCCGTTGGCCAAAACTGTTGCCTGCTTTTCAGCTCCGCCATAGTCCAGTGATCGTATTAGCAACGCGATGCGACGGAGTGTTGGCACCCTCAGACGTCCGATTTCAGCAGTTTTGAGTTTCGCTGTTTCAAGTCTCGATTTGTTTGCCAGTTAGTATGCGACAGCCGCTCGTCGCCCGGATTCCAGGCCGCGAAGCTGCCCCACATACTGGTCGTAGATCCACGCGTAGGTTTTGTCCAAGCCCGCCCGCAGAGGAATACTCGGCTCCCAGTTCAGATACTTCTTGATTCGCGTGTTATCGCTGTTCCGCCCATTAACTCCGTTCGGAGCGCTCAAGAGGTAGTTGCGCTTCAACTTGATCCCCGCAATGTCCTCGACCATGTCCACCAGTTGGTTGACGCTGACGGCTTCGCTCGAGCCCAGGTTGATATGCTCCTCGATATCCGAATTCATGATCAGGTGGATTCCTTTGATGCAATCGTCAATGTACATGAAGCTTCGCGTCTGCACGCCGGTGCCCCAGATTTCGATCTCGTGTTTTCCACTAACCTTCGCTGCAATCGCTTTTCGGCAAATCGCGGCCGGCGCTTTCTCCCGTCCTCCGTCCCATGTTCCCCAGGGACCGTAAACGTTGTGAAAGCGCGCCACCCGGGTGTACAAGCCGAAATCTTCCCGAAAATGCCTGCACATCCTTTCCGAAAAGAGCTTTTCCCAGCCATAGCCATCCTCCGCAAGCGCGGGATAGGCATCCTCCTCTTTTAGGGAGGGGGCATCGAAGGTTTTCTGCTTGTCGCCGTTGTAGACACAGGCGGATGACGAAAAGAAATACCGCTTCGTGCCATTCTCCACAGCCGCCTGCAGCATTTGAGTGTTGATGAGCACGGAAAGCATGCACAGCGCCTTGTTGTTTTCGATGAAACCCATTCCCCCCATGTTCGCTGCGAGATTGTAGATATCGCCAGCGTTCTTCGCGGCTCTGTCGCAATTCTCTCGACGGTTCAGATCCAAAGACAGGTTTTCGACATCGTCAAATCTCTGATGCCACTCCTCGAAGGGCTTGATATCTACTGCCCGGATTCTCCTATACCCCTCCGCCCGAAGGGATGCAATCAGGCTTCCGCCTATAAATCCCCCACCACCAGTTACCACAACCAACTTTTCGTTTTGCAAATCCATTCTCTTTTTGGTCATGTGGCTAAACGTGGCCTACATTCAACAAAGACAAATTCGTTGATTCCCCAAGTGATTCCTGCAGTCTTCAGCTTTACCATTTCGAAGCCTCTTGCCCTAACGAAATCAAAAACCGCCTCTGGCCTGGCGACCTCAAACGGGTAACCGCCAAGCCAATCCAATAAATCCGTGCTCCAGGCCATGCCCCGAGACCGCTTGTACTCCCGGTACCGAGACAGCGGGTTCTTCTGTAGAAAAAACACATCCTTAACAGAAAACATAACAGCAATAAGAGGAGTAAAAACAGAAACGATCAGCAAGCGCCACACCGGCCCATGATTGTACTGTTTCTTGATCTTTGTCCAAAATGTTGAAATAACATCTTGGTCATTATAAAGTCCGATAAACAATTTTCCATGGCTGCCCACGCATGGGATCACATTCTCCAATGCCTGCCACATGTTGCCCGTATGGTGCAGCACACCCCATGAATAGACGACGTCGAATGGACGCAATGTGGACAGGAACCTCGGATCCAGCACACTCCCCTGTTGAATCGTCCAGTTCTGCTCCGTAGCGAAATACCGCCGCTTTAGCTCTTGCACGCAATCCACGCTGTCGGGATCAAAATCAAAAGAGTGAACCTTGCTGGCTCCGAGCCGCATCGCCGCCAGGGAGAACAATCCGCTTCCACACCCGATATCGAGAAACGACTTCCCACGGAGGTCCTCAACCTCCAGCATGGTGCGGAGCGATTTCTCTGCTTCGGCAATGCGCTCCTCTGTCAAGTACTTCAGAAAGCGCTGCCAGTTCTTCCCAAATGGGAATCGTTCGGATGCTTTGACTTCGCTACTATCTGGTTTGAGGACTGCGACCGAGTGAAGCGACATATTGGGCGGCCTTAGCTGCTGAAAGAGAGCCCGCACGGCAGAACCGGTACCTCCAAGAGCTCACTCCACAAACTTCTCGCTTGGCGACTGCTTCTCCGAAACGCAGATGATGTATGGTGAAGTCACCTTATTGGCTGGCAGTTTGGCCCCAGCTCGTTCGAGTAGCCAGATTAACGCAGAACTTGCAACTAAGGCCCGGGACAACCACAACCCGACGAGCGATTGTCGCCTGCGGTCTAGATTGAGAACGCCGAAGTGTGAGAAGCAAAAATATTCGCATCTCAAGACATTCAGTCCGGCACCCTCATGTGCTCGTCGCAGTGCCTTCTCGTCCAAGGGGACGTGAACGTCGTATACCTCTCGCCCAAGCCATTTCTGCAGTAAACCAACGAGTCCATTCATGTTTGGTATGACAGTAAGCATCTGTCCTCTGACCTTGAGAAAGCGACCGCACGCTCTCAAACACTGCTCCGTTGCTACAAAATGCTCAACCACGCCAAAAGAGACGATATAGTCAAAGCTATTCAACAAATGAAGGGGAGGTTGAAATATGTCTCCTAATATAACCTCGCCATCGGTGCCCTCCCTTGCCAGAATGGCCCTCGCTTGTTCACAGCCGAGAGAAGAATAGTCGATGCCGGTAACTCGAAAACCATGTTCTTTCGCAAAATAAGGAAGCCAAACGGAACGCGCACAACCAAGTTCAATAAGACTAAGTGGAATGTCCGGATTCTTCGGGCCATCAAAAATGGTCTTGAATAGCGAAGCAAATTGCAAGTTCGCGTGGTATTTCAGCGATTTCAACGACCGATCCCGAACATCGATAGGTGGTGGGAGACTTCCGGTCTCCCACAAGCATTCCCAATATTCCTTGGGTGCACGCGATCCTTCGAGTTGCACGTTCGTCTGATGAGTCATTTCAAGATTGGCTCGAAAATTGGACCGAAGCTAAGCAAGTTGTGCCGCACTCTCCACACTCATTTTGCGCTGAGGTATGCAGGTCGCCCAGTCGAGAAAATTCTTCAGATTCAGCTCCCCGTCGTAGTCCCGGTGCACCCGGGCGAAGCCGGCCTGCGCAATTCTAATTCTCTCCGCTTCGTGCTCCAGGTAGTATTCGATCCTCTCAATCGCATCCTCGATGGAATCGTAGAAAACAGCTTCTTTGTCCGGCTCGAAAATCTGAGCATGTGCATTCATGCCCGCCTTGTCGCAAAGCAACATCATTCCGTGTGCAGGCACCTCGTACATACGCATGTTTCCTGTTTCCCTAGGTACCATCGACAGATGCATGTTGATGCCGATCTTCGTCCGGTAGTAGAGGCTTGCCCTTTCACCGGCCGATATTGGCCGAACACGGGTCCATAGCGGCCGCCTTCCTTTGATCACTCGAGCAATCCCACCATAACCGGCCAGAGGCCACTTTCCATGAATTCTGAACCTGGAACCGAACCGTTCTTTGAGCCTGATCAGTCGGTCTACCTTTGGGCCGTATTGACAGCCGACATAGATTGAATCAATATCTCGTTCTTTGAAGAATCCGTCTCCACGCCGCAGAGCCACCGCGCGTGCCTCGGTAAGGGGCCATAGGTGTCCCCGTTCGGAAGCCTTTCCCTTGACTGATGCCTGAGGTAGCCAATCGAGTCTTGGTGGGACATTCGCTAGCCAATATGTTTGGCTACATCCCCACCGTCCAAGGGCATCCGGAAAGAGAGTGGTCTCGTTAAAACTGGGAGTAATATAAAACGCGCCATCAAACGCCCACAGGTAAGGAATCCCCCTCACATAGGTGGACAAAGGCTCGTCGGCAAACCCCAGTATTTTGATGGGCCTCTCCAAATCTCTGTACAGGACATCGGGATGGACCGGGTTGCCATTGAAAAAGACAACCAAGTCGGCATCTTTGAACTTATCTACAAAATCGTAAACAAAGCGCATATACGATGGATTTCTGTCCCTATACATCTCGTCGATCCATTTTGCCTCGTAGAGCAAACTAAACACCTTGGCGGCCCCCAGCCGCGAGGCGCCTTCACGAAAGTAAGGCACGGGATCCAAACTATCGATCGAATATCCGTGGAAGTTTTCTATCCGCGGAAAATGAAATACGCAAACCTTCTTCATCAACCGACCCCTATCACAGTAAACTGAACACTCTCAGGATTCTCTACAACGCAATTGTACTTTCCGACGCCGAAAATCCATTGATGTCACCGGTACCAGCACCTGGGCAAGCAGAGGGGCTTTTTGGTTGCAACGTTGTCTCGATCCAACGGATGAGGAAACTCTTGTTTGTCCATCGTCCGTGCCACGCGATTCTTGTTGTAGAAAGTGAATTCCATCACCCTTGGAACTTCCAGCTCGCCTTTCTTCACGCTACCGCAGCAGTTGTTTGGGTGAATATGGGCCACATGAAAGTTCGTCAACATTCTTTCAAAGCATGCTTCATAGATACGGTGGATCAGCGAATCGAACATTTTGTGAAGGTAGTGAAACTCGATAACCACGATCCGGAATCTACTCAACACGTCCACCGGCGTGGCGATTAACGCTTCATATTCAGAGCCCTCAATATCCAGCTTTAGGAGCAGGTCACCTTTGAAATCCTCCAGGTACTTTTCTGTCCAGGCCTTGATTGAAAAAAAAATGCCTTTGTCATTAGCGCCGAGATACTTCTTGTCGAATACGAATTCCGGTCTTTCGATAGGAGGCCGGTTAACCGAAAAATCCGCAAGAAAAGACTTGATGTTCAAGCGAGCTAAATGATCCTCGAAGTCTGCCGAATTGCCTATCCCTGCGGAAAAGCAGTATTTTATCCCTTCGAGGTCAGCGGGAACGAGGTATCCGCCGTCTCTGTCGCCTCCGACTCGAATTAACTCCGTGCCGCAGTCTTGCGGTTTCAATTTCACGATTAAATCAAATACGCTGGCGCTTTCGATTTGTCCCGTTAGCGTCACGCCAGCCGCGAAGGCAGCGTCTTTAATGAGAGTCACCAGCATTTTCTTAAAATCGCGAGCCGCGTCCTTTCAGTCGTCACGCCTAGCTGGATTTAGACCTGCCGTAAGACTCTTGAATGAACAGCAAATTGCTACTCAGGCGATACTTATTGGCGCGCACGTCATGCTCAATAGGATAGATACTAACCAGCCTATACCCATATTTGTATAAGAAGTCATAGAGATCGGGTAGGGATGTTTGTTCGCGATACTGCGGAACGTGGCAAATCTCTAGGTATATTAAGGGAATCTCCCCTCTCGTCAGCAGTCTTTTGGCCCCCTGGAGTACCATTAATTCGTACCCCTGCACATCCAGCTTAAGTAGATCCACACAGGAGCCCAGTTGATTCGGGACAAAATCGTCCAAGGCAAACACGGTAACCTCTTGCGTCATCGTCGTCGCCGTCCATTCCACCGGAACCCAACGGCGCGACTCCGCCGCCGCCTTAAGAAAAGAATTTGTTTGGCTACAATTGTTCACGTTCAGATTCGCCCTTCCGGTCTCTGGACCAAGAGCAGCATTTATCGGTCTAATGTGAGGGTTTTGACGGGTGTTATGCTGGAGCGCTTCAAAACTCCGGAGAGTAGGCTCGAAGCTATAAATGACAGCCTCGGGAAACGCGTCCGAAAAGCTCACGGCCGTTTCGCCTACATGCGCTCCACCGTCGATCATGCATCGGAGGCTTCTGCCTAGCAGCGCTCCAACATCACGCAGAATATCGAGACCAATGTACTTCCGGCGCCTCAACGTGAGACCGGGTCCCCTATAAATCTCATATCCGAACACCGCAAGCGTCTTGCGTATAGCACGCTTCAACCGTCGTTCAGTTGCCGACCCTAGTCTCAGATTTTCAACCGGAAGAATGACGTTCTCCACGCTCATATTGTTTTCATTTTCTAGTGGAACAAGAAACTGTTTTCCTCTCTGAATTTTGACAGGACGGCAGGTACAAAGAGTGGGGACAAAGTCACAACGTTTAAGATCGCTGTCATCCGTTAGAGCTCCTTGTCGTTGTGCAAGTTTTCAGGTATGGTAGCTCGTTAGGGAAGGTTTCGCGCCCATTCTCGCCAGCGCCGCTTGGCGATTCGCGCGGTAATAAAGCAGAAGCGCCGCGATAAGCCACCACGTCAACTGGTCCTTGATGACGTAAATCAAGAAACCGTCCCGAAAATACACAAAGAACCCTATCACCACCCACCAGTAGATCAGCCAGCCGACAGCATCCTTACAATCGTCGGGCTTAAGGCGTATATGAACCCATTTGTAAAACAGGCCCAGAACGAAGAACAACACAAACATACCTAAGTACCCAAAATTAACGAGCAAGTATCCATGAAGTCCCAGCGGCTCCCCACCGCCCAGCGGCCCCCCGTCTGACGCCTCCGGGAGTTGCTCCCCAAAGAAATCATTTATCTGTCGATATAATTCCCAGTTTCTTTGGAACCCCAACAGTCGTGAGGGGAGAAAGTCTTGAGGCAGATTGACAATGTCTCTCAAAAACCCGAACTGCCAAAGAGACGCCTTTTGCATTGCAACAAAGTGGATGTACGAATCGCCTAAGCCTTGCAGAGTGTTATCGTAAGTAAGAGTTAATAGGACCTTCCAATCGGCTTGGTTGATGTCGAACATATCGAAAACCGTCGACGCATGACCGCTGAGAATAATCGGGCCTAGAATCGTGCCCAATCCCGCTATTATGAAGATCAGTGCCAAAGCCACTATGGCTGCCTTATTTGTCTTTGCCCCCATCGACCAGTAGACGAGGAAGCAGAGCAAGATCGGGTAGATGAATGGTCGCCGGCCCGCGGTCGACAAGGCATAGTAAACAAAGAACACCAGGGCGAAGAACAAAAAGACCTTCTCCCTTGCCCTTATTCCTATCTTTCTCACCCGCTTGCCCGAGACGATGGCGAAGAAGAGGACGAATGCATCCGCCGAAAATTGGGAAAAATAGCGGTAGAAGACGTACTTGCCTTCAAGGCGAACCTCCCCGAACCTGACAGCGGTTGCCTCTGTAATTACCTTCGAGATTCCCCCAATTTGTATGACATAAACCGCCGTTAGAAAAATGCCAATAAAAAAAATGGACTTGGCAACGCGCGTGGAATCGCGGAGAGAAAAAGCCCCATGGCCAGAGCTGATTCCCCGTTTTTTTGGCGATTTCCACGAGTAGCCCAGGGAAAAGAGTATGTAAGAAAAAAGCAGGCAGAAAGCCGTCCACGCGTCACCCGATCCGTAGGTTTCATAGGCGTATTTCTGCCTGATTACATCTTCTCCGAAACAGATCACGTTGAGCGGCACGAACACGAACAAAACAAGGTAGGAGACATTGAATGCCGTCATGGCATTCAAGGGCTCACCGCGGGAGTGCCGACGCCACTCTAATAGGCCTATCTGGGCCCCTAATAATATGTAGAGAAATAGCGCCATTAAGTGCTCACTTAGTGACAGAGCGCCTTGTTTCTTGTTCTTGCTGTGCTTGTTCCAACTACAGGGATGGTGGGACTCGTTAGCCCTGTTCTTCGATTCGATGGTTCAGCGAAAATGTGCGTAAGGCCACGAGAAACCAAATCAGCCCTGAAGACGTGGCTGCAAGTGACAATCCTAGGGCGATGCCCATGGCTCCAAACTGTCTCGACAGCGTCCAGGCGAACATGCCGGCTGTGACGACCGAAATCGAGTTAATGATCGCAACTACCCTGTAAGCGCTTTGCGCCACCAGAAGGCGCATCGCTAATATCCCCACCAACGTGCCTGGGAGTTGAATGAGATATGCGCGCTGGATTTCCGCAACCAGACGGGTGTCGTCTGCGTGGAAGGCGCCGCGCTGGTAGGCTAGGGCTACCAGCGGCTCGGAAAGCGCCACTAGGCTAAGGACTAAGAGACCTCCTCCTACAAGAAGCGTCAGTGCGTAGAGGCGAAATGCCCGTCGGCAACGAGCGTGATCTCGCCTCGTGAGCATTTCTGAAAAAAAAGGGAGAACGGTCACTCCTACGGCGCCCATTAGAATGGTATTGAGCACCGTCGGAAGCTTGTTCGCGTACCCCAGCGCAGCCACGGTGCCTTTTCCTAAGCCCGAACCAAGCCCTTGCTCAATCATCGGGGAGAAGGACATTATAAAAGTGCCCCCGAGCAACACGGCTGAACCCTTAGCTAAACGGCGCAATTCCCCGCTGCCAAACATTCGGCCCGGCCACAATGAAACGCCAGCGTGTCGCAGTTGCCACTGCACTACGACCCATTCCAAGAGTGACCCCAGTACCATGCTCATTGCCAAAGCACGGATATCCCCTCGCGCTGCCAGGACGACGCCGATGGTTGCCAGTGAAGTACATAACGGAGCTAGCGCGCTCGTC
>DASPTQ010000208.1:0-26457 GCA_035623335.1 Terriglobales bacterium
GTGCCGACCGGTTGCCAGGATTACTACCCCGCGCTGTACGGCGGGGTTAGTGCCATCCATCTCGACGTAGATGGCATTCACCGCGAAGCGGTTCCGCTGGCTGCGCAAGAGATCGAGTCGCGCTTTGTGCTCGCCTATACGGGTGAACCCCGCAAATCCGGTATTAACAATTGGAGAGTATTCAAGTCCCACATCGACGGAAACCAACACATCTTCCGCAACTTCGAACGCATTGCCGCCATTGCGCGCTCCATGCATCAGGCTTTGCTTCGTGGTGACTGGGAATCGATGGCAAAGCTGCTGCGGGAAGAGTGGAAACTCCGGCGTACCAATGCCCCCCGTATCACGACACCGTTAATCGACAAGCTCATCGCGATCTCCGCCAAACACGGCGGGCAGGCGGCCAAGGTATGCGGCGCCGGAGGCGGAGGCTGCGTGATTTTCCTTGTCGAAGAAGGCACCGTAAGCCGCGTGGCGACCGCGATCGGGGAAAACGGTGGGCGAGTCTTGCCCTGGCAGGTGGCCCGAGACGGTCTCACCGTGCTCGAAACTCCACGCTCGGCCGGCTGATCGAAAACCGCATCGCGGCATTGTCCAAAACGAGCTGGGAAAAAGCGGCTGAAGGGTCACAATCGCAGCGAGAGGAATTACCTATCTATTGCATCCAATGCACATAGTCCGTCTTGACCTTGACCTGGACTACGCCGTTGAGCCTAGCCCTACGAGCTGAATTTCGTGCCGGTGCCGAGGGCGTTATAATGTCCTCTAGGTTGGCTGGGGCTCATGAAGCCATGCAGGTATTACGTTGTATGGATGTCCCTTCTATTGGGCATGGCAACCGCGAGCGCCTCGGGTCAAGCAGCGTCCCCCGCTCAACCGGCTTCTTCTTCGCCACCCATCTCGAAAGAAACCCGCATGGATCTGATTCGGGCGTTTCAGTCAGAACTCGTCTATATCCGCGCTCCATTCCCTATGGGCAAGAAGGGGCTCACCTTAAAGGACGGGGTGATTTCCCCCAGCGGCCAGGAACTGCAAGCCCTGATCGCCACTTGGGGTCCGTCGGTAAAGCCGGGAGATCAGGCCCGCATCAGCGCCATCGATATCAAGGGGGATCGGATTCATTTTGAGATCAATGGCGGGCCGGTCAAAAAAGAAAAGTGGTACCAGCGCATTCAAGTGGGTGGAGCCGGCGGCACCACACCCATCGCCCCGAGTGATACGAATGCCAACCCGCGCGGTTCTTACGTGGATCTGCTGTTTGATCACTACGTGCCCGACTTGAACCCACAGCAGCTCAAGCAACTCCTCCACCCGGTCTTCGACTTCGACGCAAAGTCTGCGCTCGATGCCTATCTCGAGGTGGTTCCGCCCAAAGCAAGAGACGCCATCAAGAATCACCAAGTGCTGGTGGGCATGAATCGCGAGATGGTGACGTATGCGAAGGGGCGCCCACCCAACAAAGTTCGCGAGAAGGACGGCGAGACCGAGTATGAAGACTGGATTTACGGCGAGCCGCCACAGGATGTAGATTTCGTGCGTTTTGTTGGAGACGAAGTGGTGCGCGTAGAGACCATGAAGGTGGATGGGGAAAAAATCATTCGCACCGCGAAGGAGATCGATCTCACGCCGCAGCCGAGCGTTGCCAAGGCGTCGCAGACGGAAAGACCGCCCAATGCACCCACGCTCCGACGTCCGGGCGAGGAGCTGCCGAGCGACTCCCCCGGGTCCTTGCCGGACAAACCCTCTCCACCACCCCGTCCAGCCGACCCTCCGCCCTCTGGAAATCCTCCCAATTTCCTGGAGTGATTTGAGGGCCGGCGCATTTCCCGGTTGTTCCGATCCGTGTCTCAACCATCATCTTCAGCAGCGAGCTGTTCCGGCGGCGATGGCAGGTTTCGATGGCCCTAGATCCTCTCGCGGATGATGCGCGGCGAGTCGTTATTCGACCAGTGACGCCCCGACTTGGCTACTTTGGCCTCTCCCTCTAAACTAGGGGTGTGAAGGTCGCGCTGGGACAAATCAATCCCACAGTCGGCGATTTCCAGGGAAACAGCAGCAAGATCGTCGAGTTCGCACGGATCGCACAACAGGCAGGCGCTGGACTCATCCTATTCCCGGAACTTTCGATCTGCGGATATCCGCCTCGCGATTGGGTAGAACGCCCATCCTTTGTCGCGCGCAATCGGGAGACGATCGAGCAAGTAGCAGGGAAGACCCGGGGTATTAGCGTGATTTGTGGTCTGGTGACGCCCGCCCGCGCAGACACGGGCAAGCCGGTGATGAACTCCGCCGCCCTACTCACAGACGGTAAGGTGGCCTTCGTGCAATCCAAAATGTTACTGCCCACCTACGACGTGTTTGACGAAATGCGCAACTTTGCCCCAGCCAGCAGCCAAACCCTATTCCGGTTTTGCGGCAAGCAGATGGCTTTGACGATTTGCGAGGACGCCTGGAACGAAACTCATTTTGGAACGCGGAGACTGTATCCCTTCGACCCGGTGGAGGCGCTGATCAAGGCCGGAGGAAACTTGCTGCTGAATATATCGGCGTCACCTTTCTGGTTGGGCAAGCGCGAGTTTCGTTTGAAAATGCTCGCCTGCATCGCACGCACCCAACGTGTCCCGGTCGTTATGGTCAACCAGGTAGGAGGGAACGACAGCTTGATCTTCGACGGCTCCAGTCTGGTCTTGAACCCTGCGGGTGAGGTCATCGCCCAGGGCAAGAGTTTCGAAGAGGACATCATCTATTTTGATTCCGACCGGTTGACCGGGGAAATCCACCCGCAGGTGGAGGGAGAGGAGGCCAGTGCGTACGCCGCGTTGGTGCTGGGTACACGCGACTACGTTCACAAGTGCGGTTTTCAGAAGGTGATTGTGGGGTTGAGCGGAGGAATCGATTCCGCCTTGACGGCGGTGATTGCGGCGGATGCCGTGGGAGCAGAGAACGTGATCGGTGTCGGCATGCCCGGACCTTATTCCTCTCCCGGTTCCATTCTGGATGCCCGGACCCTGGCGGAGAATCTGGGCATTGGCTTTACTCTTCTGCCGATCTCGGGCATCTTCGAGAATTACCGGGAAACTCTGATACCGGTGTTCGCCGGCTGCCGGGAGGACGAAACCGAGGAAAACATCCAGTCGCGGGCCCGGGGCACGCTGCTGATGGCCCTGTCCAATAAATTCGGTGCCATCGTTCTCAGCACCGGCAACAAGAGCGAACTGGGCGTCGGATATTGCACGCTGTACGGAGATATGGTGGGTGGACTGGCCGTGATCTCCGATGTGCCCAAGACCCTGGTGTATCGTCTGAGCGAGTATGCGAATTCGCGCCGTCCCGTGATTCCACGGGCTACGTTCGACAAGCCACCTTCGGCCGAACTGCGGCCCAACCAGAAGGACAGCGACACCCTGCCTCCCTACGACGTACTGGATCGAATCTTGGAAGATTATGTCGAAGAATCCAAAACCGCCGAGCAGATTGCCGCCGAGCACGGCTTTGAGCTGAGTCTGGTCAAAAAGGTGATCCGCATGGTAGAACGCGCAGAGTACAAACGGCAACAGGCGGCACCGGGTCTCAAGATTTCGGAGAAGGCCTTCGGCTACGGGCGGCGCTTCCCAATCGCGGCCAAATCAGATGTCTAGCCCGGATCTCCCTTTCCCAAGAAAGGAACGCATGCATCATTACCTCAGAGTTGTTCCGGTTTGGTTTCTGCTGGCGCTGGTGGCGACGGCGCAAAAAACCCCTTCCTCCTCGCACCAGCCGGCGCAAACGACGGCCGCCGCGAAGCTGCCGTCGGAAAGCCTGGTCAACGCATTCTTGCAGCAGATGTTCGGTTACGATTCCACCCTCAGCTGGAAGATCACCAGCATAAAACCTTCCGAAGCTGCCGGCCTGGCGGAAGTAGACGTTATGATTCAAGGGCCGCACGGGGCACAGGCCCAGAAGTTTTATGTCAGTCCCGACGAACATCACGCCGTCATCGGTCAGATTTTGCCGTTCGGTAACCATCCCTTTGATGCCGCTCGGGAGCGACTGGAGAAGGGCATGAACGGGCCTTCGCGCGGACCCGCGACTGCTCCCGCCACGGTAGTGGAATTCAGCGACTTGCAGTGCCCGCACTGCAAAGACGCCCAACCCAACCTCGACCGGCTTGCTGCCGAGGACAAGGATGTCCGGATCGTATTCCAGAACTTCCCGCTGCCCATGCACGATTGGGCCATGAAGGCGGCGCAATACGCCGATTGCATCGGTCGCCGTTCGAACGACTCGTTCTGGAAGTTCATCGAGAGCGTCTACGGGGCGCAATCGGATATCACGGCCGCCAATGCCGACGAAAAATTGAAGGCGTTCGCCGAGGCTGCGGGGGTGACCGGCGACGAGACAGTTGCCTGCGCCGCCAAGCCGGAGACCACCTCTCGGGTGGAGCATTCCGTCGCGTTAGGAACGGCGCTCGATGTTAACAGCACGCCCACCATCTTCATTAACGGACGCCAGCTCAGTGCCGGGGGAATCAGCTACGAGGTTCTCAAAGAGCTGGTAGATTTTGCCGTGAAACAGAACAGCAGCCATTGAGTCAATCGAGAACGATCTCGTGATCGCCCTGCCCTCAGCAGTGGCCGCTCAGCCGCGCGCGCGAAATCAGGCGAAGAGCGCTACTTGGATCGGAGTGCGGGTTTTTCGCTTGACTTTCCAGGACGGGGAATGCGAATATGAATTCGTATTCATATTACAATGCATACCCGTCTCTTTCTCTGCGGCTTGGGTATATGGATTACAGCTACTCTCGCCCTGCGCGTGATGGGGCAGCATTTGCTCCTGCCGGGAGCCTGGAAGGGAACGCTGATCCTGTTCGCCGTCAGTTTTCCTTTAATGGCCGGGCTCGTGCGCCGTCTCTGCCTGCGCTTTCATCTCGAGCGGGAGCAATGGCTTCGGGGTGCGTTTTCGGTTGCTCTCCCCACGCTCCTCCTGGATCCGTTTTCTAGCGCTTTTTTCCCCGTGGTGTTTCCGAACATGGCGCCGGAGGTTGCAGGTACCTTCGGAGGGTGGATGCTGTGGTGCTGCGCTGGCGCCTTCGTGGGGGTCAGCGTCGATTGGCATCGGCGGTCGTGACCCCGCGCCCAGATCTCCTCGCTCGCGAAGATCTCCCTTCGCTCCCCCATCAGAAGCGCAGCTTGGACAAGCGTGCTCGACTGAAAGCCGCGGGGCGGGCTCTTTTTGGTGCCAAAGGCTACGAACGCGCTTCCGTCGAGGAAATCGCCGAGCGGGCCGGACTCGCGGTCGGCACCTTCTACCAGCACTTCCGCTCCAAGCGGCAGCTGTTGCTCTCGCTGATGAATGAGCTGCTCGAAAGGCTCGGCCAGCTGAACCTCCGCCCCTCGACCGAGTTCGATGTGCAAGCCGGTCTCCACCACCTGTTGTCCCACGCCTTTGCGACCGACCTTCAGTACCTGGGAGTGTATCGCGCCTGGCAGGAAGCCGCGCTTTTCGATCCGGACTTGGCTCGCAAGCAAACCGAGATTCACGCGTGGACGAGCGCTCGCGTCGAATCCCTGTTCCGGCTGCTCAGCGCACAGCCCGGCGCGCGCCCGGGCGTTGACATCCCCAGCTTGGCCCGTATCATGGACAGTTTCTTTTGGAACCTGCTCGCCCAGGCAGTGCACATGCCCAAGGTCGAGCTTGATCGCTGGATCGAGTCTTCTACCCACTTGATTTATCACGCCCTGTTCAGGGACCTTCCCGGCAAACCCTGAGTCAAGCTGGCGGCCACCCGGATGCTTTCCTGCTCGCACCCTGCGAGGACAGGCACCTACCTTCAATGTGGAATAGAGAACTACGGTTCTGCTGGTGCAGCTATTTGGACAGCCAAATCTCGGCGCTTCGGGTTCGCTCGAGATCCACAATCTCGGGGGTAATCACGACCATCAATTCGTCTTCCTCCGTGGTTTTGCTGTTCGTCGTGGCGATCTTGTTCAACCCGGGAATCGCTCCCAGCCCTGGAATGCCAGTCATGGTGAGCATTTCGCTGCGCGAGAGTGAGGAAGCCACCACGGCGGGTTCGCCATTCGCCAGGCTGATGCTGGCCTTGTATTGTCGATTGGCGATGACCGGCACCCCGTTCAGGCTTTGCCCGGCCAGGTTACGAAGCTGCACCTCGAGCGCGAGGTCAACGTTGTAGGTGCTCGAAATGACGGGCTTTGCCTTGATGTCCAAGCCCAAGTCTTCGTAGGTGAAGGAGGGAATCGGCGCCTGAAAGGTACCGTTCTGCAACACTTGCGAAATCGCCGGGGTGTTGAAGATCGGCGCGAAACTGGCGTTCATGATGGGATAACGCTGGCCCATCCGGAAGGTGGTGTCCTTCCCCTGGCCCGCCCGCAAGGTCGCATGATCCAGAAGTTTCGCCCAACTTTCATTCAGTGACAGTTGCACCGCCAGCATATCCAGGGTGAGGCCCATGAGGGTCAAGCCTCCGCCGAAGGTGGCGAGCGGCTGGCTGAAAATCGAACTCTGCTGGCCCTGCAGCTGAGCCAACAGGCCAGAAATGGCCGAGGCGTTGGCCTGATTGATACCGCCGCTCGCAATCAACGAGTTGATCAGACTCTGAATGTTTTGTCCCCCTAAGCCGGCTAAAGCTGCCAAGGCTCCCGAGGGTATGTTGAACAAGGTGAAGGTGTTGGGGATGTGCACTCCGAGGCTGCGGGTGAACTGATGATCGATGTCATAAACCTTGACGTCGAGCATGACTTGCGGGCGGTCGCGGCCAAGGTTCTCGAGGAACTGGGTAGCCGCATCGAGCAGCGCGACCGGAGCGCGAACTACCAAAACGCCGGATTGCGCTTGTTGCTGGATAAACTTGATTTCAAAGATGGTCCGCAGGGCATTCGTGATCTCCATCATCTCCTGGGGCGTGGTGCCCGTGCTCACTTGGAACTCCCGCATCGCCATACGCTCGAACAACCGCCGGTTCTCAGGCGATTCTTTAGCGACCAGAATCTGTTTCTCCGCCAGCGGAGTCCAGAATGTGCCCGTCACATCGCAGGCTGCCTCGATCGCCTTGTAGAAGTTCACGTCGTCCACATCGAAGTGGACGCGGCGCGAGACCACGGATTCGTCGAGCTCGGCAACCAGCCCGAAGGCGCCGGCCACTTGGGTTAGCAGCTGACGAGTGTCGCCGCGAAAATGGAAGCTACGCTTCTCCGGATTGGGGATGACGTGCAGCTCGGGGGCATACTCGACCTGCCGCACACTGCGATTCGTCGTTGGACTTGACTCCCCGAGCGAGTCTTCGAGACGTTGTTGGGCGAACGAATTCTCAGGATCAAGACTGAGTGCACTGCGGAACTCCGCCTGAGCCTCGATCGCACGTTCCTTGGCCAGATCTTCGTTCCCCCGCTTCACGTGCTCGGAGACCAGCTCGGCTCGGGCAACGGCCAGCGCCGTCACGTATTCAAGGTTTCTCGGAACCAGCCGGGCGGCGATGTCAAATTCCTGATAGGCATCGTCCTTGCGCTTTTCTTTGGTCAATCGGAGGGCCTTCGCAAAGGCTGCCTCGGCCTTCTTCAGGTCTTCCTTGGAGGGATTGCAGGCGGACCCCGTGGGGGCAACTTGACTGCAGGGAAGGGTAAGGAGGTTTTGCTGCTGGTCAGCTGCGAGAGCCGCCAGGCACAGCAGTATCGGACCCGCTAGCGACCATAACCAGCGCATAGCCTCACTCCAGATTGTAACCGCGAACCGCGGGTGGGAGCCGTTCCATCGAAGGTCAGGTACCTGAACGTCAACTACTGGGAACGTGCGAGGCGGCGAGACTTGCAGCCCTGGAATTCATCAAGCGAACCGAAGCAGCCGGACCCGATGCGGCGATTTCTGGCGGGTGCAACAGTCACCGCGGGAAGGGGGCAGTAATCGGACCGTTTTGTGCCTCCGGTAATGCCCGGCGCCGGGAAGCGGCTTGGAAAGTAAGCAGAAGTTGCGGTATAAAAGTTAGTTGCGATTCGCGCGTCCTTCCTTCTCGTGCGGCTAACAACGATCCAGGAATTAGCGAGGTCCCATGTCTGGCTTGACAACCGCACACCCGGCGAAAGGCCTGGAGGGCGTGGTCGCCACTACCTCCAGTATCTGCTATATCGATGGTGAACAGGGCGTCCTGGCCTACCGGGGTATCGATATCCACGAACTGGCCGATCGGTCCAGCTTCGAGGAGACCTGCTATTTGCTCTGGTTTGGCAAGCTGCCCACCCGGGATGAATTAAACGAACTCAACCTCCGTCTCGCGGAAGAGCGCAAGCTGGATGCTTCGATTTACCGGTTCATGCAGTCCGTGCCCAAAGATGCTCTGCCGATGGACGTGCTGCGCACCGTCGTGTCGATGCTGTCGTTTTTCGATCCGGAAGAGAAGAGGAACGACCACGAAGCCAATCTGCATAAAGCCATCCGCTTGACCTCCCAGATCGCGATGGTCGTGGCTTCCTATGACCGCATCCGCAAGGGCAAGACCGTAGTTCCGCCTGATCCCTCGCTCTCGCACGCGGCCAACTTTCTCTTGATGCTCAACGGCGAGCGGCCCTCGAAGACCGCCGAAAAAGCCTTGGACATCGCGCTGATTTTGCACGCCGATCACGAACTCAACGCCTCGACCTTTGCGGCTCGAGTCACGGCCGCGACGCTTTCCGACATGCATTCCGCCATTACGGCGGCGATTGGTTGTCTCAAGGGGCCCTTGCACGGCGGGGCCAACGAGGCGGTCTTCCATGTCTTCCAGGCGATTGACCGTTCTGGCTCTGATCCAGTGGCCTATGTCAAAGGCATGCTGGCGCAGAAGAAGAAGATTCCCGGCTTCGGCCATCGGGTGTATCACACAGAGGATCCGCGGGCTACCCATCTGCGTCAGATGTCCAGAGATCTCGGGCGTTCCAGTGGACAACCGAAATGGTTCCAGTATTCCCAAGCCATCGAAGACTTCATCAAAGCCGATAAGAAACTCAACGCCAACGTCGACTTCTATTCGGCCTCAACCTATCGCACCTTGGGAATCGATGTGGACTTGTTCACGCCGGTGTTCGCCGTCTCGAGAATTAGTGGATGGACAGCGCACGTGATCGAGCAGCTGGATGACAACCGACTGATTCGCCCCCGCGCCGAGTACACCGGTCCGCCTTATCCCAGGCGTTACACTCCTTGGGAGGCGAGATAGCCGCGAGGCTCCTCGCTTCCAACCGAAGCTGAGCCAGCCCGGGCTATCTTCGTGATCCGATCCATCGGTAAACTCGCGGCCAACGCGTAGGGCCATCGCCTCAGCGTGTTCGAACTTCCCTTGGGGGGAAGCCAGACCCGTTGGACTCTTCGAGCGAACGCAGATGCTAACCAGAGGTCGCTGCCAGAGTCTAACGCCCTGTACCGGGGGGGACAAAAAAGAGGTGAAATTGACGTCTTTTCCAGTGACACCTGTAGTCTGCGTGGCTTGTCTTTGGCTATACCTGGGCGCAGGCGTCATTCCCGCAACCAGCCAGCAAGCGCAGCGCCCGTCGTCAGGGCCAAGCTATACAGAAGATGGGAAACTCGTCTTCCCGGCGAAATACCGCGAGTGGATCTATCTGACGTCGGGTGTGGACATGAGCTATTCTCCGAACGGAATGGCAGGACATTCCATGTTTGACAACGTATTCGTGAATCCGGAGGCTTACAAGGCGTTTACCCAGACCGGCACCTGGCCGGACAAGACCGTGTTGGTGCTCGAGGTCCGACTGGCGGCAACGAACGGCTCCATCAACAAGAGCGGACATTTCCAGACCGCTGAGCTGATGGACCGCGAGGTGCACGTGAAGGACGCGGCACGCTTTCCCGGCAAATGGGCGTTCTTCGGATTCGCCGACAACGACACCGCAAAAATGGTGCCGAGAGAAGCCGCCTGCTACTCGTGTCACGAGCAGCACGGCGCCGTAGATACCACTTTTGTGCAGTTCTATCCGACCCTGATCGGAATCGCAAAGAACAAGGCTACTTTGAGCGCCGGATATTTAAAGGAAGAGAAGGCGTTGTCCAATGCTTCAAAACCCTCCTCTCATCGATGACTTCGATCCCGCCGCCATTTGAGCCGAGTTCGCTAGCTCGATTCCATTGGAACACCTTCCTCTACGCCATTCGGGGGCCACAGTGTAGTCAACCGGTGCTCCCTGGCCGCCTCGAAAGCCCTCCCTCGTCGAGCGCGGTAAAATGGTCCTGATGCACCGAGTTTACTTCGACAATAACGCCACGGCCCCCCTGCTGCCCGAGGTTTTTGAAGCTATGAAGCCGTACTTTGGGGAGCACTTTGGGAACGCATCTTCCATCCATCATCATGGCCAGGAGACGCGAGCGGCGGTCGAGCGTGCGCGCGCATCCATCGCCGCCCTGCTCGCGTGCCGGCCCTCCGAGATCGTTTTCACCAGCGGCGGCACGGAGGGCGATAACCTTGCCATATTCGGCTTGCTCCGGTCCTCGGACCACGTGATCACCTCTACGATCGAGCACCACGCGGTGCTCAACTCCTGCAAGCATCTCGAGTCGATCGGCTGCGAAGTCACGTACCTTCCCGTCGACGGTCGCGGACTGGTTGACCCTGGCGACATCCGCCGGGCCCTGCGTCCTAATACCAAGCTGATCACGATCATGATGGCGAACAACGAGACTGGCGTGTTGCAGCCGGTCGAGGAAATCGGCAAGATCGCTGGCGAAGCCGATGTGTACTTTCACACCGATGCGGTGCAGGCGGCTGGCAAGATCCCGATTGATGTGAATCGCATCGCCTGCGACCTGCTCTCCATTTCCGGGCATAAGATGCATGCGCCCCAAGGAATCGGTGCACTCTATGTGCGTAAGGGAACCATCCTCGAGCCCATGTTCTATGGGGGGAACCACGAGCGTTCCCGCCGCGCGGGCACGGAGAATGTCGCCGGGATCGTGGGTCTCGGCAAGGCAGCCGACATGGCCAAGCAAGCGCTCAGTGGCGGAGATCCCGGGCGGATATCCGCCATGCGGGATCGCCTCCAGGAGAAGATTCTGGCCGAAATAGAGGCCACCGGGGTCAATGGCGATGGCGCGCCTCGTGTTCCCAATACCACCAATCTCTATTTCGATTTCCTTGAGGGTGAGGCCCTCGTCATTGCCCTGGATCTCAAGGGTCTTGCGGTTTCGACCGGAGCGGCGTGCTCTTCCGGAGCGATCGAGCCATCCCACGTCCTCACCGCCATGGGATTGCCTCGAGCGCGGGCCCGAGCCAGCCTACGTTTTAGTCTTGGCAAGCAGAACTGTCCCGACGAGGTCGAATTTGCCCTGGGTCTGGTTCCCCAAACCGTGGCACGCCTTCGAGAGCTGAGCCCTCTCCATCCCGCGGCTACATCAAAGTAGCAGGCGGCCCTTCTGGGCCGATCGGAGCGGTTCCCTGTACCTCAAGGATGCGGGGAATCGGTCACGCCAAGATTCGCCTTCGATACAATGGTTAGAGCCGGTTCGTCCCGTTCGGTTGGCTCGAAACTATTCATGGATAACAGTCCCACCATTGCCGTTGCCATGTCGGGTGGAGTCGATTCCTCCACCGTGGCCGCCATCCTGCGGGCCGAGGGGTACCGCGTGATTGGATTGACCATGCAGCTCTGGAATCAGCGTCGTCTGGCGGGGCGACCAGGTATGCCAGAGACCGTGCAGGGACGCTGCTGCTCTCTCGACGATGTGTACGATGCGCGTCGGGTTGCTGAAACGCTCGGCATTCCCTATTACGTGGTCAATCACGAGGAACGCTTCGAGCAAGACGTGGTCGAACCGTTTGTCGACCAATATCTTTCGGGCCGCACACCGATTCCCTGTACTTTATGCAACAATCACTTGAAGTTTGATAAGTTTCTTATTGTGGCACAGCAGATTGGTGCTAACTCAATCGCCACAGGTCATTACGCGCGAGTGGAGTGGGACAAAGGCCGCGAACGTTGGTTGCTGAAGCGCGCTACCGATGCCGCCAAAGACCAAACCTACTTTCTCTTCGGTCTCACGCAAGCGCAGCTGGCACGTACGCGTTTTCCTCTCGGCGGGATGACCAAGCCCCAGGTTCGCGAATTGGCGCGGCTTCATGGTTTGGCATTGTCCGAGAAGCCGGATTCGCAGGAGATATGTTTCGTCCCCGGCGGAGATTATAAGAAGTTTCTGGACGCGTACTTGGCAGAGCAAGGGAAGTCGTTGCCCGAGACGGCCGGAGAACTGGTCTCGACGACGGGCGAGGTCTTGGGCGAGCACGAGGGAATCCACAACTTCACCGTAGGACAGCGGAAAGGTCTGGGTCTCGCTACCGGCACGCCGCTCTACGTGATCGAGATTAGGGGTGACGCGCGCCAAGTGGTGGTTGGAAGCCAGGAGGAACTCTACTCACGCAGGCTGCGGGCTCGGGGGGTAAATCTCATCAGCGTAGGTGTCCTCGAGGAGCCTATGCGCGTTTCGATCAAGATTCGACATCGCCATGAAGCTGCCCCGGCGGTCATCGAAGCCTGCGGGCAGGATGAGGTTCGAGCCACCTTCGATGAACCCCAGCGCGCCATCACGCCCGGGCAAGCTGCCGTGTTCTACGACGGGGACATCGTCGTTGGTGGCGGTTGGATCATCTAAGACCCGACCAGCAGCCAATCACCTTAGGCTGACTCCGGACCTTCGCCAGGGCTTCGACGGCATTGCGGCTTGGACGCCGGGCAAAATTTGATCTTGGAGCAAACCTTTCTTCGCCCACATGCCTCTGGTATGGTGAGGAGTAAAGCGAGTATGAGGAGTTTGCTACTGTCGCTGTTGTTGACGGCCCTAGGGATCGGGTTCTCTCGAGGGCAGCAAGCCACCGAAGCAAGCCGGCCGGCCCCGGCACAGGCCTCCCATTTTGCGGCCGGGACCAAGCTCCGCGTTGAGCTCGACAAAACGATCGACGCCAAGAAGGCCAAACCGGGTGATCCTGTTCTCGCTAAGACCCTGGACGAGCTCAAGTCAGAAAGCGAGGTCGTCGCGCCCCGCGGATCGAAGATTATCGGGCACGTGGTTGCCGCCTCCCCGCACGAGAAAGGCTCTCCCTCCCGACTCGAAATTGCGTTCGACAAGCTCGACTTGGAGCGCGGCACCGAGGTGCCGATGAAGGCCACGATTCAAGCACTAGCCAAGCCGGTCGAAAACGTTGCGATGGCGACCCCGTATACCAGTCCGATGCCGAGTGGAACCGCCCCCGTGGGGCCTTCCAACCGCGGCGGGATGTCCCAAGGCGGGAGTGGCGGTGCGGGACAAGCGGCTGGCGCGCCGAATGCCGGGACCATGGGAAACCCCGGTGGATCGCCAAGCGGGATGACTCCCGAGGGCGGCAGGATTTCACTGAATGCCGAAGGAGTTCAAGGCATGCCGGAACTATCGCTAGCTCCGGGACCGGCTCAGGATTCAGTCCTGACTTCGGAGAAACACAATGTGAAGCTAGTAAGCGGTACGCAGATGATTCTGCAGGTTGAGTGAGCTCCAGCGCCTCCCGGTTTGCCAGACGAAGGACACGGGTGAACCGCTCCACCCATCAAAACCGTATTAAATGAACATCTCGTCCTGCGCTACCGGCGAAGAATGACGGGCGCGCCGTCTGCCGGTAAAAAAGAATTCCAGTCCGGCAGCCAGGCCTTGGATCAAACCCGAAGCCTGCCGCACCGGAGAGACGACAGTCTTATGCACGAGTTCGGTAGTGCGCTCCACGTGATCAAGAGTACGACCCAAAAGCTCGTCGGCACGAATCACCTGCAGCCGGGCGCGATCAACCATGTCGCTGATGGTCGCATCCAGTCGCTCCACTTGCCTCCGCAGCACGGTTGTGGAATCGCTGGCATTGGTTACGATGGTCTCGACCTTTGGCCGCAGATCGACGAGCATGGACTGAACCAACTCAGCCGTGGGTAAGACCTTGCTGCGCACTTCGCTGGTCAGCGCTTCTAAGCGCGCTGTGCTCTGGCGAACCGCCAAGTACATCGCGACCAAGATGCCCGCCTGCAACAGCACGGCGGCTGAGGTTACGGCAATGAAGATTGTCAGATTGTCCATCACATAGCTCCGGCTGTGAGTTCTTGGTCACAGCCCCTGCCGCGGATACAGCTCACGTAGTCGGGCCACTGCTCTCGGGTCGAGCCACTTCCTGATAGGCCTGCTTGCCAGCCTCAAAGGCGGAACGAAACTGCTCCTTTTGCTGCTGCAATACCTCACGCCCTCGATCCGCCCATTCGCCGGCCTGCTCACGGGCCTGGCGCGCCCGTTCCCGCATGAAATCGCGTCCCTGCTCGGCCTTGGATCGCAGTGCGTCGCGTGTTTCGTTGCCCGGACGCGGCGCGTAGAGAACTCCGGCAATCACACCTAATCCCAAACCCGCAATAAACCAAAGGAAAGTGTTGCCGTCTCTATCGGACATAAAGAACCTCCTGGGTCTTTACCGTACCTCTTCGGATGGTAGCACCCGATATGCCGAATTACAATTCAGCGACCGGACTTGACCCCGTCACCGCGAATTCCCTGCTGGGGATGGCATCGTGGATCCTGGCCGTTCGCCTCGAGAAGGGTGGCCAGCTTCTCGAGAGATGATTGCGAGCCTCGTTCGTTGTCTTCAGGGCGAATTCCTCTTGGTATGTCCTCGTACAGCATGGTGATTTTGATTCCGCCGTCGGCGTCGTCCAGGCTCACGGTGATTCTCATCTCGCCACCAAAGCCTGGATCCTCGGATTCGAACTCGATGACTTCGACAATCTTCGTGTAAGGGACCAATTCGACAAACCTGCCCTGGAAGGTGTCGGTGTCATCGGATGGTTTGCCGTGGGGTGAATGCTCAGGGTCTTGGTAGCTGAGCGATATGCGAAATTTGCCACCTTCGCACGCTTCGAAGACGTGCACTTGGCCGCGCGTGGTATCCGGCGGAAGCCACGAGACCAGGGTCTCTGGGTCAAGAAACGCATGATAGACGGCCGTGCGCTCTGCTTTGACCATCCTTGATACCCGCATGCTTGCTCCGATGGCTTGGTCGTGCTGGTGCGTCCCCTCTACGAACTCTAACCCAACCCTTGATTTGGATCAGCAGACTCGACGGAATAAATATCCCACAGCGAGACGCTTCATGCCGGGCGGTGGCCACACGGTCACTCGGTATGGCCGTGCGCCACCTGCCGCCGACCGCCGGAAGACATAGTCCTTTCGGAACAAGCCGATGTTCCCTGTGGGAGGGTAGTCTGAACCAAAAGAACCTGCGACAAGGGGTGATCGCAAATGCGCAAGATTCGCTTTAGTCGTTTGTTGTTGCTTGCACTCTTGATCATGGCCATTCCAGCCCTGTCGCCGGCGCAGATCAGCGTCGGCTTGTCAGTGCAGATCGGCCCGCCGATGCTGCCGGTCTATCCTCAACCTGTTTGTCCCGCTCCTGGCTACATTTGGACACCGGGCTATTGGGCGTATGGCCCGGATGGGTATTACTGGGTGCCCGGCACCTGGGTTGTGTCACCGGCCGTCGGTCTTCTATGGACGCCCGGCTATTGGGGTTTTGAGGGCGGCGCGTACCTCTGGCATGCCGGATACTGGGGTCCGCATGTAGGCTTCTACGGCGGAGTTAATTACGGCTACGGCTACGGAGGTGTGGACTACGTCGGCGGACATTGGGATCACGGAGTCTTTGCTTATAACACCGCGGTTACCAACGTCAACACCACCATCATTCACACGACCTATATCAACCGCACGGTCATCAATAATGTTACCGTGAATCGCGTCAGCTACAACGGCGGCCCGGGTGGTCTGGTCACCCGGCCAACTCCGGGCGAAATGGAGGCCATGCGCGAGCGGCATAGCGTGGCAACCGCCGAGCAGCTCCGGCACGAACACACAGCAGCCGGGAACCGCGCGCTGCTGGCCTCGGTAAACCATGGTCGGCCGTCGATAGCTGCAACTTCTAGGGCCGGCCAATTCGAGGGCCATGGAGTAATGGCGGCCCGGGAATCCACTCCGCATGGGCCGTCGAACCCGGGGGGAAACCGCAACAACGTTCCGCGTCCTCCGTCGCCGGCCGAGCGATCCGATGCCAGGGCGCCTCACATGAACAATGCCGTCGCGTCGCCGCACAACGGCGAGTCCCACCCGGACAGCCGCTACCAACCGGTGAATCGGCCTCGCGAAGGTGCCAGCCAACCGGTGAATCGGCCTCACGAAGGCGCCAGCCAACCGGTGAGTAGGTCTCACGAAGGTGGCGGCGAAAATCCCCGAGGTGAAGAACGTCAGGAAGGCGGCGAACGCTCTCACGGCGAACGGCCCCACTAGGGTCGTAATCGGAGAATGTTCTCCGCGACAGCGGGATGAAGGTGGTGCAACCACCACCTTCATCTACTAGCGAGGCGGTCTTTACCTACCGTACCAACTGGGTCTATACGGCAATCGCCCGTTGTAGCGCCTAGAGCACCAACCACTGCCTTGCAACAACGCCGATCTCACGGACGGTGACCGTTGAGCAAGCATTGGATCGCGATGACCGGTTGGCGCAGGCGTACGCGAACCGCAAGCCTAGAGCTGAGGTAGGTAACTGCCGAGCCGGCGGTCATTCGTTCGCACGACGGCGACTTCACCTCCCTATGGGGAGTCAGGCTTTCAGCGGATTTCCGAGAAACATAGCGACCGTAGTCGGGTTCCATTTCTTAAGAGCGTGCGCAGGTATGCGTCGTCTAATTGTCGTTGCCTTGTTGACCTTTTGCTTAGCCGGCTCCGCCTCTGCCCAGCAGTCAACCAATCCATGGGCAACCATTCCCCGACCGCCGCACGCGGCTTCTGCTGCCTACAACTCTCAGGCTGAGCGCCAGCTTCTCGCTCTGGCCAATCAGGCCCGGGCCGAGGCCGGTCTTGCGCCACTCGAGCTCGAGGAAGGACTAACGCGGGCGGCGCGGAGGCACTCGGCGCTGATGGCCTCGGAGAAGCAGCTATCGCATGAATTGCCAGGGGAGCCCTCGCTGCCAGAGCGCCTAGCGGCCACGAGCACTCTCGACCTAGGTGCAGAAGGCGAAAACGTTGGTTTGGCCGCGAGTGTAGCCGAGGTGCACCGCGGCTTTATGCAATCTCCCCATCACCGCGAGAACTTGCTCAACCCCGATTACAATGTGGCAGGATTCGCGGCGGTCCGTGAGGGGAATAGGGTTTACGTGACCGAGGATTTCGGACAGAGTCGACCCCGACACCGAGGACAATAATCGCCGACTTGCTCACCGAAAGTGTGTGTGGCGATCGGTCTCCGAAATTCTCCTGTGTAACTCTACGGCATCTGGGTATTTCCAGGATCCAGGCTTAATGCACTGATCGGGCGCTCCATATGGAGTCTGAACGCGTATGCAGTATTTTCTGAAGTCCGCGCGCTTGGGTTTCCGCTGCTGGAGTACCCAAGACCTGCCCCTGGCCATGGAGCTGTGGGGCGACCCTGAAGTCACCACCTTCCTAGGTGGATGCTTCACGCCCGAGATGGTGCACGCACGCCTGGCCAAGGAAATCGAACAGATGAAGGAACATGGTATCGAGTATTGGCCACTGTTTCTGTTGGATAGCCACCAACACGTGGGGTGTGCCGGGCTTCGACCCTATCGCATGGAGGAGCGGGTGTACGAATTCGGAATTCACCTTCGGCCCACCTTCTGGAGACAAGGTCTTGCGATCGAAGCGGGCCGCGCCGTCATTGGATATGCGTTCAGTGCGTTCGGGGCTGCGGCCCTGTTTGCCGGTCATCACCCCTTGAACGAAGCGTCTCGGGAATTACTGTTGCGGCTCGGCTTCGCTCGTACCCACGACCAACTCTACCCTCCTACGGGGCTGATGCATCCCTCCTACCTGCTCCACGAAGCGTCTTCCAGGTAGCGCGGTGCTTCTTCCAGCACCACCGTCGGGGAACCCTGCGTTTCCACGCAACCATATGTATACTTCCCGTGAGAATTTCAGCTTCTTCGATCGTCAGCGCCCGAGGGCGCTCTCGTCCGGCTCTACCGGTAATGGACTCGGCAATTCGTACTCGCAGTCTGCGCAAGATTTATAACTCGTCTCCACCCGCCGGAGCCGGGCGAAGTGACGCTTTCTTCTCGACCCGCAAGCGCAACAAGGATGCCAAGCCACAGATCGCTGCGCTCGACGGTATCGACCTGGACGTCGCCCCCGGGCAGATCTTCGGTCTTCTCGGTCCGAACGGGGCAGGGAAGTCGACCACCGTGGGCATCCTGACCACCCGCGTGCGCCCCACCAGCGGAACCGCCTGGGTGGGCGGGCACGATGTGTGGCGCGATCAGACGGCCGCCAAGCGTCAGATCGGAGTCGTGGCCCAGCGCCCCAACCTGGATTTTTCCCTTACCGCACGCGAGATTCTGCTCTTCCACGGAGCCTATTTCGGCCTCAGAGCCGAGCAACGCGCGGAGCGCGCCAACGCCTTGCTCGAGCGCTTCAAGCTGACTGATCGAGCGGATCAGCTCGTTCGCGGGTTTTCTGGCGGCATGATGCAGCGGATCTCGATCGCACGCGCCATGATGCATGACCCGCAGGTCTTGTTCCTCGACGAACCGAGTGCCGGCCTGGATCCGCAAACCCGGCTGCTGCTGTGGGAAATCATCCGCGACTACAACCACAACGGCCGCACCATCTTACTGACCACCCACAACATGGAAGAGGCGGATGCACTATGCCAGCAACTGGCCATCATTGATCATGGGCGCATCATCGCCGCGGGCACGCCGGGCGAACTGAAAGCTTCGATTCCCGGCGGATTTCTCCTGCGCCTGCGCTTCGGGTGTCATTCTGAATCCTTGCTTGAGCGCCTTGCCACGCTGTCGGGCGTAACCGAGGTCCGTGCGTCGGGCTCTAACGGGGCCGACCTTTATGCCGGCCGGGGCGGCTCCCTGATCCCTGAGATCGTGAGCGCAGCCGCGGCTCTGGGCGTGGAGCTGTCGGACGTGCATATTTCCGAACCCAGTCTGGAAAACCTGTTTCTTCATCACACGGGCAGGAGCTTGCGGGAATGAACGCGAAAGCTTTCTTGGCCTTGTTGGCGCGTGACGTGCATGTGGCACGGCGCAATCTGATTCCTTTGCTTCTGCAGACCTTTTTGCAGCCTTTGTTGTTTGTTTTCATTTTCGGCCGCGTCATGGTGGGCAGCGGTTATCTTCCTGCCGCCTACAAGAGTCTTCTGCTTCCGGGCATCATGGCCATCAGCATGGTGTTCACGGGAGTTTGGGCCGTCGCCATGCCCCTGATCGCCGAGTTCCAGTTCACTCGCGAAATCGAAGACCGGTTGCTGGCCCCCATCGATATTTCCTGGGTCGCCGTAGAAAAGGTCGTAGCCGGTCTGATTCAGGCCCTGGTGGCTGGCTGGGTAGTGATTCCGTTGGCCTGGATCATCCTTCGTCCCGGACTGGAATTGCACCTGCTGAATCCGATTCTTTTTCTGGGCATTACGCTGTTGGTGGCAAGCTTTTCCGCCTGTGGCGGCCTGGCGCTCGGTTGCAGCGTGGACCAGCAGCACATCGGGCTGATGTTCAGCATGGTGCTCACCCCCATGATATTTTTCGGTTGCACCTATTACCCCTGGAGCGCCCTGAGCAACTTTCCCATCCTGCAGAAGTTGGTTCTCCTGAATCCCCTGGCCTATGCCAGCGAAGGGCTGCGGGCCTCCCTCGTGCCCCAGTTTCCGCACCTGGCGCTTTCCTGGATCCTGGCGGCTCTGGCGACCTTCGATTGCTTGCTGCTGCTAGTCGGGCTGCGCCAATTCCACAAGAAGGCCGTCAGCTAGGTCTTGTTGTAGCATCGGGGCGACCCGACGCGCTGCCAACAGGCTGCGGCTCATCTAACTGTTACGGAGGCTCAGGAGTGCGAACCGAGCATCATGCAGAAGACTCTCCAACCGCTCCTAGCTGAGATCGTGCTGGCTGGGAAGACTTCGATGGGTCAACCAGGCCTGGATCGCTGAGGCTACTGGCGCACGGCCCAGGCAAGGCCATCGGGTTGGTGGCCAGCGTTGATACGACCAGTGATCTCCAAGGTTTTTAAGTCGATGGCCACAACATAGTTATCGGGACTGCACGCCACATAGGCGCGCAAGCCATCCGGCTGCATCAGGATTCCGGCCGCACCATGTCCGACATTCACTCGCTTGACCTCTCGGCGTGAACTTGCCTCGAACACCGCGAGACCCCCACCCCCGGACAGGCTGGAGACAAAAACCAGCTTGCCGTCGGGGGTGAACTTGAGGCGGTTCGCTCCTTTGACGTCGGCCTGCAGGGTTTGGACCCGCTTCTTGGCGCCTACGTTGATGATAGAAATCGTGCCGTCCTCGGCCGCTGCAGACCAGAGCTCCTTGCCGTCCGGGGAGATGTCGAAACCCTCGGTTCCGGGGCCGGTGTCGACCACGGTTTCATCCCAGTCCGGCGTATGTCCTTCGGACCGCTCAGTCGTCCGCTCGATGATACTGATGGTTCCGGAGTTCACGTTCGATGTGAAGATGTGATCAAGGCTGCTCGAGACGGCAATCATGTGCGTCCGATTCTGTCCCGTGCCTAGCACCCAATCGATCTTCTCCGTAGCAGGATCATACCGCCCGATCACCTTATTGATCTCCGCGGTAAAGTACACCTTCCCGGCAACGAACGCGAGCCCGTGCGGTCCACGCAGAGCGCCGAGATCGATACGCGGCAGTGCTTTCTGCGCGGTTAGATTGACCACCGAGATCGTGTTGTACGCTCCGCCGCCGTAATTCGCAATGAACGCCATCGTGCCATCCGTCGAGGCTACGACTTCGTGAGGATCCGGCCCGGCCGGCAGGGTGGTGAGCACCTGGAGCGATGCCGGATCCACGATGGCCAAAGTCTGGTCCCGCTTCGACAGTACCAACAACGCCGCCGAGGGTGTGTCCTGGGCAGCAATCGGACTCACGCTCAACAACGCTGACAGAAGGACTGCAATCGTCCGGACGTTCATGGGATTGTCACCTCTTGTTGGTTTGGCAAGATTGTGGGCCCGAAAATCGGGCTTTCCCCGTGCGGGAGTCGTTTGCACCGTGGCGCGCTCCTTGCTTCGACTCAGCATCCTACACCGAGCGCTGAGGTTCGCTCAGCACAAATTGCATGTTCAACGGCAGGAGGTCGCGGGAGGTCTGTGGAGCCGGAGATCAGCCTCCTCACGGTTTCTGCCGAGTTGGGACTTGTAGGGAGAGCTTCCGAGAGAGACAATGTCAGCCCAGCAGGAGGTTGTCGTGTCAGATCGAAAGTACCGCCAACGCGGATATCAGGACCGGGGTGAGGAACGGCAGAAGCAGCCGTCAGACAAGCCAGGAAAGCCGGTTAAGAAAGACACGTTTGGACCGCGACCCTTGCAAATGCCGGGCACTCGCATGGTGTCTCGCTGCGCTCAATGTGGAACACTGCTCCCGGTTGGAATTGAACCTACCGCCAAGTGTCCAAAATGTGCCTTTGAACTCCATTCCTGTCGGCAATGCACGTACTTTGATACCTCCAGCCGCTTCGAATGCACTCAGCCCATCCAGGAGCGCATCGCGCGCAAGGACGAGCGCAACCAGTGCACGTTTTACTCCATGCGGGTCGGGGTAGAAAAAGAGACCTCGACACCCAGCGCGGTGCGACCCACCGACGCACGCCAAGCTTTCGAGAATCTTTTCAAGAAATGAAGGGTGGTCCTAGCTAGCTGGACTGCGCTAGGGTTTGAGGCTCGGGCGCAGCAGTACCTCGCTGGCAAAGGATTGCGGCGACTGGGTCACCAGCATGGCCACGATGTGGGCCACGTCTTCGGGCTGGAGCATTCTCGCCGGGTCTTTTCCGGCATGAGGGCCAAAGGCGGTGGCTACCGATCCGGGACAAACCACGGCGGCCCGAATGTTGTAACCCCGCAACTCCTCGGCCACGGCGTAGGTGAGCCCGTTTAATCCCCACTTGGAGGCGGCATAGGCCGCGCCATTCGGCAATGGATTCTTACCCGCCAAAGAAGAAATATTGATGATGTGTCCCGCACGGCGACGAATCATGGCCGGCACACAGGCACGAATGCAGTAATAGACCCCGCGCAGATTCGTGTTCAGCATCCGCTCCCAGGACTCCGGGGGAAGCTGGTGCAGAGGCCCTTCGAAGGTTCCAATTCCTGCGTTGTTGACCAGGATATCGACCCTACCAAAAGCCTCGTTCGCTTGCGCGGCCATGGCCTCCACCGATTCGAGATCGGTCACATCGCACTCGATGACTTCGGCTCGACCACCCTGTTTCCGCACGGCGTCTGCGGTCGTTTCCAAACTGGCGCGGGTTCGCCCGCAGAGAACGGTTACCGCCCCCATCGCACCCAGCCGACGCGCGATGGCAGCACCAATGCCCCGTCCGGCGCCGGTTATGATCGCCACTTGGCCGTCGAGTGGGACGCCTTGTCTGTCGGTCATCCGCAACCTTCTTTAAGACTCTGCGTTTCGAGTTACAGGGAATCTTTTCCCGCATCTTACAGCAGTGGATGGACCTGTCAAATTGCGAACTTGCCTTCGTCAAGGTACATACTTATAATCCGCTAACCGGACATAGGTGTCAGAGGGCAAGAAAACTGGTTGGTATTCGCATCGCATGCCCTCGAGAGTTCGGTGAGGCAGCGATTTTGGTTGAGCAGTGATAGCGGAAGCCATTTCCTGAGCGCTTAAGGAGCCATTTGAAATGAAGACCAGTCTAGTGGCGATTGTGATCACGTTTGCTGCGTCAGCCTGGGCTCAGCAGAGTGCAACGCAACCGCAGACACCACCCGCGGCTGGGGCGCCAACGGCCCCCTCACCGGCCCAGCCACCACAGAAAAAGGAAATCAAGGATCCAGCCGAATATAACGCCTACGTGGGCGCCATTCAGCAGACGGACCCGAGCGGCAAGATCAGCGGCCTCGAAGCTTTTCTCACTCAGTATCCCAATAGCGTCATGAAGGAGGATGCCCTCGAGGTGCTGATGAGTGCCTACCAGCAAGCTGGCAATCAGGCGAAAATGCTAGACACCGCCCAGCGCATCCTGCAAGCCAATCCCAATAACCTGCGCGCCTTGGCTCTGCTGGTCTTTTCCAAGCGACAAGCGGCTGAGGCGAATCAAAACCCCCAGCAGAACCTCGCCAGCGCCGCCCAATATGCGAACCAGGGTCTGGAGGCTTTGAAGACGGCTACCAAGCCCGAGGGAATGTCCGATGCAGATTTCGACAAGCTCAAGACTCAAGCCAGCGTGATCTTCAACGGGGCCGCCGGAATTGCCGCCCTGCAGGGTAAGGATTACCCACGCGCCCAGGCCAACCTCAAAGCGGCGGTCGAGGGCGACCCGAATGAGCTGCGCAACGTCTATCCGCTGGCCTTAGCCGATCTCACCGGGACTCCGCCCAATAAGGTCGAAGGTTTGTTCTTTATCGCTCGCGCCGCGAGCCTGGCGGCGGGTTCTCCCGGCCAGGCGCAAATCGAAGCCTATGGTAAGAACCAGTACGTGAAATATCACGGTTCAGACCAGGGTTGGACGGATCTCTTGGCCACAGCCAAGGCGAATCCTCTTCCCCCAGCGGATTTCAAGATTGGCCAGTATACTCCTCCCACCCCCGCCGAGCAGGCTGCCGAATTGGTGAAGAACAAGACTCCAAGCGAACTCAAACAGCTGAGCTTCGCCGATTGGGAGCTTGTGCTCTCCGCCGGCAAACCGGAGGACCAGGAGAAGGTCTGGAGTGCGATCAAGGGAACGGCTTTGCAGATGGAAGGCCAGGTGATCGCCGCGACCGCCACGGAAATCCATATCGCGGAAAGCCAGGACGACATCGACCAGAAACGAGCGGACATTGTTCTAACCATGTCGGGGACGATTCCGGATCGGTTGATGCCCAAGGTGGGATCCAGTCTTCAGTTTGAGGGTACGCCCGTTTCCTATACGCCCAGTCCCTTCGTAATGACTATGGATAAGGGGGCGCTGCTCACCGCCAAGAAACCGCCCGTCCACAAGCGTCCCAGTCAATAAGGGAAGCTCGCTTGGCTTCGATCCGGCAGCTGTTCCCGCTGCGCTTCCTTGCTTTGCAGTGCTAAAGCCGACCGGCGAGGAGCGTCACCGCAGGGCCTTCTTTTCATAGGCCATAGGACGGGCGCTGCGGGGAGGCCGCTTGGCACCCGCCCGCAATTGTCCTACGTCGATCTTCAGATCTGAAATGGTTCGACTAAGAGTATTGCGATGCATCGCGAGCTGGCGAGCGGCGCGGCACTGATTGCCTTGATTTTCCTGGAGAACGGTCACGATGAACCGCTTCTTGAACTCGCGCACCGCCTCGGAGTATAGAATGTTGCTCTTATACATCTGCATCACGAGTGCTTCGAGTTGGTCTTTCACGGTTTCTCTCTTTCTTTAGAACCTGGAAGAGCCCCGCTCTCCACGGTTCCCGGTCGAAGATCAAGCTTCAGGCCAGAGTTTCTCGGGCCGGTCAGCGCGCCGGGTGCCCTTCCCGGTGCAACAGTTCAAGACCTTGATAAAAACGGGCTCTCAGTTCTGCGGGTGCGACCCAGATCGCAGCCCGTCCCACCACCAGAAAGTAGGGCGCCAATTCTGAACCCTGCAGCCACTTCGAGGTGGGCGTGAACGCGGCCATACTGACCAGAACAAGCGCGACCGCCAGACAACCCCGCAACAATCCCAGGGCGCCGCCCAGCAGGCGATCCACAAAAGTCAGTCCCGCTTCCCGCATGACCCAGCGGGAAATTCGCCCGGCCACGCCCGCCAGCAACATCACCCCGGCCAAGATCACCAGGAAGGCCGCAATCTCGACCAGCCACGCCGAACCGTAGTTTCGAAACCGATTCGCCAGACCGTGGTAGTTCCACGCCGCCAGCAAATATCCCAGTACCACCCCAGCAATCGCAAACCCTCCCTGAAAAAATCCCGCGCTAGCAGCTTCGATGATCGAGAGGAAAATCACCGCTCCAATGATCCAGTCGGTGGCGTTCACCGCCTTCTCCAGCTCATTACCTGCTGGTTAAACATCCAGCTCTCGTCCCGTGAGCTGGTGATATGCCTCGAGGTATTTTTCGCTGGTCTTGCGCACCACCTCTGGGGGGAGGGCTGGCGCGGGCGGCTGCTTGGCCCAGCGAATTTCTTCCAAGTAATCGCGAACGTATTGCTTGTCGTACGAATTCTGTGCCTGGCCTGGCTGATACTGATCCGCCGGCCAGAAGCGGGAAGAGTCCGGGGTCAAGACTTCATCCGCCAAAGTAATTCCCTGGGGCGTCCTGCCGAACTCAAATTTTGTATCGGCGATAAGGATCCCTCTCTCCCGAGCATAATCTGCCGCCTTGCTGTAAATCTTCAGAGAAAGAGCCCGCAGCTCCATGCTCACATCCTGCCCGGCAATCTCGCCCATCTTTTCGAAGGAGATGTTTTCGTCGTGGCCCGTGGTCGCTTTGATGGCCGGGGTAAAGATGGGCTCCGGTAGGCGGTCGGATTCCTTCAGCCCCGAAGGCAAAGGTATGCCGCAAACCGAGCCGCCGGTTTTGTACTCTTTCCATGCCGATCCTGAAAGATAGCCTCGTACCACGCACTCGACGGGAATCATGTCGGCACGCCACACCATCATCGAACGTCCGCGAAGTTGGTCGGCATACTTTCGCACCGATTCGGGATAGCGGTCGACATCGGCCGTGACCAGGTGGTTGGGCACGATGTCGCGCAGAAAGTCGAACCAGAACAGCGAAATCTGCGTGAGCACCTGACCTTTACAGGGAATGCCTGTGGCCAAGACGTAGTCGAAGGCTGAGATGCGATCGGTGGCGACAAAAAGAAGGTGCTCGCGATCCAAGTCGTAAACGTCGCGGACCTTGCCGCTGATGTGTAGCTCGAGTTTCGGAAAGTTGGTATGAAGCAAGACGGGGGCTAGCAGTTGGGAGCTCATGCCTAAATTTTATAGATAGAAAACGTCGCGTATTCTAATTCGCCAGAAATTTTTGTCAACGGCCTAGGTCACCCACCAAGGGAACTCCTTGCATTTGCTCGCGGAAAAGCGTGTGCGCTGCGAAACCGTGGAGTCTCAAGGCGACCGTCTTGTGGAAAACCTGAGGATGATCGAGGAAAAGAAGGAGAAATTCCGACCTCTTGCTGCGCAGATCGCGCGGCGTGAACGGCATCGCTAGGGTGTCGGCGCTCGTCACGGTCCTACCCGACTCGGAAACCTGCGCGCCCTTGTCGTTTAGAACGCGAGTGCTTGTCGATGTTAAGTCGAATTTCCTTGGGCGGTGGCCGCGGGTGGAGCTTTCGGCATGGAATCAGTGGATCCCCACCATCTCCCCCGGTGAGATCCGGGACTGTCTGCGGATGGCACCGCGCAGGACCCGGACACCACCCAGATGCAAGATGAGCGGAGATAGAGATGATCGAGCCTAGAGCCAGGGCCCAGGTTAAGCCGTGGCCCCAAATC
>DASPTQ010000209.1:0-2407 GCA_035623335.1 Terriglobales bacterium
GCCGCTGGCGATACTCGATGATGTTGATTGCCTGCCCCATGAGCACTGCTCCCGAAACCAAGATAGGATGAGGCAATTCAGCCAGTTGTGCGGCGACCTCGGCGGCGCGAATCGTCCCGTAGCTTTCTCCCAGAAGATAAACCGGCGACGACAGGCGGCCGTGTCGTGTCAGCCAGGCCGAGATGAACGCTGTGATTTGCTGGCCATCCGCTGCAACCGAGAAATAGCTCTCTGGCGCAACGCCCGGCAGTACGCGGCTGTAGCCGGTCGACGCCGGATCAATGAACACAAGATCGGCAACATCCAGCGGCGAATATGCGTTATCCACCAAGCTGTAAGTGCTCGGATCGGCCGTGAGATCGTCAGGAAACGCGATACGCTTCGGACCCATCACGCCGATGTGGAGCCACAAGGAAGCGGTGATCGGTCCGCCATTGAAAACGAAAATGACCGGCCTGGCGACCGAATCCGCAACACTGTCGGCTGTGTAGGCAAAGCTGACCAGCCGCGCAGAAGGGTTTCCCTTCGCGTTAGGGACATCAACTGTCTCTACGGTCGCCGTGTAGCGAATCTGCTTGCAGTTGAAGGATCCGGTGTGATGCGTGACGACGGATGAATGGGCCGCAACATTCTCGAGTGCTGGCGCCACACCGGTCTGGGCCATGAGGACCGACCACGTGAGTACGGCCACTGCTGCGGTCGCCCGAGCCACGGTCGTGGTCATCATGACTATTTCATCCCGTTGCCGTTAGCGCAGGACTCGTCAGGCACGCCGGCGCGGCGAATCCATTGATATCCCTCGACCGGTCCGCCCCGTGGAAGGTAGTCGATTTCCAAAGTCTTATCACCCCTCTTGATTCGGAGATGAATCCGCATCGCCACATTGGAGCGGAGTTTGTCGACATTCATCGGGTCGACGGCCAGCACGCTATCGCCGTTTTGCAGGCCGGCTTTTTCGGCAGCGGAGCCTGGCACCAGACCCTGGACGGTGCGCGCCGGCACGTCCAAGGTTCTGTGCTGGTCGAATCCCAGCTGGAACACGTTCATTTGACGCGTCTCTCGTTCGAAGCACGGACCGAACGCATCTGACGCAGGCACGACGAGTTCGCCCCGGAGAACTACGGCTTCGAATTCCTGACCACCGGCCGCTCCCAGTTGTCTCTCGATGGCCTGCTTCCATGTTTGCGGCGTCAACTGACCGCCACTCTTCTGGTCCGCCTGCAGAGCAAGCAGAACCGTGTCGAGTGAGACCTTCCCTTTCGACGCGGCGAGGAGTTTCTGATTGGTGTCCACGAAGTAAAAGAAACCGCGTTGATAGGGTAGTCCTTGAACGTTCTTGTCACGCCAAAAGCCTTCGGCGATTTTTTCGTTTGGTAAGTTCCTTAGGGGGTTGGTGTAATACGCCTGGGCAGACTCATTCACGGCTTTGGCAAGAGCCGAGGGCGTGATAAGGCTGGCGCGAAACGTTACCACCCGCGAGTAATATTCGGCCAGACCTTCAGAGAACCAGGAGCCTTCAATGCCTTCGGGCGAGCTGAGGCCACCCGCAAAATGGTGGGTGATTTCGTGCGCGATGATCAGCCGAGGCGGATCTTCCGTGGCCGGCATCGTCTCCGGAGCAAAGAGGAGAAAGGAGTTGGCCAGCGCCGCGCCGCCATAGCTCTCATTGTCCGGGCCGGCACGCATGAAGAAGTAAAACGGGGTTGCGCTAGTGTCCTTGAAGGTTGCGCGCAGCGCAGAGTAGTCTTTTTCGGCCCAGGCCATCTCCGTCTTGGGATCAAATGGAGGAGTGCCGAGCCACGCCGATCGGAAATGGCTGGCACTGAAATCCTCGGGGTAGGTGCCGATCAGACCAGCCAAATAGAAACATTCCTGCAACTGATCGACGCTGCCTTCGAATTGAACGTCGCCGTCCCCGACGCTCGCCACTCCCCGTGCTCCCGCGGGCATCTCATGAAGATCCCACTTCAGAGTGATGTCGAATTTATCCTTCGAGTCCGGGAGCACGAGGAACCCGAATCCAGCGCCGCTGACGCCGCCCCCGTTAGAACGTAAATCAAATGGCGGACCGGGCCATGGATGCGGCGGGTCAAGACGGGCACGATAATGAACGTTCAAGTGAGACGGGGGCTGCGCGATTTTCCATCTGCGCCAAAACAGAGATCCTCCCGCATCCGGCGGTTCGTCCGCCTGCGAAAGACTGATCGGCCCCGCAGGCCCTGTGACCTGGAGGTTTTCGATCCGATCGGCGACATGCTTGACGCCAGCAAACTCGATCGGAATGCGGAGCGAAAACGGTTGCCCGGGATCGGCGCGAATGCCACTCAGATCGAGCGCCACGTCAATGGCCGAGACCTTGCTCTCAGGAGCGAGGACAGGGTGAAGGGTCAGGCTAAGTTGTGGACTG
>DASPTQ010000210.1:0-23220 GCA_035623335.1 Terriglobales bacterium
CACCCGACGAGAAGGCGAGCAGGCCCAGTCGCTCACCCTTCGCCCCGAGAACACGGCCGGCGTCGTACGTGCCTACATTGAGCACAAGCTCTGGGAACGCGGCCTCAACAAGCTTTACTACATCGGGCCGCAGTTCCGCCGGGAGCGGCCGCAAAAGGGACGCTACCGCCAGTTCTACCAGATCGGCGCGGAAGCGATCGGTCCGGCCAGTGCGGGCAGTGAATCGCCGGCGCGGGACGCCGAAATCCTGGAACTACTGGCTACCCTGCTCAACCGCCTGGGGATCGAGAACTGGCATTTGCAGTTGAATTCGATTGGTTGCCCGGCGGATCGCGAGCGTTATACCGAAGCCCTGAGAAAGGCGCTGGCGCCGCTGACCGTGAAGATGTGCGCGGATTGCCAGCGACGGGCGGTTCGCAATCCCCTGCGGGTGTTTGATTGCAAAGTACCGGCAGATCAACCCCTGATCGAAACCTTGCCGCGTATCAGCCAATACCTGGATGACGCTTGTCGTGAGCACTTCCAGCAAGTGCAGGAGATTCTGCTCGCGGTGGGCGTGCCTTTCACCCTGAACGATCGCCTGGTGCGAGGTCTTGACTACTACACGCGCACCGCCTTCGAATTCACCCACGGGGCGCTCGGCGCACAGAACGCGATTCTCGGTGGAGGCCGCTACGACGGGTTATCCGAATCGCTGGGCGGACCGAAAGCGCCGGGCATCGGATTCGCAATTGGGGAAGATCGACTGGTGCTCGCCCTGAAGCAGCCGGCCGATGCTGTCCTCGATAAGCCGGACGTCTACATCGCGCCGCTCGGGGCGGGCATGGATCGCGAGGCTGCCCGGCTGGCACGCCAGTTGCGCAGCCAGCAAATCGTTGCCGAACTGGGAGACGAGTCGTTTCGCCTGAAAAAGTCGTTTGAGATGGCCGCCAAGCTAGGAGCACGCTACATCCTGATCGTGGGCGAGAACGAGGTGAAAGCCGGGGCCTTTGCCCTCAAGAACCTGGAAAGCGGCGAACAGGTCTTGGTGCCCAGCTCCGAGTTGCCGGCGAGATTGCAGGGATGAGGAGCGTACAAGATCTACAACGTGGAGTTGCACGATAACGACGGTAAACCGGATTTTTCCGCACCGAGAGAGATTGCCACCGTTCCACCCAATGTGCTTGTCATTTCCATCCTTCCCGATGACAAGCGGATCCTCGTGGCTCGCCCCGTGGGCGAGAACACGGCCTCCCCTTTGGAGCTCGTGCTCAACTGGCAACCGTTGTTCCGCTGATCATCCCAGGTTCCGACGAAGTAGCGGCCCTCGCTCAAGGACAGTGCGGCCTGTTGTCCGAAGTTCGAGCCGCAGCCTACCTAGCGGGGCCGAGATATCGGTCGAACCAGTCGAGCGTCTCCTTGATGATTTCATTTCGTGGCGGAACGTGACCGGTATCAAACAGAGCGTCCCGCTTATCATTCGCAGGCGTGCCCAGCAAGCGAAACAGCGGCATTTGGGATGAATTCAGTGGAGTATCAAAATCGTATCGGCCATTGATCATCAAGACGGGGATCGTCACCCGAGGTGCGAAATTCATCGGATCCACCTCCGGCGGTTCAGCCTCATTGGGCAGCCCCCCTCCGACCAGGACTGCGACCTTCACACGCTTGTCTAAAGCCAGCACCCTCGGTGCCGTACCCGCTCCCCAACTGAGGCCGTAAAAACCCAATTTCCCGTGGTCCACGTCTGGGCGAGTCTCCAGGTAGTCGATCGACCGGAAGAAATCCTTCGCCCTCTCGATGGTCAAATCCCGCCAGACGGTGGGTGCGTTGTCCGCTGCGTCATCGTCCATTTCGACGTGCCTCTCAAACGTGCCCTTATAGACCGGATACAGCAACGCCCGGCCACTCTTGATGATGAAGTCAAAAAAGCGCAGATCCAGGTTCTCACTGGATCGGAGACTCTGCGCCCCTGAGTGGGGAAAGTAAATGACGGCCTGATAAGGGGGGTTGACGTTTTTCGGAAGGAACAGGAAGGCGACGATGCGTTCGTTCCCGTACGCGGCATTGTACGTGATTTTCTGCTTGGTCCAGTATCCCGAGCTCGCGTCGGTGGCTTCGACAGACGGCTTCAGGTCGGACTCGTCGTAGGCATAGAACCTCTTGTAGATGGCAAAAACCTGGTCGGAGACCGGCTTCTCTTTGGAATAGTCCCGCGTCAAGTGCTCAATCGGTCGTTGGAGCGCTTCCGCATTTGCGCCAGCATCGCCAAGATTCTTCATGCAGCGAAATCCGTAGGTCGGCAGGCGATTGAAGGGGGACTGGGCGTCATCATCGACGAACATGTACATGGCTTCATTCCATCCTCCGCCCAGTATGTAGCGGCGGTCTCCGGACCGATTCCAGCACCACTCCTTTACGTTTCCAGCCATGTCATAGGTGCCGTAGGGATTGATTCCTCCGAGGCTGCCGACGCGCACTGGACCGTTTCCTGCAAAATTGCTGAAATTCACACTGTCGGAGAAAATCCGGACGTCGGCTGCTTTGTACCAGTGATACACGGTGGGCAGACTCTTGCCGGCGAACTCGGCGTAAGCGGCAGCTTCGTACCAACTCACTCCGCCCACCGGGAAATCATCCTGCCCCTGAGGGTAATCCCCCAGCTCCCAGGTGGCAGGTCCAGGTCTGCCGGTCCGATCGCAGAATCGTTTCATGGCATCGTCCCAGCTCAGAGTGCGCCCCTCGTCGACGAACGGCTCTTTCCAATACTCGCGCTTCTTGTATCCACCGCTGTCGAGGAATTTCTTGAACTCCCGATTGGTAACTTCGTAGGTGTCCATCAGATAGTCCGGCAACACGACGGCTGGCGAGGTTCCCCAGCGGAAACGTCCACCCGGGACATGGACCATCCCCGGCGGAAGGCTGCCTTCGGGATCGAGCATGAAATTGACTTCGCGGTCCGGACCAGCGGCTCCTTCTACCGTCCCATAACCTTGCTTCGAGATCTTCCAGCGCAGATATCCGAACGGGAGCCGGACATTATCGAGTGGCGATTTGCCAAGGTACCGCCAATCGCCGTTCCGGTCCGCATACCCCTTGGTGAATATGTCGGCTCCGGGTGGAGTCGTCCGGACGGAAACGACGAGTGAGTCGTCCCGATCCAACTTGGCGAGGGAGGGATCGTTGGGCAGGTACTGTTCGGCTTGCTGTGCCAGGTCGAAGGCAGCGACGTACTGGCCATTCTCAACCAGTCGTGAGATTTCCGGAAGCGCCTGCTCCCTAGCCCAGCGCACGCGCGCATTGTGGTGGATCAGCCAGACGGCGCCGCCTAGCAGCAGCAGAACCAGGAGCACAGCCGGAACCACAACCATCGGTCTGCCGATGATCTGGGCGACGGGCACCACGGCCACTCGACCTGAGTCCGATGGCTGCCGCAGTCGCTTGAGATCCTCGGCCAGTTCGCGGGCCGATGGGTATCGTTTCTCACGATCCTTCTCGAGAGCCTTGCCGATGATGCTTCCCAGCTCCTTCGGTACAGCGGGATTCAATTGTTCCGGGGCCACCGGAGCGTGGTGCAAGATCCCGTCGAAGATGAGTGCCGATGTCGGTCCGTCAAACGGCCTCTTTCCGGTCGTCATCTCATACAGCACCACCCCAAGGGAAAAAATGTCGGTGCGTCCGTCCAGGTCTTCGCCGCGCGCCTGTTCCGGGGACATGTAAGCAATCGTGCCCACCGCCAGGCCCGGACTGGTGAGCGACTCCTGCAAACTCTCTGTCGGCAGGGCTGACCATGCGGTCTGTCCCTCAGCTGGCGACTGCGGCGCTACCGCCTTGGCCAGTCCAAAGTCAAGCACCTTGGCCTGCCCTCGCTTGGTTAGGAAGATGTTTCCCGGCTTTATATCGCGATGGATAATGCCTTCGCAGTGGGCGGCGTCGAGTGCTTCGGCCAACTCAACGCCTAGGGCCACGACCTCTTCTGCCGGGAGTGCTCCCCCCGCAATGCGGTAGGTGAGAGTCATGCCATTAAGTAATTCCATGGCGATGAAAGGACGGCCCAGATATTCATCAACCTCGTAGATGGTACAAATGTTGGGGTGATTCAGGGCAGAAGCCGCTTGCGCTTCCCGCCGGAAACGCACTAAAGTCTGCGCATCTTTGGCAACTTCATCGGGCAGAAACTTGAGGGCGACGAAACGGTGCAGCCGTGTGTCCTCAGCCTTGTACACCACCCCCATCCCACCGCCGCCTAGTTTCTCTAGGATGCGGTAGTGCGAAATGGTTTGGCCGATCATTGGGCTGAAATGTTAGGTGGAGACGGATGGCAAGTCAATGAAAGCCAAAGGAGGGAGGTGCGAGGGCGCAGTCATGGGACGGGTTGAGTTGCATAGGGTCAGGAGGGTTGGTAGGGTAACCGAGGCTATCACAAGTGAAAAGCGATGCCGGCAGACGGCGCTGCGGTGTTGGTGCAAAGGTCTAGGGTCGGGGTTTTGTACACGTAGCCGCGATATTCCACCCGTAACGAGATCAATTTCGTTACCGCATACTCGGCGCCGCCGCCGTACACGAACACCGTTTTCGTGATGAGCTCACTGCCAAAGCCCGTTGGATCAAAGATGAATGCGCCACTTCCTCCCCAGGCGTAGGGTCGTAGCTTGGCAAAGCTGGGCAGTCTTATAACCGCTGACCCAGTAAATTGGTGAACGTCATACTGCGTGTTTCCCGGAGGGTATCCGGGACAAATAAGAAAACAGGTTCACGTGAAGATGCTCTGGAACATCTGCGTGTTCCGGGCATAGCCATAGTTCACTTCTGCCGCCAGCCAGCGAATGATGTTGTAGCGATAGCCCACCAGAAGTCCGCCGGTATTGGTGGCGTGCTGACCGGTACCAATTTCGCCGTTGAACGCCGGGTCGAAAGTTTCTACCTCTACGTCCTTGGTGAAGTACCCTGTTCCCGGAATGCTGATTTCGGATCGCATCTGCTGCGCGACGGCGGTTATGGAGAGCACTATCAGGATCGCAACAACTGTGATCCCTTTATGCTTGATTGAGTGCGTCACTCGCATATTGGGTCTCCTTCGTTTTTCCTGCCCCCGCCGCCCTTGGTAAAGATCCCCCTACTCTTCCTCTTCTTTTGCCTCGCCCCGCGCTGCCTTCGCCTTCTCGATGATCTTCTCCTGCAATTGCGTCGGTACGATGTCGTAACGGTGCATCTCCATGTTGAAACTTCCCCGTCCTTGGGTCATGGAGGTCAAATCAGCACCGTAGGTCAGCATCTCCGCCATCGGCACCTCCGCCTTCACCACCGTGTTGCCGCCCTTGTTGTCCATGCCTTGGATGCGCCCCCGGCGGCTGTTCAGATCGCCCATGATGGATCCGGCAAACTCATCGGGAACCGTGATCTCGACGGCCATGATGGGTTCGAGCAGGGTCGGCTTGGCTTGTTCCATGGCCTTCTTGAAGGCGATGCGTCCGGCCAGCTGGAAGGACAAATCGTTCGAGTCCACCTCGTGGTACGACCCGTCGTAGAGCACCACTCGGAAGTCCACCACCGGATACCCGGCCAGATAGCCGCGCGCCGCGGCGTCGCGAATTCCTTTCTCCACGGCGGGAATGAAGTTCTTGGGGATCGCGCCCCCGAAAATGTCGTTGACGAACTCGAATTCGCCGCCGCGGGCGAGGGGCTCCATGCGAATCTTGCAATCCCCAAACTGGCCATGGCCGCCAGTCTGCTTCTTGTGACGACCCTGCACGTCGGCTTTGCCGCGGATGGTTTCCCGGTACGGCACCTTCGGTGCTTTCAGGTTGACCTCGACGTGGTAGCGCTTCTTCAGCCTGGAGACGACAACCTCAATATGCTGCTGGCCGGTTCCGGCAATAAGAAATTCTTTGGTCTGCGGGTCCCGGAAGAAACGCAGCATGGCATCCTCTTCGATGAGTTTGTGGAGGCCGGGACCGAGCTTGTCCTCGTCGGCGCGACTCTTGGGTTCAATGGCAAAGGTGATCGCGGGTTCGGGCAAAGCAACTTTCGGATAACGGATGGGGGCTGATTTGTCGCCCAGGGTGTCGCCCGTCAGAGTATCCTTCAGCTTGGCCACGGCACCGATATCCCCGGCGTGCAGCTCGGTCACGGGCACCGCGGTTTTCCCTTGCATAATAGAGATATGGGCTAACTTCTCGGGGGAGTTACGAGTGAAATTTTGTAAGGTGGCATCGTTCTTCAGCACCCCGGAGAAGACCTTGAAAAAAGAGATCCTCCCGGCAAACACGTCATTCACGGTCTTGAAGACGTAGAGCGAAACTGGCTCGCCATCAGTCGCCGGGCGGCGTTGCGGTTCGCCGTTGCCTGAAGCCGCGGCTTCCCCTTGCACCCAGGGGTGCTCGGAGGGAGCCGGAGTGTAGTCGACGATGAAGTTCATCAACCGGTCGGCTCCGATGTTGCCCAGGCCGGAGCCGAAGAGCACGGGAAAAATCTTGTCTTCCCGGATGGCTTCATGCAACGCCGGAATCAGATGCTCTTCGGGAATGGTTCCCTTCTCGAAGAACTCTTCCATCAAGCTGTCGTTGCCCTCCGCGATCATCTCCACCAGCTTCTCGTGGGCCTGCTGGGCCTGCTCTTTCATGTTGCCGGGGATTTCGCCTTCCTTGCCTCTGCCGCTTCCGCCCAACTCGTACGTGTAGGCCTTCATGGTGACCAGATCGACCACGCCGGCGAAGCTCTTTTCACTGCCGATCGGCAGCTCGAGGGGAACCACGGTCCGGCCAAAAACTTTGATGAGTGACTCTAAGACGCGGGTGGCGTCAGCGCGTTCGCGATCCATGCGGCTGGCCAGGATCAGCCGGGGGGTCTTGAACTCCTCGCAGTAGTTCCACACCCGCTCGGTTACGACTTCGACGCCGGCTACACCATCCACGACAATGATGGCCGCGTCCACCACCGGCAGGACCAGTTTGGCTTCGTGGACGAACATGTTGAACCCGGGTGTGTCGATGAAGTTGATCTTGGTCTTGCCCCACTCGACATAGGCGAGCGCGCTGGCAATGGACATCTTGCGAGCAATTTCTTCCTCATCGTAGTCGGTAATCGCGGTTCCATCATCCACTCGGCCCAAGCGATCGGTGGCTTGCGCGGTCGAGAGCATGGCGGAAACCAGAGAGGTTTTGCCCGCCCTGCCATGCCCGAGTAGGGCTACGTTCCGAATATTGGCGCCTTCATAGACTTTCACGGGATTACTCCTTCACACCGTGGGGGGACAGGCTCTCACCCGTCCGCGCTGCATGCTTTCTCATCTGCGGATCTTCACTACGGCGGGCCCATACAGAACGAAAGAAAGAGGACTTCCTATAGGCCAACGTCGAACCACCTGCCGAAACCTAGGATGCTAACACAGCAGAAATTCGCGGCTCAACTCAGGCACGATCTTCCTCGGAATCTTTCCGCTGGCTTTGCCGGTGGACTCTGAGTTCAGGGAGAAAAATCCTCAGCGCCACCCTGCCACTGTGCGCTCCTCAGGAGCCCAGGGCATACCGGCGCACCATGGATCGCCGGTTTTTCCTTCTGTCCGTGGCGCCGTCCTATCCACGGTTTTCGGATTCGAAACAGGGGATGATTCGAAACAGGGGATGAGAAATCTTCCCCTGGTCTCTTGCGACGGCGACGGATCGTCCACGCCGCCGCCATCCGGCTAGGGGAACCGCATGATTTCAGACCCACTGCCCAGGGCAGCAGCATCCGGGAACTGGGGTGTTCGATTCCGGGACGCAGCATGTCGAAATCGCTCACCGCCGGGGGGGAACCTGAAGTAGGGTGTCGCAGTAAGTTGTCCGTCGACCTATAGATCGGGGGCATGGGATTATGGATCGGGACGTGCTCTCAGCCGACGGGAGGAAAGCAGTCATGACCACGCTTTGGCAGGATCTCCGTTACGCCTTCCGGATGTTCGCCAAGTCCCCGATGCTGACCGCCATCATGGTCCTCACCCTGGCGCTTGGAATTGGTGCGAACACCGCCATCTTCGGTCTTGTGAACGGATTTCTGCTGCGTCCCTTACCGGTGAAGTCGCCCGACCAAATCATAGTGCTGGCCGCGAAACTGCAGGGCGACACGCTGGGAGTGTTCACACTTTCCTATCCTCAACTCCTGGATTTTCGCAAACAGGCGGCAGCGGTTGCCGATTTCTTTGCTTACCAGCTCAGTCTCGGAGGGCTCAGCTTCGGCGGCAAAACCCAGCAATTCGTATATAGCTTTGTGACCGGAAATTATTTTTCGACCTTGGGAGTTCAGCCCGCCCTGGGGCGCCTCTTCTTTCCGGCAGAAGGGGAAGCGGGGGGAAGGGACCCCTACATTGTGCTGGGTTATTCGTATTGGCAAAAGAGGTTTGGCGGCGACCCCAGCATCGTGGGCAAGCAAGCTTTGATCGATGGCAAAGCCGTCACCATTATCGGAGTGGCATCGGCGGGATTTCACGGGACAACCTTCTCCCTGGATAGCGACGGTTATGTCCCTCTGAACATGACGCCTCCGACCGATGCGGCCAAGCTCTGGAGCGATCGAACCAACCGCACGTTGGTGGTGATGGGGAGGATGAAACCGGGTATGAGCCTGAAACAGGCGCAAAGCCTGGTGAATGTCGTAGCCGAGCGGCTCGCCGACCAATATCCCGCGACCGACAAGGGTGTTACGGTTCGGATGATCCCGGAGACACGGGCGCGGCCGCAGCCCTACACCGTAGATATCGTTCCCTTCATTGCCGCCGTGTTCCTGGCCCTGGCGGCGCTGGTCCTGCTGCTAGCGTGCATGAACGTGGCGAATATTCTGCTGGTACGCGCGACCTTGCGGCAACGTGAGGTGGCGATCCGCATGGCCATGGGAGCAAGCGCCGGGCGTCTGGTCCGCCAACTTCTGACCGAGACGATCGTGCTCGCGCTCGTCGGCGGGGTCGGGGGACTGATGCTCGGGATGTGGGCCGGCCGGGCAATCTTCGCCCTGCTTCCGCCTTCGAAATTTCCCGTCTGGCTCGATCTCGGTTTCGATTGGCGGGTGTTTGCCTACGTTCTAAGCGCCACGGTTTTGACCGGTGCGCTGGCGGGCGTGTGGCCGGCATTGCGGGCGCGCAAGGCCGACGTCAACAGCGTGCTGCAAGCCGGAGGGAGGAGCGATACGGGAGGCGTCGGCCGTCATCGAGTGCGCAGCTTCGTGGTCGTGGCGCAAGTCAGCGGCTCTCTGGTGTTATTGATCGTCGCCGGGCTATTCGTACGAACCCTGGTGGCTGCGCAACGAACCTATCTGGGATTCGACCCCAACAACCTGCTGAATCTGACTCTGGATCCGCAAGAGATGGGCTACGACGAGGCTCGGACCAAGGACTTTTATCACGAACTCGAGGCGAAGGTCCGCGCCTTGCCCGGGGTGCAGTCGGTGAGCTTGGCATTTAGTGTGCCGATGGGAGAGGTGAACGACGGCAGCCAGATTTATATCGAGGGGCACCCGCTGGCACCCGGTCAGCAGCCCCCGGTGGTGATCTTCAACCGCGTCGACCCGCCTTATTTCGATAACCTGCGAGTTCCGCTGCTCCGCGGGCGCGCCTTTCGAGATAGCGACAATGAAAATTCACCGCTCGTCGCCGTCGTAAATCAGGAGATGGCTCATCAATTCTGGCCCAACGAAGACCCGATCGGGAAGCGCTTCAGCTTGAAGAGCCCGACCGGACCTTTTCTTGAGATCGTGGGGCTTGCGGAGAACGGGAAGTTCATCTTCATCGGATGGGACAAGAAACCGTATTTCTTTGTGCCGCTGGCCCAGAATTACAACGAATACAGAACTTTGCAGATTCGATCCCTGGTGCCACCCGAGAGCTTGATGCCGGAAGTCGAAAGCGCCGTCCATGCTCTCGATCCACAAATGCCCGTGGTCGGCCTTGAAACCATGCGCCAGTCTCTGTCGGGAGGGAATGGCCTTTTTATCTTTCGGGCGGGAGCCATCCTGGCTGCGGCCTTGGGGCTTCTGGGTGTCACCTTGGCGGTGGTTGGTGTCTATGGGGTGGCGTCGTTTGCCGCGAGCCAGCGTACCCGTGAGATTGGAATCCGGATGGCGGTGGGTGCGAACCGCTTGGACATTTTGCGGCTGATTCTGCGCCAGGGATTGCTGGTGGTGCTCGGAGGCGTGCTCTCCGGGCTGATCTTAGCCGCGGTGCTGACGCGCTCGATGGCCCTTCTCCTGGTTGGAGTCCACCCCACCGATCCGCTCACCTTTGTGACTGCGACCCTGCTTCTCACCGGGATTGGGCTCTGGGCTTGCTACATTCCTGCCTGGCGCGCCATGAACCTGGACCCGATGCTGGCGCTCCGCCACGAATAGCTCGTGACTCAGCGTGAGCCACAATCGAGCATAACAAGGTTGAGCGGCCGCCTTCGCGTAGGCAAAGCGGTGCCCACCTCCGTCATTGCCTTTCGATCTGCTGCATGCGGAACAGCAAGGTTCCCCAGGTCAATTTCGAGCGAATCATGACCGGAGTGTGATTGCCGTCGTCGCTGAACCACGCCCAGACCGTCCCTTTGCCTTTCATGACACCGGAGACGGCCTCGGCTCGGACCCTTACGGCTTCAAAGCTACCTGCGGGAACTTTCACCTTGTCGCGACCCTCCACATACGCCCGCACTTCGTTGGTTTTTCCTCCATCGTTGACCAGGAACGCGTACGTGCTGCCCACCTGCAAGGGGAGTGAGGCAAGATAGTAGAATCCGCTCACCATGTCGGTCACACAACCGGGAATATCGTTTTCTGCGTGCTTCTCTTCTCCGGTTTTCAGATTCTTTTCGCTGAGCACACTCTTGCCTCGCGGGTAGTCAAAGTTAAGCTCCAGTTCACGGGCGCGCGAGCCTTCCTCAATATGTTTGAGAACTCTCTGGGAGCAAAAGCGGTGGCTATCAAAGGAGGATTCGGCGTGATCGTTCACTTTATAGAAACTACTGACAACTCCCGCGGAAACCGCGCTGGCGGTTACGTGTTGCTCCGCCCCATCGTCCCGCAAGCTGACCCGGGTGGTGCCCGCATTGAACACGTGCCACTCCACTCCGTAGACATAGGTTTGTCCGTCGGGGAAACGGTACCCGGGCGGGGGTGGGACGATCGCGACCACCGGCCCGGCACTGACGCTCGGGACGGTCGGCTCCGCTCCCGTCGGATTCACCTGTGCGCCAGCCAAGAAGACTGGAAATCCCAGGAAGACTGCAACCCATAGCCTGACGCTCAGTTTTTCCATTTCGCTGATGACCGTTTCCCTATGTCTGAGATGCTAAATTCCTAGGAGCTACGATGAAGTCCAGAGCAGTTTTGCAAGCAGCGCCGCCAGCAGGGCTAATGACCCCAAGGTTGCATTGTACTCGCGATGTTTTAGGTACAACTGCCAGGAAAATGCGGCCGGCTTCCGAAGGTAACGCGTAGGCTTCGGGATCAGTCTCGGTACCTGGCTTCGATATTCCAGAAACTCAGGAAACCGTTCGCTGAGATACGATTCCTCGGCCCGAATTACCGGCCAGTAGATGGCCACAAACAAGACTAGCAAAATGCCGGCAATCCATAGGGACCGGGCCGCAATGGTAAAACCCGCGGCGATGACGAGCGAGCCCAGATAGAGCGGATTGCGGGTGTAGGCATAAGGCCCGGCCGTGGCTAGCTCTTCATTTTTCTGCAAGTACCCCGAAGCGAAGCCACGAATTCCCAAGCCGGCCAGAATCAGGAGGGCACCCCACAGCAAGGACGAGCGGTTCGGGTGGGCAAGCCAACCATAGACCACGGCGAAGGCAAATCCCGTGGGCACTCGAATGCGCCGTGCCGTCTCCGACCAATTACCCACGGGATTGCCCCAACAGAGTTTGGGCGGCGGCGAGAACGTCTCCCACGCCAATCTCGAGCAGACCTGCGTCCGGCTTCGGAAGCCGAGCATACGAGGTCTCACTCGAAGGACTGCGTAGCACGATGCTTGGTGTCAGGTAAGGTCCGTTGCGCTCGGGGCTGGTCGGCCCGAAGATGGCAACTACCGGGATGCCCAGGGCTGCCGCCAGGTGCATGGGGCCGGTGTCACCGCCCACGAAAAGCGTGGCGCGCCGCGTGAGGGCGAGCAACTCGGCCAGCGAACCGGCCACGGTTTGGGCCGTTCCTCCGCTGGCTGCCTTGGCCGCCTGGGCAAGCTCTTCCTCCCCGGGCCCGCCGTTGACCAGGGGTGTCAGACCGGTTTCGGCCAGGCATTCAGCCAATCGTCCGTAGCGCTCCGCTGGCCATTGCTTGGCTCCCCAGCCCGCACCCGGATTCAGCAGCACGAAGTCCCGCACCGACTGGCTTTCGAGCCACCTCTGACACTGCTTGTCGGCCGCCGGGTCGCAGGGAAATTCGATTCCAGGGACATCCGGGGAACGACCGAGCACGGCTTTCGCCAGCGAAAGGTTCTGCTCCGCGACGTGGCGTCCTTCGGCGATCACCTGGCGCGTGTAGAACATGGTAGCCACGTTTTCGCGCGGTTGACGAAACCCGTAGATCACGGGAGCCCTCGACAAGCGTGCCAGCAGGGCGGAGCGCACGGCACCCTGGAAATCAATGGCGACGTCATAGCGCTGTCCCCGCAGCTCGCTGAGCGCCGTGGCTATTTGTTCGACCGTTCCGATCGAGACTGGGTTCTTTCGCCAGGCCTTGGTGTCAACCACGTGGAGGTTATCGACCAGGGGGCGCCGGGGTGACCGCGGGCCGCTCCTTGGCTCCGAGGCAGCACACAACAACTCTGCCCACCGCTCCTCCACCACCCAACCGATGTGTGCCTGGGGAAGTGCGGCTCTCAGAGCCGAGGCGGCAGGGAGGGTATGAAGGATGTCCCCCATGGACCCCAAGCGCATAATCAGCAATCGGCGAATGCCCGCGGATTCCCGCGACGTTACCGACCGATCCGAAGCCGTCAACTCTGCGCTCACCGATGCCGCGTTCCGAAAACCGACCGGATCATCTCACTGACGGAGTGATTCTTGGCGTCCCCGACAATTTCAACCTGGCCGCCGTATTCCAAAACCGCATCCCGCTCCGGAACCGTATCCGGAGTGTAATCGGTGCCTTTCGCCTGGATGTCCGGGCGCAGTTCGCGGATTAGGGACCGCACATCGGGCTCGGAAAAAATCACTACCGCGTCCACATCGGCTAAAGCCGCAAGAATCTCAGCCCGTTCCTCGGCCGGCATCAGCGGACGCCCCGGACCCTTCAGGGCTTGGACCGATTCATCGGAATTGACGGCCACGATCAGACGGTCCCCGAGTTTTTTGGCTGCCCGGAGATAGCGCACGTGACCTACGTGCAACAAGTCAAAGCAGCCATTGGCCAGGGTGATGCGCTGGCCGGATTGACGCCAAGCGGCAACCCGATCTTTCAGTTGCTGACGATCGAAAATCTTCTGGCTGGGCACCTAATGGGACCTTGCCCTGGGTGGCGCTTCCTCGAGGGCCTCAAACAATTCCGCCGGGGACACGGTGGCGGTCCCCCGTTTCATGACCACAATACCGCCCGCATAGTTGGCCAACTGGGCTGCTTCTTCGGGCGAAGCGCCGGCCGCCAAGGCGGCGGTAAAGGTGGCAATGACGGTATCCCCGGCACCGGTGACATCGGCCACCTGATCCGAGCCATAGATGGGAATATCGATCGGCTTGTGTTTCGCCTGGAAGGCGACCATGCCGTCGCGTCCGCGAGTGATCACCAGCGAGCGCAGCTTCATTCTCGACATCAGTTCCTGTCCCGCGGCACACAACCGCGTCCAGTCATCGCCGATGCGAATGCCCAGGGCGGCTTCGACCTCGGGTTCGTTGGGTGTGGCGGCGGTGATGCCGGAATATTCGAGCATGCGATAGCGCGAATCGAGCACGACCGGCACCCGATTGAGGGTTCCGCCCTCACGAATGCTTGCCACCAGTGTGGGTGTCGCAGCTCCGTAGCCGTAGTCAGAAATCAGCAACGCATCGGACACCTGCGCGTACCCCCGCGCCGCCAGGATGAGCTCTCGTTTCAGGTGAGAACTGGGCTCGGCGGCGGGTTCGCGGTCCACCCGAACCACCTGTTGGCGGGCGGTGTGGGCCATACCGGCCAGAATGCGGGTCTTGGTCACCGTGTTATAGCCCTTCTCCTTCAGCACACCGCTCAGGGCGATCCGTTTGTGGCGAAAGGCCCGGAGCAGGAGACGTCCCGGCTCATCCTCGCCCACCACCCCTACCGGCAGCGCATTCACGCCGAGATCGGCAAGGTTGTAGATCGCGTTGGCACCCCCTCCCGGTACCACCGTGCGCTCGCGATGCTTCAAGATCAGTACGGGAGCTTCCCTGGATACGCGGGAGATCTCTCCAAACACAAATTCGTCCGCCACCAGGTCGGCGACTACGGTGACTGTGATCTTGGGAAAGGTTTCGACCAGCTTCTTCAGCCGATCGGTTGGGTTTCGCGTGGTCGTCGTCGTCATACGTGTCCGGCGGCACTGCCGCACCGAGCCTACCGCCCGTCGTGCGTTTCTCCAAGCAGGGCGTGAGACGACCACAGCCCGTGCCACCCTTACCAGGAATTCTCTCACGCCTCCGCTTTCCTCTCGCCGGCCACGCGCAGCATGGTATCCACGGCGTTAGCGGCGTCGCCCAGCACCATCTTCACCTGGACCACGGCAATAGGCTGCAAAGCGGTGACATATTCCCCCAGGTTGATGGCGTCCTTCTCCGTCGTGACAAAACCATCGGCCTGGCTGCGTTCTCTCAGCTTCAGCAGGTCCGAGACATCCTGCTGCGAATAGCGATGGTGATCACGAAATACCGCTTCCGCCTGGGCGTCGATGCCCGCGCTCGCGAGGTCGCGGAAAAAGTTCCTGGGGCGAGCAATGCCGCAGAACCCCACCGGCTTCGCCGAAACGTTGTGGGCCACGATCCCCCTCCGCATCCGCCACAGCAGCTTTCCGGCCACGGGCAAAGCATCGGTCGAGGCCTCGCCCGACAGAACCACCGCGTCGGCTCGGTGGAGGGAACTGAGCGGCTCCCGCAGCCTTCCGGCGGGGAGCAGGCGATCGTGTGCATCTTCGCCCGTCACCAGCACGATATCAAAGTCGCGCGCCAGCGAGCGGTGCTGAAAACCGTCGTCGAGGATGTGCCATTGCGGTCCGAATTGACGTTCGGCAAGCTCTCCGGCGTGAAATCGATCTTCCCCCACAATCACCGGAACGGCCAATCGCCGGGCGAGGAGCAGGGGCTCATCCCCAAAATCCCGCGCCGACCCGGCCGGATCGACCACGGCCACGCCTTTGGTTTCGCGTCCATAGCCTCGCGAAAGCACGTCGAACCGTATGCCCCGGTCGCGAAGCAATTGACCGAGCAGAAGCACGAAAGGAGTTTTGCCCGAGCCGCCAACCGAGAGATTGCCCACACTGACGACCGGCCCGCGGAGGGCGCGGGAGCGCAGCGCCCCTCGCTGGTACAGCGAATTCCGTGTCCGCACGCCTGCGCCATAAGCCAAGGCCAATATGTTCATGGCAGCGCGTCGGCACCTCCGCCCGTCAAGCTGGGGCTTGGGGTGGCAGCTGGATGGCCCGCAAGCAGTTCCAGGAGTGCCTCTGCTGTTCTCACGGTTGCTCCAGTTTGCGACCGTAGGATTGCGGCAGCGCGCTCGCCCAGTTCCGTGCGCGCCCCTTGATTCGAAATCAGCTCCATAAATACCAGCGGGAGCTCGGCCGGCCCCACCACTCGAAGCGCATCGTGGCTCTGAAACAGTCGCACTATATCGCGAAAATCCTCGGTGTGCGGGCCAACCATAATCGCAACCCCGTGTTGCGCCGGCTCGATGATGTTATGGCCACCCCGCGGCACCAGGCTGCCGCCCACAAAGGCAATGTCGGCCAACGAGTAAAGAGCCGCCAGTTCCCCGATGGTGTCGACCAGCAAGACTCCACCCGCCACCGCTTCCCCCGCCCACAGAGAGCGCTTGAAGAAGCGAATCCCCAGCCGTTCGAGCAGGCGGCTGACCTCGCCGAAGCGCTCGGGATGGCGGGGTGCCAGAATCATGACCGCCTGAGGATAACTGGCCAGAATGTTCTCGAAAGCCCGCAGCAGCAAGGGCTCCTCCTCGGCCACGGTACTGCCGCAGACCAGGACCGGAGTGGCGCCGGACTCCGCCAACGCCTTACGCAAGCTGTCCACCAGGGGCGGCAGGGCTGGCGCGGGGACGTCAAATTTCAGATTACCGGTCGTGTGCAAACGCGCCGCGGGCGCTCCCAGTTGGGCTAGGCGCCGGGCATCCTCCTCGGTCTGAGCCAGAACCAGATCCACGGAGCGGAAGATTCTTTTCAGTAAGAAGCGGAAGCGCCGATAGCCGGGCCAGGAGCGGTCGGAGATGCGGGCATTGATGATGGCGACACGGGCCCCCTGAGTGTGGGCCAGGCGCAAAAAATTCGGCCACAGCTCGGTCTCCGCGATCACCACCAGCTGCGGGCGTAATCGGCGCAGATACGGCCGAATGGCAAAGGCGAAATCCAACGGACAGTAGAAGACATCCTGCGGGGGGAAGTATTTCCGCGCCAGCCTTTGTCCGGTGTCGGTTGTGGTCGAAATCACGATCCGGTAGGCGGGAAGACGCCGCTTCAGCTCGGCCATGAGTTGGGATACGGCCATCACCTCGCCTACGGAAACCGCATGAACCCAAATCGTCGGCACGCTTGGATCCACTCGCAGGCGGGAGGGAGCCCGGCCCAGGCGCTGCCTCAAACCTGCACGGTACTTCCCGTGGCGGGACATCTGCACCAGCCAATAAGGAAGAGTCAAAATCAGTGCCGCGGCCAGCAGCATGCTATAAAGCCAGTACATGGGGAAGGGTCATTGTACCCATTCACTCCTCTATCCCGCTCCGCGGAGCTCTTCGTCCCGGCTTCGGCAACGGCTAATCCAGCGATTAGAATCTCAAGGTTGTGCTCAGGAACGTGCTTCGATCCGCCAGCCAGCAACTCGCCGCAGCCCGGGTTGGGTCACCGCAGATGAACGCGGAAGTGCTCTTGATGTTCACCTTGGGTTGCGACCGCGCGTACTTGTATGCCCATCCGGAGAGAGAGCTCAGCCAGGAAGAGCAGGCGCGATACCAAGAGGTCATTCGTCAGCGCTCGCAAGGGATCCCCGCGCAATACATCACCGGGCATCAGGAATTCTGGGGCTTGGACCTGATCGTTTCACCCGCGGTGCTCATCCCTCGACCGGAAACCGAACATGTGATTGAGAGGGTTCTCGAACTCCATCACCAGAGCTCGAGCGGCGGCTTTCGACGGATCATCGATGTCGGCACCGGTTCCGGTGCGATTGCCCTGGCACTGGCCAAGGAGTTGCCCCAGGCAGAAATCCACGCCACCGATATTTCTCCCGCTGCTCTGGAAATTGCCCGCGCCAATGCTGCCCGCCACCAACTGGAAGGCCGAATTCGTTTTCATGAAGCGAATCTGTTGGACCGATTGTCCCTGAAGGACTTCGACCTTGTGGTCTCGAATCCTCCCTATGTCGGAGAGTCCGAGGAGGACCTAGTTCAGCTCGAGGTCCGTAAGTTTGAACCTCGGGCGGCGGTTTTTGCCGGCCCCACCGGCCTGGAAATCATCGAGCGCTTGCTTCCCCAGGCCCACGCCCGGCTGAAGCCTGGCGGCTGGGTGGTACTTGAGATCAGCGGGACCATTGCCGCAGCACTGCCCCGGCTGCTCGAGGATTGGAAAGAGGTCGCCATCACCCAGGACCTGCAGGGAGTGCCTCGCGTAGTTGCCGCCCAGAAGTCTTCTCGTCCATGATCCTTGATGGGAAGGATGTTCTAGGACTTAGTTACTGATCCTCGCTCGAGCTCGGCCTGCCGGTCCCGGGCAGCTGAGACGAAGGCTCGGAACAGCGCTCGCGAGGCCCCGTCTTCGGCCGCCGATCGCTCCGGGTGCCACTGCACGGCCAGCACAAAATGATCGGGCGAAGTTCCTTCCAGCGCTTCAATGATGCCGTCCTCCGGGCAGCGCGCGACGATGCGAAGACCCTCGCCGATCCGGTCCGCCGACTGATGATGACTGGAATTAACCGGGATGATGATCTTGCCCTGTCCCGGCCGCAAATCGGCTGTGCTCTTCGGCTGACGACCGCCACCCTCAGGGGATTCGATCCCTGGGGCAAGAATCTCGCTCAGTTTCGATTGTGGCTCCACCTCGACGGTGTGAGCTGTTTCTACCTTGCGACCGGCCGCATGATTGACCGCCGACTCGATATGTTGGATCAATGTTCCGCGGCGATACACGTTCAGAATCTGTAGACCGTAACAGATACCGAGCACGGGTTTTCGCAGGTTGTAAGCATCCTGCAGCAACATCTGATCGATGTTGTCGCGCCGGACGTCAGCCGCTGCAGTTTTTGGGTGGCGGGGAAGGCCATACTTCGCCGGCTCCACATCGGCTTTGCTTCCCGGCAGCAGCACACCATCGCAGGGCTCGATCCACTTCATCGCCGCCGCCGGTGATGATTCCAGGGGAATTCGGACCGACTCGCCGCCTGCCTGTTCGATTGCCCTCTCGTACTGTGGCAAGGATCGATCGACATATTCCTCGTCGGAATGGGGAATCGGGATCGCAATGCGCGGACGCATAGGGATGATTTTATTTCACCATGGTCGTTGTGAGCCCGCGCAAGGTGAGAAAAAGTGATCCCGAGGGTCTAAGACTACCGGCTTGCCTCTTCAATTCTTTCGAGTGCCTTCATCTGGCGATAGCGTCGGATCTCAAGGACGGTGACTGCGAGCAACACTACGCCGGAAGTTGCGGCGGCAACCGGCAGGGCTATGTGGCGGTACGCCAGGGTCAGGTTGGGGTGAACACCCGCGAGGCGGCCACGGATCACAATTCCGATGATACCGAGCAATAGACTTAGAGCGAAGGCTAGGAGCGCGAAGAGGAAGGTCACGAGCAAGACTCGAACTGGGACCAGATACCAGCGCGGAAGCTTGCGTGCCTTGGAAGCGGCAGGCATCTTTCGAATTCTAGCGCTCGCCGGCCGCGAGCCGAACCACGGCGGGCTCCTTGACATACCTACCGAGCCGCCGGGTACCGGCCCCGGCAGGGAAAGTCGCAGGCATCGATCCGGCCTTTCACGGTTAAGATAGAATAAGGCTCATGTCGCAAGTCGCACCGGCCATTACGCGGCCTCCGGCCGAAGTAGTCCGACGAACCCCAGTTTCGCAAGCTCCGAATGGCGTCTGCTATGCGATCGCGGGAGAGCTCACGGTTTCCCCTACTGATTTGGAACGTATGGTGGCCGCCGTGCCTGATTCGGCGGCAGCCGCCTTAGAGCGCAAGGCTTATTACTTCGTCCCCCTCACGGTGAATCAGGGAGACGACACGGTGATTGCCGACCGCTATGACGTGGCGCTCAGTGACAACGCCGTCTGCCATCGCAATCTGGATATGGGTGACTCGCAGTGTGTATTCATTTCGACCCGGCTCATGGATGACAAGTTTTCCGTGGCCTTCGAGTTTTACATCAACGTAGGACACGCCATCGTGGAACGAGCGGGAGTGTCGCAGGCATTCACGGACATCGTGTTAAAGCAAATGGAAGCCAATGCCCGCGGCGAAACTTCGCTCGACGCCTGGGAGTCGCGAAAGCTGGCGGCGGGCCGCGGCCCCGACACACAGAAGCACAAGAACGAATACCTGGCGGCGACCTTCTCCGATGCCATTTCCATCTATCTTCTGTCGCTCTTCATCGATGTGGACTACTATGATCTGCGGGAACGCGACTACCCGCTCCTGGCGCCGGCGCAGCTGGCCGAGCGATTGCGAAAAGTAGCTGAACTGTTTCCCCCGAACCCCGGTTACGAGTTCGCCATTTACCACAAGCGGAGGGGCTAGGCACTCCCCTGGGCCCGCCTCTCGCGGTGCAATCCGAACCTTCCCTGATTCCCTCGATCACCCTCCCCTGGTTTCGCGAGCTGCGCGGAAAAGCCTCTCCCGTGCCAGCGCGAAATCGCAAATCTGCGGGTGAAACCGTACAATCAGTTCTCCATGCGCGCGACGGTTCGTTCCTTTGCCAAGATCAACCTGGGACTGGGCATCGGTGCTCGCCGCTCTGATGGCTTTCACGAGCTGCGCACCGTCTACCAAACCATCGCGCTCGAAGATCGGATAGCGGTCACGGTCGAACCCGGCCATGGCATTGAGATTCGCTGCCCGGATCCCCGCGTACCGCTAGACCAATCGAATACTTGCCATCAGACCGTGGAACGCGCCCTCTCCGCCCTCAACGCGCGCGGCCGGGTGTTGATTGAGATCGACAAGCGCCTGCCGGTCGCGGGCGGGTTGGGCGCAGCATCCGCCAATGGCGTGGCTGCCATGCTGGCTCTCGAACGCGTGCTCGGCAAACAGCTGCCCGCATCCGAGAGGCTGCGCATCGCTGCCGAGGTTGGCTCCGACTTGCCCCTGTTTGTCATTGGCGGGACGGTGCTCGGTACCGGCCACGGCGAGGAAGTCTATCCTCTGCCGGAGCTGCCCGCAGTCCCCTGTGTGGTGGCAACCCCGGATGTGGCGGTTTCGACACCGCAGGCTTTTCGAGATTGGGACGTTCAGGCCGTGTGGGTCGACCCGCGCCTCCCGCGAGACGACGCTCCGGGCACGGCTAGGAGGCGTCGCCCTACAGGCGGGCCAACCCGAGCTCGCTCCGAGAAGCGACCGGCGTCGTTCTCGCCGGCGACCAAATTGACGGCCCAGGTTCAGTCCGATAGAATCGTGGAGTTCAGTCGCATGCTTGCCGTGTGGCTGACCGTCCAGAGCAAACACCGCTCCGGGAAGAGTTCATCCGGTGTTCCTGCCGAGGGCAGGGGCCGGGCCGAGACCCAACTTCTCGACCTCGTTCATACCGGGATCGAAAACGACTTCGAACGAGTCGTCTTTCCTCAGTATCCCGAATTAAGAGAGGTCAAGCGTGTGCTTGAGCGGGCGGGTGCCTGGTACGCCTCGCTCTCGGGTTCTGGTTCAGCCGTCTACGGGCTGTTTCGGAACCGCGCGGCGGCCGAGAGAGGCGCCCATAGACTGCGCAAGGCCGGAACGGCCGCGGTGGTCACGACCACATTGCGGCGGAGCGAGTACTGGAACAAGTTTCTGGTTTCGCGCTTCTAGTTTTCGAGTATGCTGTACTGGGCGTAGACTTCCCCTCGAAACCAAGCAGCGGAACCGGTAACTGGGCCGTCGACTAATGGTAGGTCAAGTGCCTTTGGAGCACTTTGTCTAGGTTCGAATCCTAGCGGCCCAGCCAGGAACACCAACTTTGGGTACCCGCTCGCCGGGGCGGGTGGAAGCCTGTGCCAAATCAAGAGCCAGAGGCTAGAGCTAAAATCATGGCCAGTGTGTTGACAGTGACGGACAAGGCAGAAAAGAAGGTTCCGACGGGCACGGAAGAAAAGCCGGAGCGACGGCCGCAGCGCGTGCGCATGGACGACAAGTTCAAAATTTTCAGCGGCACCGCCAACGAGGCGCTGGCCGACGACGTCTGCCTCTTTCTCGGGTTGACCCGAGGCCAAGCGTCGGTCACGCGCTTCAGCGACGGCGAAGCCTATGTCCAAATCCAGGAGAACGTGCGCGGGGCGGATGTGTTTGTGGTGCAGCCGACCTGTCAGCCGGTGGATTCGCATCTCATGGAACTGCTGCTGATGATCGACGCACTCAAACGAGCCTCAGCGCGGCGCATCACCGCAGTCATTCCCTACTACGGCTATGCCCGCCAAGACCGCAAGGACAAGCCGCGAGTACCTATCTCCTCCAAGCTGGTGGCAGATTTGCTGACCACCGCCGGAGCCGACCGCGCGTTGATTGTCGATCTGCACGCCCCCCAGTTGCAGGGCTTCTTCAATATCCCGGTCGACCACTTGTTCGCCTCGCCCGTCCTGGTCGACTATTTCAGGCGCTCCAACTTGCCGAACCTCACCGTGGTTTCCCCCGATGCCGGGGGCGTAGAGCGGGCTCGCTTTTTCGCCAAGAAGATGGATTCGGCTCTGGCGATCGTGGATAAGCGCCGGGTCGACGTGAATGTGGCGGATGTCATGCATGTCATCGGCGACGTTCGCGGCCGCACTTGCCTGGTGATTGATGACCTGATCGATACTGCCGGCACGCTGGTCAAGACCGCCGACGCGCTGATGGAGAACGGCGCCACCGCAGTCTACGCCTGTGCCTCGCACGCCGTGCTCTCCGGACATGCGGTCGAAAACCTGTCCAAGTCCTGCATCCGCGAGGTGGTGGTCACGAACACCATTCCCTTGAGCGCAGAAGCGAAACGCGAACCCAAGATTAAAGTCCTGACCATCGCCGGGTTGATCGGACGGGCGATCCAGTCCATTCACGAGGAAACCTCGGTCAGCAGATTGTTCAGCTAGGAAACGAGCGTATGACAACGGCAACGGAAAATAACATTTTGCAAGCTCGGCCGCGGATGGCCGGCAACAAGAACGATGCCCGCCGCATCCGCCGCGATGGGAGAATTCCCGCCGTGGTGTACGGTGCCGGCAAAGAGGCCCTTTCGGTGAGCGTCGATCCGCGCCAGGTTGCGCGCATCTTGCATTCCGAATCGGGCTATAACACCATCTTCGACCTCGCGCTCGACGGCGAGCACACCAAGGCGATGATCATAGACTGGCAATACGAGCCCATCAAAGGGGCCTTGCTGCACATTGATCTCAAACGCATCGCCATGGACCAGAGGCTTCAGGTCAATGTGCCCATCGTATTGAAGGGGGAAGCCGAAGGAGTAAAGCAGCAGGGCGGCATTTTGGAGCAGGTTACCCGCGAGGTTGAACTGGAATGTCTGCCGGGTGATATTCCGACGTCGATCGAAGTCGATGTCAGCCATCTGGTCTTCGGCAAAGTCCTGCGAATTGCGGATCTACCCCAACCCGCTAAGGTGAAGTTCCTGAGCGATCCGAATCAGCCGGTGGCGCACATCATTTCGGTGAAAGAGGAAGCAGCTCCGACACCGGAGGCGGTGGCGGCCGAAGCCGCGGCTGTGCCGGCCGAGCCAGAAGTCATCAAAAAGGGCAAGCAGGAAACTCCGGAGGAAGCGGCCGAAGCAGGAGCGGCGGAGAAGCCCGAAAAGCCCGAAAAGGCCGAGAAGAAGGAGAAAAAGTAGCGCTTGGTCCTTGGTCATGAAGCGCTGGGCAAGCTGGGCGGTTCGAAGCCGCCGAAGCCAGGAGTTAGCC
>DASPTQ010000211.1:0-15814 GCA_035623335.1 Terriglobales bacterium
AGAAAAGAGAGGCTGGGGAAAGGGACTCAGGAGCCGTCCCCTTCCCCAGACCCCTACCCCGGCTGGGCAAAGAACGACCCAAACTTAATCCAATGGCACGTGTGTCATTCAAATCTGTCTCACCTCGTGGGTTCACCTCACGTATACCGGCTCGAAGCGTACGGCACATTCTGCGGCACACCTCTCTGCTTCAAACTGCTCCTGAAACAACTCTGAAAGGGTTCGAGTTTTGTCGTGCCAGGATCAAGCAAAGAGGCTCGCAACAGGGATGATGATGTTACTTAAATTGTGGCCCAACACGCAAAGCCAGATACTATCCGTGCGCTCGCGTATCCATCCTGAAACGAGACTCAGCATGACCGGGACAATCGCGGCTGGGAGAACGATGCGGACATGAAGTTGGGGATCCACGGCAACTAGGCCGTTAGACCCAGCGAAGAGTATCGCGGCGATTATTAGTCCCCAGCCGAACTCCGCGTTGACCAGTCGCCACGGCTTTCCGAAACCACGGTTCAGCAAGGACTGATACACGCCTCGGAATACCAGTTCCTCGGCCAGACCAGGCATAATCAGCAGGAAAGCCCAGCCCTCGCGGTCCAATTTCTTGCGAGCCCCGAGAACGAAGAACACGGTAGGCACCGCCAAAGCCACAATCCCAGCAACAATTGACGGCCTCAGCCAACCTGACCGGAAGCGCGATGTTACTCCGATTGACGCCAATGAAATCCAAGGGACGACGGCCACCACCAGAAATGGCCACACCGACGATAGAAGAGACTCCTGCCAACTCCAATGGTGATGTTGGAAACCATCGACCCGGGGTATTTCCACGAGGGCAAAGTCCAGCACGACCAGAGATGCCACAAATAACAGCAAGCCCCAGCGGTGCGTGCGAGATTGCCAAGCGGCGACCAATACAAAAGGGAAAGTGCACGCCAAGGTGAGCCCCGCCTGAAGTACTACGCGGTGGACATAGATGTCGAGGTGCATGGCTTATTCTAGTATTCGGGCTCGATACTTATGACCCCGTACGCTTGATGCGACACCCGAATGGCGAGAAGCGCACGTCAGCCATCTTAATCCTTCTCTCTTCTCGGTTGAGGCAGCGATTTCAGGAATTCAACCACGTCGGATTTGTCTTGGTCTGACAGGCCCAAGCTAAAACAGCTGTCGTAGTGATTAACCACATCCAGCAGCGTACTGAAACGCCCGTCGTGGTAGAAACCGCCTTTTGTGTGCGTCCAGAGACCGCTCAGAGGTGAGGTGCGGTAGCGTTTGTCGGGGGCGCGGTCCGCCTGGAAGCTGTCCACGCAGACTTCGCTCGCAGTGTGCATGTTCCATCCTGGTTCCGTGTACAGGGGAGGAACATGGCAGGTGGAGCACTTGCCACTTCCATTGAAGAACAGCCTCGCCTCGTTTGGCTGCGCCCTCGTCAAAGCTCCCTTTTGGAGGCACGGGAGCCGGGATTGCTAGCTGATAAGAATGCAGCGCTGCCAATCGCGGTGTAATAAGGTCAGGAGTATTTTTCACATGTCCGAATCCAGCCTTAGCTGCAACTGGAAATTGTGCGGCATTGTCGAGACGGGGGTCGAAGAAGGTTCCTTTACCATGCATTTCAAGGTTCGCAACAAATGCATTCCAATAGGTCACCGAACCCCATCCCGTCCAGGTGTGTAGATTTACGCCCGCGAGCCCGAAAGCGGGAGGAATCAATACAGCGGAAGTCTTGCCGTCTGGCCGAAACGCTTTTCCATCCAACGCCAATTCCGCATCGAAGTGGCCGGTGCCCCAACTCTGCAATACCTTGCGTACGGTAGCCTGATCAACACCGAGCAGGTCGGCAAACGGCTGCAGATTGGGTGCAAGAGAAACGATATCGCCCACGTTCAGATCCCGGTTCGCCCATCCATCGAGGCGGTGTCCAATACCTTGCGTTAAGGAGTTGTCGACCGTCGAGTGGCAGAGCGCACACTGGATTCCCACCGATTTCAGGCTGCCATCGGGATTGAAGAAACCCGTCACACCGACTACGGAATTGAGTTTCAATAGCGCGAGGGTGACGGCAGGGTCATCCAGGTTCACCTTGCCCTGCCTGAGTAGTTCGATGAGCGACGCGGGAAGGGCATCTACATCGACCTTTAGTCCGACGCCTAGCGCGGCCTTTGGGCTCAAGCCGGGCCCGACACCTCCAAACTTCGTTCCTTCGATCGCCTGATGGAGTCTAAGCGCGTCACCCCAGAACGTTTGATCGTTGAAGGTATCGAAGCGAAATACCTGTTGCCCTTCCTTCCCGGTCCGAGCTGCTATGAACCACGACGTCGAATCCCGAGAGCGAGGCTCCATTGTCCTGAGTTTGAGCTGAAGCCCTCTGTATCTCAATCAACTGGTACGTGGCGATAGTCAACCCTGCGAAAAGAACGAGACCGACCACGATTTTCAGGTTTTTCATCGAATCGCCTCAAATTGAATTGCACGGTGTCGCCTGCTCGCACAAGGCAGGAAAGGACACCAGCGAGTGTCTGATTGGTATCAGCTGGAGATAACCGTGTCAGTTACGCCGGTAACAGTGTTCAGAGTTTGACAAAGATTTGACAAATGAGGGGGCCGGCGATCGAACTCAGTCGACGTAATTCTGCAGAGCCTGCAAATCGAGAACTAGATAACCCCTGTGGGAGTAGTCCACTAATTTGCGATTGCGGAGGAAATTCATTGCTGTTGATACTCTTTCCCTTCTTGCCACAACCATCTGGGAGATCTCTTCCTGTGTCAAATAGGCCGACAGCTCCGTCCTTTGCCCTGAGCTGTGGCCCAGCTGTTCCCCAAGTTTCAGAAGGACCCTAACTAGGCGATGAACGGTATCACTAAAAGCCAACGTATTCAGTTGATCGTAGGCATCTGAAAGAGACTCGCAACATATCTGCACCAGTTCCTGCAGAAGATGTCTGTTCTTCTGCACAATGTCAAGAACCTCACCGAGAGGAACCGCAATGACCTGGGTTCGATCAAGGGCCACCGCACGGTCCCGCCGCCGCTGCCCGGAAGCGCAAAGCTCCCCCACAATATCGCCTGCCTTGCGGACGTCGTAGATGAGCTCGTGGCCGTCCTCCGTGACGCTTCCTACCTTCACGAACCCCTTCCGGACGAAGAAAAACGTCTGGTTTTCGTCCCCGACATCGTAAATTACCTGGTCTTTTTCGAAGGTCGTCACGCTGCGATTCCACAGGACGACATCACAAAGCTTTCCCCGAAACATCGTCGCCAATGCCGACGAAAGAGGCCCGTTACGCGCTCCCAACTCAGCGGCGGAGCCCAGAGACTCGCGAGAATCCATCATCTGATTGCAAACGCCAAAACGCATCGATAAACCCCTTCGCTCGGTCGCACCGTCGGCAAGCGCCAAGGCTCTCACTTTCCAGACCTAGAACGCACTGTTTGGTGGGTGAATCAGCGCCAAAAACTCGTCCCGTGTCTCCTTGTTACGAAAAGCGCCCAACATGGATGACGTGATGGTGGCGGAATGCTGCTTCTCAATTCCGCGCATCATCATGCACAGATGTCTCGCTTCGACCACAACGCCCACCCCTTGCGGTCTGATTGCCCTCTCAATCGCATCAGCGATTTGCGTTGTGAGTCGTTCTTGCACCTGCAATCGACGAGCAAAAATGTCCACCAGGCGGGGAACTTTGCTGAGTCCAATCACTTTTCCATTCGGGATATACGCGACGTGAACCTTGCCGAAGAACGGCAGAAGGTGGTGTTCGCACAGACTGAACATCTCAATATCCTTGACGATCACCATTTCGTCGTAAGCGACGTCGAACATGGCACCGAGCAGAATCTCCTCCGGGTCCTCCCGGTAGCCTTTGGTCAAATGCTGCATCGATCGCTCCATACGTTCGGGGGTGTCCCGGAGTCCATCCCGCTCTGGGTCCTCGCCAAGGCGAACCAGCATTTCCCTCATGAGGTCTTGCAGCGTCATGCTGGCCAGGGTCTGAGGTTCAAGTATTGTTTGCATCTCTTCGCCCAATTCGAAATCCCTCCTCTGCGCAGCTTGACAAGTGCTATGACAGACTATGTCTTCATCGCATCAAGCAGCAGCAACGATGTTGGCCCTCTGTTCTTGTAGAGTGTCACTGCTTAGGGTGCTTCGGCGACTCTCGGTCAGGCGGGCAAGCACAAATGCGGCCAGGGCGATCTCGACATCCCGCACAGCGACATCAAAGAACATACCTGTCGAGACCAGATTGATAGCGATGGCAAGCAGCCACACTGAGGCAACGTATGACCCGAGACGAGTCCACTTGGTCAGAATCGCCAGTCCCACGATCATCTCAATAACACCAACGATGTGCATGAATGTTTGCGCGCTGAATGGCAGAATTTTGAGGGCCAATGGACTCATATATGCGGGCCAGTTGGCTAAGAGGTGGAAGTACTTGTCGAGACCTGCCAGGAACGGTCCCACTCCAAGCCCGATCCGCAATGCCCACCAGGCTTGGTCCAATCGTGAATCAAATCCCTTGTGCATGGCTCCCTCCTACATGAGAATGGAGTGAGTGGGTGCAGATCGGTTACAGCCAGACACATGAATTCGCGCTAGAGAAATGCGGCGATTTCATCTGTAACCTTTATTGCTGTCGCGACTCCATCAAATGGAGAGCTTGTATGGCGACCCTTACGGAATCGGTCACTTCCCAAGATCCCTTAAGTGACGAGGAAGCCGTAGCCCGAGTGTTAGCTGGCGAGACGAGCATGTTCGAAGTCGTGATGCGCCGTTACAACCAGCGGCTGTACCGCGTAGCTCGGGCTATTCTGCGCAATGACGGCGAAGCTGAAGACGTCATGCAGGATGCGTACGTACGTGCGTACGAGCATCTGGACCAGTTTGCCGGGAGGGCAAAGTTCTCCACCTGGCTGACCCGGATCGCAGTGCATGAAGCTCTAACACGACAGCGTCGCGGAAACCGATATCAGGAGTTGGAACCGATGTCAGAAGGCGGCGGAGGAGACCCCATGGATGGCTTTGCCTCGATGGCTCTGAATCCGGAAGAACAAGCATCGAACTCGCAGCTTCGCAGCCTGCTCGAAGAAGCGGTAGAAAAATTGCCCGATGCTTATCGAACGGTTTTCATGCTGCGCGATGTAGAGGAGATGACCACGACCGATACCGCAAATGTCCTTGAGATCACTGAGGAAAACGTCAAAGTTCGCCTCCATCGAGCACGGGCGTTGTTGCGCAAGAGTCTGTACGCTCGTGCAGGAATGGAACGGAAAGAGGCATTCAATTTCCATGCCGTTCGGTGTGACCGAGTTGTGAAGAATGTGTTTGAACGAATTAAGAAGCAGGTGTCGAAGAAAGACACATCCACCGCAAGCGTGCAGTGACATCTCCACCGCCGTAGCGACACACTGTAGGAGAGACAGGTATGGCTGCTAAGGAAATTCCGATGGCTGGTTATGTATCCAAACTCTTGAACCGGGTTGAGGTCGCGCATGACACAATGGCTTTCCATTTCGAAAAACCTATGGGATTTGACTTCAAACCCGGACAATCCGCGGATCTGACATTGATGAATCCGCCAGAAACCGACACCGAAGGAAACACCCGTACTTTCTCTATTGCCAGTGCTCCATTTGAAAACCAGCTGATGTTCGCCACCCGCATGCGCGACACGGCGTTTAAGCGCTCTTTGAAGAAGGTTGCGATCGGCACCATAGTGACAATGGACTCCGCAATGGGTTCCTTCACACTGCATAAAAACCCTGCAAAAGCAGCTGTGTTCCTCGCGGGTGGGATCGGAATCACACCTTTCTTCAGCATTGTGCGGCAAGCCGAACATGACCATGCATCACACAAGTTGTATCTCTTCTGTTCTAATCGCCGACCAGAAGATACACCTTTTCTTGACTCCCTTCAGGAGCTCGAAAAGAGCAATCCCAATTTCAAGCTGATATGCACTATGACCGACATGGCGAAATCCACGCAGGAATGGAAGGGAGAGACGGGTCTAGTCGACAAAGAGATGTTGTCGAGACATCTGACTACTCTGCAAGGTCCCATCTATTACATCGCAGGACCTCCTGCCATGGTTGCTGGCGTTAGAAAAATGCTTGTGGCCGCCAACGTTGACGAGGACGATATCCGAGCAGAGGATTTTGCTGGCTACTGATATACGAAGCGTCGCATCACAACCGTTGCAAGCTCATTCTTGAGGTTAAGTAACATGTTGGTAAACAAAACCAGCACAAAGATTCTTGTAGATGGTGGGGATCCTGAGGAAACGCTGCGAGTGAAGGAATTGATCGGATTTGTTGATGGTCAAACCACCAACCCGAGCTTAATCGCGAAAAACCCTGAAATTCGGCAGCTTCTCGCGTCGGGACACACGTTGAGTCCGCGGGAAGAGAAGGACGAATACAAGAAGATTGTTCGAGCTATTTCACCACTAGTCGGCGAAGCTGGAGTTTCCATTGAAGTTTTTTCGGACACAGGCACGCCGGCCGAGGAGATGCTCGCACAGGGCGAGGAAATGTTCTCGTGGATCCCGAATGCGTACATCAAATACCCCTGTACGCATGAAGGTTTGCGTGCAGCGCAGATGTCGGTAGCGAGGCAAATTCGTGTCAACATGACGCTATGTTTCTCGCAGGAGCAAGCGGCCGCCGTATATGCTGCGACCAAGGGCTCAAAAGAGCCGGTATACATATCACCTTTTGTAGGCAGGCTTGATGATCACGGCGAGAACGGCATGGATCTCGTTAAGAACATCAAGAACATGTACAGAAACGGCGACGGTCACGTATACGTTCTGGCCGCCAGCATACGCCACATCGATCACTTGCTGGCTTCGTTTGCGTTGGGTGTTGAACTGGCCACTGTTCCGGCGAAGGTGCTAGGCGAATGGGCCGCTCGGGCCTTCCCAATACCGGACCAAGATTTCAACTACAAAGCTGTCAATGCCAACGGCAAATCCCTGAAAGCCATCCGCTACAAAGAACTGGACCTTAACGTTCCCTGGCAGAGCTTTGACATCGCACACGAACTCACAAATACCGGTATTCAAAAGTTCGTGGCGGACTATCGGTCCACGCTCGGACGCCCAGCCTGATGTTGTTCATCGGTCCGCTACTTGATGCCAAGCTCAACTTGCCCCTAAACGCTTGAAATCGACGCGTTTCAAAACTGCGCCGGGTGGGATTATATGTCGTACCACGATATACTAGGCACGAACGGAGGGTTCGAGTGCGTTTTGGAAGGGGAGCGGACCTCGTGATTCACGCATGATTTCCTTCGATCCTGCGCACGCGGCAGTGCACTACCCCGAAGACCGCCGATTCCGGATTTGGGTTCGCCCCTCCATTCTCATCGGAATCGGAGCCGTGGTTCTGGCCGCAGCCCTCTCCGCCTGGATTGAGGTTGCGATAGCAGGACTGCCCCCTGTTCCTCCGGTACCTCAGATTTATCCCAACAACTTCGCTGGGCCGCACGGGTTCCCGCTCTGGGTCCGCTATTGCCATTTCTTCAATTTCTTTTTCGTGATGCTGCTAATTCGAAGCGGCCTATCGATCCTGTTTGATCATCCTCGTCTTTATTTCAACGATGACTGTACCCCAGGAAGCGAGTGGATCCGGGTTACACCGCTAAAGGTTCCTCGTGACCGCATCTGGACGGCGAAAGACGATGCCCGCTATTTGTCGCCACTCATCGGTACGCCAGGCTACCGGCACACCATCGGCGTGGCGCGAGTCTGGCACTTCATTGACGTTCACGGATTCATCTTTACGGGCATTTTCTTCATCGTCATGCTGTTCGACACCGAGCAGTGGCGGCGGATCGTCCCCACGTCGATGATGGTTCTTTTGCAGGCATGGAATACGTGGGTGCACTACGCGACGTTTCGTATGCCTGCGGAGCCAAACAGCTTTTATGGCTACAACGCGTTGCAGCAAATTGCCTATTTCACTGTGGTGTTTGTCTTCGGGCCCTTGGCGATTGCCACAGGTATTGCGATGTCACCGGCGGTGGTGAACCGCTTTCCCTGGTACGCGAAGATCTTCGGTGGCAGGCAGTCGGCCCGTTCCATCCATTTCCTCACCATGCTCAGTTTCCTTGCCTTTCTCGTGGTGCACGTCACGCTGGTGGTGATGACAGGATTTGCTAGAAACATGAACCACATCGTGATGGGGACGGATGATCAGGGGCATATGGGCATGTATCTAGGATTTGTGGGAATTGGTGTTGTTGTTGTCTCATGGATTGCGGCGCACTACATCTCATGGAACCATCCGCGGGGGCTGCAACACACATTGAAGTCCGTAACGTACCCGATGCAATTGCTCACGTTGAACCGGCTCGTTCCGCACCAGAACTATGCGGAGCAGGATATCTCGCCGTATTTCTGGCCTAATGGCAAGATGCCGGTGCGAGAGGACTGGAAACGTCTTGCCGAGCGCGGTTTTCAGGATTTCAAGCTGCAGGTAGGCGGGCTGGTCACAAATCCAGTTGTGCTTTCGCTTGCGGATATCGAGAAGATGGGCATTGTCGAGCACATCACGATGCATCACTGCATTCAGGGCTGGAGCGGCATTGCCAAGTGGGGCGGCATTCCGATGCGGACTCTGATCGATCTCGTTCGCCCAGAACCGGAAGCCAAGACCGTGGCTTTCTTCTCCTTTGGCGAAGCACTTTACGGCGGCCCATACTACGACACCCAGAGCCTGGAGAATGTACTGAAGGCAGAATGCCTGCTCGCGTTTCGGATGAATGGCCAACCGCTTCCAGACGTCTATGGAGCTCCACTGCGGCTGCGTGTCGAGAATCAGCTTGGCTACAAGATGGTCAAGTGGATCGAGCGCATCGAATTTATCCAGTCAGAGAAACAGTTGGGCGCAGGAGAGGGCGGCAAGAACGAGGATGACGAGTACTTTGACCTGCTCCCGAACATCTGAAACGACTCGCTCTGTCGGAGCGTGATTATCCTGGTTCGCGAACAGGTTGCGCTGCGATAGCGGGAGGCTGGTGTGCAAACGTAATGAGGAGATTGAATGCAAAGACGGTGACCGCAGCCATCTCGCAAATCGCGGACGCCGGAAGCCATGACCAGGCAGCGCGAACCATGCCTTGATAGGCCAATACTTCTGAACTGACTCGCAAGAGACAGCCGACTGCAAGCAGCAAGAGAGAGCAGAACATCAGTTTGGTGCTGAACAGCAGGCGCATCCCGGAAAATGCCGGAAGCACGCGCTGGCCGATGGCAAACACCATCATAGCCAGGAAGCCGACGGTCAGCGCGTGACGCGAGGCCCCCCAGATCCCAGACGAGTCTCGGCTCATCGCGCCCCAAACGCTCAGAAAGGCTGCAATCAACGCCCAGATGTAGGCGAGCCGCACGAAGAATGGAAAGCTGACGTGAACCCCCTTCACCTTCCCTGGACGTTCCGCAGGTTCGAACAACCGTAACGCGGTAACGGCAGTAACTAACCCTGTAAGGATTAATACCGTTGCAGGCAAAATCGCGCCGGCCAGCGCGAGTAAAACTCCACCTGAGTTCAAGCCAATCGCTAGGAGTAGAATCCGTCCACGCAGGGGTCGCAAACCAAGAAAAACCGGTAGCCACTTGGCGTTGAATCCCCAGACAAAGGGCACCAAACATCCCCAGGTCTCAAGCACCAGAAACCGCTGATCAAAGTTGGCGGGCACTTCAGGCGAGGTATTTTGAAACGACAGATAAGACGCGAGGGCAACATTGACCAACAAAGTCAGCAACAGCCCGAGTGAGCCTGCAATCACGACAAAGACCCATTCATCTAATGAGGTTTTTTCGGAATCTTCGGCGCGATGGCCAGAAACAACACGGAAGAAGACAAGGAAGGCGGTCAACTCGCAAACCGAAGAGAGTGGAACAAGCACGCGCCAATGCCAAGGATAGACGCTCCCGAGCCAACGCAGGGCAACACCTGACGTCCACAGTCCCCAAGCGCACCACACCGGAGCAAGAGCGAACGAACCCATGCGCCGAAGCTTAGGGATTGAGTAGAACCCGATGCCAAGAATGAAGCTGCCGATCCAGCCGAAGATCTGGGCGTGGCCGTGTGCCTGGATCCATGCCGGGGAAACGGAATTGGCCGCGCGGTGGCTGCTGATCGTCAGCAAGTTCCAGACTCCGAGAAAGGTTCCCGGAAGGAGCATGAACATTACGCCTGTGCTGATATAGAGCATCAGCATGCAGGACAGCGCCCTCTCACGCGCGGCAGTGATATTAACGATCTCGATCGCCGCTAGCCGCCGGCCTGCTTCCCTTTCGATGCGCGTTGGGAGAGTGGACATGCGAGTTGAGTTTTCCTCACTTTACGTTGTTCGTTCGGGCTCACCGTCCTGAGGGTCCAGTTCCCATTCGATCCAGTCTTCACCGAACAGCTCAACTGGGTGCTGAGTTCTAATAGTTCCGTTTCCGCAGCGAGGGTCATTAGCTGCGCACAACTTCTCGCACCCCCAGCAAAGACGCTCAGGGTGTTTCGGACTCAGCGCTATTCTGGGTCTAGCCATGGCACATAAATTCCGGTGGCGTGCTCACATCCTGATGCTAAATACCACGTGACAGTCAAACGAGGACTGTTGTCACAGACGCAATAGACTGTGATCGGTCGCGGAATACCAAGTGTCTCTTGTTTTACGGCCGAATCATGGTCAGCACCATTTTGAAGCGACTGGTAGCTTTGACCACATGCGGCTTTTCAGCCGGCAATAGAACCACGTCGCCCGTTTTCAGCGCTATGGGTTTACCAGCGACCGTAACCTCTGCTTCGCCTTCAACAGCCTGTACTAGCGCATCGAAAGGAGAAGTGTGTTCGCTTAATCCTTGCCCTTCGTCAAAGGCAAAGATTGTGACATTCCCCTTTTCGCGCTTCAGGACGACCCGGCTTACCACCGATCCCTCCTGGTAGTTGACCAGGCCAGTCAGGGGTTGAGCCTCTGCTCCAGCAATCTCTGAGCGTGCTATTGTGGTTGAACTCATTTTCTGTTTCCTGCCTTTCCCTATTCTTAGATGTGCTGAGGGGCTCCCCAGTACCAATGCTAGGCACGAGGCGACTCACCGTACCGCCAGCGGAAACGGTGCCCTCATGGATGTTGTACGACTCGTGCGGGCGATGTTCATGGTCCGCCACAGTTCGATGCCCCACCACAACAACGCACTCAGTTCAATGAATCCCGTAAACCCGATCAGCGGGTAAGCCACATTGGGCACGAAATCCGTCAAGATCTGCAAGATCACTCGTCCGGCACAGCCCAGGTTGAACAGCAAGAATGGCGCCCAAAGCGAGTTCATATGCTTGGCGTCGATTCCCGCCAGGATGGGCACAACGCGTGAAGAGACTCCCAAGATCATCATGCTGATGAAGCCCACGGTGAATGCATGCCGGTGGGAGCCCATATACGTGTGCGCGAACACCTGATGGGTTAGCGCTCCGTAGAGCGGAAAGAACGGCATCATGCCACATGCGATCACCAACCAAACGTAGGCAGCACGAACGAACTTGAACGTGCGATCCGGCTGCGTCGCCCTCCGGAACACCCCAATCTGCACGGCCAGCAACACGGCCCACAGCGGCATGAGCAGATAGGACAATTCGAGGCCAATAGCGAAATAAAGCTTGTAGGTGGTGAGCAGCAGCACATAGTTGATGATGTTCAGTAGCAAGCTGCCATTGATCAACCAGAAGATCAGCGTCTGGCGGTCATGGTCGGGTTTCCCGAGACCATAGACGTGCGGCACAAAGCGCTGGCTGACCCCGGCGATGATCAACGCCGCGAAACCGAGCAACTGAATGTCCCGCAAGGGACCATCGATCAGCGCGATACGCATGATCAGGCCGTGCTCGGAATGCGCCGTTGCCTTGGCAAAGAAGAACACAGCTTCCAGGATCGTCCCCATCAGGAACCAGAGGAATGAACTGGCAATAAATTTCTCGTACGGGTTGTGGGGCTCGATGGATTGTCGTGCCGTACGGTACAACACCAACATGAAAGTCGCGACGGCCGCGATTTCCGCCGCACCCGACAATCCACCGAAGACAAATGAAATCGTAGTGGGCAGCAACATCTCGGCAGCCATTCCCGCGATGATCCCCGCTCCCAAAAGGTAGAAGCTCAGGTTTGCCAACCCAGATCGCCACAGTGTCGTGTTCTTGAAGCGTGGAAACGACTGGTAGGCGAAGCCCATGACGAACATCCCGACCCAACCGAAGATCATGGCGTGCGCGTGGGCATGGATCGAGGACAGCAGACGCAATTGCAGAAAGCTCTTCCCCAACGCGATTTGCAGAAGGTTAATCGCTCCCCATAGGCAACCAACCGTCAATACAATCGCAACACCGGCTTTGAAGAAACGGCGATAGATGTAATCCTGCAAGCTTTCCTTGTAGATATAGGGCTGGGTCGACGGGTTCTCCATCTCGGCATTGATCTCGCGGAGCAGTTCACCCAGGTCCGCCTGATGGACCGTAGCGAAGAACCCAAGTGGTTCGCTGGGGCCGTGCTCCCCGCCACAGCCCTTCAATCCGTGCTCGTCGAAAATGCGTCGCGCGCCTGGGCAGAGCTTCACAATCTCTGCCACGCTGGTATTAGCCGTGATCGGATTCATGACGTTATCCCCTTTATCTTTTCACCATAGAATCGGCACTCCGAGTGAGCCATGACTTTTGTCACGCTGGAAACAGCAGATTCTGCAAATCTATCGATGCGCTGCCAGCAGTGGTGACGGTCTGACAATGACCACCCCCTTCATGCCGGACCCCTCGTGCAAGGTGCAAACGTAGCGGTAGACACCTGGTTCTGTGAAAACGCGAGAGTACGATTGCCCTGGCTGCAGCATGCCCGAGTCGAATGGACGAGCGCCGAAAGGGAGCTTCACGTCTATTACGGATAAAGCTTTGCTGGCGTCATCCACCACGTTGTGAATCACCTGCGAGGAATTCTTCCAAACCACTTTGTCACCGGCGTTCACGGTGATCGCCGCCGGTACGAATCCCATGTCGGTCATGCCCACTGTTCCCTGGGCTACTGGCGCGGTAAGCTTGGCCAGTGTCTTGCGGATTTCCGCCGCAGAAAGCTTGACCGAGCAGTTCGGGGCGAGTTCGTCCAACGTGTCCACCACAAAACTGGGAACGTGGGGATCCTCCACTTCCACCACACTGCCGAAGTATCCGGTCACATGTAGGAGACGATTGGCATTTTGCGAGAACAACAGTGGTCTTGCTTCCACGCGATAGACCTTTGACGACTGAAGTAAATGCAACATCGCTTTGCCGTCATTCGATAACGTGAGGCACCCGTTCAGTTCTTTGGGCGCCAGTTCACCTCTTACAGGTGCTGGTTCTGGCGTATGGCTTGCGCGAGTTAACTGCGCAGGCTTGCCCACATGTACCATTGCGTCGTGCATGTCCATGTCCGAAGCTGGCTCGTTCGTCGTCGCCTCGATCGCGTTGCTGTCCGCTGTTGCTGTGGAATCACTCTGGGGCTCCACGAGGCTCGCGGAGGTGTCAGCCAGGGTCATGCCTGACAGGCGAAGCGAACCGGAGTCAGGCGCTGGTCCCGCGTGCATCAGGTTTGCGTTCTCGGCACCAGTAATCTCAAAGGTTGCCATTAGTCCTTTCATCATGCGCGCCATCGCGTGGTCCATCATGGCGAACCGTCCTGGAACACTGGCTTTGAACTCCAGGATCGCGGCTGCGCCGGGTGGCACACTGGCGGTTTGAATGCTCGTCAAAGGAGTAGATGTCAGAGAGCCCAACAGGTAATCACGAGTGAAGATCTCGCCAACGATATGCAAAGATGACGTGTCATTCGGGCCCGCATCGCCGAAGAAGACGCGGACTGTTTGTCCGACCTTCGCCTGCATTGGATGAGTTTTCGTCAGAGCATCAACTGCTCCGTTGAACACGAAGTACTCTGGGCTTTCATCCATCAGCTTGGCATCGCTGAATTGCTGCATGCCTGCCTTACCTTTGGCGGCGGCGGTATAAATTTCTCCCTGCATCATGTAATACTCGTGATCTACAGCCGCGAGGCCGCCTTCTGGTTCGACCAGCATCAATCCATACATGCCATTGGCGATGTGTTCAGCAATCATCGGAGTGCCGCAGTGATAGACAAAGAGCCCCGGCGTGGTCGCCTGAAACGTAAAGGTCTTCGACTGCCCGGGAATCGCTTGGGTAAAAGCAGCGCCCCCACCTGGACCGAGGGCCGCATGAAAGTCAACCGAGTGTGCCATGTGACTGTCGGCAGCGTTGCGCAGCGTGACTTCCACCGCGTCACCCTGCTGGACCCGTATCATCGGGCCGGGAACCTTTCCATTGAAGGTCCAATAGCGGTAGGTCGTTCCGGCTGACGAATCAAGTGTTCCCACGACCTCCTCAGCCGTAAGCGATACGTGAACTACGGCTGACTGTCTGTTCCCGACGCTCGGAGGAACATCAGCTGGATCGCGCACTATGTCGACAATCTTGGTTTGAACCTGTGCTTGGTGTCCGCTGTGTTCCTGAGCTTTCAGGGTGGCTGTCGCGGGGATGAGAAAAAGCATGCTGACAACAGCTTGCACAACTGAACTTCGATAATGAAGGCTCTTTTTCATAATTGCGTCTTTCTTAGCCGGCCTATCGCTTTCCGTCTCGTCGATCTGAGGTTGCCGGCTGCCCTATACTTGTATTGGGAGGCGATGGATCTCAATGGAGCATCCGTACCATCCGTATAGTCAATTGTCACAGGAGCCGCTAAATGCTGGAGAGTGAGTTGTTTACATTACTTCAAGGCACCACCGACGCGGCATTTTCGGTGACTGAGGAGGGCGAGATTCTGTCTTGGAACAAGGCTGCGGAGAAGATGTTCGGCTATTCGGCGACGGAGGCAGTCCACAAGACGTGTTATGACATTTTGGAAGGCATGGGACGATTGGGCACCCGAGTATGCCATCAGCATTGCAGCGTAGCCGAGTGCACCGCTGGCAGCACTGAAATCCCTAACTTCGACATGAGTGTCAAGACTCGCTCAGGGGAGCGGGTGTGGATCAACATGTCTACCATTGTGTTCGATAACCAGCGCACGGGACGCCGCCTGATGGTGCATCTGGCCCACGACATCACCGAACAGAAGAAAAATGAAGAGATGATGCAGAAAATGCTGGAATTGTCGAAACAGGTCAGCTCGCTCGCCGAAGCTCCTTTGCGCGCGGAACCGGCTCCTGCACTATCCGAGCAAGAGAAGCATGTCTTGGGCCTGTTCGCTGAAGGCAAGGATAGTGATGATGTTGCCGACGCTTTGGGGATTAGCCCGCAGACCCTCCGTAATCATCTTCACCACATCAACCAGAAACTCCGCACCCACAACCGCCTGGAAGCAGTAATGAACGCCATCCAGCGGAAGCTCATCTGACAGTTCCCGTACAACTGTCCCCGATTCCGGTAACGAATGCTTCATTGTGCGTTTTCCTCACCTGCGGCACATTGGTTTCAGCCGGTCGTAATGGCGGAGTTGCCAATGATTTCCTAATGTTCCAATCCACAGTGCGGAAAACCCTTTCACTACCTCCGCGGAGGAAGGCTGTACCGGTTCGATGTACGGCGGCCCGTGGAGCCGTGCAGGGATATTCCGAATGCGATCTGTGCAATCATTTCGACACAACGACACAATCGCACAGCGCGGCCGTGGAATTTTTCTCAGGGGAAGAAAAGAGAGGCTGGGGAAAGGGACTCAGGAGCCGTCCCCTTCCCCAGACCCCTACCCCGGCTGGGCAAAGAACGACCCAAACTTAATCCAATG
>DASPTQ010000212.1:0-2986 GCA_035623335.1 Terriglobales bacterium
CTTCGCCTCGGCCTCCGGCTTTGGGCTCTCGGCTCCCGGGTCATCGTTCTTGGCCTGTACCGCGTCTCCGGAATCTGGCTGATCCTTTTGAAATACGAAACTTGCGTCCTTCTGGTCGCCCTCAGCCGGGAAGCGTACGTAGTCGAACTGAATCTCGTCCACTCCCAACTGGGCTACGTGTTTGGCCAGAGCGATGTTGTAATCCTGAACTTTGGGCTGCGAGGGATCGGTCCAGACCAGCTTGCCGTTCTCTCGCCAGGCGGTGTGATTGCGGCGCGATTGCACCGCCAGCTCGGGATGCTCGGTGACCATGCGCTGATCGCGGAAAATGGCAATGCGGGCGATAGCATGCATATTCTGCTGGTGCAGGAAGTGCACAAACTTCGGCACGTCGTGTATGTAAACCTTGTGCTCGCCGAGCAGCGGGTGTTCGAAGGGAATGTTCACGCTTCCGTCGGAGTCCTTGATGTCGAACACCACAGCGTTGCCGCCCACTTCCCGCCAGCGGCGGATGATGCGCAGGCCGTGATCGGAAGCCGCCATCACGCCGGTCAGGTAAACAGCGCGCACTTCGAACTCTCTGGGAACCGGGATCGTCTTCTCGGTGATCGGCGCCGCCAGGATCCCGGGAATCACGATCCGTTCGTCAGCCTTCAGAATGTTCGAGGAGTCGGACCGGTGGTTCACCGAGCGGATGGCATCGGCCAGCTCGGAAGAGGTCAGGTAAGACGTGCGCCCCAGATAGTGGCGGGCGACGGTCGGGATGGCCTCGCCGCGCTTGGCAGTATAGATTTCGGTGCCGGGAGCCGAAGTCACTTCCAGCTCGGACAGGGGTTTGAGCGTTGCGGTCGACGGGATCGAAGCGCTGACCGGCTGGACCTGCGCCGTCTTTGCTGTCTGGGCTTGCGCAACAAAGTCGGACTTGGAATGAGGCCCGAGCCACCACGCGGCGGCTCCGAAAAGAAGGCAAGAACTGGCTGTTATGATGCGAACCGACGAAGGACGCAAGCGGATTCCTCCCCTAGGAAGTCCCTGATCGCGATACTAGCCGCGGCCTTACTGACCCGCTAGTTACGTGGGGCCAGACACGGTTGACTAGTCGAGTACCATGATGCCGATCTGATACTCCACCGCCCCTAGGCGATGTGTACGAGATCCCCGCTCTTGCTTGGATGCCTGCTGCCACTCCCGACCAGGGTTCCGCATTGCCCGGTAATCGGTACTCGCCGTTAGGGTTACCAGTAAATGTTCCTTCCTCCATTCTGCAAAGTATTTCTCTTTAAGCCTGTGGGAGGCGTAACAACTCGGGCTAGATTTACCGACTCCTGCCGCTAACTCACGACAGATGCAAGAGTTCGGGGCACCCGCAACCGGCCGATACCGTGGCCAAACGCTTGCTCATCCCTCAACGCCTGGACTTCCACCCCTGGGGGAGGCAGGGCGGGCTGGCTGACAGAGATTTGAGTCCTTCCAGAAAGCTGGCAAGAGAAGCGGAAAAAGGCCTACGAGGACGGACAGAAGCCAGCAAAGCGCGGAAAAGACGGCTAAGGAAAGGAAAGAACGTCCGGTAACGGGAACGACCTTATGAGAACGAACCTTGCGACAGTGCTCGATCCGAACCGCCGCAGCAACGATGCCGGAGAATTCGAAACCGCGCTGCGCCGCCGCATTGTGGGTCAGGACCAGGCGATCGAAAAGGTAGTCGAGATCTATCAGATGTTCCTCGCGGGGCTGAATCCGCCGGGACGCCCTGTGGGAAATCTTCTGTTCCTGGGCCCCACCGGATCGGGCAAGACACGCGTGGTGGAAGCCATGGCCGAGGCACTCTTCGGCGACGCGCGCGCCTGCATCAAGATCGATTGCGCCGAATTCCAGCACTCGCACGAAATTGCCAAGCTGATCGGCTCGCCTCCGGGATATCTGGGACATCGCGAGACCCATCCCTTGCTGACGCAGGAGGCGCTGAACCAGTGGTTCACCGAGAAGCTGAAGCTCTCGATCCTGCTGTTTGACGAAATCGAGAAGGCGAGCGACTCGCTGTGGCAGCTTTTGCTCGGGATCCTCGACAAGGCCACCCTGACGCTGGGCGACAACCGCCGTGTTGATCTATCGCAATGCATCATCATCATGACCTCGAACCTGGGCGCGGGCGAGATGACCAGCCTGGTAGACGGCGGATTCGGCTTCGCTCCCAAGGTTGTCGAAGTCGACGAGTCCTTCGACGACAAGATTCAGCGCACCGCGGTCGAAGCCGCCCGGCGTAAGTTCACGCCCGAGTTTATGAACCGTATCGACAAGACGGTGGTGTTCAAGACGCTGCGCGACGAGCACCTGGCGCAGATTCTCGACATCGAACTCGGCATGGTGCAGCAGCGCGTGCTCATGGCTGCCGGCACGAACCAGTTCGTGTTCAATTGCACGCCTGCCGTGAAGGAATATCTGTTGCGGGAAGGCACCGACCCTCGCTATGGAGCACGTCATCTGAAGCGTGCGATCGAGCGCAATCTCGTGTTTCCTTTAGCCAATCTGGTTGCCACCGGCCAGGTCAAGCTGGGCGATTTCGTGCGCATCGACATGGCTTCCGAGAACAAGATGATCTTCGTCAGGGAAGCCGAGAATACGATGGCGCCGGTCCTGCTCGAGCGCTACGGAGCCGCCGCTCCCAACCAGCCCGCAGCCCGTGCTGCGCGCACGGCTGCCAACAATCGCCGCGACTTCGGGGCCAGCCCGTCCGTGGCGGAGAGCAAATAGAATTTTGGTAGGTAACGTCTTCGCTTGACCGCATCTCGCGAGACGAATCCAATGGCGCCGGCTACCCTCCGGCGCCTTTTTTCTGTGGTCCTGAGCTTTGATTCGGGTCTTTTCGGACGCTCCCTACAAGGGTCGCGATGACGGCAAATCCGAACGCAGTCAACGCAGGGTTCTTTGTAGGGTGGTACGAAGAGACGCTCCAAAGGCGAAGAAAGAAGTACACGAACAAGATCAG
>DASPTQ010000213.1:0-13754 GCA_035623335.1 Terriglobales bacterium
CGGGAACGCGAAATTCGAAATGCTGGTCGGAAATTGCCACGTCCTCTTTCTGTTCACTGAAACGGTATTCGATCGTGGCCCCATCCGCCTCATGAAGTACGATGCGCCGGATAGAGTTTTCCGCTGTGATTTCGAGGAGAACCTGGCTTAGGCGGTCCTGAAACCCCCGGGGCACGCCTTTTAAAATGACGTCGCCGGAGGCCAGCGGGGCCACCTCGGGCGCCAACGACAGTCCGAGCAACTCCTTTCCCAACTGTGTCTTACCAAGCAGAAACGCCAGCGGCGAGCGCAGGTCGTCCAGCTTTTTCATGGACGTTTTTCTGACCTGGCGCTCGCTGGGAACGTAGAACCAGACATTCTTCCCGTCCCCCACGAACAGCTTCGCTCTAGGAGAACGGTATTCCCAGCGCATCTTGCCGGGTTTTTTCAGCCACAGCGTTCCGGTCTCGGTTCGTTCGCTGCCGGATGCGGAATAAATCTCGGTAAAGTCGCATTCGAGCGTGTGCAGATGGTTGTAATGCCCATCGACCGCCTCCGCGATCGCGCGGACATCGGAGGCCTGAGTCACGGTTGCGATGGAGGGGATCAGCAGGATGGCGATAAGCTTCAGCAGAATGAATTTCCTCGGCATCCCGAAAACCCAATTATAGCGCGCACGGCTGAGCGCCTCGGGCGACCTGCGCTAGGTCGAAACCAAGCGCAGCTTCAGCGAGTAGTCGAGTGCGGTTCCGCCGACCATATCCGGACCGGCGGAGAGCGGACTGTACAGAAACGGCGAAGTTCAAAGCAGTCCCCCCGGTCGTGGGCTAATTCGGTTTCGTCCATCAGCCAAAGTGAGCTTATGTATCGAGGTCAAGCATTGGCATTATCCGCGCGTGCACTGGTCCCGCAGGCCTGACACGCCCCACCGAATTCCGTATATCTTTAAGATTACGGCGCGTGTCGCCGGTGAGCCATGAGCAACCAGAGTGGGGGAAACGTGGGATGGTTATTTGTCTCGCGACCATGGTGAGGCGAAGCGGATGAAAATTTGGTGCAAAGCAAAACAGCGGTTTCTGCTTGTATTCACTCTGGCAATCCTCTCCCTGCGTGCGCCGGCAGAAGAGGTGTCGATGTTTCGTGGAAATCCGGCGCACACCGGAGTGTATGACGGACCCGGCATCACCCACCTCTCCGGTGTCCGATGGATATTTAGCGCTGGGGGCGAAGTGTATTCGTCGCCGGCCGCCGCGGACCATATGATCTTTGTCGGTAGCACGAACGGGAACCTATATGCGATTCGGCAGGAGACCGGCACCGAGGTCTGGAAATTTCAAACCAAGGGGCGCATCGTTTCATCGCCGGCGGTCGTAGCCGGTCTCGTGTATTTCAATAGCTATGATGCAACGTTCTATGCCGTCGATGAGTTCACCGGCCAACTAAAATGGAAATTCTCCACCAACGGCGAACTGCGTTTTGCCGCCAAACATATCCACGGCCTCGATCCTCCCTCTGAGCTTATGCCGGATCCGTTTGACTTTTTTCTTTCCTCTCCGGTGGTCGCGAATGGTGTGGTTTATTTCGGAAGCGGCGATCACGACGTCTATGCTGTCGACGCCGCCACCGGCAGCCTCAAGTGGAAGTTTCGTACCGGTGACGTCGTTCATGCCACCCCGGCACTAGCGGACAATGTGCTCTATATCGGCAGTTGGGACGCTTATCTCTACGCGCTGAACGCGGATACCGGTAAACAGCTATGGCGGTTCAAGACTGGCGAAGACCCCGCTATACACAATCAGGTTGGCATCCAATCTTCCGCCGCAGTCTCCGACGGGATCGTCTACTTCGGATGCCGCGATTCCAACTTGTACGCCCTGGACGGGCGCAATGGGACAAAGAAGTGGGTGTACAACAATAAGGGATCTTGGGTGATAGGTTCGCCGGCAGTCCAAGGCGGAAGAGTCTACTTCGCGACTTCCGACTCCGGTCTGCTTCACGCGGTTGATCAAAATCGGGCGCCGACGTCTTTTCGATCGGCACAAAATGGCCGATGTTCTCGTCGCCGGCGCTGGCCGGGAACATGCTCTATATCGGCTCGCATGAAGGTAAGCTTTTTGCGATAGACATTCCCCAGAGAAACTTGGCATGGAAGTTTCAAACGGAGGGATCAAAACGGAACGGCTCCATGTACACCACAAAAGACGGCTCCCCGGATTATGAAGCGGCCATGCCTTCTTCCTTTTACGATGACGTCGTTACCGGCATCCACAAGATGTTCACTGCAGGGGCCATTCTGGCCTCACCAATTGTGGTGAACAATACAGTGTACTTCGGCAGCACCGACGGTAATGTCTACGCGTTACAGTGAAACCGAAATGTCGAGTCCATTGGGCGGAAATTGTGATAGGCGAAGTGCAAAGCGCAGCAACGCGAATCCAGGGCACTACGGCCAGACGCCGTAGTGGGCTACTTTGTAGCCATACTCACTCGCCCTAAACCTGCTCAATCTTCATGGGAACTGCTATAATCACAGCTTTCCGCCGTCCCGGATCAACCACCATCAGTTAGTGTCTGACCAGAGACGGAACCAGTAGGCGGTTCCGCTGCATTTGGAAGCTCTGAGCGATGCAGATCTTTCATCGCAGTACGAATACCATCTCCCGCGCAACCCTGTTTGGCGCGGTCTTCTTGCTTGCTTTCGTCCTCTGGGCCTGCATAGCGTTTCAGCGTTCGCCTTATGTGACCTATGCTGAGGTGGTGCGTCCGCAACCGGCCCCGTTCAGCCATCAGCATCACGTCGCGGGATTGGGCATTGATTGCCGCTACTGTCACACCTCGGTGGAGACCTCGAGCTTCGCCGGCATTCCTCCCACCAAGACCTGCATGAACTGTCACTCCCAGATCTGGACGGGCGCCCCGCTGCTCGAGCCCGTGCGCGAAAGCTTTCGATCTGGCAAGTCTTTAGTGTGGACGCGGGTCAATGATCTGCCCGACTTCGTCTATTTCGACCACAGCATTCACATCAATAAGGGCGTGGGCTGTAATACCTGCCATGGTCCCGTCGATCGCATGCCGCTCATGTATAACTATGCCTCGCTCCAAATGGAGTGGTGTCTCGACTGCCATCGCGATCCGGCGAAGAATCTGCGGCCGCGGGACCAAGTGTTCAACATGCGGTACGAGCCGCCCTCGAGTCTGAAACCTTTGATGTTCGAGGGAAAACAATATTTCGACCAGCAGTCACTCGGGGTGGATTTGGTCAAGCAATACAACTTACGCACAGTAGCCGATATCACGAGTTGCTCAACGTGCCATCGGTGAATTTCCTAGATCGCATCGGCATCTCGCCCCTGCGGCAAAGCGGATCCGGCAATTACGATGAAAGAAAATGGCAAATTGCCCCCCCAGAAAGATTGGTCCAGCAAGCAGAACCAGCTGACCTTCGAGACTGCGGGCCAGCGCCTGGCCGAAACAACCGGTCCTGAGTTCTGGCGGAGTCTCGAGGAACTGGCGGGCAGCGCGGAGTTCCGGGAGATGATCCAGGGGGAGTTTCCCGAAGGTGCATCGGAGTGGCTCGATTCCGTCTCCCGGCGCGGATTCTTGAAGTTGATGGGTGCGTCCCTCGCTATGGCGGGCATGACTGCCTGCACCAAGCAGCCGCTTGAGCCCATTGTCCCTTATGTTCGCCAACCTGAGGACACGGTTCCGGGCCGTCCCTTGTTCTATGCGACTGCTTTTAGCCTGGGCGGTTATGGCAGTCCCATTCTGGTTGAGAGCCATCTCTACCGTCCGACGAAAATCGAAGGCAATGACAAGCATCCGGCGAGCCTGGGTGGAACGGATATTTTTGCCCAAGCTTCGATTCTCGGCCTCTACGATCCAGACCGCTCGCAAACCAACGTGTCCTTGGGCGAAGTACGCACCTGGGACAATTTCGTGGAAGCTATGCGCGGTCCGTTGAACTCGCAAAAAGCGGTGCAGGGTTCCGGGATGCGCATTTTGACGCGCACCGTCTCCTCCCCTACTTTGGCGGATCAAATTGCCACCGCGCTCAAGATGTTTCCGCTGGCCAAGTGGCATGTTTACGAGCCGATCAACCGGGACCACGTGTATGCAGGTGCGCAGACCGCCTTCGGCCAGGCGCTCGAGACACAATACCGGCTAGAGAATGCCGACGTGATCGTTTCGCTGGATGCCGATTTTCTCTACGCTGGATTTCCGGGCATGACGCGGTACGCTCGCGATTTTGCCAGGCGTCGCAATCCCGATGGGCAAGAGATGAGTCGTTTGTATGTTGTCGAGAGTACGCCGAGCTCTACCGGGGCCAAGGCGGACCATCGGCTGCCGGTACGAGCATCGTTCGTCGAAACCTTCGCTCGTGCTCTGGCGATGTCACTCGGATTGGATGTGGGCGGCAAGGAACTCGCCGAGCCGGAGGGGCATTTATTCGCCAAGACGGTCCTCCAGGATCTCCAAGCCCATCGTGGCAGAAGCGTAATTCTGGTGGGCGATCACCAACCGCCGCTGGTGCATGCTCTTGCCCATGCCATGAATCAAGCGCTCGATAATGTCGGCAGCACGGTGGTCTACACCGATCCGGTCAATGCGCACCCCGTGAATCAAACCGATTCCATCGAGGAACTGGTGGCCGACATGCATGCCGGCAAAGTCGATATGTTGCTCATCCTGGGCGGGAACCCTGCCTATGATGCTCCTGCCGATGTCGGATTTGCCGATGCTCTGAAGGACACCAGTGTTCCGTTTCGCGTCCATCTTGGACTTTACCAGGATGAGACCTCGGAGCTTTGCCAGTGGCACATTAGCGAGACCCATTCCCTCGAAGCGTGGGGAGACGTGCGCGCCTACGACGGCACGGTGACGATCCAGCAGCCGCTGATTGCTCCCTTGTACAACAGCAAGAGCGCGTACGAACTCATGGCGCTCGTGGCCGGTCCGCCAGGAGCGACGGGATATGAAGTCGTGCACGGATACTGGCAGAAACAACATCCGGGAGATTTCGATAGTTTCTGGAGGAGGGCCCTGCACGACGGGTGGATCGAGGGCACGGCGTTTCCGACGAAGCAACTTGTGGCCCGGTTGGGCGGCCCCTCAGCGCCTAAGGAGCCCGAACCGGGAATTGAAATCAATTTCCGCCGTGACCCCTCGGTCTATGACGGCCGTTTCTCGAACAACGGATGGCTGCAGGAATTGCCCAAGCCCCTGACTAAGATGACCTGGGACAATCCCGTGCTCGTAGGGCCCAAAATGGCAGAGCGCCTGGGCCTCGCCAGCGAAGATATGATCCAGTTGGAGCTGGACGGGAAAACTCGAGTCGCGCCGGTGTGGATCCAGGCTGGGCATCCGGACAATGCAGTGTCGGTCTTCCTCGGCTACGGTCGCCGCCGCGCGGGTCGGGTGGGAACCGGAGCCGGATTTGATTTTTATCCGCTGCGCTCGAGCGCTAGCCCATGGTTCTCAAGCGGGTTGAAAATCCAAAAGACTGAGGGACGTTATGTCCTCGCCTCGACTCAGGGTTACCAGACGATGGAAACCCAGAACGGGGATACGCGTCCCTTGGTACGAACCCGCAGTCTTGAGGAGTACCACAAAGAACCCGAATTCGCGCAAGAGGAGAAGCCTCCAGCTTCGCTTACGCTTTATCCTGGATTTCAGGCGCAATACGAGAAAGAGCCCTATGAGTGGGGCATGGTCATCGATCTCAATGCATGCGTGGGGTGTAACAACTGCATCCTCGCCTGCCAGTCGGAGAACAATATCCCGGTGGTGGGCAAGGAGCAATGCAACAAGGGGCGCCACATGCACTGGCTGCGGGTCGACGTCTATTACCAGGGCGACCGGGACCATCCGAGAGCTTACTTTCAGCCCGTCCCCTGTATGCAATGTGAGAACGCTCCCTGCGAGCTGGTCTGCCCCGTGGGCGCCACCGTTCACAGCACCGAAGGCCTGAACGACATGGTCTACAACCGGTGCGTCGGTACCCGCTATTGCTCGAACAACTGCCCTTACAAGGTCCGGCGATTCAATTTCCTGCTCTTCCAGGACTGGGAAACTCCGCAATACAAAATGATGCGGAATCCGAATGTCACCGTGCGCAGCCGTGGTGTGATGGAGAAATGTACGTACTGCGTCCAACGTATCAGCCGTCACCGCATCGACGCCGAGCGCGAGAACCGGAAGATGGAGGACCTTGAGCTGCAGACGGCCTGCCAGCAGTCCTGTCCGGCGGACGCGATTGTCTTTGGCAACATCAACGATCCCAACAGCCAAGTATCACGGCTCAAGGCTAAGAGTCGAAACTACGGTCTGCTCGAGGACCTCAATACCCGGCCGCGCACGACGTACCTGGCCGAAATACGCAACCCCCATTCGGAAATGGAGAGCTGAGCGGAGTACCGCAAAGATGGATCGTCCAAGCCAACCGATCGTTTCCCAGGAGGCGCCGGTCATCGAACCCGGCTATACCTTCGCCACCGTTACTGACAAGATCAGCTCGATCGTCCTGACCCGGCCGGTCTCGAATGGCTGGTTAATCGGGTTCGGGATTTCGTTCCTGATCACCATGGTCCTGCTCTATGCCGTTGGCTATCTCTTTGTTCGCGGCGTAGGGATTTGGGGCGTCAACATTCCGATCGGTTGGGGATTCGCCATCGTGAACTTCGTGTGGTGGATCGGAATTGGTCACGCAGGGACTCTGATTTCGGCGATTCTGCTGCTGTTGCGCCAATCCTGGCGAAATTCCATCAATCGTTTCGCCGAGGCCATGACCATCTTTGCCGTCGCTTGCGCCGGAATGTTCCCCATCCTGCACCTGGGCCGGCCGTGGTTGGCCTATTGGTTGTTTCCCTATCCCAACACGATGAATTATTGGCCGCAGTTCCGCAGCCCGCTGGTTTGGGATGTTTTTGCCGTATCGACCTACGCTACCACCTCACTGCTGTTCTGGTTCGTAGGCCTGATTCCCGACCTTGCAACCCTTCGTGACCGCGCGGAGAATCGGGCGGCGCAGATTATTTATGGGATCCTCGCCATGGGCTGGCGCGGTTCCGCCCGCCACTGGAGCCGCTACGAAACTGCTTACCTGCTGCTCGCCGGACTCGCCACACCGCTGGTGCTCTCGGTCCATACCGTAGTTAGCTTTGATTTTGCCATCGGCATTGTACCCGGCTGGCATACGACCATCTTTCCCCCGTATTTCGTCGCCGGCGCCATCTACTCGGGGTTCGCCATGGTCTTAATCTTGTCCATTCCCATTCGCAAGTTTTACGGCCTCGAGGATTTCATCACCGAGCGCCACCTGGAGAATTCCGCCAAAGTAATGCTGGCAACGGGACTCATCGTGGCTTACGGATACGGCATTGAAGCGTTCATGGGCTGGTACAGCGGCAACCGCTACGACTCGTTTCTCCTGTGGAACCGCCTGCATGGGCCTTATCACGCATGGTATATGTTGCTGCTGGCTTCGAATATTCTTTTTCCCCAGGTGCTGTGGATTCGGACGGTACGTAAGAGCCCTCTCGGGTTATTCCTAGTTTCCGCCGTGATTCTGGTTGGCATGTGGCTGGAGCGCTTTGTCATCGTCGTGGTTAGTCTGCATCGGGATTTCCTCACTTCCTCCTGGGGCATGTATTACCCGACGCGCTGGGACTGGGCGACGTTTATCGGTACCCTGGGTTTCTTTACGGCGTGCATGTTCTTATTCCTCCGCCTGCTGCCCGGCATTTCAATTTTTGAGATGCGGACGCTGCTTCCCGAAGCCGAGGTGAAGTCCCGATGAAGAGCACGCCGATCTATGGCTTAATGGCGGAGTTTGATTCGCCTACCGATCTAGTGGTCGCGGCGCGCAAGGCCTACGCTGCCGGATACAAGAAGATTGATGCCTACAGTCCTTTCCCTATCGAAGAGCTCGCAGAAGCGATTGGCTTCCACCGCAATGGCGTGCCCGCGGTGGTTCTCGTAGGGGGGATTTTGGGATGCCTTGGCGGTTATCTGTTGCAATGGTGGATCGCGACCGTGAGCTATCCCGTTAATGTTGGCGGGCGACCGTACCATTCTGCGCCTGCCTTCATTGTGGTTACGTTCGAAATGACGATCTTGTGTGCGGTGTTATCCGCGGTCTTTGGCATGTTGGCGTTGAACGGCTTGCCCATGCCCTATCACCCGGTCTTCAACGTGCCCCGGTTTCGCCTTGCGACCAAGGACCGGTTCTTTTTGATCGTGTTCTCTTCCGATTTGAAGTACTCGAGCACCGGAACTCGCGCTTTTCTCGAGAGTCTCGCCCCACGCTCAATTTCGGAGGTTCCCGGTTAGAGAATGCGCGTTCTTGAGACACTATCGCCGCTCGGGCTGGTTGGGGTTCTGCTCCTGGCCGGCTGCCGTCAGGACATGCACGATCAACCTCGCTTCAAGCCCCTGGCAAAAAGCGACTTTTATGCCGACTGGCGTTCGGCCCGTCCCCCGGTGGAGGGGACCGTGGCGCGTGGCCAACTGCACGAGGACAGCTACCTCTACACCGGGAAGATCGGGAATAATCCCGGCGACTACATGCCCTTTCCCGTGACCGAGGCAGTGCTGCTCCGTGGGCGCGAGCGCTTTGATATTTATTGCTCGCCCTGCCATTCGCGTTTGGGGGACGGACGGGGAATGATCGTGCAGCGCGGATTTCGGGCCCCACCCTCGTATCACACCGAGCGTCTGCGCAATGCACCCCTGGGATATTTCTTCGACGTGATGACCCAAGGATTCGGTGCCATGCCGGAGTACGCTTCGCAGATCCCGGCTCGCGATCGTTGGGCGATCGTGGCCTACATCCGTGCCTTGCAGCTGAGTCAGCATGCTATTTCCTCCGACGTGCCGTCCGGACAGGCCATTCCATCGCAGCCTCCGGTCTTCCGGGGCGTCCCAGGATCGGGTGCCACTTTGCCTGAGACGCTGCCTTTAGACAGAGCCAAGGAGGAGGCACGATGACCAGGTTGAGCCTCGATCACGGCGCGATCATGGCGCCTCCGGTAACGCGGAGCATTCAGACGCGCTCGCTCATCGTCGGCATCATCGTTTCTGCCATTGCGATCGTAGGCGGGTTTCTGCGTCCCGATGAGTTCTTCCGCGGATATCTGCTGGCGTTCATGGCTTGGCTCGGAGTGACGCTCGGGTCGATGGCCGTTCTTATGATTCGTCACCTCACGGGTGGTGGCTGGGGAATGGTGATTCGCCGAGTCTTGGGTGCGGCGATGCGCTGCATTCCCCTCATGACCGTTTTGTTTGTTCCCATTCTCTTGGGGCGGGCGTGGCTCTACCCATGGGCTCGCAGCCTCAGCACCATCGCCGACCCGCACGAAAGGCAGCACCTCGAGGAGCTTACCCAATCCTACCTTTCCACCCACGGGGTCATCCTTCGTGCTGTCCTCTATTTCGCGATCTGGAATTTGTTGTCGTTCTTGCTGACCCGATGGTCGCGGGAGCAGGACCGGCCGAATCCGCCCGACAACAGCGCGCGATTCCGTGCCGTCAGCGGGCCGGGTTTGATCCTCTACGCGTTCAGCCTTTCTTTCGCCGCCATTGATTGGGTGATGTCGATCGACCCCAGCTGGATTTCGACGATCTACGGCTTGCTGTTGTTGATTGGCGAGTTGCTCTCGGGCCTCTGTTTTGCCGTGGTGGTCGAGCGGATTCTGGTGAAGTACGAACCTATGTCGAGCTGGCTAAAGCCCGAATACGTGCACGATCACGGCAAATGGATGCTGACCTTCGTCATGGTTTGGGCTTACTTCAGCTTCTCCCAGTTGCTGATCATCTGGGCGGGCAACTTGCCGGAAGAAATCACCTGGTACTTCCGGCGTTTTCACGGTGGCTGGTCCGTCGTTGGCCTCGCCTTGATTTTCTTTCATTTCGTCGTGCCCTTTGTGCTTCTCCTCTCGCGCCCTTTCAAGCGCGATATCAGAAAATTGGTTTGGCTCGCAGTTTGGCTGATGGTGATGCGCTGGGTGGACTTGCTTTGGATCATCGAGCCGAACTTCTCCCCGACCTTGACGGTAAGCTGGGCCGACATCACTTTGCCCGTGGCCATGGGCGGCCTGTGGATGTGGTTTTATTTTCGCAACCTGAATTCGATGCCGCTTTTGCCGATGTATGACCCCGAAGCTCGCGACGTTTTGGAGCCAGCCCATGAATAAAAAAGGAAAGCATCCGCAGATGAACCCAGAATTGGAATTCGAGCACCAGGACTGGCGTCCGCGGATCGTTTACAGCTTTCTCGCTGGCCTCGCACTCACGGGCATTCTGGTGTTTTTTATGGTGCGAGGACTCTACTTCGTTATCGATGCCTATCAAGAGCACCATCAGCCGCCACAGAACCCTCTGGTCAAGTCGGAAGCAGATACGCGCATTGTTTTACCCGAAACCATCGAACAATTTCCCCAGCCGCGCTTAGAGAGAAACGAACGCCTGGAGATTAACGACTTTCGCTTGCAGGAGGAACAAACTCTTTACAGTTATGGCTGGGTCGATCAGCAAGCGGGGCTGGTCCGCATTCCGATTGATCGTGCCATGGAGCTCGTGGCGCAGCGCGGCTTGCCGACAACGCCGAAGGTCGGTGCGGTCCCACCTTCCGAGGTGAATGTCGTGAACCAGGCCGCCCACAAGGCAGATGTAAGCAATCTGACCAAGCCGCCGGCGGAGAAGGGCAAGAAGCAATGATCGAGCGATGCACGCGAATCGCGAGGCAGCCGAGGGCTAAGTGCCTGACGGCTCTCCTCCCGGGGATATTGCTTTGGGTGACGGCAGCCTGGGGACAGGGCATGACGCAAGGCATCGTCTCGCCCCCGGCCAATCTTCGCCCGCCGGGATTGAAGCACGTAGGCATCGAGCAGCATTTGAACCAGCAGATTCCGCCGAATCTTCGCTTTCGCGACGAAACCGGCAAGCCGGTCGAGCTGGCTGACTACTTCGGCCGCAAGCCGCTCATTCTGAATCTGGTCTATTACCAGTGCCCCATGTTGTGCGGAGAGGTTTTGAGCGGTCTCGAGAGTGCCTTGCGCATCCTGAAGTTCGACGTCGGACGGGAGTTCGATGTCCTCACGGTGAGCTTCGATCCTAAAGAGACGCCCGAAATGGCGGCCGCCAAAAAAGCGGAATTGCTGAAGCGCTACGGGCGCCCGGGAGCGGCCGCCGGTTGGCACTTTCTCACTGGAACGCCGACGGCGATCGACGCACTTACCCAATCCGCCGGCTTTGAATACGAATACGACCCCAAGACCCAGCAATTCGCCCATGCCACGGCAATCCTGCTGCTGACTCCTCAGGGGCGGATAGCACAGTACTACTACGGGGTGGAATTTGCGCCGCGAGACTTGCGTTTGGGATTGGTCCAGGCATCGGAGAACAAGATTGGCAGTGTTGCAGACCAGGTTCTGCTCTACTGCTATCACTACGACCCAGATCAGGGGAAGTACGGAGCCATCATCAGCCGAATTTTGAAGCTGGCGGCGGCCGCCACCATCGTCTTGCTGGGCACGTTCCTCATCACGATGTTTCGCCTGGGCTCGGCCGCAGAACATCGATACCAACGGACTCGATAGAGATCATGTTTGATAACTTTCCACTTTGGCCGGTGCCGGCTTCGTCGGGCGCAAGGAATATCGACGCACTCTTCATTTTCCTTGTGCTGCTCGCGGGGTTCGTGTCCCTGGCGATCTTCACCATGATTGTGGCCTTCGCCTTGAAATATCGCCGCCGGCCAGGGCATAAGGCGGAGCAGATCGAGGGCTCCGTACCGCTCGAGGTGACATGGTCTGTCGTGCCCCTCGCCATCTTCATGGTCATTTTTGCCTGGGGTGCGATCATTTACTTTCGCGAACGCACGCCACCACGCGAGGCGGATGCTGTCTATGTGGTCGCCAAGCAGTGGATGTGGAAGCTTGAGCACGAGCAGGGCCAGAGGGAGATAAATGAATTGCACGTGCCCGTTGGGCGCGACATCAAGCTGGTGATGACCTCCCAGGACGTCATTCACAGCTTTTATGTACCTGCGTTTCGCATCAAGCAGGACGTACTTCCCGGACGCTATACCACCGCCTGGTTCCACGCCACCCGCCCCGGTGTGTATCACTTGTTCTGCGCCGAATACTGCGGAACGGCTCACTCGGGCATGATCGGGCAGGTGGTGGTTTTAGAACCCGCGCAGTATCAAGCCTGGCTCTCGGGTGGCATCACCACCGGATCCCTCGCCGCCAATGGGGAGAGTCTTTTCCAGCAACTTGGGTGTCCCACCTGTCACCGCGCAGATATCCAGGGGCGTGGACCGAATCTGGTGGGAGTTTTTGGCAAGCCGGTACAGCTCGAAGACGGCCGCAAGGTCCTGGCCGATGAGAACTATATCCGGGAGTCTATTCTGAGTCCCAATGCAAAGATCGTAAGCGGCTTTAAGCCCATCATGCCGACTTTTCAGGGGCTAGTCAGTGAAGACCAACTGACCGCTTTGGTCGCCTACATCAAATCGCTGAGCCAGCCGCCCGCAGGAGCGGCAGGCCCGGCCAGGCCGGCACCCGGGACATAAGAGGCGAAGGAATCGTCATGGCAACCGCAACCATTCCCGTCGAACGCGAGCATTACCTCAACACCGATTACGGCATTCGCTCGTGGCTGTTGGCCACCGATCACAAGCGCATCGCCTTGTTGTATTTGGTCACGATCACTCTGTTTTTCTTCATCGGAGGGTTCTTTGCCTTGTTGATCCGCTTAGAGCTCCTCACTCCGGCGGGGGATCTTGTGCTGGCGGACACCTACAACAAGCTCTTTACCATGCACGGGCAGGTCATGATCTTCTTTTTCCTGATTCCATCGATTCCGGCGGTGTTGGGAAATTTTCTAGTGCCCATGATGGTCGGCGCGAGGGATCTTGCCTTTCCCCGCATCAATCTTCTGAGTTGGTATTTGCTGGTGGCCGCCGGCCTGATGATGCTGCACTGTATTATCACCGGCGGAGTGGATTCGGGGTGGACCTTCTATACCCCATTCAGCACGGCCTTTAGCAACACCAAGGTGATCGAAGCCGGCCTGGCCATTTTCATTGCCGGATTTTCTTCCATTCTTACCGGGTTGAATTTTGTGGTCACCATTCATCGCATGCGCGCCCCAGGCTTAACCTGGTCGCGCCTTCCCCTGTTTATTTGGGCGCATTATGCCACCAGCATCATTCAGCTTTTAGGTACGCCGGTCTTGGCCATCACCTTGTTGCTGGTGGTTTTCGAGCGCGCCTTCCACCTGGGGATCTTCGATCCCACACGGGGTGGCGATCCCCTGCTCTTCCAGCATCTTTTTTGGTTCTATTCCCACCCTGCCGTCTACATCATGATTTTGCCCGCTATGGGCGTGGTCGCGGAAATCATCCCTTGCTTCTCGCGCAAACGAATCTTTGGCTACAGTGCGGTCGCGATGTCGAGCATTGCCATCGCCGTGTTTGGCTTTTTGGTCTGGGCACACCACATGTTCGTGGCGGGAATCTCCCTCTATTCGGCCATGATCTTTTCCATACTGAGTTATCTGGTTGCCGTCCCTTCCGCTATCAAAGTTTTTAATTGGACAGCGACCATGTACAAAGGCTCGATCCACTTCGACACTCCCATGCTGTACGCCATGGGCTTTATCGGGTTATTCACCGTGGGCGGGCTGACAGGGTTGTTCCTCGCCGCCCTGGGTATCGATGTGCATGTCACCGATACTTACTTTGTCATTGCCCACTTCCACTACATCATGGTCGG
>DASPTQ010000214.1:0-5789 GCA_035623335.1 Terriglobales bacterium
CCCGTTTACGAAGTAGATATCCTGATAGCCATCGCCGTCGTAGTCAGCCACGCAGACGCCCGGGCCGAACTCCTCGCGGATCACGGCCATCCCGTTGTTGCCCTTGTAGTGAACGAAATTGATGCCCGCTTGTTTGGCAACGTTGGTGAACTGCACCGTCATCAGAGGAGACGATTGCGCCTGCGCGAGCGAAAGCAGAAATGTGGTTGGCAGCAACATCCGCAGAGCAATCCGCCAGGAAGCAAAAAAATGGGAGCCCCGGACGGAGGTCTTAGCCATGGTTAACACTATTGCGGCGGCCGCGGAGCCTGCGCGCCATCTGATGGAGATTGCTGCACAAGCCCTTCCTGCACCTTGCGCTTCACTTGTTCGAGGGTTTCTGCGGTCTGCCGCTGTAGCCCTGCTTCGCGATTGGCATCCGCCTTGCGCCCCACGCCGGCATAGGCCAGGGCCAGTTGGTAATGGCCGGTCGGGCTGTCGGGAGCTTGAGACTCATAGGTCTCGAGCGGAGGAATCGCCTCGGAGAAGCGCTTTTCGGAATTCAGAGCCATGCCCCACGCCAGATAAGCGTCCGAGAAACCGGTATCGAGTTTCGCTGCGCGCGAAAAGTGGCGAATAGCGGCGGCCATGTCGTTCTCGTTCTTGGCCAGATCTCCTAGAACGTATTCGGCGCTCGCATTGTTAGGATCGATCTCCAACTCCGCCTCGAAGTTCTTCTTTACTTCCTCGATCACCTCGGGCGTGAGCTGCGGCTTCGACAACAGGGCGCGGCCCAGGCGGGCGTGAATGCCCGGCACCAGGGGATTGATCTCCAGAATCTTGCGATATTCCGCTGCAGCCTCGTCCCATTTCCCCTGCGATTCCAGCGTCTCGGCGTTGAGTTCATGCACCTGATAGGAAAAAGGCGCCTCACGCATCAGTTCGTGCGAAGCGTGAATGGAGAGATCGGAAAAGGCATGGGTCTCGGAGTAGAGAATTTCCGGATCGTTGGGGAACTCGCGGCCAAGCACGTCCAGAAACTCTAGCGAGTCGTAGGGCGCGTCGTGCGTCATGGCGCAATGGATGCCGTCGAGTCCGACGCGCTTCTTGAGTTCCCGTTCCTGGGTTTGATGAATGGCTTTTTTCAGCAGCGGCATCGCATCGGCACAATGACCGCTTTCGGCCAGGCTGGCTCCATGCTCGGCGATCTGTTTGGCGCTGGGAGTAGCGGAAGTCTTCTTCGGAGTCTGGGCGCAGGAAGCCGCAGCAACGGCCAGTAGGCAACCCGCGAAACAGGGGTTGAAACCTCGAAACATTGGCCGATTATAAACCGAATTACTCTCCAAGACCCTTTCAATCTGGCGATAGAAACCTCTCCAATTCTGTCCATCGAGCTTCAAAGCAATTCGCCAATCTGGTTTCTGTCGTGAAAAAAGCAGGCGCCGCAGCGCCTGCTTTGGATCGGACACTGTTTCGCACCTAGAAGTGGAACTTCAGTCCGAACTGCAACTGTCGCGCTCCCTGTGATCCCGTGACTCTGGCGAAGTTCGGGTTGCCTGTTGTTGTATTCACTGTGCCGTCAGCGTTGTATACAGGATCAAACGAGCCGTTGTCAGGACCGCCTGAGAAAGTCCACACGGGGTGGTTGAATGTGTTCAGCGTTTCGAACCGGAACTCTAGGCTCTTGGTTTCTGTGAACAGGAAATTCTTGTGCAAGCTTAAATCTACGTCCGCATATGCCGGACCGCGGATATTACCCACCCCGCATGTGCCGAAAGTATTTGGAGAGGGTTCCACAATGTTTGAAGTATCAAACCACTGAAAGTCCGGTGTGTTGGCCTTGTGGCCCAGTACGCGAATGGGGCCAGTGCAACTTGGCCGCTCGTTGAGAAGCGTGGGACCGGATGCATTGGTATTTGATTGGTCGGCACTGAACGTACCCCATCCTCCAAACTCATTCAGCGTCAACTGATTTCCACTATGCAGATTCACCAGTCCGCCAATCTCCCAGTTTCCAATGATGTTGTTCAGCACCGGGTTCATGTCGTGACCAAACTGCTTGCCGTGCCCAAGAGGCAGCTGATAGGTAACGTAGCTGGTGAGGATTTGGCGCTGATCGAAGTAGCACGGGCCCCAATCAGAACGGGGATCATAGATATTCTGCTGGCCAGGCTGGCCGCCAGAGGAAGTGGCGTTTGTGCTGCCGAAACCAGTTCCAAAGTAGCCCGCGGAATTGGTCAGGCACTTCGACCAGGTGTATGCGACCTGTCCTTCGAGTCCGTTGCCCATGCGCTTCTGAAGCACGGCCTGCAGAGCATTGTAGGACTGGTTTGCGTTGGACAAGTTGGCTCCATAGAGGCTGCCTCCCTGGCCCGCTTGATAGAGTGATCCCGTCGTTCCGCAAGTCGTCAAGCTCGCGTTGTCGCAGGGCAGGCTTCCTCCACCCAAGTAGGGTCCTGCGACTTGGCTCACAATCGGTTGTCCCGGCTTCGCGATCTGACCTTGCGCATTCAACCCCACTCGCTGCTGGACCTCGACAAAGTTCGCGAGGTGAGTACCGTGCTGCCCGACGTAACCAATTTGAAGCGTCGTGGTGTTGCCGAACTGTTGCTGCACAGTGAAGTTCCATTGCTGGTTTTGGGCAGGTCTAAGGTTCGGGTCGGTGATCCTGAGTCTATGTCCGCCCGATGCGATGCCAGTGACAGGATCAAGCGTGGCAAAGCAAGAAAAGTTAATCCCTCCTGGACACGTCGGAGTGGGGGGGAATCCCCCGTCGATGCCAAGGCTGCTTTGAGCAAAGATCCCGAAGGGCGGATTGATGGAAAGTTGCTCGTTCGCTCCACCACCTTCCATGAAAGCCGAGATAGCGTAGCCGCCTCGTATCACAAGGCTGCGTCGGCTTGCAGGCGACCAGGCGAAACCAATGCGCGGCTCCCAATCGCCGCTGCCGAGGTAGTTGTTGTAAAGAGCGCGATTGCCGAAGTGCGCCGGGGCACTGACTCCGTCTCCAGTACCATTCGGAGTGTAGATCAGTCCGTTGAACAGCCCGAAATTGACCACCCGGTTCTCATCTTCATACACCGGCGTGTGATCCTCGAAGCGTATGCCGAGGTTCAATGTAAGAGAGTCGGTTATGCGCCAGTTGTCCTGGACATAGCCGGCAAATATATTGTTGCGATCCTTGAACAACTGTGGATTTGGGCTGGTGTCTCGACTGCCTCCAGTGCCAAGTCCTAAATAAAAATCAGCTAGCCCGAGGGAGGTTTGGGTGTTTACTCCGATCTGGCCCAGAGCACCATTGTTCCCGTTGTATTTCCAATCGGCACGCACCCGCACGAACTGGAAACCTGTTTTGATGCTATGGCGGCCACGAATATAGTTGAGATCGTCCGCAAATTGCCCCTGCGTGGTGTGGAAGATTTGAGCGATTTCCTGCTGTCCCAGCCCCGCCTGCGCTCCCGGGCCAAACCCGGGAATAGCGATGTTGGCTAACCCCTCAGTTCCGGGAGGGTTGGCATTAGGAATCCCAACCTGGTTGCCGACTTGGCCAAGCACAGCGCTGGGCACGAGCGTCTGATCGAAGCGAACCGCATTAAAGCCGATTCGGGCCTCGTTCAACATATTTGGGTTAATGGTATGGGTCCAGCTAACTACCGAGTTACGCAGAGGTTGGGTGGACCCCTCCGATGCGGAACCCGGCCCTAGAGTCAGGCCGCTGCAGATAGGACATCCGCTGAACGTCGGAACGCGCACGTGGGCCTGCGACCAACGCCCAGAGATGCGATCTTTCTGCGTAGGCACATAGTCGATCTTGGCGTCACCCTGGTCATTGAAGAAGTTCACACCGGAGCGGAAGAAGAAATTGTTGCCTGCAAGAATACTGCCGGTGGTGGTCGGATATGCCGAAAGGGCCAGTATGTTGGCAGCCGGCGTACTTTCGGGAAAAGCGCCTGCGATTGTCGTAAGATCGTTGTTCAAAACAGGCGTCGGGTTGGCCCCGCTCGGGTTCTGAGCCGGGTTGACATAAATTGAGGTCCCCCCACCGCCAGAGCCCGGCACTACAAGCTGACCAGTGATAATGGGAGCATCGTTCACTCCCGGGTTCAGTTTGTCAGGCCCTAGCCCTCGGTCATTACATACTCCGGCCGTAAATCCGCTGGAGCAAAACGAAGAGAAATCGCCGCTCTTCATTGTGGTGGTCAAAAGTTGAGCACCATCGGGACCTGACGTAACCTGACGGATCCCTTGGTAGTCCACAAAGAAAAACAACTTGTCCTTGACGATGGCCCCGCCGAAGGTTGCGCCAAACTGGTTGTACCGCAATTCTGGCGCCTGTGTTGTGCCGTCTGCGTCATGGCCGAGTTGACCGTTGTCGACACCCTTAAACCAGCCGGCGGAGGCAAGATTTGCGTTAAACTTGTCGTTGCGCAGGAATTCGTACGCTCCACCATGAAAATTGTTCGTGCCCGACTTAATCGTGGCGCTGACAACTCCGCCCTCGTAGTTGCCGAACTCGGCGGAGGCATTCTGGGTGATAACGTTGAACTCCTGAATCGCGTCTACGCTGGGGGTATAGCCAACCTCGTTGTTCTTGTCCTCGCTGTTCTGCTGGCCATCGAGGAAGTACTGATTCGCCTGCTCGCGGTTGCCGTTGATGTACGGACGACCGGAGTTGGTCATCTGCTGCGGTGTGCGCATGGAATCAGGATTCACATTGGTCGCACCGGGCGCCAGCAAGGTCAGCTGCAGATAGTTTCGCGAAGCCAGCGGCAAGCTCACGTTCGTATTGGCGTCGATCACCGTGCTGACGTCAGTGCTCTGAGTCTGCAACACCGGAGCCGCAGCCACGGCCTCAACCGTCTGCGAGACCTGCCCCACCTTCATCTCAAACTTGATGTTGGCGGTCTGGTTGAGCACCAGCGTGAAGCTCGGATAGACAACCGTCTCGAAGCCAGGAGCTGAGGCCTTCACCGAGTACGTGCCCACCGGCACGCGCGTAATAAGAAAGACGCCATCGGAGTTCGTTTTGGCGGCGTACACGGTACCGCGCTCCGTATCGGTTGCAATGATGTCCGCTCCGACGACCACGGCGCCGCTAGGATCCACCACGGTGCCTGTAATTCCTGCCGTCACTTCCTGACCCCATGCGGGTGCATAAGCCACGATGATTGTCGCGAGCAGCAGAAACGCGAGTGGCATCTTCATCGCTTGACGCATCGAAATCCTCCTGGGAGACGCCCTGGACTACCCCATCCCCACAGAAAAAATCTGGTCGCAAAACTAATGGGTTTATGCTATATAGCAGAATCAAGCCGACCGTCAAGCGAAAAATTAGAGAGAATGTAAAATATTCTTCCGGATGGCGACTCGGACAACGCTATAGCAGCAGGACTCTTGCTGTTGCGCATTGCAACCGCCCACTATGAAAAATGGAATTCGGAAGAAAAATAATCCCATTATGGGAAAGCCATTTAGAAACAAATGGTTACATATAGCAGATCTTCCTATAGCATTTCTGGATCCACCCGACGCCGAGACGGGTCGAGCTTCGCTTCCGGGAAGGACAATGCAGCTTTAGAAGCTCTATAGCGGGCTGAAGTTCAAAAATATGTTCGGTTGTCTTGGGATTTGTACCGGTTTGGCAATGAGATATAGCACATTGCAGGACCCCATATAGCACCTTGAGATTACGTTTACCGTATAGGGAAGGACCTGAGATCCATGCGAGAAAACCGCCGCAACGGCATACCGGCCTACCAACGAATTCAGGGCGCGATTCTTAGGCGCATCGAGAGCGGTCAGCTGAGACC
>DASPTQ010000215.1:0-2426 GCA_035623335.1 Terriglobales bacterium
CGAGCCCACGGGCATCTCTGTGCCGGCCAGGTACTCGGTGTGCGCCTGGCCATGCTTGGACTGTCGAGGTTGGGGATCGAGGATCCCGACGGCAAAGACCGCAAGCGCCTGGTCACCTTTGTCGAGATCGACCGTTGTGCCACGGATGCGGTGGCGGTGGTCACCGGTTGCCGCCTGGGCAAGCGTGCTTTAAAGTTCCGCGACTGGGGCAAAATCGCTGCGACGTTCGTCGATGTCGAAAGCGGCAAGGCCGTGCGGGTTGTGGCCAAGGAGTCCTCGAAAGCCCTGGCGGAGGAAATGCATCCTGAAGCGGGAGATAAGAACAGTCGGCAGATGCTGGCGTATCGCGAGATGCGGGATGATGACCTGTTCACCGTTCAAAGGGTGAAGGTCGAGCTGCCTCCGGAAGAATTCCCCGGCTATAAGGGAGATAGAGTGGTTTGCGAACTCTGCGCTGAGGGCATCAGCTTCCGCCGCGAAATTCGCCGTGATGGCAAAGTGCTGTGCAGGGCCTGTGCGGGGGAGCGGTATTACGAGCAGCTAGACTGAGAGGATTCGAAATCCTCCTTTAGTCTCTTCGTTTCTGCGACTTACCCACCGTAACTACTAACTGACAAATTCCCGCCACTCTTGGCTTAGGAATGACGATCCGGCTTACCGCTTTGCTCAGACAGGCTTACCAGACGCGGCAGGCATTCTGCGGCATCATCGGTTGGCCTACTTTGCACCCGAAGGCCTGGCCAAATTCCGGCATGTTCCGCACCACGCCATTCGCGCGGAACGCCCGCGGGGAATGTGGATCGGTCTGCACTTGCAGCCTGATCTGCTCCGGCCGCGTGTTTCCACACCAGTTCTGGCCATGCCCCAGAAAGAACTGTTGGATGGGAGTGTAGGTGTCCTCTTTCTTCTCGAGGTCGATGCCTTTGCGCTTGGCATCAGCCAGAAACGCAAGGAAAGCCAGCCGCAATCCGCCGTTGTCGGCGGTATTTTCGCCCAGAGTCAGCTTACCGTTGACGTGCACATCGTCAACGGCCACGAAGCTGCTGTATTCCTTGACGGTACAGTCTGCTTTCTCTTCAAACTTCTCTCCGTCTTCCGCGGTCCACCAGTCGCGCAGGTTGCCGTACCCATCGAATCTGCGTCCTTCGTCGTCAAAGCCGTGGGTTAATTCGTGCCCGACCACGCCTCCGACATGACCGTAGTTTTCGGCATCGGTGGCACTGGGATCATAGAACGGTTTCTGCAAAATTCCCGCCGGGAAATTGATGTCGTTCATACTCGGGTTGTAGTAGGCATCCACGGTCGCCGGCGTCATGTTCCACTCCCCACGATCGACGGGTTTGCCGATCTTCGCGATTTGCCGCAGATTTTCAAAGACGGCGGCGCGCTGCGCGTTGCCGTACGCATCGTCGCGTTTTACCGTCAGAGTGGAATAGTCGCGCCAGTGGTCGGGATACCCGATCTTGTCGGCCACCAGGTGCAGCTTTTCCTTAGCCCGGGTCTTGGTTTCGGCGCTCATCCAGTCGAGCGTGTCAATGTCGTGATCCATCGCGTTTTCAATGTCATGCACCATTTGCAAGGTTGCGGCTTTGCTCGCGGCCGAGAACTCCTGCTCCACATACACCTGGCCGAGCGCCTCGCCCAGTGCGCCATCGGTGGCGGTCACGCAGCGCTTCCACCGCGCCTCCTGTTCCGGTTGCCCGCCCAGCTTGCGGCCGAAGAAATCGAAGGTTTCTTCATCCAGGGATTTGGGCAGCGCAATCGGGTTGGTGGAGACCAGCAACTGCCAGCGCAGATACGCCTTGATCGTCTTCCAATCGGTCGACGCAATCACCGTGTTGAGTGCTTTAAAAAAATCTGGGTTGGCCACGTTCAATTCCGTCACCGGGGGGACCTTCGATTCCTTCAGGAGTTCTGCCCAGTCGACGACCGGAGCCAGCTTCTCGAGATCGGCGACCGACATCATGTGATACCGCTTGGCCGGTTCGCGGCGTGAGGTGATGTCCATCGAAGCCTTGGCCAACTCCGTCTCCAACTGGAAAATAGCCTTGGCGTCGCTGTCGGCCTCCCTGTCCGGCTCGCCGACGAGCTTCAGCATGTTCGCGATGTGCTCTACGTATTGCTTGCGAGTTTTTTCTGCCGCGTCGCCTTCCCGGAAGTAATAATCCCGCTCGGGAAGTCCCAGACCACCCTGGTCGACGACTGCGATCTGTTTCTGTGCATCCTTGAAGTCCTGCTGCTCGCCGAGTCCCAGTAATGCGTTCACATCGATCAACTGGTAGTGTGCCAGCAGCGGTACCAGCTGCGCTCGGTCTTCGAGCTTTGCGATCTGGGCCAGGTCCGGCTGGAAAGGCTCGAGTCCTTTCCGGTTGATCGTGTCGGTATCGAGGCAGGCGGCATAGTAATCGCCGATCTTTTGCTGGTTG
>DASPTQ010000216.1:0-36614 GCA_035623335.1 Terriglobales bacterium
GGGATATCTTCGTACTTGAGGTTTTCAACCCCGCCGTGGCTACGAAAGACGATGGCTTTCATTTGATGTCCAAGTCTTCACCTTGAGGAAGCCAGATTCAGCTCCCAGGGGCATACGTCGTGAGACGAATCATTTCGAGTACCAGAGGGCCTTCTGGCGTCAATTCTCCCCCAAACATTCTATCTCCGGACCATGAGGACCCACCCGCCGTTCTTGGCGTATGCTTACGTCGTAGTCGGCCATCATCGAGAACATGGAATATGGCGGAGCAGATTTCGGCGCCTGCGGACGCCGAATCGTACGGCTCAGTCGGCGATGTCGTCGAGGACGTTTTCTATGAGAAGAAGGCTAACGCTGTTGCTTTTTCTTTCTCCCCTGTTGGGCGCGGTGAATCAACCAACCCTGACCGCGAGACCGAAGTCCTTGGTTCTGACTCACGTCACGGTGATCGACGCGACCGGCGCCGGCGCCAGGCCGGACATGACGGTCGTGATCAAGGGCGATCGCATCCTCGAAATGGGCAAGAGTGGGGAAATTCGCCTGCCGGAGGGTGCGCAGACCCTGAATGCGACGGGCAAGTTTCTGATTCCAGGGCTTTGGGACATGCATGTCCACTGGTACGAAAAAGATTACTTGCCACTCTTCATCGCCAATGGGGTAACTGGCGTTCGGATGATGTGGGGCGTGCCCGCCCACCATCAGTGGCGAAAGGCAATCGAGGCGGGACAGCTGGTGGGTCCGCGTATGCTGATTGCCAGCCCGATCGTGGATGGGCCGAAGCCCGTTTGGCAGGGTTCGATCCCCGTGGCCGATGCGTACGAGGCCCGCCAAGTCGTGATTCAAGTCAAACGCGACGGCGCGGACTTCGTGAAGGTTTACGCCCTGCTTTCTCGGGATTCCTACTTTGCCATAGCGGAGGAATCGAAAAAGCTAGGCATACCTTTCGCTGGACATGTCCCGGATGCGGTTTCTCTCGAGGAGGCGTCGAAGGCCGGGCAAATGAGCAATGAGCACCTTACAGGCGTGCTTATTGCCTGTTCAACTCGGGAAGGGGAGTTGCTTAAGCGATCGCAAGATACCTTAGCGGCGATCCTGGCAGGGCAGCAGCCGTCCAGTGCTCGTTTCCAGGGGCCCGAGCATCGCGAGCGGCTGGAGTTGGCCCTCGACACCTATAGTCCACAGAAAGCGGAAGCTGTCTTCGAGGAATTGAGAGAGAACCACACCTGGCAATGTCCTACGCTCACGGTTTTGCGCAGCACGGCGTTTGCCGACACTGCTTCCTTCTCGAGCGATCCGCGGCTGAAATACATACCGCGCGATATCGTGTCCAGTTGGGATCCCAAGGCCGATCCCTTCCTCAAGAACCGGACCGCCGAGGATTGGGCGCTGAGTAAGAAGGTTTTCAGCAAGGAAATCTCGGTCGTCGGCGCTATGCAGAGCGCAGGCGTGGGGATCTTAGCCGGCACGGATACACTCAATCCTTATTGCCTTCCCGGCTTCAGCCTACATGATGAATTGGGTTTGCTGGTTCAGGGCGGGCTTACGCCCATGCAGGCCTTGCAGGCAGCCACACTCAACCCAGCGCGCTTTCTCGGCCGGGAGAAAGACTTGGGCACGGTTGCCACCGGCAAAATCGCCGATCTCGTGCTGCTTGATGCCAATCCTCTCGATGATATCGGGAACACAAGAAAAATCTCGGCCGTCGTGTTTGGCGGCCAATTGTTTTCCCGGGCTACGCTGGATGAAATGTTGGCCAAAATCGGAATGCTCGCCAGCCGGCCATCGGTCGCCGAGGTCCTGTTGAAAACCATCGAACAACAAAACGTAGACGCCGCAATCAAGCAATATTACGACCTGAGGAAGACTCAACCTAGGGCTTACGATTTCGGCGAGAGCGCCCTGGACGACCTGGGCGACAGCTTGACAGAAATGAAGAAATTCAAGGAAGCGATTCGCATCCGGCAATTAAACGTCGAAGCGAACCCCTCCTCTTTCACCTACGACAGCTTAGGCGCGGCTTGCCTGGCCTCCGGCGACAAGGACTGCGCCCTCAAGAGCTTCCGGAGGTCTTTAGAACTGAGCCCGGACGATACGAGCGCCACCGAGACGCTAAAGAAATTGACTGAGCCATCGCGCTAGGCAGGATATCTTTGCTAGAGTCTCATCCCCATGGATGGACTCCTGGTGGGGAAAGATACCGGGCACCGGCGGGATGCTGTTTCCGAGCCAGCTCGGTATGCTCGGTGCTGCCTCCATCTGTTTGAACGCCGCTTCCGCAGCAGGCAGCGACTCGAAACGGCATTGCCACACGAGGGTGTTCACCGCTTCCCGGCCGGAAATCGGGGCTAGGCGTTCTCCTCGTCGCAGAACACCGGGGTACTCCAATTCGACAAATTGTTTCTCGAGCCCATGGAACTCCTGCTTGTGGGAAGGGTGGTATTGCTGGACAAGACGCATGAGGACGGCCACGATCTTCTCCTTAGATAGCAGATATCTAACTCCTCCTGCGGAGTGGTATGGCTGGGGCTCGCAAGCTAATCCACCACGGCTGCTGTGTGGTTCCCTTCATCCGGGATGTCGAATGACACCAATTCTCCCTTAAAACCGCGTGTCCTGAGCGCGCCGTACCCGATGCCAAGAGCCATCCAGATAACGCCAGCAATCTTGGCCGGTCGGCTGAGGTTGAGCCACAGCAGCAGGCAAACCAAAAAGCCGAGCACCGGGACAAGAAAGTTGCCGAGCTTTTTCGGGGATTCGCGCAGAAAATATCGTGTGAACGACGCAGAATTTACCCCCATGAATGCCAGCAGCGCACCGAAATTCAGCAGCTCGGCAGCGCGTTCAAAGGTCAGAAACATGGTTCCGACCAAGGCAAACATACCCACAAAGAGAACATTGTTGCGGGGGATATGCCGTCGTGGTTCGATGGCACCAAAAAACGACTTGGGAAGGGCATTGCCTCGACCCATACCGTAGAGCAGTCGGGCCGCACCCAACTGCGACCCCATTCCGGAGCCGATCGTCGCCACCAGCAGGGTGATATTGATCAGGCCAAACAGCCACGGACCACCGGCCCGCCCCGCCACCGAGACGTAAGCCGTATCGACATCGGGAAAAGGCTGCGTCCCAGGCCAGACCAATTGGGCGGCATAAACTTCGACCGATGCCAGAACGCCGGTGATGAAGCAAACAAGAACCGTCGCCAGTAGGATATTGCGCTTGGGGTTCTCCGCTTCTTCCGAGAGCGTGGAGATACCGTCGAATCCAATGTAGGTCAGAACCGCTAAGGATGTTCCACCCAACACAGCAGGCACGGAAAATGTTTGCGGATCGTAGAAGGGGCGTGTGAAGAAAGCCAATCCGTCGTGCGGAGTTTTAAGCACGTAGCGAGCCGCGGCCCCAAGAAAGATGAGGATGACCACTCCCATGCCTGCCGCAAGTGTGTCATTGATGCGCGCCGACGTGCGAATGCCAAAAAGGTTCATTCCGGTGAATAGCGCGAGGAAGAACAGCACAAAAATTGCGTAGGGAATCTCGGGAAAGAAGTTGAGTGCAAACTTGCTGCATAAAATGGTACAAACGATGGGGTTGAGCATGTAATCCATCGCCATGCTCCATCCGGTGACATACCCGAGCGCCGGATGGATTTCGCAGCCCACATAAGTAAACGCCGAACCGGCGCTAGGATAGGCGCGAGCCATGCGTCCATAGCTGACCGCGGTAAACAGCATGGCTACCATCGCGATCAGGACTGTGGTTACGGCATGGCCATGGGCGCGCTGGCTCATAACCCCGTAGACGGGCATGGGTGCCGTAGGTTGAATCACGATCATGCCATAGAGGATCAGGTCCCACAGACCCAGCACTCGCCGCAGTCTTGGAGCGTCCGCAGGGTTGGTGGGTGTGGTGGCCATCGAGCTGTAGTCGCAGACAAGACAGGGGCGGATGCATTCCGCCCCGAGAAGGCACCTTCGTCAGAACAAGAATTTCAACGCAAACTGGATCTGTCGCGGATCACGCGCCGCCTGTGGAAACCCCATCTGGGCTGTGCCCAGTTCGACGGCTACCGGCTCAAATTGGCCATCCGCGCCGGTTGGCCCAGTCAGGAAATTCGTGTGGTTCCACATGTTAAAGATGTCGGTGCGGAACTCGAAGCGCATCTGTTCGCGAACCGGAAAACTCTTCAGGATGGACAGATCCCATTCCTGATAGCCCGGTCCGAGGACAATGTTTCTGCCCGCATCTCCGAACGTCCCCTGCACCAAGTCGCTGGTGAACGCGCAAGTATTGTAGAACGTTCCCGCCATGCAGGGTTTACCGTTGGGTTTGCCGATTACATTGGGACGCGCGCAGTTGAAGGCCACGGTTCCGCCGCAGTCCGTATTCGAGCTGTTCACCAGCGGATCGCTAACCGTAAACCAGTTGCCGGTGGAAGCCGAAACGATGCCTGAAACCTGCCAGCCACCAATGAGTTGATTCAGCCATCCGGACGCGTTTCCCGCAAAGGCTTGCCCGCTGCCGAACGGCAACTGGTATGCGTAGGCGATCACGGCGTGCTGCCGCACATCAACATCAGAATTGCCGTATTCCCACCCGGGATATCGCTGGTCGCGGAAATCTCCGTTGTTCAGCGAACCCAGGCTTGCGCTGGATGCGTCATCTAACGCATGGCTATAGGTGTAGGAGGCCTCGAACTGCAGTCCGTGCGAGAAGCGCTTCTCCACATGAACCTGGAGAGCGTCGTAGTTAGAGATTGTGTTGGAGCGGAAAGTGTCGATCGTTCCGTCCACCGCGGGGAACGGACGACGGGGCGCCAGAGGAGCGTTAGGGTTGGGACTGGGTAGCGCCTGGTTGCCATTGTAGAAGCCAAAGAGCCGCAGTCCATGCGAGCCGGCATAAGAAATTTGCAGTACGGTTTCACTGGGGAGCTGATATTGGAAGCCAAGGTGCCACTGCTGCATCATGGGCGTCCTAATGTCAGGATCGATCGAATAGAGCAATGGGTTGTTAGGATCGCTCAGCGAATTTGCCGGGTAACCTTGCGTCCAAAAATTGTTGATCATCAAGCTGTTCGGGGGAGGGGGGCCGGGCGCCTTCAGTCCGATGGCGCAGTTATTCACATCCTGGGGGTTGGCGTTCGGCAGGGTAGGAGTGCCGCAGGGTGAGTTGAAGGCCTGCTGGTTGAAAAAGGGAGGATTGAATCCCGGGCTAGGGAACGAGAACGGACCGCTTTCCTGTCCGCCGTAGAAAATTCCATATCCGCCACGCAAGACCAGCTTGGGGGTAAGCTGATACGCAAATCCTATGCGTGGAGCAAGATCAAGATAATCGGGGCTCACCAACCCGGGCGAGCCATTCCGCTGGATGGGCAGGAACGAAGCGATGGTCGGAGTAAGCGGCATGTTCTGCCCTTTAGGAACGATGAGGCTGTCCGAGCGGAAATCAAACGTAGCCTCTTGATTCTTTGCTTCCGTGACCGGCATGAAAATCTCATAGCGCAGCCCAAGATTCAGCGTGAGCTTCGGGTTAACTCGAATGTCGTCTTCCGCGAAGAAGGCGAAGATCCTGCGGTGGTAGTCCACGTTTTGCAAGCTGGCGAGATCGGCGTAATCGGGAACGCCTAGAAGAAACGAGGCAAAATCGTTACCTCCGGCGGTCGAGCCGTCAGCGTTGAGGGGGAATTGTGGATTATCGGTGAAATCGGGTCCATAGCCCATATCGCCACGCGGCGCGGAGATCTGGAATATCGTGAACTGCTCTTTGCGGATTTCCGTACCGAACTTCATGGAATGACGCCCGCGAATCCAGGTGACATCTTCATTGAAAACGTAGCTGTTCTGCTTTTCGATGGAAGGCAGGAAATCGGAACTCCCGACACAGGCGTAATTGACGAAACAGATATTGGGAAGCCCGCCAAAATCAGGGTAGAAGGGCACTCCCAGCAAGCCCAGCTGAGCGGAAACGTTGGTGTCAGAATAAGGTTGGAGGCGGTGAGAGTTAATCCGGTTATAACCGAAGCGGAATTCGTTGATCAAATTCGGGGAAAATGTGTGGTCCTCGCTCAGAGCAAGGCTGCGATAGCTGTTGTCTTGGTAGCCGGCCGCAAAGCCTCCGCCATCCAGGAAATTGGAAAACGGTCCGGGCGTGAAGATGGGCTGATCTTCGTAGCTGAAGCGGGCGAAGAAAGTGTCCCGGTGCGTGATTATCTGGTCGACACGGATATCAAAATTGTTTTGGTCGAAGCTTTTCTTGGGATCCACTAAGTAATTGTTGCCGTTAAGATTCACGTTGGGCGCGGGATACAGCGCGGCTAGGTTGGCCGCTGCCGGACTGATCGCGCTCTTGGGGAAGATATTGGTGGGAACGCCGGCGGCGTTGACGGCGATGGGCACACCGCAGAAGCCGTTCGCAGTGGTTCGGGTTTGCCGGGTGTCGAAAATCTCGCCCTGATAGGTGGGACGGCCGCTACAATCAAGAACCGGCGCGCCGTTATTCACGATCGGGGAGCTCAAATCCAGCTGACTGGAAAAATCTCCCGCCCGCATTGCCGGCGTCGGAATCAGAAGAAGCTGCGGCAATGCCTGTCGAATGCGCAATCCCTCGTAGTCCCCGAAGAAAAAGGTACGATCTTTAATAATCGGACCTCCCAGCGTAGCTCCGAACTGATTCTGCTGGTATTGCTGCCTTCCAAAAAAATCAAAAGCGTTGCGTCCATCGAGGTGGTCGTTGCGGAAAAATTCGTAGGCATCGCCGTGAAAACCATTGGTTCCGGACTTGATCACCGCATTCATAATCGCGCCGTTCCCCCGGCCAAATTCGGCGCTGTAGGAATTGGTCTCCACCTTGAATTCCCCGATAGCATCCACCGAGGGCTGGATGACGTAAGAACTGCCGTTCAAAACGTCTCCCAGATTGGCATTGTTATCGATGCCGTCGAGTAGAAAGTTATTCTGCAGGGAGCGCGCACCATTGGAACTGAAGCCGTACGAGGTTTCCACCCGCGACCCTGGTTCGCTGGGGGCCACTCCCATGGAGAGCTGGGCAAGTTGGGCAAAATTACGACCGTTCAGGGGAAGGGTGGTCGCGGTGCGACTGTCCACGACTTGACCCAATTCGGAGGTTTCGGTTTCGAGCTGTGGGTTTTGCGAGGTGACGACCACGGTTTCTGCCACTTGGCCGACTTGGAGGGTTACAACGACGGAGGGTCGCGCTTGCACATCGACCACGATGGGACCCACTAGGGCCTTCTTGAAGCCCGGCTTCTCGACCGTGATGTTGTAGCGGCCGACGCGCAGCGGAGTGGCGACGTAGGCGCCGAAAGCATCGGTAGAGGTTACAAAGGACGTGCCCCGATCGGCGTCGGTGACGGTCACCTTGGCACCGGTTATGACCGCGCCCGAGGAATCTTTGACGCTGCCGACAATGCTGCCCGTGTCCTTCTGTCCCCAGCACAGGGGAACGAACCCTAACAGGAGAGCCGATGCGAACCATATGCGAACGTTTTTTAGGGGACGGGGCATGAGGTACCTCCTGAGTTGACCTGCGCTAGAACGGCACGTTTCCGGAATAGGCACAAGACCAGGAAATCCGTGTAGTTTAACGTTTTACTGGACGAATCTGTATAAATCTGCGGCGAGAGCCTTGTCAAGAAAAATGCTCCCCCCGCTTCCACAACTGTCCAGCAGCTTGCCGCAAATCTCAGTAATCGATATCACAGCGAAGAGTGACGTCCAGCAACTAAACCATTGGTTCTCGAGCAGGGTTTTGGCTGAAGTGCAGCTCTAAAGCTGGCGCGAAGTGCAGGTCCCGAGTGCGCGCAAAATCGATTAGCGTCCGAAGGCACGCGTCGGGGTGAATGGTGTGGGGGGACTGGCACTTGTAGCTAGCCAGCAAAACTCCCAAATCGAGCGCCGTCTCGAGCTCAGAGACCGGCAAGGGGTCAGGTCGTGACTTAAGCAAGGGTACTCCTGCGGCGATTGCGGCGATGATTCCTCCCAGCAACGCGTCCCCCGCCCCCGCCGTGGATACGGCTTGCACTTTCGGTGCGGGACAGTAGTTCCACATTTCCCGCGTTACTGCGTAGGCCCCCCCTACACCTACGCTGACTACCATTCGCAGATTCGGGCAGGAGCTGCGAAGAAACTGCTGGCATTTCTGAAGAAAGCATTCCGCTTTTTCGGGTGAGAAGGTCTCCCCAACCAGTTCGGCAGCCTCGCTTTCGTTTAGGGACACAAGATCCAGAAGCCCGAACATTCCGCACCGTTCGGCGTCGGCAATCTCGGCTGAAACGAAGGAAGCCAAGCGAAAAGCGCCTGCCCGGGAGGCAAGCTTCAGTAAGTATCGCCGCACCCCCAGGGGCACCTCGGGAGCTGCTAAAGCCATGACCTGCCTCCCTCCGGAACCGAGAAGTGTGGCAGCCGCGTCCACGTGGGCCTCGCGTAGCAAGGCCGCCGCCGAGTTGCTCGTGGTGATGTTGCCGCCTGAGCCGTCAGGATACTGAAAGCAGACGCTGAACAGAGTGGGCTTGTCGGCAAGGGTACGAACCTGGCTGGTATCGATCCCGGCTGCCGCCATTTCTTCCACCACTTGACGCCCCGCCGCATCATCGCCGACCAAGCCGATGGGCAAAACGCGAAAATCGTGCTCGCCGCAGCCGGCGCCCAACAACTTGGCTACATAATGAATGATGATGTGAAGCTTGCAGTAGTCCCGGACATTGAGTGACTGCCCTGGCCTGCTCTCGTTCCGCCCCAAGGTGTGATTGCCCTCGAGGGCGAAGAAGCATCCGCTCCCGATTCCGCCGACTCCGACCAAGGCCCGATACGGGGAACGAGAATCAATGCGGAGAATGCGCATCTCGGTCTCTCAGATAAGCTCCCATTCCGGATTTTCGCTGATGGGGTGAGTGGCGGTGTCCAGAGTTGCGGTGATTACTGCATCCGGGTGGCTCTGCAGCAGCGTCATGGGATATTCGACAGTCGGATCAGCGAACAGGGCAACCCGTAAAGCCGTTTGCTTCCATGCTCCGGTATCACTGTAGACCCGCACTTTTTTCGCCGACAGACACTCCTTGACTCCCAGGGTGATCGACATGGGGGGGACAAACTGATACGCGCCGCCGAACGTGCGCTGCGCCAAAGCCAGGATGGTATCGAGATTATTTTCTTGAATGCGAATGCTGGAGTTCGCCAGCTCGTCGAGAGTGATGGAACTGTAAGGATGGCGCCGCGCCTGATTGTAGGCGATGTGCCCGTCTTGGCCCCACCCGCCGATCGTGATGTCGACCGGGCTGGCGTTGATGGCGCCGCGCACCGCCTCGGCCGTGGAAGGAAGAAGCCAGAGCCGCTGTGCCTCCGGCACCGCCAGGCCTGGCTTAATGCCGCCATAGAAGTACTTCTCCATGAAGGTGCGAAAGTTGTAGGGGTGATTCTTGGATAGCGATCGGCATTGCCAGTCCAGACACTCGTCCATGTGAAAGACAAACAGCGTGCGCAAGGACACGTTTCGCGAGTTGACCAACTCAGTAAATGGCTCGTACCAGCATTTCGGGCCGCAAGGAATGATAGCCCTCGTCGGAGCACCGCGAGCGTTGTTCTCTTCAATGACATCCACCAGGTCGTGGGCCATCAAGCGGCCCATCTCTGCGGAGTCCTCTACCATTCGGAAGCGCACCTTCAAGTCCGGATGGTCTAGCAGTTCCTGGGCCGGAACCTTGCACCAGCGACAAAGATCGGTCTTTAAGATCTGACTCACGCTGTCTTTCGTCCTTTCCCTGCCCTCGAAGATCCTGGGCCCGCCCCGGCGCTAGACACGCGGCGCGGGAGAGGTTGACTCCCGCACGATCAACCGGGGAGCCACCCTCCGATGCCGGGGCGGCGTAGTGCGCTTTTCCGCGGAAGCTCGGATTAACTCCTCAACGATCTCGGCTCCCAGCGAACCTTGCATTTCCAGCTGCTGATGGACCGTCGTCAGCGGAGGGTTGTAGAACGCCGAGTTGGGAATATCATCGAAACCCACCACCGAGCAATCCCTGGGCACCACGCGACCCGACTTGGTTAAGGCGCGAATGGCCGCGCAGGCAGTCAGATCATCAAAGGCGACCAGCGCAGTGAACTCAGAGTTGCGCGCGAGGAGTGCCTCCACCAGCTGATAGCCCTCCGTGTACGTCGAATTCCGGCCTTTGATCTCGGCCACGAGACGGGGGTTGATTGCCAGTCCGACCTCATGCGCAAAACTCTCTAACCCACGCCAGCGTTGCGCGCTATCGACCAGCGTTCGCGGACCTTTGATGAAGGCGATTTTGCTGTGTCCAAGTTCATAAAGATGTTGCAGGGCTTGCCTGGTCCCCGCTTCGTTATCCACGACTACCGAACTGATGGAGTTGCCGGTGAGCTCTCGGCCAATGATCACGGCCGGAATATACCTCGATGAAATCTCCACCAACAGCCTCGCCTCCAGATATGTCCAATTGGCGATGGCAATAATTCCTTCCACTCGCCTCTCGAGCAGAATATTCAGGCAGCGTTGGAACTGTGCGGGATCGTTCTGCAGATCCGCCAAGACCGAAAAATATCCGGAAGTCTGCAAATGAGTTTCGATGGCGCGCAGAATTTGGGCGCAATAGGGATCGGTAATATCGAAGACCATCACACCCAGACTACGGCTGCGATTGCTGCGCAGAGACCGGGCAAAGACGTTGGGGCGGTACCCCAGCTTGTTGGCCACTTTCCAAATGCGCTTTCGCGTTGGCTCGGAGATTCGCCGGGCCGATGGTCCGTTGTTCAGCACCATCGAAACCGTGGTTACGGAAACACCACATTCTCCGGCGACTTCTCTAATGGTTACCATGATTCGGCCTTGGCAAGCAGGCTGCGGAGCAGCTGGCGCTCTCGTGACCCAGTGCCGCTGATCGGAACTGAGCCGCGGTTCCTTCTTCGGAACGCAGCAACAACTCAAGAGCTTCGTGGTCAGGCACGATCCAGTCCGCCTGCTTCAAGTCCTCCGCAGCCAAGGTGGTACAAATCGCGATCACTGGGCATTCGGCTCCGTGGGCAGCCTCGATGCCAAAGGGAGCGTTCTCCACGACCAGACACTCGCTCGGCGCCAGACCCGACATCTCCACAGCCAGGCGGAACGGCTCGGGGTTGGGTTTCGGCTGTCGGACGTCATCGGCGGTAATGACCACATCCAAAACTCTTTCCAGCTCTTTCGTGAGTACCAGTTCGACGGATTTGCGCGAGGCGCCGGTGACCAAAGCGAGCTTGTAGCCGGCGGCTCGCAGCTCGGAAAGCAATCTTCCGATGCCGGGGAAGAATTCGCAACCAATAGCGGATTGGTATTGGCGACGGCGGTCCACCATCGCTTGGATCCGGGGCTCGCTTACGGGAATGCGCCTTGCGGCGAACAGGTGCGCCAGCAGCTGCCCAGTCGGTTGTCCCTCGCGTAGATAGATCTCCCGTTGCGTGGTGGCGATTCCCGCCTCCTCAAGCACCCGTTCATAGCCCAAGTAGTAGGCGCGTCCCGAGTCGAGCACGACACCATCCCAGTCGAAGATCAGGGCACGAAAGCCGTTGGCTTCGCAAAAGGAAAAGCCGCGCGATTGAGTGCTCGTGTTCATCGCCTGGGCGGTCGTCGCCGGGCCCTCTTCTCCTTGGGTTGTTGGCCATAACTGGAGTGATATCGCACATACCATTTTTGTACTTCCTCGGGCGGCAGGGCCGAGGGTTTTCCTACGAGGGAGGCCAGATGACAGGTCCGTGCCACGTCCTCCACCATCACCGCCGTTTTGAAAGCAGCCCTGGGGTTGGGCCCAAAGGCAAATACACCATGATGCCCGAGCAACACCGCCGGTGCCTGCGTGCGATGTTTCAATATGATTTCTCCGATATGATTGCCGACGTTATCCACATAGGGGGCGCATGGAATCTCTCCTCCGAATTCGTCCGCCACAGCGGTCAAACAGGGACCGATCGGCCGCTCCAGCAGGGCGAAGCTGGTGGCATAGTTCGAGTGCGTGTGGACGATTCCGCCAATCTCGGCGCAATGGGCATACAGATAAAGGTGATGAGGGAGATCCACACTGGGATTGAGATCATCCCCCGGACTCCCGGTCTGGAGCCGCTGGCCATTCAGGTCCGTGACCACAAGCAGCGAAGGCGACAATTTATCGTAATCCATCCCGCTCGGCTTGATCACGACGCATCCTCTCTGACGGTCTATGCCACTGGCATTTCCGCTGTGCATCGTGACCAGTCCAGCCCGGTAAATGCCTAGATTGGCCTCGAAAACCTCTTCCCGCAGTCGCCGTAAGCCCTTCACCATCGCTGCCTCGCCCGAGATTGTATCGTTTTACTTCTCAAAAATCGATGATGTCTCCTGTGGCGGCCGCCGGGGATCGCTCCCAGACGGCGAGCATGAGGCCTTGCTATCCTCCTTCGACCGGGGCAATATTTTTCTTCTTGACCGATGGTAATAAACGGCGTATTAGCTTCAGCTTGTAAATCGTTTCACCATAGCCGGAGAGATCACAGAGCCGATCCAACCAACCAAAGGAATCCGCAGATGATGGCAAAACGATGCCACGAACTCATGTTCGGCCTTGCTTGGGCCTACCTTTTCCTGTCGGTGGCCGCCAGCTGCCAGGTTACCTCACTGACCAACCCTTGGCTGACCGTCTCCGTGCGTGCCTCGGACGGTTCCTTTGAACTGCGAGCGGAAGGGCTTCCCGAGCCGGTCCTGACCGCCCGGGTAGGCGCTGAAGTCAATCATCAATGGATTTCGTCGAGCGATTATCCCAAACGTCAGGTGGCGGAATCGGATTTCCATGATGCTCTCGGCCAGGGTCGTCAACTCGAAGTTTCCTTTAGTGGGGCAGCAGGCCAACCCAACTTGAGATATGTGCTGCAGTTGTACCACGAACGGCCATACGCAGATCTTCAGGTCCAAGTCGAACACGCTGGGGGCGAGCCGGTCAACCTGCAAAGCATTCGCATGGTGGATACAATCGGTGACCCAGCCGTCAACCTAGGAGGATCTGAGAGTGCCGACCGCGTACTCTCCGACAGTTACAGTGAGGACCGTCCGCCGCTGCACATTTTCGATCTCGGCAAAGCGCCAGTTTATTTAGGGGAGGATGAGTACGGAAAAGATCCGAGTAACTTGCACCTGGCCGTCGGCAGTCAGCTGATTTATAACCGCCAAAGTAAATTCAGCCTGCTGCTTGCGGCGCTGACGTCGGATCGTTGGTTGACGATCATGCACTTGCGCACGGCCAGCCCGGGAACTGCGCGAATTTCCTCCTATACTGTCGATTCAACCGGCACGACCGAGATCATGAAGAAAGAATCCATACGCGAGGATGCCGCTTCCGATCAGATCGAGCTGAGTGTTCCGCTGGCGCCGGGAACGACGGTCGCTTCCGAGAAACTGGCATTTTCGGTCAGCAACCAGTATCACGCTCAGCTTGAAACCTATGGCGAAGCCATCCGTGTGCTGCACAACGCACGCATTCCCGCTGCTGCACCGTGGGGCTGGTGGAGCTGGACGGCCTATTATTTCGGGCTTTCGCAAGGGACCGCTGTCTCCAATGCGCGATGGCTGGCCGAACACTTGCGAGATCTGGGATTCGATTATTTTCACATTGATGAAGGCTGGGCCTATGACGACGGCGAGTTCATGACCCCGAATGCCACTCGTTGGCCAGAGGGATTGCAAGCGTTTGGTCATCGTGTCTGCCGCTTGGGATTGAACTTTGGCATGTGGGTGGCGCCCTTCCGTGTCGGCCAAAAGGCCTGGGTCTACGAGAACCATAAAGACTGGTTGGTCCACAACTCCGACGGCAAACCTATCCAGATCGGATTCATTGAATCCAGCCGCGATCCCATCTATGTGCTGGACGCAACCCATCCTGAGGCACAGGAATATCTTCGCCGCACCTTTCGAACTCTGAGCCGCGACTGGGGAGCCCGTTACTTCAAGCTCGATTTCATGGACGACACGGCGATCGAGGGCTATCGATATCGGACTAACGTAACTGCCCTCGAGGCGGAACGGATCGGTCTCCAGATCATTCGCGACGCGGTGGGCGACGCGGTGCTTCTCGATAAAGATGGGAGTCCAATGCTGAATAGCGTGGGTTTGACGGAATTAGGTAGAACTTCCACCGATACCGGTCACTCCTTTGCGGGCGCGAAGGAAGACGCAACGGGTATTGCGGCGCGCTATTACATGAACAACAATTTCTTTATTGCCGATCCGGACGCCTTCACCGTGGCTCGGCAGCTGATCACCGATCAGACCTGGCATCAGTCGAAGATGCCGCTGACCCTGGATGAAGCCGAAGTGTCGATTACGCTCGCGGCCATAGCGGGAGGTATGTTCGAGCTCGGCGATGATCTGCCAACATTGGGTGCAGATCCCGATCGCGTCAATTTGGTTCGCAACCGCGATTTGCTCGAGATGGTGCGTTTGCGCCACGCGGCCAAGCCACTCGACCTAATGACCTACTCGCCGCAAGACGAGCAGCCGAGTATCTTTCTTCTCGAAGAAGACAGGCGCCAATCGATGCTGGCGGTTTTCAACTGGACGCAGGCTCCGCGCTCCCACCAACTCAGCTTCAGCGACTTAGGGTTGAGAGCAAAGGATTCCTACACGGCGTCCGACGTGTTCCGCCAGGGCAGGTCCGTGATTCTTGCCAACGGTAGGCTGCAGATTGATGATCAGGCGCCCCACTCCGTTCGGCTGATCAAGATCGTCGATAGCTCTTTACGCCCAAGCGGGCCTTCGGTCAAGTTGCAAACTCCGGCTCGGGCTGAACTCGGAAGTCCGGTCGAGGTGTCGGCCGTGGTCGACTCCGACTCGACGCCGGTGCTGGCCTACCATTGGGACTTCGGGGATGGAGTTTCCAGTCAGGGGCCGTCCGCGGAACATGCCTACACACGCAATGGTGTTTACAAGATTAGGTTGAGAGTTGACGGCTTGAACGCTATGTCTCGAACCGAAACTTCCTCCATTACGATCCAAGGAACGATGAAAACGACGTACGATGTCGAGCACACGCGCAGATACAAGGAGCCGTGATTCCTGTGGTTGCGGCGCTTGCAGCCATCTAAGCTCTTCTGCAGCACGGTTGTCGGAGGATAGCGGAAGGGAAAAGCGACTTGATAAGGGAGACTACTAGGGGTCGAGGTCTGCCCGGTGCCAGAAGCGCCTGGTCCCAGAAGAGAACTGCCGGAGGACACGTGTCAGCTTCCCATAGGTTTCTGAGCCAGCGATCAACCACGCGGCTGACGGCGATCGCGTGGCTTCTGCTCTTCTTCGTACCCGCTCCTAGGTGTGGCGCGCAAACCGTAACCATTGACGCTGCGCCCGGTCACGTAGTTAACACTTTCAGCCCGATTTACGCGCTCGGCTCGACCGTGGACCGTGTACCGAGCAACGCCACCGACATGTTCTTCCGGCCCGACCAGATCAAGCAGGTCCTCTCCGCCGGTTGGGGCGTCATCAGCTACCGGCAGAACACCGACCTGTTCGTGCAAGCCTGGCATTGGAATCCGAAAGGCCGGTGGAGCGATCCTTCTGGCCAAGGATACTTCGTGGGCGATTCCACTCCTACCGGCGAGATGATTCGGCACTCCTACGGCTATCAACTGCCTCACCGCGGGTTCACCCGTAACAATGGGACCGAGTTCGATGGTTTCTCTCGCCTCGACGACGGCGACCTCGAAACATACTGGAAAAGCAATCCCTATCTGACCTATGATTTCACGGGTGACGACGACTCCCTGCATCCGCAGTGGGTGGTGATCAGCCTGGAAAAGCAGCAGGAGGTCAACGCGATTCGCATTGCCTGGGCCGAACCTTACGCTCGTGTCTACCAAGTGCAGTACTGGATCGGAGACGCCGACCCTATGGATGACCAAGAGAAGGGAGCGTGGAAAACCTTTGCTTCCGGGAACATCAAAGATGGCCGCGGAGGAACCGTCACGCTCCGCCTTGATCCCTCAACGGTCGCTACCAAAGCCGTGCGCATCCTTATGACTCAATCCTCGCATACGTGTGACACCCATGGCTCGAGCGACCGCCGCAACTGCGTTGGCTACGCCGTTCGCGAACTCTATCTAGGAACGGAAGATGAGCAAGGGCAATTCAAAGACGTGCTTCGTCACTCTCCCGACCAGAGGCAAACCTTGACCTTATGTTCCTCGGTTGATCCCTGGCATCAAAGCTCTGATTTATTTGTCGCGCCCGACCGTATGGAATCCGGCGACCAGCCGGGCTTGGATCTGTTCTTTGCCAGCGGCATAACCCGCGGCCTGCCCGCCATCATCCCCATTGCCATGCTGTACAGCACGCCAGAAGATGCCGCCGCGCAGATGACCTACATCAAGAGGCGAAGTTATCCGGTGTCCTATGTCGAGATGGGCGAGGAACCCGACGGCCAATACATGCTCCCGGAGGACTACGCAGCGCTGTATTTGCAGTTCGCCGACGCGCTCCACCACGTCGACCCGAACCTCAAACTCGGAGGGCCTGTCTTCGAGGGAGTCACCGAAGACATTAAAGTCTGGCCCGACGCACAAGGGCGCACCTCTTGGTTCGGCCGCTTTCTCGACTACTTGAAAGCCAAGGGACGTCTCCGAGACCTGGCCTTTATGTCTTTCGAGCACTACCCCTACGATGGTTGCGAGACACCTTGGAAGAATCTCTATCAGGAACCCGAGCTGATTGAGCACATCATGCAGGTATGGCGGGACGACGGCTTGCCGCCTGGTGTTCCGCTGCTCGACACCGAAACCAACGCCCACGGTGGTGAGGCTGCGGTCGATATCTTCGGCGCGTTATGGCTGGCCGATTCCTTCGGAGGGTTTCTCACGGCCGGAGGCCAATCCACCCATTATTACCACGACCTGCCGTATTCTCCGCCGCATCCGGCCTGTCCCAACAGTTGGGGAACCTACCACATGTTCATGGTCGATGAGAATTACCAGATCCTCGAGCCTACTGCACAGTTCTTCGCCAGCCAACTGATCACGCAAGAGTGGGCTCAACCGATTGATTCCCAGCACCACCTTTATCGCGCTGCGAGCGACGTGAAGGACTCCGAAGGGCACATCCTAGTGACCGCCTACGCTCTGCAGCGGCCAGACGGCCAGTGGTCCCTCATGCTGATCAACAAGGATTACGAGCACGCGCACCTGGTCCGCTTGTCGTTTCACGATGAAGACAGCCACCGGGATCGCTTTCTCTCTGGGCCGGTGACCATGATCACCTTTGGCAAGGCCCAATACCAGTGGCATGCCGACCGAAAGAGGGGCCACGCAGATCCGGACGGGCCACCGATTGCTTCCACTCTCACGGCTGATGAGAACACCCGCTACAACCTGTCGGCCGCCTCTCTCACCGTTGTACGCGGACGGAATTAGCCGCGTGGAGCCACGAAGGCTACCTGTCGAGCTGAAGAAGTGCCGCTTCGAGCGTCACTGACCCAGCATGCAGACAAACGCACGCGAGAGGTGTATCATACGCGGTTTCCCAGACCAACAAAGAAATGCCGATTGAGTATCGTCGCGCAGGAGTAGCCATGACCTATGTTGCGAATGTCGTACGTCTCGGTATCGTATTTTTGCTAGCTGCCGAGCTCTTTGCCCAAACTGGAACCACGTCCGTGCAAGGGGTGGTTCTCGATAAATCCGGTGCCGCCGTGGTCGGGGCCAGAGTTGTGGTCGAGAATGCGGGGCAAGCATTACAGCGCGAGACGCGAACCAATGGCTCAGGGGAATACAAGTTGCTCGCCCTCCCTCCCGGAAAGTACACCCTCACGGTTGAGAAGGAGGGCTTCCGGAAGTTCGAAGTGACTGAGCTTAATCTACCAGTCAACCTCCCGGTCACGGTTCCTGTGACCTTGGTGGTGGGAGCCGTGACCGAGCAGGTGGAGGTTTCCGGGCAGGCGGCGATGGTGAATACTACCGACGCGTCTTTAGGGATTGCCTTCGGGGAAAATCAGGTGAAGCAGCTTCCGCTCGAGAGCCGAAATGTGCCTAGCCTTCTGTCGCTGCAGCCGGGGGTGGTTTACACGGGCAACAACCCCGGCATCAATGACGATATCGATACCCGCAGCGGATCGATCAACGGATCCCACAGCGACCAGAGCAACATCACCCTAGATGGCATTTCCGTCAACGACAAAGGCGGTCACGCGTTTCAATCCGTTCTGCCAGTCACCCTCGATTCGGTACAGGAATTTCGTGTTACCACCGCGAACTATGGTGCGGAGGAAGGAAGTTCCTCGGGAGCGCAGGTCGCGCTGATCACGAAGAGCGGGACGAATTCATTCCACGGCTCTGTCTATGAATACAATCGCAACTCCTTTGTCAGCGCCAATGACTATTTCATCAAGCAGTCCCAGTTGTTATCCGGTCAACCTAATCAACCCAACCAACTGAATCGGAACATCTTCGGGGCTTCGTTGGGCGGGCCGATTCTCAAGAATCGCTTTTTCTTTTTCCTGAACTATGAGGGCTATCGCGATGCCGAGGCGCAGAGCTCTCTTCGCACCGTCCCCACCGCATCGCTACGGGACGGGGTCATCCAATATCTCTGCTTAACCAATCCCGATGGCAGCCCCAACACTAGCCTTTGTCCGGGGAATACCGTGCAGGGACTCAGCGGGGCCAAGTACACAGCTCAGGCCGGCTACGAAGCACTGTCCCCCAAGACCATCACGCAGATGGATAGCACCAGCTTGGGCCCGCATGGCCCCGATCCGGTCGTTTTGCAGTACCTGAATTCCACCTATCCCCTACCGAACAATTCGACGACCGGCGACCTGGTAAACACCGCGGGATACCTTTTCCGGGGAAGTACCCACAACGTCAAAGACTGGTATATCGCCAAACTGGATTACAATCTCACCAGCGATGGCAAGCAGCGCCTTTCCCTCAGCGGGGCGCTGGCCAATGAAAGTTCAGCCGGCGCTCCGTTTCTGCCGGGCACTCCGCCAGAACAGACCAACGTCACCTACAACAAAGGGCTGATCGCCGCCTATTCCTGGGTGATTTCTCCCACCTTGCTCAACAATTTCCGCTACGGCTTTATTCGCGAGAGCCAGGGCACACTCGGTAACAGCAACCAGGCTTGGAATCAGCTGCTGGCCATCGATCAAGGCATCTATTATTCGTCGTCCTTCCAGAGGCCCATCAACAATTTCAACGACGATCTCTCTTGGGTGCGAGGCAAGCACAGCTTACAGTTCGGGTTTCAGATCTCAATCCTGCGTGATCCCGAGAGCAATACGGGGAACTCGTTCAGCAACGGCGTCGCCAATCCTGATTGGTTAGTCAATTCCGGTCTCGCCGTGAACGGCACGGCGCCACTGAATCCTTCGAACCACGGGTTCCCAATCGTCGATTCCAGCTTCGTTAGCAATTACGACTATCCGATGACGACCTTGCTAGGCATGATTACGCTGGTGAACGCCAACTACAACTACCAGCGCAACGGCCAGGCCCTGCCCCAAGGAGCGCCCGTGGCCCGGCGCTTCGGCCAGGATTCCTACGAGATGTACGCTCAGGACTCATGGAAACTAAGACCTAATCTGACGGTGACCGCAGGCTTGCGGTACTCCTTATTTTCCCCGCCCTGGGAAACCAACGGCCTGCAAGTCTCGCCCACCATGAGCCTCAACACCTGGTTTCACGACCGGGGAACGGGCATGCTTAGCGGAGTACCCTCAAGCGCGTGGCCGCTCATCAATTACAACTGGTCCGGCCCGGCGAATCACGGGCCGAATTACTACGGGTGGGACACGAGCAACCTCGCACCCCGTCTGGCTTTTGCTTATTCGCCCGGGTGGAGCGATGGAATCCTCGGAAAACTCGCTGGCGGTCCAGGTAAGAGCAGTATCCGTGCAGGATTCGGGATGCTTTATGACCGCGTCGGCGAAAGCCTCGTGGATACGTTCGACCAGAACGGCTCCTTTGGATTGTTCACGGAATTGGAGAATCCGTCCGACACGCAAACCTCTCTGACGGCTCCCCGCTTAACCAGCATGAACGTCATCCCGCAAACCGATTACACGGGTGCCAGGATCTTTCTCTCGCCACCGCCCGGCACCTTCCCGGTCACCTTTCCCAGCACTCTCAATACCGGGGGCTCGGCCATCACCTGGGGTATCGATGACAAGTTAAGGACGCCGTATTCCTACAACATTGATTTCGCGATCAGCCGCCAACTCGGATCTGGATTCACCGTCGAAGGCGCTTACGTTGGCAGGCTTTCTCGCCGGGGACTGGCCCAGGACGATCTGGCGATGCCGCTCGATATCTATGACAAGAAAGCTGGGATCGACTATTTTGGCGCGGAAGTAGCCCTGGCCAAAGTCTTTCGACCGCAGCTCAATGCCGGCAACAACGCCGCCACCCTGGCGTTCAATCCAAATCAAGTTCCCGCGAACGTGCGCAAATTCTGGACCGACCAGATTCAGCCGCTTGTGCCCGGTGGGGCTTACACCATTAATGGTTGCACGGGGGGCAATACCCTGGGGACGCGGAGCCCGGTCGTGGCCGCCTTCGATGTCTTCTGTGCCCAGCAGTTCAACGATTCGCTCGGATTGTACAACCTTGATACCCAAGGCAGTGGGATTCCGGACCTGAATATCGCGAACAAGTCCTACTATCCGATTACCGGGCCGTACACTTACTACAGTCCGCAATTCAGCTCCCTGTACGCTTGGCGCTCGATGGCCAACGCAAGTTTCAACGCCCTGGAACTGACGCTGCGTCACGGAATGACACACGGCGTACAGTTCGACTTCAACTACACATTTTCGAAGTCGATCGATCTGGCCTCGGACGCCGAGCGGATCGGGCCGGCCAGTTACACCAGCAGTTTGAACAACATCATTATTAACGCGTGGAACCCGGGGCAAGAGCGCGGTGTTTCCTCCTACGATGTTACCCATCAGCTGAATGCGAACTGGATTGCCGAATTGCCGTTTGGACGCGGCCGTTCGATTGCGAGCGACGCTGGTGGCGCGCTTAACGCCCTGATCGGGGGGTGGCAACTCTCTGGGTTATTCCGTTGGACGTCCGGCTTTCCCGTCAACGTCGACAACGGCTACAGCAATTTCCCGACGAACTTTGAGCAGGAAGGCAACGCCAACCTCATCGCGCCCGTGAAGACCGGTGCCTACGTCATTCAGAGCGGCCCAGATGCGGGGAATGTCAATATCTTTGCCAACGGCCCGGCCGCCATAAATTCGTTCGCACCCGCCTATGCCGGTCAGTCTGGTCAACGTAACGTGATTCGTGGTGACGGCTACTTCGGCATCGACCTCGGTCTGGCAAAGCGATGGACGATGCCGTGGAGTGAGAGACAAAGCCTGCAGTTCCGCTGGGAGGTCTTTAACGTCACGAACTCCGTACGCTTTGATGTGCAATCCAGCCTGTTGTCCTCAGCTCTAACATTGGGCAGCGGCGGTAGTTTCGGGAATTATTCGGGTCTGCTGACGAATCCGCGGATCATGCAATTTGCCCTGCGCTACGAGTTCTGAGGAGGAATAGACGAAACCCTGCCGATCCGTTACACCCAGCGACGAGAGAAGAAATCATGTCTCCCGCAACGATCATGATCATGGTGCTAGCGGTGTTGTTTTCACTTGGTCCCATCCGCGCATATGGGGCAGAGATGGACCCGGAATCCAGGGAAAGCCAACTCGCAGGCATCTTCAAGAACCTGACGGATGGCCAGTCGCCGGGAGTGGCCGTGTTGGTGCGCGAAAATGGGAAAGTCGCTTTTCAGCGGGGATATGGAGTCAGAGATTTACGAACTCGAAGGGCGATTGATTCCCACACGAATTTCCGCTTGGCCTCCTGCACAAAACAATTCACCGCTATGGCCGTCATGCTGCTTGTGCACGACGGAAAAATGCGATACGGCGAACGTCTGACGGATGTCTTTCCGGAGTTTCCGGAGTACGGGAAAGCCATCACCCTTCGCAATCTGCTGAATCATACTTCGGGGCTGCCGGACTACGAAACCCTCATGGATCAAGCTCCGGAAAGGCGTGCCCGGTGGACGGCGAATCGGCAAATCCATGATAGCGAGGTCCTGGCGTTGCTCGAAGGGCAGAAAGGCGGCAAGTTTCGTCCCGGCACACAATGGTCGTACAGCAATTCGGGTTATGTGATTCTGGGCTTGGCAGTCGCAAGAGTTTCGGGGAGGCCGTTCGAGGACTTTCTCGAGGAGCGAATTTTCTCTCCACTGAAGATGAACCATACCTTGGCATACGTGAGAGGGAAGAACGAGGTTCCGGATCGGGCGTATGGTCATTCGAAAGAAGGGGATGCATTGGTAGAGACCGACCAAAGCTCGACCTCGGCAACCCTCGGGGATGGCGGAGTTTACTCCAACCTCGAAGACTTGGCCAAGTGGGATGAGGCTCTCGCCCGTCATACCCTTCTTGCCCCCAGCGAACTGCAGTCGGCGTTAACACCCGTAAAGCTGGCCGATGGGTCGCTGCCAAGGTGGGCTGGCGATCCGGGCGATGCAAACCCACAACCCAGTAAACTCGTTTCTTATGGCTTCGGCTGGTTCCTGGACGACTATCGGGGACATCAGCGGATGTGGCACTACGGAGAGACGATAGGCTTTAAGACCGTAATCGAACGCTTCGCAGACGGCAACTTGACCGTGATTGTTCTGTCCAACAGGTCGGACCTGGATCCGGCGGCGCTGGCCCTGCAAGTGACGAATGTGTACTGGAACACGCCTCAATAGCCGATTGCGCACTCGGCCAGACCGACTCAAAAGGCATATTTCAAAGCGAATTCGATTTGCCGGTTGTCGATCGCGGTGTTGGTGATGGCGGCGCCGCCCGGAACATCAACACTGATTTGTGAACCGCCGCCTGGCAACCCGAAGTTAGGATGATTGAAGAGATTGAACATCTCGGCCCGAAACTCGATCAACTGCCGCTCCGTAATTTTGAAATTTTTTTGCAGCGCAAGATCGAAGGTGACTAAGTCTGGCCCGCGCAAGTTGCCAAGGCGGGAGTCGCCAAACTCATGGGCAGATACCTGACCCGGCGCGAGCGGCGGGGCTACAAACGCAGCCTGGTTGAACCAGCAATCCAGTGTTTGATGGCCTGGGCGGCTGCAGCCAAAGTCGGTCTGTTGCGACGGGATACTGAACGAGAAATCGTACGGATTTGCGATTTGATTGGGGCGGTAGCTGAAACTACTGGTATTGCTCAGGTCACTGGACATGCTCGCCGTCAGCGCTTCTCCGCTCTGTGCGGTGGTTATCCCCGCCAGCTCCCATCCGCCGAGAAAAGCGTCCACTACGGCGCTTGCGTTCGCAAGAAAGTGGCGGTTGCGGCCGAACGGTAACTCATACAAATAGCTGATGGTAAAGCGTTGGCGAAGGTCCGGCACCACCGGACCATGCTCGAGATCCGGCCGATAAGCATTCTGGATAAATCCGCCTACATTTCCATCGGCGTTGCCCATGTTGTTGGCATAGGTGTAAGCGGCGAGGAAGTTCAATCCATTTGCGAGACGCTTGTTCAGCGATGCCTGAAACGCGTTGTAGAACATCTGCAATTGCGCATAATCGAGGGGCAGCACGGATGTCATATTCGGCTGCTGACTGAAATATCGGCGACCATAATTTGGGAATGGACAGCCGGTGCTCGTGGCCGGTCCACAAAAGTTAGTATCCAGGATTTGCGTGGCTTGGTTCAGATCGCTGGCCTCGTGGTTCCACAAGTGATACGCGCGCGTGCCGATGTAACCAATCTGAGCCGACCAGTTTTGCGCAAACTGATGTTGCACGGTTAAATTCCACTCCATAATTCGCGGAATGATCCGCTCCGCCCCGGTGGTCTTTACCGTCCCGAGAATGTGTATCGGATCACCGGGTGGAATCGCGGCCGGGAACCCGGTAGAGATGAACTGCGCCGACCGGGGAAGTTGACCGGGGCTGAAATTCTGAGCTATGAATGTCGTCTGGGGAGGGTTCTCCCCAAGGTCATCAAAGATATTGGCCTCCGCCGAATAAAAGATCCCGAATGCACTTCTCACTACCGTATCTTTGCGGACAGACCACGCGAAACCCAGACGCGGCCCCCAGTCGCTCTTATCGAATTGCACTCCAGCGTGCGGAACCGCGCCCGGCCCGAAGGATGTGATCACGATCGCTCGGTTCAAATCGAAATTGCCGACTTGCCCGCCGGCGGGTGACGTCACCTCGTAGCGAAGCCCGGCGTTGATGGTCAGATTCGAACGCACACGAATGTCGTCCTGCACAAACTCTGCCAAGTCCCAATAGCGGGTCGGGTAAAGACCGACCAGAAAATCCTGTTCCGTGTTCAAGGCGACACCCAGCAACAGGTCCGCCAGTCCGTTACCGCCGGTCGCGGTCGTTAAATCATCGGTATAGTCTCCCGTAAAATTGAAATAACCTCTGGGTGCGGTCACCTGATAAAAATTCCGCTGCTGGCGGCGGAAATCGCCCCCAAACTTCAGGGAATGCCTGCCGCGAATCCAAGTGACCGTATCTGCGATCTGGTAGATATTCTCGTAAACATGCTCGGGCAGATATTCAGAGTCGCCCAAGGAAGTGAAGCCGGCAACATCGATATTGGTCAGACCCGTCGAATTCGGATCCGTGCTGCGATTGGAATTGGGAATCCCCAGCTCAAGGCCGAGGTTCTTGCCGTAATTGAACGGCAGCGCATTTACCGAATAACGGAAGTAGCCGCCATGAAAATCATTCAGCAGACGTGCGGAGAAGGTATGCGTATATCCCAGGCCCACACTCTGGGATTGTGAGTTGCTGATGCTGGGGCAGCAATCCAAACCACCCCACAACGGACCTAAAGGACCGGGCTGCTGACTACGGACGTTGCCAAAGCTGTAGGCGCCGAAAATCTGATCTCTGTCACTGAAGCGGTTATCCACTCTCACATCAAACTGATCTTGGTCATTGATGTTATTTTGATTGGCCAGATAATTGTTGACCAAGCCGGGCGCGGTCGGCAGAGGATAGAAGTTGGCGACGTTGTGACCCACTTGGTTGATGCTTGCGCCGGGAGTACCGGCACCGATAGGAGGAATCACATTCACCTGCCCGCGATATTGAATCGGCTGGCGCAGCGAGATTGTGGCTCCGTCAGCGCAGGTGTAGGCTGCCGTGCTTGTAGGATTGAAAATCGTACCGGTGTCAAAGGTGTCGGCCGGAGAAGGAGTGGCGCAGGGCGAAAAAGTCTGTCCCGTCAGGCGGTCGGTGAAGTTCCCGGAGCGTTCGGCGGCGGTGGGCACCGTCGAGAGGTACGGCTGGCTCGCGCGCAAACGCGATCCCTGATAATCGCCAAACACAAAGGTCTTGTCCTTTCTGATTGGCCCTCCCAGAAAGGCGCCGAATTGATTCCGCTTGAAGGGTTGCTGCCCCTGATTGAAATAGTTCACGGCATCGAGCTTGTCATTGCGAATAAACTCGTAAGCTCCACCATGAACACTGTTGGTGCCTGATTTCAACACCACATTAACCGCCGCTCCGCCTCGGCCAAATTCCGCGCTCATGGCGTTCTCTTCGATGCGGAACTCCTGAATGGCGTCCGGAGCAGGTAGAGCAATCACACCGCCCAATCCAAATTCGTTGTTGTCCACGCCATTCAGAAGAAAATTGTTGTTGGACACGCGTAGTCCATTGACGGAAACTGCCTCATCGGCACGCTCATTCTCGAAGACATCACCGCTGGCGTTCGATCCGGTCTGGCCTCCGTTCGCTCCCGGCCCAAGGTAGGCGAGCTGGATGAAGTTTCTTCCGTTCAAAGGGAGTTCGGAAATTCGCTTTTCGGTTTCGATGGTGCCCAGAGAGGATGACTCGGTTTGCAATAAAGGAGCGGCTGCCGATACTTCGACGCTTTCAGTGGTTGAGCCGACCTTGAGAGCGATGTCCACTCGTGCGGTTTGATTCACCCCAACTTCGACGGCGGGCTGTATCGCCTTTTGAAATCCCTGTTTCTCTACGCTCACCGAATAGGTGCCTATGCGGAGCAGGTCGGCGGCGTAATGGCCGGTCTCATCGGTCGCCATCTGGAACGACTGGTTGGTCGAGAGATTCGTAACCGTCACCTGGGCACCAGCAATGCGAGCACCAGCAGGGTCGGTCACTGTTCCCACAATGCTCCCGCGATCCACCTGAGCAAGAACGAAGGCGGGGAAAACCAGCACAAGAGAAAGGACGAACCTGGTGCGAAAACGCATAGCTCCTCCTTGGCGACCCGAACACCATTGGAACTGAGCGTCCTCAATGATCTGTCACACTTACATCAGTCACCTAGAGTTGTCAAGAAATTCGAACCTTTCGATGGGCATAGATCTATCCGCACGATGTTAAAACGCATCGGTGACAGACGAGGCTACCATCTGCATTCACGTCCTGTCCCCCTGCGGCAACTTGTGGCGCAACGCAGGAAGCCCGCAACCTTCGCCCTAACCGGCATTCCCACCACAGCCCTCCCGCTCGACAATCCGCCCGACCAAAAGCGGACGTTGTTTTTGGGTTCGACGAAATTGAATAGTTAGGCTATCTTGTTGCTGCTGCCATGAAGAGGTGCAAGGAACGACTATGAAGAGAGTTCTGGTCGTCCTCGGCTCGTTGTTGCTGGCGAGCATTTCCCTGGCCCAACAAACGCGGCTCGAGAACCTGCAAAACAAGACGATTCTGCTATTTACTCCGCACCCTGACGACGATGTTTTCGGCGCGGGTGGGACCATCGCATTGCTCAACCGCAATCACAATCGGGTCTACATCGTGGTATACACGAACGACGACAAGGGTTCCTACGATCCGGACATGACTTCACAGCGGTTGGCAGAAATCCGAAAGGCCGAGCAAGAGGCCTCGGAAGGTTTGCTGGGCACCTCTAAGGGAAACATCTCTTGGATGGGCTATGACGATGGAATGCTCGAATATGCTCCGCAACCGAAGCTTACGGAGGAAGCTACGGCGATCATTCGCCGGATTCGGCCTGACGTCCTTCTCAGTGTCGACCCTGGAGAGTGGTTTGAGCGGTGGCACAAGACCGATCACCGTATGGCCGCATTCAACACGATTGACGCTGTGCGCGCTGCGGAATTCTGGCTCTACTTTCCCAACCAGAGGCTGCAGCAGGGATTACAACCCTACAAAGTCCCGGAAATGTACTTCTTTTATCCCTCGCCGCAGGAGGCGAATTACTTTGTGAATATTGATGAAGTGGCGGAGCTAAAATTCGAAGCGGCCACCAAACAGGTCAGCCAATTCGAACCCGCGATCAATAAATATCGTCCTGATTGGCGGCCCAACGACTTGAATAAGGCAAAAGCTGAAATGCGGCGTGAGCAGCCGCGAAAGGACGGACACTACGTGGAAGCTTTTCGGTACGCGACTGAATTCAACCAGTTCTGAGGAGGAGCGACGTGTCGCAACTAGCCCTGCTTGGCGGCAAGAGTGCAAAGACTAAACCCTTTCCTCTGTGGCCTCAATTTGATGATCGAGAACGCAAGGCTCTCACTGAGGTCCTGGAGAGTCGGGTTTGGTGGCGCACTCCAGGAACGAAAACTCTAGAATTCGAACGTGCCTTCGCAGGATTTCACGGCGCCCGCCACGGCCTTGCCGTCACTAATGGAACAGCCGCTCTCGAAGTCACGATGGCCGCGGTGGGCATCGGCGCAGGCGACGAAGTCATCGTGCCCAACTTCACGTTTGTGGCCACAGCCAGTGCCGTGCTGTTTGCCAACGCACTCCCCGTCTTAGTCGATGTCGATCCTGGCACCTATTGTATTGATGCGCGATTGGCGGAAGACGCAATTAGTTCCCGCACGAAAGCCATCGTTGCGGTTCACATGGGAGGTCATCCCGCGGACCTGGATGCGCTATGTGACCTTGCCAAGCGCAAGGGAATTGCGCTGATCGAGGATTCATCCCATGCTCATGCCAGCGAATGGCGTGGCAAGCGCATCGGTACGTTCGGCACGGCGGGGACATTCAGCTTTCAATCGAGCAAGCTGATGACAGCCGGAGAAGGAGGCATGATCCTCTCGAGTGATGACGTGTTCGAGCGTGCTGCGCGTTCCGTTCATGACTGTGGACGCATGCCGGGAGAATGGTTCTACAGTCACTTCATCTACGGGTCTAATTACCGTCTGAGCGAATGGCAAGGTGCCGTGCTGACGGCGCAGCTTAGTCGATTGGATGAGCAGACACGCCTTCGGCACCGAAACGCACGATTGCTGGATCGTGAACTGAAAAACGTTCCCGGGATTACCCCGCAAAGCCTGGATGAACGGTGCACCCGCAACGGCCAATACGCTTACATCTTTCACGTTGACAGCCAACAGTTCGCTGGCATTTCTACTGAGCGGTTCATCGAAGCCATGAATGCCGAAGGGATTCCCAATCAGGCAAGTTATCCACCTCTGCATGAGCTGCACATGTTCCGGAATAACGAATACCGCAAGCGGCTGAGTGCGGAACATAGGAAGGAAGAACATCGCTTTCTGAAGCAGTCATTTCCGCATACCCAGCGTGGGGCCTGGGAAACAGTCTGGATACCGCAGCCTGCGCTTCTCGGTGACGAAGAGGATGTGCACGAAATCGTGGCAGCGATTCGTAAAATCCAGCAGAACGCAAAGCAGCTGGCGACGGACTCTAAGCCTGCGCAAATTTCCGTGGTCCGCTAGTTCCCTGCGAATTGCTGGTTGAGAGAATCAGCGGTCGTGGGCGGAACTCCGGTCCGTGGCGGCTGGCTCTTAGGTCATACCCGGAGGTCTAAGCATTCCTGACGCACGCAATCCTGAAGGTTTTACAAACCCGATTGTGGAATTGTTAGGGAAAGGCTTGATGACGCCCCGCAAGAGTCGGTACCACATTCGGGACACTGGCCGCCAAGGTGGCGACTGCCCTGAGGTCAAATGAGGCCAAATGCGACACTCAACTCATGATGGCTGTTCCTCCGCCCAAGTTCTGCCGGTCTGCCTGGTGGGCGCGCTCCTGTTGGTCGCTGTCAATCTGTCGTGGTCGCAGTCCTCCAAGAGCGTGCCTGATCACGTACCTCCCAAACGTTCCTCCCAAATTCAGGATGGATTCGGCATCAACTCCGATCTTCCCCGCGACCCGTACCTGCCGTGGAACCGCTGGTGGTGGACACGTATGTTCGACGCCGGCTTCAAATGGATTCGCATCGGCCAGTACGAGAATAGCTCGGACCTCACTAGCTGGGACTGGATCGAACAAAAGCGCGGAGTGTACGCCTCCTCGGCGAGGCTCGAAGACGCAGTTGATTCGTTGGTGGACAACGGCATGAACGTCCAGGTTCAGCTGCTCTACGGAAACGTTATGTACACCTCGCCCAGCGGGCATCTCCCCGATGTAAGCACTCCTACACCCGGCTCTTTCCACAACGACGATCGTAGTTTGTATTCCGTTTTCTGGCCGCCGACAACACCGGAGCAAATTGCGGCCTTTAACCGGTACGCCGCCTGGATGGTGAATCACTTCCACGACCGCATTCACTATTGGGCATTATGGAACGAGCAGGACATAGGGTACTGGAATCCATGGGGAAATCCAGAGCAGTATGGCAAGCTGCTGGCTCCCTTTATCGAAACGGTGCACAAGACAGACCCGCAAAGCAAAGTGATATACGGCGGTCAGGCGGATCCTACCCGCGATTTCACACGAAGGGCCTTCGACACATGCGGGTGTGCGTCGGGGATCGACGTGTACGCTTATCACACCTATCCCGGATATGGGCAGAACATGAATCCAGAAACCATGGATTACGGAGCCTACTTAAATGAATCACCGCGTCAGCTGCGAGATCTAGTGAACCACTACCCCGGGATCAAAGCGGACATTCCTTTTTTCGACGACGAGTTCAACTCAATACCATCGTGGGTAGGATCCGACGAGTCTGTACAAGCAAAATATCTCCCGCGTGGCCTCTTGTATAACTTGGCAGCCGGAGTTAAGACTTTCGTCTGGTTGATCGCCGCGGGAACCGACGGTAATGAGTACGATGATTTTGGTCTTATTCACGGAGTCACCAATCACGACTACGACTGGACTCCGCGACCTGTCTTCTATGCATTGCAAAACACCAATGCGCTGTTTTCAGATACGAACTTCGACCGGTCGATTGAAGTCACGGGTTCAGACCTGCCGGCCCTCCGCCGCCGTTCCGGTTTTCCCTTCATGGCATACGGTTTTCGCCATCGAAACGGAAAGGGAATCGTTGCCTATTGGCTGGCCGCGCACAGCCTGCCGAACGGTGCCTTTCCGCCTTTGTACGAAACGCTGACGATAGCGAACGCCGGCATTGTTCATCCCGTACTGATTGATGTGGTTTCCGGCAAGATCAAGCCTGTGCAATGGAAAACCGGTACAACCGACACCTTGGAGATGCTGCCGGTCAAGGACAGTGTCATGGCCATTGCCGACGAGAGTTACTTCGATTGGCCAATACTTCCGGAAGCTCCTAGTTCGCTCGAAGTTGCAGATTCGGGGAATGCCGTGAAGTTAACCTGGCAAGTTCATGGCGATCGTTCGGGCGGAATCATCGTTGAACGCCAGGTGGGAAACGGTCTGCAGGAGCGAGGTTCATGGGACCGACTAGCCGAACTCCCTGCATCCACTACTGACTATACCGACACCCATGTGCGCAGGAGCCAGGCATTGGGGTACCGGGTCCGAGCTGTAAACGCCAACGGTCAGTCCGCGTACTCCAATATCGCGCGACTTGCCAGGTGAAAGCTGCAGATCAGTCACACGGCCGACTCTGGCGATCTACGAGAACGTGAAATAGAATGGCAGCTCCACTGCGGAATTTTCTCAAGCGTAAAGATTCCCAGGGTGATCAAGGTGTGCGCGTAGAAGACGGTCGGCCGCTCAGTTCGGACCGAAGACCCCCAAGTATAATATTCAGCGTTCATGACCTTATCCGCTTCGCAGAGCGCAACGGCAACTCCTGCTGGTCCAACGCTCCAAGATCGGTCGAAGCGCAGCTTCGTTTCCATCCTTATTATTGTTTTGCTTTGGGGCTCGACCTATGTTGCTGGCATGTTTACCCCGCCGCTGCTCGACGATGCCGACAGCTTGCATGCGGAAGTGGCGCGGGAAATGCTGCAACGCCAGGATTGGGTGACGCTCTACACGGACGGGATTCGATATCTCGAGAAGGCGCCTCTGATGTATTGGGCCATCGCGCTCAGTTACCGTCTTTTGGGGGTCAGCGATTGGTCGACTAGAGTGCCCCTGGTGCTCGGTGTGCTTGTGCTTCTCGTTGCCACCTATGAGCTAGGGAAAATCTGCTACGGCGAAAGCGGAGGTTTCTGGTCGGCGATGCTTCTCTGCACCTCGATAGGGCCATATATTTTTACCCGATTTCAAATTCCCGATGTCTTGGTGGGGCTGTGGCTCACCGTGGCACTCTACTTCTTCTTGCGCTCGCTCCAGGAAGATCTGCCTTCGCGACTGCATTGCTGGGGCTTTGCTGCGGCGTGCGCGTTGAACGTACTTACCAAAGGTTTGATCGGGCTAGTGTTCCCCCTGGCGATCGTCGGACTCTATTTTGTGTTGACCGGCGATCTTCAACATTGGCGAAAGTTGCGGCCCGTCTCGAGCGGACTTGTGTTCTTGGCGATCGCCGTTCCTTGGCATGTTCTGGCGGCCTTGCGCAATTCCAACCCCGGAGGGCACGGATTCCTGTGGTTTTATTTCATCAACGAACATTTTCTGCGCTACCTGAACAAGCGTATGCCGCCGGGTTACGACACGGTTCCGCTGCTGATTTTCTGGGGACTGCTGCTGGTCTGGGTCGTCCCCTGGACGATCTTCCTTCCCGCGACGGTCCGAACCTCCGCGCAGGGTTGGCGCCGTCCTCTGAGAAGGCTGGAGCGACCCCACCAGGCGAACCTCGTGTTCGCGATCTGGGCGCTGGTGATTGTCGTTTTCTTTAGTTTCTCGACTCGCCAGGAATATTACACAATGCCGGCCTTGCCTGCCCTTGCCCTCCTCACCGGGGGGTGGCTGGCCAAGGAAGCGGCAAGTTCGACGATCTCTGCGGAGCGCCGGGCCGGCAAGAGATCCTCGTTAGTTTTCTTGATCCTGGCCGGTTTGATCTTCGCCGGGGGACTCGCATTGCTGGTCTCATCGCGACCCCCTGGTCCCGGAGCCGATCTGGCGGATCTGCTGAAAAAGAATCCGGCGGAATACAATCTGTCCTTGGGCCACCTTCTCGACTTGACCCCGCAGGCCCTGGGGATCTTCCGGGTTCCCCTCCTGATCACGTTGCTGTGCCTACTGCTGGGAGCGGGATGCAATTACGTTTTCCGCAGCCGGCAACAACCGGTCGCGGGCAATTTTGCCTTGGCTCTGATGATGGTGGGATTGCTCGGCGCGGTTCATTCTGGGTTCGTGAAGTTCTCTCCGATTCTGTCTTCCCAGCCGCTTGCCGAGTCGATTCGACGAAACTACCAGCCGGGAGACACCATCGTGGTCGATGGGGAATACCACCAGGCTTCAACCCTGAATTTTTACACTGGGGTTCCGCTGCGGGTTCTGCACGAACCCAGCGGCAATCTGTGGTTTGGGTCTAAATTTGCAGACGCGCCGCGAGTGTTCCTGACCCAGAATGAGTTTGATTCCCTGTGGACGGGGAAGGGCGTGGTGTTTTTATGGACCGACCAGGACCAACCGGCGGCATTGCACGGAGCACAGTATTTCCCCTTGGCCCGCAGCGGGGGAAAGTCGATTCTCACGAATCATCCGGTAGGACACTAACTTGCGGTCCTTTCCGGTTGGATTTCACAAAGCTAAAGGTAGGGCGGCAGGTATAATTCAAATACGCCTATGACTGTTTTCACATCGGGTTGGATGGCGACGATTTCCGTATGGCGCATCCTTTTCGTCCTATCCTTCGCCGGCGCCCTAAGCTCCAGCGTTTTTCTGGTTCTCGTGCTGGTCGCTGCGCGCCGCCGGCGTCGCCTGGCTGGCACCATGGCCAGCTGGGTGGCCTCCGTTCCCGAGAAATCGCTTCCTTTCGTGACCGTTTTGAAGCCGGTGCACGGGATGGAACCTCGGCTGACGGAAAATATTGAAAGCTTCTTCAGACAGGAATACCCCGACTTCGAGATTGTCTTTGGGGCGCGGACAGCCGATAACCCTGCCCTTCGCGTGGTGGAGGAGATGAGGACGCGATACCCGCAAGTCAAATGCCGCGTCGTAATCTCCGGACCACCTTCCTGGCCGAATGCGAAGGCCTTTTCGCTTGAAAGGATAACGGCAGGGTCCTGTGGCGATTATTTGGTCATCACGGATAGCGACGTTGCGGTTGCGCCTGATTTCTTGCGCAACGTGGTGCCTCCGCTGCTCGATCCTAAGATCGGCCTTGTGACGTGTCTCTATCGAGGCGTACCCGCGGCCGGCGTGTGGTCGCTGCTGGAAGCGCTCGGCATGTCCGTCGAGATGTCTTCGGGCGTCATGGTGGCGGATCTGCTCGAAGGGATGCGCTTCGCCCTGGGTCCAGGCATGGCCATTCGGCAAGATGTCCTGGCGAAGATAGGCAGTTTCGTCTCTACCAAAGATTACTATTCGGATGATTTCGTTCTCGGGAATTTAGTCTGGGCAGCCGGTTATCAGGTGGCGCTTTCTCATCACATTGTGGAGCATGTGCTGATCCCACAATCGTTCTTGCGCACCTTTGGTCATCAACTGCGATGGCACAAGAGCACGCGCTATTCACGTCCCAAAGGCCACCTAGGTACGGGTTTGACCTTCGCCATGCCTTTCGGGATCCTGGGAATGGTTGCGGCAACGGCCCTGGGGCATCCCCTGTTGGGATTCGGCCTGCTGGCCTTGGCGTGTGCGAACCGCATCGTGCAGTCGATTGCGGTTGGTTGGGGAGTCATTCGTGATCCCCGTATTCTGCATTACTGGTGGTTGTATCCTTTACGTGATTTGTTCGGTTTTGCTACCTGGGTCTGCAGTTACACGAGCCGCCGCTTTTTCTGGCGGGGAGAGATCTACCATTTCGGTCAAGGCGGCTTGATCATTCCGCAAAGTCGAGTTGCCGTGTTTGAGTGCGAACCGTTCTTGACGAAATCCGAAGGCGAACGCGTCCTTGTGGCCAGGCCACACGCTGCTCAGCACCCGAATCTCAGCACGGACGCGGGTTAGTTTTCCAGCCCGTTAAAAACTCTCCGGGCCGAGAGACACGTGGTTCCGCCCAACCAAACCAGCAATGCAACAATCTCCCGTGGGCCAACCACGACTGGGGCGGATATTGGCCGCCCTCGGCGGCCGGCAGCCATCCGGGGCTGTTGGGGAGGTTGGCGTCAGTTGTGGCGCCGTCAGTGCCCTACCGTGAACCGCGAGTTCCCGCCGTCCGCAGGACGCGGTTTCCTTAGGTTGGCACTCGGGATGGACCAGCGACTTGCGTGATAACCGTAATAAACCCAGCCGCCATAGGAGAAAGGGGGCAATCCCCAGGTCGGACCGCCTACCGAGGTCGGGCCCCAGGGATTAACCCAAATCCAATAAGGGTAAGGCGCCCAAACAGGAACAACTGCCGTCGGAGCCCAGGTTGGACCGTAGGCCAAAGCTCCACGCCACGCCTGGTATTCATCGAGATCATCGCTATGAGATGAGTAACCTTCCGAAGCCGCCTGATCGAGGCGTTGATCGCGGACTTGGCACCACTGGTCAAAGCCGTCCTCACGCGGAACTTCGCGAACTTGCCGCTGGAGAGAACTACCTTCGAACTTGGTTCGCTCGCCAGCGTGTACGCTGACCGTCGCTACATGACCCCTTGCTTGACCTTCACCCTGGTGCACGGTCACGACAGTCGAGTCTTCGTTAGGAGAAACATCAATACGATAGTCGCCCGCTCTGGTAACCGTAAACGCCAGATTCGGCGTGTCGACCTGGTACATCTCACCATCCCCGAGACGGCGAACATGGACGTTCAAAACTCCTTGGTGAAGTTCGACTTGTACGCTCCTATCGTTCACCTCAGTCAGGGTCAGACTGGTCTCGGAGTCGATGCGCAGCCGACCTGAACCAAGGTTTAACTCTGCCCGGGAGTTCTTATCCGCCCAGACATTGTCCGCGTTGCTAAGCGGGCGGATGATCGAGCCCTGGACCCACTCACCCGTACCATGGGGCTGGATCGAGACATCTCCTTCCAGGTATTGCAGACGCGCCACTCTGGCGGAAGGATTGCCGGCATCGATGGCGCAGGCAATTCCTCCCGATGCGGCCAACAGAAGGAAAGCGCCCAGATGAACACCGCGGCTAATTGAGTTCACGCCCCACATCTTTGGCGAAGAATACCATCGTCCCGCCCGCAGATCGTTGCTTAAGAGCAAGCATGATTCAGATCCATCTGTTGTCGTTTCTAACGGTTACCTGCGGACGGTACAGAAGCAACGATTGCTAGAACGATACCCCCGATTCCGTCGTCGGATAAGCTCGGTTTCGTTGCATTTCCACACGGGCCCACAGCCATTTGTGATAGGACAAAGGGCCTTCAAAGTGCATCGATTCATTACGCAGCGTCCGGACGGCACCTCCTGCTCACGCGAACAAGAAAAAGCTTCCCGTCGGTTTGCCGACGGCGCGGTCAATCTCACCGCACCCTCCCTTCGAGGTGGCTACGCTGTTTAGATGAGGGGCCAGAAAGGGGGGTCTGCGATCGCCCGCAAGACCGTTCGCTAAATTTTTCCGAAACTTTCCGACGACCGGAGGGGTGGAGTAGGCCAAACAGGTGCTTCATGATCGAATACTGTGTCCTCCGAGAGAGGTTTCTATGCTGCCACTTAGAAAATCCATCGCTCGTGGGCCCTTCTCCGTCTACGTCTCCCTTCCTTGCCCATTAGCCAGTGCTCTGACTCCGGCGCAAACTAATCCTGTGGTTCCCACCGAAGAGAACCTTGCCGAAGCGCCATCGATCGCTGCCTCGGCCGTATCTATGGGGAGGAGCGCGAAAGCGAAGATAAAGAACGCCCGACTTCAGGCCGAGACTGTGCAAATGCAAGCTTTGGATTTTGCCACTGCAGTTGGGTACGGGCGGTTATCCCAAGTCGGGCGCAGTAGCCGATGTAAACGGCGATGGCAAGGCGGATATTGTGGTAGCCAACTGTGGACCTAGTAACAGTACTTGCGATGGGACAGCTGGCACGGTGGTGGTGCTGCTAGGCAACGGCAATGGGACGTTCCAGAACACTGTGACTTACAGTTCCGGCGGATACGATGCTACGGCGGTAGCCGTGGCGGACGTAAACCCGCCCCGATGGTTTCCCGTCGGCTCAAAGTAGCCTGGCATTCTGGCTGGCTTTGCCAGGCTTGTTGGGGCTGGTTCACCTGGGGGGTCGATCGAGTCGTTCTCGCCGTCGTCTCGGTTGGCTGTTCAAAGGGTCGGTGTTGCTTGGCATACTAGTGGACTGTCGCAGTGAATTCATTAGTACGTAGGCGCCGAGAGGAGTCCGAGTATTTCCACTGAATCGGACGAGCGTTGGCCGAGTAGGCGTTTATGTAGCGGCGGAGTTTGCGAGCCAGATCGGGGACCGAGG
>DASPTQ010000217.1:0-4883 GCA_035623335.1 Terriglobales bacterium
AATATGTTCGTTGGGTACAACCGCGCCCGCCAGGCGCTCGGCAACGTAGAACGGTGGTGGGTGTGAATCTGCGGCACCCCGAAGAGCCTCCCAAATCTTGGATACTCTCGGCTGCTGGGCCATCGTCAAAGTGCAAAGTTCGTCGAACCAGAAGGGCTTGGACGCTGCACGAAAGACGCCCGCGAGGGCTACATAAGCGATGAGGATTGCCAGTCCACAGGTTGCAACCTTCTCACGATCCCATTTCATAGGCGGAGCGGACAGGTTCCTGGTGTGCTACCACTGTACCCCCGGATAAAGGCTTGGAATCCTTTGTCCCCGGTACACGTCTTCTGAGAGTGCCATCTGCCAAACCGTCTGTGCGGAGGCGTCCTGGGTCACCTCATAGATCTTCCCCACGGAGGTCTCGCAGTACTCCAGGTTCCCGTTCTTCAGCGTCTCCGCGTTCCCGCCAAAGAAAGAGTAGTCCGGGGTGTTTGGGTGGATGGTAAACGTGGCAGTCAAAGCCGACTCGTCGAGATTGAAAATCGGCACGGTGCTGAAGCAGTCGGGCTGTCCGCTCACGCCGCACGTCCCCCCCGCGGTTACGGTGACCCCGCGGTCGTCGCCATTGTCGAAAAGAGTCAGCGAAAAGTTTCCCGTCGTGTTACTGCTGACGAACGACGGTCCGTGCTGCGCGAAGAACCAATCCGCAGCGTTGGTATCCGGTGTTCCATCTGCGTTCTGCAACGTGAAATCACCCTGATACCCCAGCTTCCACAGGATGTCGCCAGCTCCCTTGCCGTTGGCGTAGTCGATCTTCACCAGCCAGTTCTGGTGGCGGATGGAAATGATCAGGTTGCCATCGTCCGCCGAATAGATCACGGCATTGGTGTGTGTCCAGTCGGGATACATATAGGGCCGCCGGTTGGTGTCCAGATGATCGAATTCGTCCCACAACCAGACCGGTTTGTGATTCTGATCCAGATCGATGATCACGTCCCCTGTGACCGTAATTCCAGAGATGATCTCCTGATGGGATGCAATGATGATCAGGTGTCCGCTTGGGAGCTGGACAAAATCGTGGTGCGTACCGAGCACAGTCAGACTGCACCCGATTCCCGTACTCGCACAGGTAGCTGCAAGGGCGTTGTTCAGGTCGGTGCTGGTCATCTGCCAGATGACCGTTCCGGACAAATCGACTTCCTGCAGCACCGAGTCGGCGCCATTCACTTCGGCGAAGTTGACCATAAAGTGACCGTTGGGGAGCAGCTTGATGGGCTGAGGCGCCACGCTCGCGAGCCCCGGGTTGTAGCTCCACAACAGGTGGCCGTCCAGGTCCGCAACCGCCACGGGGACAAAGGGGCCAATCAGATCCAGCAGTTCGACGCCGCTTTGCGGCGTCATCCCCGCGGTCTTCGTGACCACGACATTTGGCGTTAGGTTAGGAGGTAGTTGTTGGCCGCTCGCAAAGGTCTGGTCCGCATCCGTAAACTGCGAGCCATCTCCGAACTGCACGACTCCTCGCATGTGATATTGCGTGTTTGCCTTCATGCCCGCCACAAACAGGCTCACTGCCCCGCCTCCCTGCGGTACAGGTTGCGTCCATGTGGTCAAGCCATAGGTCGTGTCCAGCCCAAACTGCACCGAGACGTTTCCCGCGGCTGCCGGCGAAACTGAGTACAGCGCCACCTGTAAATTTGCCGTCGGTGTCACGGTCCCCGGAGCCACGACATTCACCGTTGCGCTGGCCGTCTTCGTCGTATCCGTCTTGCTTGTGGCGGTTACCGTCGCGGTCGTACTCTGAGGCGCGGACGGAGCGGTGTAGTTGCCGCTGGCGTCGACGGTTCCGGCTGACGCTGTCCACGTCACCCCGGCCGTATCGTTTGTCGTCGCGGAGAATTGCGTGCTCTGTCCCGTTCCGATAGCAGCGGATTGCGAGTTTAAGGACACGCTGATCACGACTGGCGCCACTTTCGGCGACGAGGCTCCGCCACCACATCCCACGGCGAACACTGTCACAGGCAACAGTGACAGCGCAAGATAACGGCACAACGATCCTTTTTTCATTGAGCGGTTCCCAGCGTTTGAAGATTGTTGCGAGACTTGGATTGCTATTGGTAGCACGATTGTTCTAAAAAGTCACGAACTGCGTGCAGGGCAAGAGGACAAGCGGACAAGGAGAGAGCCGCTTCCACTTCTTGATGACGCGAGGAAGCGTTCGGGGGAGATCAGAGTGCAGGCGTTTGCGGCGCAGTGTGATACGCGAAACCCATTGCACCTTGAGCCTGCGCGAGCGACCGGGGAGTTGGCCTTTGGACCGAACCCTCAGTCCATAGAGGCTCCGCGCCAGCGCTCTTAGTGCCTTGCAGCCGGCTTGTGAGCTGCATAGTCGCTGGCGCCCAGCAGGTGAAGAGAAACATAAGGCTCATCGCCGATGACCCAGCTGTCGTGGCCCGGTGCAATGTAGAAGACGTCTCCCGCCTTCATCTCAAGGATTCTGCCGTCATCCATCGCAGCGGTCGCACGTCCGGAAAGAACCATGCCCACATGTTCCACGTCGCAGCTCGTCTTTCCCAGCGTTTTGCCGACGTGGACAGACCATTTCCAACCTGGTGCGTAAGTGGCGCGGCCGATGGTCATTCCGCCAATGTGGATCAGCTCGAACTTGCCTTTTTCAAAATTGCGAACCTCATCCGGCTGCTCGAACCTCTTCAAAATCACGTCAAGCATGAGACTCCCCCAGGGGTTTCTAAGATGCGTGGGGGCAGTGTCACGACTCAACCAGGCAAACTATTTTCAGCAGTCCCAAATCGGCGATGGTCCTGTCAGAAGCCCCTCAGAGGCGGGAAACAGCTCCTTGCGCCCTACTCAAGTTAGGGTTAACCTTTTCATATTTCGGGGAAGCGGGACCGGTATCTGCCGGAACCCGTTTATGTGGTGATTATGAGCCAGCCGGTGGTCGATCCAACCTCGGTCCGCGCGTCCGGACTGCCAAAGACGAGCGCTGAGACGATCCTGTCTCCAACCATTCTGGAGGCCATTCCCGACGCAGTGGTTGCAGTAAACCAGCAGGGGATTATCGTCCACATCAATTCTCAGACCGAACTGCTGTTTGCCTACACGCGCGACGAATTGATCGGGCAAAAAATCGAGATGCTGGTGCCGGAGCGGCAGCGTCCGCAGCACCATCAGCACCGCGAGCACTTTCACCAGCAGCCCAAGATTCGTCGTATGGGATCGGGGCTGGACCTGTGCGGCAGGCGCCGCGACGGCTCGGAATTCCCCGTCGAGATCAGTCTGAGCCCGATTGCCGCGGGCGAGGGTACGGTGGTGCTGAGCGTCATCCGCGACATCAGCGATCGCAAGCGTATCGAGGAAGAACTGCGCCGCGCCAACGACGAGCTCGACCGGAGAAAGAGCAGGGAACTGCGTGACTCTCAGAACCGGCTCGCATTGATCGTCGACTCCTCCCAGGATGCGATTATCGGCAAGAATCTGGATGGCATCGTCACACACTGGAACAAGGGCGCCGAGCATATCTACGGCTATACGGCGCAGGAAATGATCGGTCAGTCCATTTCGAAGCTTTGCCCGCGAGACCGTAGCGACGAAATTCCTGCGATCCTGCAAAAGATCCGCAATGGCGAGCGGGTGGAGTATTTCGAGACCGTTCGCGTCACCAGAGACGGACGGCATCTCAGCGTTTCTGTCGCAGTTTCCCCCATTTTTGATGCGGAAGGGAAGGTGGTCGGGGCGTCAACTATCGCCCGCAACGTTACTGCCCAAAAAAAGGTCGAGGATCAACTGCGCCAGTCGCAAAAAATGGAGGCAGTGGGCCGGCTCGCGGGCGGCCTGGCTCATGACTTCAACAACCTTCTGGGGATAGTTACTGCCTGCACGGAACTTCTGCGGAACCGGATCGACCCAAGCAACATGGAATATATCGACAATATCCGGGAAGCCACCAAACGGGGAGCGTCTCTCACTCGCCAACTGCTTGGCTTCAGCCGCAAGCAGCCGGTGCAGGTCCAGGTGCTGGACCTGAACGAGCGCCTGAAGGAACTGATCAAGCTCCTCCATCCCCTCATGGGAGAGGACGTCGAGATCGCGCTGCTGCCCAGGGAGGCCACGGCGATTGTCGAAGGAGACCCCAGCCAGCTGGATCAGATCGTCGTCAATCTCGCGGTCAACGCTCGCGACGCCATGCCGAACGGCGGGAAGCTGGTTGTGGAGACTGCGGTGTTCGATTTTGACGAGTCTTTCGCCAAGGAACATCCGCTCATGATTGCCGGCCGCTACGTAATGCTGGCGATCAGCGACAACGGAATCGGCATGGATGAGGCCACGCGCTCTCGCATCTTCGAGCCCTTCTTTACCACCAAGGAGATCGGGAAGGGAAGCGGCCTGGGGCTTGCCACCGTCTACGGCATCGTCAAGCAAAACGGTGGACACGTCTGGGTCTACAGCGAACCGGCTCACGGGACGACATTCAAAATCTATCTTCCGTGTGCCGATCACAAGTTGGGGATCGCGCCGGCGGCTGAAGCTGAGGCGCTACCCGCACGACGCGACGGCACTACAATCCTGCTCGTCGAAGATGAGCCCACCATGCGCCGTCTGACGCGCAAGATGCTCGAAGAGCACGGCTACAGGGTTCTGGAAGCCGAAGATGGGAAGGCAGCCCTGGAGGTCATAGGCTCCCATCGTGAGACGATCGGCCTAACCCTGACCGACGTGGTCATGAAGGGCATGAGCGGACCCGAGATGGTCTTGCGCTTGATCGACTCCCACCCCACGATGAAGATCGTGTATATGTCGGGATACACCGGGGAGTTGGTGGCGAACCATGGATTGGACGGTACGATTCGCTTGCTGGAGAAGCCGTTTACCCGCGCGGCCCT
>DASPTQ010000218.1:0-45248 GCA_035623335.1 Terriglobales bacterium
TAACCAGAGGTACGAATGGCGCAAGGTACACGCCGTAGGCCGGCGCCCAGTTGCTGGCCGTGCCACCAATCATGGTGGCTTGTCCCACCGCCACTCCACAAAAACACAAAAGCATCGCGCAAAGCGAACGAAAACCCATAGGATCCTCCACAGTCCCTCAGGTACTCAGATTCCGCAAAACCGCCGCTCAGGAGCGTTCTTTGATTTAAACTTTTACTTTAAAGTGCAAATCTTTTCCTATTGAGCGGACTAGGAATCAATCAGCCAAGGATCATACACCTGAATTTCTGGGATGGAGCAAGTTTTTGTTAGTTCCCGATGTAGCGGGCGTAGAGACTTCGGGCTATAGCGGTGTCGGTAGTTCCCTTGATGATTGCTCGGCCATCGGGGAACAGGGTCATCTCGTAGGGTTCGCGCCAGAATTTGAGCACGAAGTCGTTGTAGCGAACGGTGCCGTGCGGCTCTAAAAGTTCGCTCATTCTGGCCAGGTTGACCGGCCGATGCCGTTCGTGGATTTGCACCGAGTTACGACCGCAGAGCGTGATATGAGGACGGCCCTCGCCTGCCAAATGGGGGAACTCGTGTCGATCGCAAGCCCGGCAGCCCAAGCGTGGCCGGTCGGCCCGGACTTCGGCGCGCTGGTTCGACCATACGTCGAACGAGAGCAGGGTACGGCGGAGTTGCCGGCGTTCGCCCACCAGAATCTTGATGGCCTCGGTCGCTGCCAGCGAGGCCGACAGATGAGCCGCCGAATTGACAATGCCGGCGTTCTCGCAAGTTTCGACCATTCCTTGCGGCGGATCGGGGAACAGACAGGCCAGACACGCCGTTTCCCCGGGCACGATGTTCATGGTCACGCCATAGCTTCCCACCGCCGCCGTATAGATCCAGGTGCGAGAGTGCTTGACCGCAAAGTCGTTGATCAGATATCGCGTCTCGAAATTATCCGTGCCGTCGAGAATGAGTGGCACCTCTTCGAGCAGGGTGTCGATGTTCGCGGGGGTAAGGTCGGCAACCTGCGGTTCGATGACGATCGCGGAATTGAAGGCCGAAATCTTACGGGCGGCGGCCACGGCCTTGGGCAGCAACTCGGAGGCATCGGCTTCATCGAACAGGGATTGGCGCTGCAGATTGCTGGCCTCGACATAATCGCGATCGATGATGCGCATTCTGCCCACCCCGGCGCGGGCCAGCAACGAGACCAGGGCAGAGCCGGTGGCTCCGCAGCCCACCACGGCGGCACTCGCCGACCCGAGCTTTCGCTGGCCCTCCGGTCCGATTCCAGCGAACAAGATCTGCCGCGAATATCTTTCGTCGAGTTCCAAGGAGATCACCGTTTCGAGCGGCCGACCCATTTATTATAGGTGCAGGTTGGTCCAAAGTGCGGCGCTCGAGCCGTGGCGGAGTCACGGGACGAGCAGAAGCGGTACAACAGCGGCCTATCCGAGTTCAGCGAATCTTCTAAGATTCTGTACAACTGGGGAACCTATTTTGCAAACCAGGAGAGCTCTGGTCGCAATCGTGACTGTGCTGGCGCTGGCGGCCGTCGGTGGAGCCAGCAGTGCCAACTCCCCGCCGGCGGGGAGCGGGCAGAACCAGGCTCCCCTGGGCGCCAAAGAGGCGACCAGCAGCTTCGAAGGCCGCCGGGTGGAAGAGATTCGATTTCCCAACGTGGTCGTGGCCGGCGATGCGCAGCAATTGCGTGCCTTGATCCCGCAAAAGACCAATGCGCCACTGGATCGTCAACTGGTGCGGCAAACCCTGCGCGAGCTATACGCCACCGGGCGCTTTGCCGACCTTCGCGTGGAAGCCGAGCCCACTGCCGACGGCCAGGTCCTATTGAATATTTTTACCACCCCGAATTACTTCGTCGGCGAAGTCCGCGCCGAGGGCGCACCCAGCCGGCCGACCGCAGGCCAAATCGTGAATGCCTCCAAGCTCAGCCTGGGCGAAGCCTTCACCCCGGAGCGGCTGGAGCGGGCGCTCACCAACATCAAGCAGCTTCTCCAGGAAAACGGCTACTACCACGCAACCGTCGACGAGGAGGAGAAGAAGGATAGCGAAACCCAGCTCATCGCCGTCACCTTTCGCATTCACGCCGGGATGCGGGCGCGAATCGGCATCCTTACCGTGCACTGCGATGCCGGATGCTCCCCGGAAGAGATCCAAAAGGTCTCCCGACTCTGGCCCGGGCGGCCAGTATCCCTGGAACGTGCCAGCAGCGCTCTCGAAAGGCTGCGCAAGTACTATCAAAAGCAACACCGCTTGCTCGCCCAGGTGCGGATCGCCGACAAATCCTATCGGCAGGAAGCGAACGCGGTTGACTATACGCTTCAGGTCACGCCCGGACCGAAAGTGCTGATCCAAACCGAAGGTTTCAAGCTCAGCAGCGCTGTCTTGCGGCAGAATGTGCCGATTTTTGAGGAGAACGCGGCGGATCGGGATCTGCTCAACCAGGGTCGCCGCAACCTGTTCAATTATCTGCAGAGCCGCGGCTATTTCGACGCCCGGGTCGAGGCTCCGAGAGAGTCCGGCTCAAGCGGGGGAGAGTTGCGGATCGTCTATCACATCGATGCCGGCGCCCGGCACAAATTAGTAAAGGTGGAGATTACCGGCAACCACTACTTTCGCAGCGAAGAATTGCGGCAACGAATGCAGGTGCAGCCGGCGGGCCGCTGGTTCAACTATGGCCGGTTCAGCCAAGCCTTGCTCACCAGTGATGTGAACGGCCTCGAAAATATGTATCGGGCCAACGGCTTTCAGGACATTGCCATTACGCCCGAAGTGATCGACGATTACCAGGGTCGTGAAAATGAGGTGGCTATCAAGATTCCCATCGCGGAAGGACCGCAAACCCGGGTAGGGGCCTTTCATCTTGTGGGCAACAAGACTTTTTCTCCCGCCGAGCTGACTGCGACCATCAACACCGCGAAGGGCCAACCCTTTTCCGAATACAACATCGCCCAGGACCGCGACAATATTCTCACCTACTACTTCAATCACGGATTTCCCCGGGCCGCCTTCGAAGCCTCGGCTCAGCCCATTCCCGGCCAAGCCCATCAGATGGACGTCACCTTCCTCATCAAGGAAGGCGATAGAGTGTTTGTCGATCAGGTGCACGTTTCCGGTCTGCGTTACACCCGAGCGTACGTTGTCGGGCGTGAGCTCCAGACCAAGGATGGGGATCCTTTGAGCCAGATTGATTCGCTCCAGTCCCAGCAGCGGCTCTACGACCTAGGCATCTTTAGCCAGGTCGATACCGCCGTCGAGAATCCGCAGGGCAACGAAACCCAAAAGAATGTGCTGTTCGATGTCCAAGAGGCCAAGCGTTACATGTTTTCCTACGGCTTCGGGTTCGAGTTTCAAACCGGCCTGCCCACCGCCGTCGGCACCAACCAGGCCCTGGGTCAAACCGGAGTCAGCCCGCGGGTTTCGCTGAACATCACCCGCCTGAATTTCCGCGGACGCGATCATACGATTACCTTAAAGGCGGACGTTGGCAGTCTCGAACAGCGCGGTCTGGTCAGCTATATTGCTCCCCGTTGGTTTGGCAGTCCCCACTGGAAGCTCTCCTTCATCGCCTTTTACGACAACACTCTGGATGTGACCACGTTTACCTCCCAGCGCCTGGAAGGTTCTGTGCAAGCCGAGCAGGTCATTAACAAGAAGAGCACCATGGACTACAGCTTTACCTATCGGCGGGTGAAGGCGAGCGATATTCAAATCAGCCCCTCCCAGATTCCTGTGCTCTCGTTGCCGGTTCGGGTAGGCGAACCAGGGCTGAGTTATATCCGCAATACGCGCGACAACGATCTCGAGACCACCAAGGGTATGTATATCGCGGGCAATGCAGGAGTGGCGGCCACGGCGTTTGGCTCGGAGGCCGATTTCAGCCGGATTCTCATTCAGGATTCCACCTATCACGTTTTCGGCAAGAATCGTCCCCGGGAAAGAAAGTTTGTCTTTGCGCGATCGACCCGGGTGGGGGTGGAAAGCGCTTTTGGCAATACCTCGATCCTGCCGCCCGGCCAGCCATGTCCGGTTGGACAGACCACTTGTGCCAATCTGATCGTCATTCCCTTGGCCGAACGCTTCCTGTCGGGTGGCGGCAACTCTCATCGCGGTTTCGGGTTAAATCAGGCAGGTCCCCGCGATCCGGTCACCGGATTCCCCTTGGGAGGTAGTGCCCTGTTTCTCAACAACCTAGAGCTTCGCCTACCCCCCGTCCGCTTGCCCTATGCGCAGGAGAATATGAGCTTTGCTTTGTTTGAAGATCTAGGAAATGTGTTTACCAGCGGCAGTAACATGCTGGATAACCTGCTCCGCTGGCGGCAAAAGGATCCGGGCCTTTGCCGTCAAGATAGTACGGCGGCGCAGTGCAATTTCAGTTATGTTTCCCATGCCGTCGGCATCGGCGTACGCTATAAGACGCCGATCGGTCCTGTGCGCTTCGATTTCGGATACAATCTCAATCCACCGGTTTTTCCCAGTTGTCAGGCGGTAGCGAGTTTCAGCGGCCAGGCCCAGTCGGGCTATTGTGTCAGCAATAGTAAGAGCACCAACGGTACGTCCACGCTTCCGTACTTCGTGCCGCAGCAGGCGGCTCATTTCAATGTCTATTTCAGTGTGGGACAGAGCTTTTGATGCGTCGTAGATTGCCAGTTCTCATTTCGGTCCTCAGCTTGGTTTGCCTCCTGCCACGCTGGGGAGCCGCCGAGGTGTTGGACCGGATTGTAGCCAAGGTCAACGGTCATATCATCCTGCAAAGTGACTGGGAGGACGCGCTGCGCTTTGAAGCCTTCGAGAATGGGCGTCCCATGCAGCCGGTTTCCCTTGCCGAACAGAATGCCGTCCTCCGCCGCCTGGTCGATCAGGAGCTGCTCGAGGAACAAATGCGTTCGGCGGACTTCGGGCGGGCAAGCGATGAGGAAGTGAACCAGCGGATCGCGCAGATTCGCCAACAGTATCCCGAGGCAGAAACCGAGGAGGGTTGGCGCCGGCTTCTCGCTGCTTATCGAATCACCGAGGAGGAATTGAAGCGGCGCCTGAGCTTCGAGCTCGATTTGTCCCGCTTAGTCGATGCCCGCCTGCGGCCCAGTGTCAACATCGATTCCGAAGCCATTTCCACCTACTACAACCAACAACTCCTGCCGCGATTACGCGACTCCGGAGCTAAAGAAGTCCCGCTCGATGAAGCCAGTGCCGGCATAAGAAAGGTGCTGACCGAACAGAAGCTGAATGAACTGCTGGTGGCATGGTTAGAAAATCTTCGCTCCGGCAGTGACATTCAAACCAGCCCACCCGATTCCCGGAATGGCGCACCATGAAACCTCTGGGCGCCAAAGCTTGGCGACCGCACTGGAAACTTCTCCTCCTCGCCTGTGTCGCCGGTTTAGTTTTGCTCGCCGGCCTCGCCTGGTACATGACAACCGATTCCTTTCAAGCCATGGTGCGCCGCCGCTTCGTGGCCGAAGTCGAGCGCGTGAGCGGAGGGCGGGTCGAGTTGGGCAGCATCCACAGCGTGCCCCTGCGCTTGGAGGTGGATGTCCGCAATCTGACCATCCACGGGCGTGAGCAGCCGGGAGAGGTTCCTTACGCGCATGTCGATCGCCTGCTTGCGCAAATTAAACTCCGCTCCGCCTTGGGCGGCGAACTGGAGTTCCGTTCCATTGTCCTCGAACGACCGATCGTCCATCTGATGGTCGATGCCGAAGGAAACACCAATCAGCCAACACCCCGGCTCGAGTCGCTCTCTGTCGGCAGCCAACTCGAACGCTTATTCCGGTTTTCCATCAACCGCTTGGAAGTTCGCCAGGGGGGGCTCGTCTGGAATGATCGAATGATTCCCCTGGACTTCCTTACCCAGGACGTTTCGGCAAACATGGATTACTCCCTGCTGCGCCGCCGGTACGAGGGCAGGCTTGCCATCGGGAAAATGAAAACTCGGTTGGGGGACTACCGTCCTTTGGCCGGGACAGCGGAAGTCCATTTTGAGCTCGGCCATAACAACCTGCTGATCGATGCGCTGAAGGCCAGCTCGAGCCGATCGCAGGTCGAAATCAGCGGCCGCATGGTCAATTTCCGCCAGCCGGAAATCTCCGGCCAATATGACCTGAGCCTGGACCTTGCCGAAGTGGCCGCCATTACGCATCGTCCGGAAATCCCACAGGGCAGGCTCGAGCTGCGGGGTCGTGGCTCGTGGTCGCAGGCGGCCTTTTCCGGCGACGGCCGGTGGGATCTCGTCGATTTCGAAGGGGGTGGTGAGAATTGTCGAAAGGTGCGTGCCTCGAGTTTCGGTGGGCAGTTTGCCCTCAGTCCCCAGCAGCTCGAACTCCGCGACATCGAGGGAAGATTGCTGGGTGGCGAGGTCACGGGCGACGCCCAGATCTTAAACTGGCAAAACTTCTTCGAGCCCTCCCGAGGCGCTAAGAGCGATCCCGAGAAGGGGATCCTACGTCTGCGCATGAAGAATCTCTCGTTAGAGGCGATCACCGCCGCCTGCTCTTCTTCGGCGCGGCCCTTCGAGAAAATGCAACTGGTGGGCTATGCGAGCGGCAGTGTGGACACACGCTGGAGAGGAACTCCGCGGAATGCAGAAGCCGAAATCGCGCTAGACGTCGCACCCCCCGCTCAGGTTCCGCCCGCCCGGCTGCCCCTGCGCGCCCATGCGCATGCCATTTACCGCTTTTTGCCCGGAGAACTGCAGGTGTCGGAGTTCGACGCGGAAACCTTCGACAGCCATGCGCGCGCGGCCGGCACGCTATCCGCTCGCGCCGCCCTCAAAGTGTCGGTCTCGACCACGAATCTCGGCGAATGGGATCGAGCCTTGACGGCGCTGGGATATCAGGAACCGTTGCCTTTCGCCATTCATGGCCGGGCCACCTTCACCGGCACGGCAACGGGACGGGTTTCCGAGATCGCTTTCCGCGGCCGGCTGTTGGCACAGGATTTCGAGCTCGAGCACCGCGGCAATACGCTGAACCCGCAGCGCAGGAGTCGCTGGGATTCGCTTTCGACCAACCTCGAGCTCTCCCCCTATGCCTTGTCCGCCCACCACGGCACGCTGCGCCGCGGGACAACTCTCCTCCATTTCGATCTAAGCCTCGGCCTGGAGAAGCGACGGTTCACCGATCACAGCCCATTCGCAGCCAGTTTCGAAATGGAGCGGGCGCAGGCAGAGGAGATGCTGGCATTGGCGGGCTATTCCTACGCGGTCACCGGACGGCTGGACTTTTCTCTTCGTGCTTCCGGAACTCGCAGGTCGCCCACCGGCCAAGGGTGGTTTCGTCTCACCGGCGCGACGCTCGCTGGGGCCGCCGTCGACAACGCTCAAGCCAGTTTCACCTTCCAGGGGAGCCAGCTCTCGCTCGACCAGATCCTCTTGGCCTACGAACAAGGGCAGGTTCAAGGGAAGGGAACCTATGATCTTGACAGCCATGCTCTTGCATTGAATCTCAATGGCAGCAGCTTTGACCTGGCTCATTTTCCGTGGCTCGGGCCTAGCCCGCGGGCGATCGAGGGCCGCGTCGATTTTGCCGCCCAAGCCTCAGGCACCCTCGAACAGCCGAGTATCAACAGCCAGATCCATCTTCGGGATCTCAGCGTAGGCAAACAACCCTTGGGCGACTATACGCTCGAGGCCACGAGCCTTGGAGGCGATCTCCGCATCCGCGGGCATTCCGATTTCCAAGTCGGGCAACTCGAGGTCGACGGTGACATCCACCTGCGCGAGGATTGGCCCGCGAAGATCGACTTCGCGTTCAACCATTTGAATGTAGACCCGATCGTCGCCGCGTATCTCCCCAGTGCTGTAACCCGGCACTGTGCGCTCACGGGAGATCTCGAACTGAAGGGACCGCTTCGCAATAGGAGCCAACTGGAACTGAGCGGCAATGTCAGCGATGCCCTTGCCAACCTTGGACCCATTCCGTTGCGCAATAGCGGACCGATCCGGTTCGTGGTTTCCGGGCAGGTCCTGAAGGTTCAGCGTTTCCGCCTTACCGGCGATGGCACGGATCTCGACCTCGAGGGCAGTGTGGCGTTCGGCCAACCCTCCCCGCTCGACCTGCATGTCGAGGGTCACGCGGATCTGGCGCTTTTGAGAGCTCTGAATCCCGCCTTTCACAGCTCCGGTGAGGTCAAGCTCAATGTCGATGCCCGGGGGAGTTTCGAGCGGCCCCTGATCGAGGGACGGTTAGAGATCAGCGAAGGCCAGATCCAGTACGGGGATTTGCCGAGTGCGCTCAGTGAGCTCAACGGCTCGCTGGTGCTTCATGAAGATCAACTGCAGATCGAAAGCTTGACCGGGCAAGCCGGTGGCGGGTCGATCCGTTTCGGTGGTTACGCCACGTGGTACCAGCGACAGCTCAACTTCGATGTTACTTTGAACGCCGAGGATGTCCGCTTGCGCTATCCCCCGGGGGTAAGCTCCATGACCACCGCCAACCTACGGTGGACGGGAACCCCCAGGGGTTCCACGCTATCCGGCGATGCCACCATCACCAAGCTGGCCGTGATACCGGGGTTTGATTTCGGCTCCTACTTGCTGCACACCGCGCAGGAATCGGCATTGCCGCAGACCAATCCGCTGTTAAGCGGGATTCGCATGAACGTGCACATCGTGACCACGCCCGACCTCGAGATGCGGACGGCGGCTCTCAACCTTTTTGGAAATGCGGACCTCGATGTGCGCGGCACGGCCGCCAAACCGGTCCTGCTCGGACGAGCCGACATCCTGGAGGGCCAGGTGGTGTTCAATGGGACCCGGTACCGCATGGAGCGGGGCGATATTACCTTCACCAATCCGGTGACCACTACACCGGTTCTCGACCTGCAGGCCTCTACCCAGGTTCGCGAATACGACATCCTGATCAATCTGAACGGGCCGTTCGACAAGCTCAACTTAAGCTACCATTCCGAGCCCCCCTTACCCACGGCCGACATCATCAGCCTGCTCGCACCGGTCGGCACGACCCAGCAGCAATTTGGACAGGTGCAACAGCAGACTTCATCCTCGCCCTTCGTGCAGCAGGCCTCGAGCCAGGTTCTGGCGGAAGCCGTAAATTCAGCCCTCAGTAACCGCTCGCAGCACCTGTTTGGCATCAGTCACATCAAAATCGACCCGCAGGGCCTCAACCAGGAAACCACGCCAACCCAGACCTCGCCGCTTCCGGCCGTCACCATCGAACAGCAGGTGAAGAACAATGTCACTCTCACCTACACCACGAATGTGGCCCAGACCTCGCAACAGATCATCCAGGCCGAATACAACTTCACCCACAACATTTCGGTTGTGGGCCTTCGGGAGTACAACGGAGTGGTCAGCTTTGAGCTGCGGGTGCGACAAGCCAAGCGATAGAGACTTCCGTACCAGAGGATATTGCCTCGGTTTTCTCGCCCAGCCAGACTCTAAAGGCAGAAAAACTCATCCAAACTCACGGTAAACGGTGCTTTTCCGCTCCCCTTCGAGTAAACTAGGCGGCGCGCTCGCAGTTCGGCGACGCAAGTCGCGTCGAGGGCTACGTTCTACAGGCAGAGCCGGTCGAATTAGGGGACACCATGCGCAAAACGAAGGGTTTTTCTCTCATCGAGCTACTGATTGTGGTATCGATCATTCTCATCATCGCGGCGATCGCAATTCCCAACCTGCTGCGAGCCAGGATTGCCGCCAACGAGTCGTCGGCCGTGCAGTCGATTCGTACCATCAATACCACCCAAATCACCTTTCAGTCCACGTACTCGACCGTGGGTTATGCTGGCACTCTTGCCGCGCTCGGTCCCAGCGGACCGAACTGCACGGTCCCGTCTTCCACCAACGCCTGCCTGATGGATTGGTCCCTGTCGCAGGCTACCAACCCGGGCAGTGCCAAGAACGGGTATTATTTCGGAATGGGAGTGGTCAACGCCAACGGGATGAACCTAGCGTATACGGTCGGCGCAGCCCCCGCGTCCTTCAACCAAACCGGAGTGCGCGGTTTTTGTTCGAATGCGGATACGGTGATTCGCAGTACTCCAGCACTCAGCGGACCGCCAGCGACGACCGAGGAGGCCTGCTCAAGCTACGCCGCTTTACAGTGATACCATAGCCTCCGCCCTGCTTTCCCTGATTCGGAGGCGGGCTGTGATTCTGAGATGCGCCGATGATTTTCAATCCGCTGACGATTGAGCGACTGGGGGGCATCGAGGGAGTGGTCTGCCTGCACGGCCCGTTGACCATCGAAAGTGTCCTGCTTTTTCAGAACGCCATTCGCCGGGAAGAGAAGGCTGACACCGTCATCCTCGATTTGAGTGACGTTCCCTACATCGACTCCTCGGGACTAGGTTCGCTGGTGAGTACCTATATTTCCTGCCACAAGACGGGACGCCGGGTGGCGCTCAGCGGCGTGAATGAACGGGTGTTCCGTCTGTTTGAGGTTACCCGCACCGATTCCTTGTTTTTGATCTTCGACACGGTCGATCACGCGCTCGAGGCGCTGCACCGCGCAGGCCAGGCGTAGTTATCAGCTACTCAGTTTCCCTGGATCGGCCCGACTCTCGCGCTTCTGTTTGGCCCAGCCTTCTTTTACGATTTGCCGGCCACGGCCGATGGCCAGTGCGTCGGCCGGGACGTCTTCGGTGATACAGGAGGCCGCGCCCACATAGGCGCCTTTGCCCAAGCGCACCGGTGCCACCAGGGTGGCATCGCTGCCCACGAATACCCCGTCCTCGATCACGGTGGTGTGCTTGTGGACACCATCGTAGTTGCAGGTAATGGTTCCTGCCCCGACATTCACCCCATCCCCGATGTCTGCGTCGCCGAGGTACGTGAGGTGGTTGGCCTTGGACCCCTTGCCCAGGCGAACCTTCTTGGTCTCGACGAAGTTTCCCACATGGGCGCCTTCGCCGATCTCACTGCCGGGACGAAGATGGGAATACGGACCCAGGATCGCGCGGGTACTTACACGGGCTTCGTCCAGGATGCAGCCGGGGCGCAGGAGGGTCCGGTCGCCGATCACGGAATTGCGAACTACACAATGGGAGGAGATGCGGCACTCGCGGCCGATGCGGGTGTTGCCGACGAGTTGGACGAATGGTTCAACCACCGTATCGGCGCCGATTTCGACATCCTGATCGATGATGGCGGCCTGCGGATAGAAAATGGTCACCCCATTGGCCATCAAGGCCTGACACTTCGCCAGACGCATTCGTTGGTCGATATCCGCCAGTTCGGCGCGGGTATTGCCCCCGAGGATCTCCTGCGGGTCGTGCGCCGTTAGGGCGAGCACGCGCTGTTTGGCCTGGCGCAAGATCGCGGCCATATCCGTCAGATAGAACTCGGCATGGGGATTGTTGGTGCCGAGCTGGTCGATGTAGCGATACAGGGCGGGTACGGAAAAAGCATAGAACCCCGAGTTGATCTCGGTGATCTTCTTCTGCTTGGCTGTGGCCGCTTTTTCCTCGACGACCGCCTGTACCTCGGCGCCTTGGGGGGTTTTGCGGATCACTCTTCCGTAGCCGGTTGGATCCTCGAGGACCGCCGTAAGAATGGTCATCGCGGGTTGGTTCGCGCGATGAAACTCCGCCAGCCGAGTGATGGTCTCGGGAGTAATGAGCGGAGCGTCGCCGGAGAGAACAATCACCTGGTCATAAGCCTGCAAGGCTTCGCGGGCGATCATCAAAGCGTGCCCGGTGCCACGTTGTTCTTTCTGCAGCAGGAAATGGGCCCCGGTGTGGGCGACGGCTTCACGGACCCGGTCGGCTTCGTGGCCAATAATGGCGTACACGTCATCGGCCGGCACCACTTTGATTGCGGCTCGCACTACGTGCAGCAGCAATGGTTGACCCCCCACCTGGTGGAGCACTTTGGGGAGTCTTGATTTGAGCCGCGTGCCCTTGCCGGCGGCCATAATGGCAATCGCGGTCCGCCCCGTATGCCCTGCGCCGCCCGGAGAGCCTGACCTTTTTCCGTTTCGATCAGGGTGGGCGAGTGGGCGGGAAGCGCTTTTTCCCGAGCTCTTCTTCCTCGATTTTGGCATTTCAGTCAATATACCGCGAGGCTGGCCGCTTGGCGATTTCCCTTGTGACTTGGTGAACGGGCGAGCGTGACAGCAGCAGTGCGCCTTCGAGTTGGGATCGGGCCCGATGCTGCTATTGAACCAGATTGGGATCGCGGGAAGGGGACTTCACAGCACGAGTAGTTCGCGCCTTCGCCAGTTGCAATAGATCGCGGGCGATCCGATCGGTAGCGTGGCGTGCTACTTCCCCCTCTTCCAAGTAGTTGCCTAGCACCGGCACCACACCCAGTTGCTGAATCGCTTTACAATCCGCCACCACCGGAGCCGCACCTTCGAGTTCGTACTTCGACCGTAACTTGCCAGAAACTGGCTGGTTGTTGATGAGCGCGTAGTCAAAGATCCGTCCGCCAGCGTGCGCGTTGAGCGCACGAATGTGGTCGGCGGCAGTGCGCCCAAGGCTTTCGTTCGCCTGGGTCATAAGGTTGCAAACATAAACCTTCAAGGCGGGAGAAGCGGCGATGGCCTGAGGGATACCCTTCACCAGCAAATTTGGAATCAGGCTGGTGAATAATGAGCCCGGGCCCAGGGTGATTACATCGGCGTGCGCCAGAGCCTCGACGGTTTGGGGAAGCGGCTCGGCATCGGGCGGCACCAGAAACAACTCGGCGATGCGCTCCTTGCTGGCTGTGATTCTGGTCTCTCCGCGAACCCGAGCGCCGTCCTCGAGCAGAGCCTCGAGTTCGACGTTGGCGGTGGTTGCCGGATAGATGTGGCCCCGGGTGGCAAGTATCTCCGAAGACAAGCGGACCGCTTCCCCAAAATCGCGGGTCATCGATGTCAGGGCCGCGAGGAAAAGATTGCCGAAGCTGTGTCCCTCCAGTCCCGACCCCTTCTCGAAACGATGGCGAAACAACTTCGATAGCAGAGCTTCGTCCTCGGAGAGCGCAACGATGCAATTGCGAATGTCCCCCGGCGGGAGCATGTTGAGCTCCTTGCGAAGCCGGCCACTCGAGCCCCCGTCGTCGGTTACCGTGACCACGGCCGAGAGACTGGTGATGGCGACCTCGAAGGATCGCTTGGAGAACTCGCAGCCGGGGACGGGGGTATAGCCCTTTAGCCCCTTCAGTAACGTCGCCAGACCCGTCCCGCCACCGATGGCGACGACCCGCAAAAGACACTTCGCCCGATCGCTGGCGCGACGGCCGGGACTGCGCCGCACGGAGCCCATAGGGCCGCCTCAGTGTTCCTCGCTGAACGCGGGCGAGGGGGGTAATTCGGCAGAGGGATCAGGGTACAAGAGCTCGGTGAAGCGAGGGTCCTCACTGAGGTTCTGAAAATCAGTATCGTTACGCGCCTGGAAGCGCAGGGTGGCATTGAGCTCGATCGCCTCGCTGAGATGCCGCAAGGAATCCTCGACGTGGCCGGTAAGGCAGTCTAAGGCCGCCAGGCCGTAGGCCACATAGTCCGCCTTCGGTGCTTGCTTGGCCAGCTTCTCCAAGTGCTCGCGGGCACTCACGTAATCCCCGCTATTAATAAGAGACACGGCGTAGTCGTAGTGTTCTTCGGGAGACTTGAATTGGGTGGTAGCTCCTTCCATCTGCTGATTGCAGGCTTTGAGATGAACATTGGCGCGATCCGCCAGTTCTTTGCTCGGGCCAGCCGCCACCTTCTGCAAGTACCCCTTCGCCTTGTCGAATTTATGTTCCTGCATGGCCCGCAAACCAGCTTCGTAGTTTTGCACAGCCTGTGCGAAACGTGGATCTTCCGTTAGTACCTTTTTCGGTGAGATCTTTTGCGGCATCGGTTCGATTCTTCCCCTAGTGCAATTAACTATCTAATTTATCTGTGTGTTAAGCAAAAACAACTTAGGCAATTGCTGATGGTTGTATTTCCCCTTACGGGTAAGCCTCGGTTGCACCCTACCAGAAGCTAGAATCGGTCCTGTGGAAAACTCGGGATCGGCTGACCGGGAAGCACGTCAACTCCGGTGAGCTGATTCCTGATTCTTGCTAATTCTCAGCCGCCGCGGACGAGAGGTCCACGGTCCTCCACTCACCGGCAATGATTGCCTTACGAATCTGGGCTGCAGTTTTGCCTTTCTTGCGCTCCGCGTAAGAATAGTACAGTTCTTTCAAGCAGATGTCACATCGCGCCCCGTGGGCATTTTCAAAGCAGCTATGCAGGCTATTGTGCCCCATCCGGTCGCAATAGCAATAGCAAGGCTGCTGATAGATCACCGCCGGGATCTTGGCGGCTAACGCATATGCATGCGTCTGATAGGGATTCTGCGCATTGTCACCCCACAACTGATCCTGGCTCAGAATGGGCGGAAGCTTGCTCCCCTTCGGCGGCGGGCCGGCGTTGTAGGCGGGAATGCTACCCTCCGGCTGAGAGGTCGCCCAGGGAGCCGACACCGCCAGGGTCACGAAGAAAACCAGGGCTAGCAGACAGCCACGTTTCAGCATAAGAGGAAACCCCAACCCGGATATTTTACCTGATTCCCCCTTCGCCGTAGGCCTCGAGGATCAGCAAAAACCAAACAAGTCAACCTCCCCCAAGGTAAGGTTCATCCGTATAATGGCTGAGGACATGCTCGAGCAGACAACCGAATCGTCGCCCAGGCGAATGCCCGAAGACGCGCCCCCACCGGCCAGTCGCCCGCGAGGCTTGGTGCTCTCCGTGTGGCTTCGAGATCTCGTCATCTCGCTGGCCATTTCCTGTTTCATCATCATCTTCCTCTATCAGCCGGTGAAGGTCGAGGGCACGAGCATGATGCCTTCGCTCGAAGATCAGGAACGTATCTTCGTCAATAAGTTTGTCTACCGCTTGGAGCCGATCCAGCGAGGAGACATTGTGGTCTTCCGTTATCCACGCGATCCCTCGAAAAGCTTCATCAAGCGCGTCGTGGGACTCGCCGGAGACCATGTGGAAATCGACGCCGGGAGAGTTTTTGTGAACGGCACACTCCTGGACGAAGAGTATGTCCCGCGCGCTTACGAGGACCAGCGCTCCTATCCGGAAATGGTTGTGCCGCCGGACTGTTACTTCGTGCTGGGCGATCATCGCACGCTCTCGAACGACAGCCGCGATTTCGGCCCGGTCAACGAGCGTTATATTTACGGGAAAGCCGTGTTCGGCTATTGGCCGGTGGATAAGTTGGGTCGCCTGCGGTAGTGCCGGCGCGCATGCCAGAATCCGGCTCCCGTGTTTCTCCCTCTGCCAACCTCCTGCTCTAGGTTAACTCTAGCCGCAGAGTCGGGACCGCCAAGCCTTCGACTTCGACCGTCCACCGATCTCCCGCCTCGGTCAAGTGTCCGGCCGTCAGCGTACCCGTACTCACAATCTCCCGGCCGCTCCCCAGCTCATGCTGAGAACGCTTTGCCATCGCTTTCGCCAATTCCGCCAGACACAAGGCAGGGCTGCGCAGCGCGTTTCTGCCCGTTCCTTCTTCCACCAGCTCCCCGTTTCTGAGCATGCGTACTTTGAAGCGGGCGAGCTCGTCGGCCAACTGGGAAATCTTGTCGGATGCCAGCGTTACCCGCTCGCCGATCACCAGCGCCGCATGCAGTCCGAACGAGGCCACGAAATCCGACGGCTGAAACTGCCATCCGGGAAAAGGACAATCGATGATTTCAAATCCCATGGCCAACCACTCACTCGCTTGGAGCGCGGCGACCGCATCGGGGTCGGAGGAGGCCATCGGTTGCTTCAACCCGAAGACGATCTCGGGCTCGATCTTCAGGGAGCGAGGATGGGCCAGGGATAGCTGGGCCGAGTTGTCGCGGCTCGGATGCACGGTATCGTCATACATGTGGGCCCAAACCAGGGTCTCCAGCTTCAGGATGCGCCACATGGCTTTGTTCGCATAGCCTACCTTGCAGCCGACCGAGCGGTGTCCAGCCGACTCCCTCCAGTCCTTGAGCCGGGCTTCCACCTGGTAGGCGGAGTTCAAATCGAAGCCTGGTCTCGACGAGGGAGGTCGAGAAACCATCTGGCCGCTCTCCTGGGCCGACATCAGCTCGCGCGCGATCGCTTCTAGATTAATGGCATCCATAAGGCAAACTTTTTCTCCTACCGAGATTTCCTGAACTTCCTGACGAATTTCTTTTTCGATTCGAGTATCCCCTGCTAATATTTATAAAAAATTCTCTGCCGGAGACAGAATGCAGGCAATCCTTGCGCTGGAAGACGGTCGGGTCTTCCCAGGCAAAGCCTACGGAGCAAAAGGCGAATGTTACGGGGAAGTCGTTTTTAACACCTCCCTCACCGGTTACCAGGAGATTTTCACCGATCCTTCCTATGCCGGGCAAATTGTCGTTCTGACCAACCCCGAAATCGGGAACTACGGCACCAACGCGGACGATAGCGAAGCCCTGCGCCCCTATATCGAAGGGCTGATCGTGCGCGAGTTCTCGCGAGTCAGTTCGAATTGGCGCTCGCAGCAGGTGGCGGAAGAATACCTCGAGCAATTCAAGATTCCCGTACTGGCCGACATTGACACGCGCGCCCTGGTGCGTCACCTGCGCGATCACGGGGTGATGCGCGGCGTGATCTCAACCTTGGAAACGGAGGCGCCCAAGCTGGTGGCCAAGGCTCGTTCCATTCCCAAGATGGACGGAACCGACCTGGCGAAAATCGTGACCACCAAGCATCCCTATGTTTGGGACGTCGGCGAACGACCCTACGAACCGGTGGACGTGGTGGGGGTAAAAGACCAGCCGCCGCGCTTCCATGTGGTCGCCTACGATTACGGAATCAAACAGAATATTCTGCGCAAGCTGCGGGGTGAAGGCTGCAAAGTCACGGTCGTGCCGGCCCAGACGCCGGCCGAAGAGGTGCTGGCGCTGAAGCCCGACGGAGTGTTCTTGTCCAACGGTCCGGGGGATCCTGAACCGTGCAGCTATGCGGTGGATAATATCCGGCGACTGATGGGGCGCCAGCCCATCTTCGGAATTTGCCTCGGCCACCAGTTGACGGGAATCGCGCTCGGCGGCAAGACGTACAAGCTGAAGTTCGGCCATCACGGCGGCAACCATCCGGTGAAGCAGCTGACGAGCGGCAAAGTCGAGATCACGGCCCACAACCATAACTTCGCGGTCGACCCGGACTCGCTACCCGAGAGCGAAGTCGAGCTGACCCATATTGACCTGAACGACGCGACGCTCGAAGGCATGCGCCATCGCAATCTCCCGCTTTTCAGCGTGCAATATCACCCTGAGGCCTCTCCCGGTCCGCATGATTCGCACTATCTGTTCCGTGAGTTCACGAAGATGATGGAGGAATGGAAGCGGTGAACCTACTGGCCCGCGGCGCAGGCCACTAGCAGGGAGGAAGACCGAAGCAGACTCGAGAAACCATGCCCAAACGCACGGACATCTCCAAGATCCTGATCATCGGCTCGGGACCGATCATCATCGGCCAGTCGGCGGAATTCGACTATTCCGGCACCCAGGCTTGCAAAGCGCTCAAAGGCGAGGGCTTTGAGGTGGTGCTGGCCAACTCCAACCCGGCAACGATCATGACCGACCCGGAGTCGGCCGATCGCACCTATATTGAGCCGCTCACCCGCGAATACCTGGAAAAGATCATTGCCGTCGAGCGAGAGATGTCGCCGAGCGCCGGTTTCGCTCTCTTGCCGACCGTGGGGGGCCAGACCGCCCTGAATCTGGCGGTGGAACTTTCCGACGGCGGAATCCTCGAGAACTACGACGTTCAACTCATCGGGGCCAATATTGCCGCCATCAAGAAGGCCGAAGACCGGCTGTTTTTCAAAGATTCGATGCAAAAAATCGGCCTCGACGTTCCCAAATCGGCGCTGGTGAACAATCTGAAGGACGGCCTTGAATTCGCCGGCAAGATCGGTTTCCCGGTCATCGTGCGTCCCTCCTTCACCCTGGGCGGTTCCGGCGGAGGGATTGCCTACAACCGCGAAGAGTTAATGGACGTGCTGGCCCGCGGCCTCGATTTTTCTCCTTCGCATGAGGCCTTGATCGAAGAGTCCGTGCTGGGCTGGAAGGAATACGAGCTCGAGGTCATGCGGGATCTGAAAGACAACGTCATCATCATCTGCTCGATTGAGAATTTCGATCCCATGGGGGTGCATACCGGCGATTCGATCACGGTCGCGCCGGCGCAAACGCTCAGTGACCGGGAATATCAGGCCATGCGGGATGCCGCCATCGCCGTCATCCGTGAGATCGGAGTGGAGACCGGAGGCTCGAACATCCAATTTGCCGTCAGCCCAACCACCGGCCGTATGGTCGTGATTGAGATGAATCCCAGAGTTTCGCGCTCTTCTGCCCTGGCATCGAAAGCCACCGGCTTCCCGATCGCCAAAATCGCCGCCAAGTTGGCCGTGGGCTATACCCTGGACGAGGTTCCGAACGATATTACGCGCAAGACGCCCGCCTGTTTTGAGCCGACCCTCGACTATGTCGTGGTAAAGATTCCCAAGTGGCAATTCGAAAAATTCCCCGGAGTGGATGAAAGCCTGGGGCCGCAGATGAAATCGGTGGGCGAGGTCATGGCCATCGGCCGAACCTTCAAAGAAGCGCTGATGAAAGGTATTCGGGCTCTCGATACCGGCAAACGCGTGGGGGGACAGAAGATCGAACCCAAGATTCTTACCCAGCGGCTGGTCACCCCTCATCCCGAGCGTCTGGCGTACCTGCAGTACGCATTGCGCCAGGGCCATACCGTCAAGCAGTTGGCCAAGATGACCTCGATCGACCCCTGGTTCCTCTACCAGCTCAAAGAGATCAACGACCTGCAGCTGGAGCTCGAAAAGCATCCCATGGAATCGATTCCTCCCGATCTCTTGCGGGAAGTGAAGCGCTACGGCTTCTCCGATGGCCGACTGGCCGGAGCCTGGCGCTTGCGAGGTCAGGAAAAGGTCCGACACCTGCGCAAAAAGCACGGCATTCAGCCGGTCTATAAGCGGGTGGACACGTGCGCGGCTGAATTCGAAAGTTTCACGCCCTATTTGTACTCGACCTACGAAGAAGAAGACGAGGCCGCTCCGACTCAGAAAAAGAAAGTCATCATCCTGGGCAGCGGACCCAACCGGATCGGGCAGGGAATCGAATTCGATTACTGTTGCTGCCATGCCGCTTACGCCCTGCGCGACGACGGTTATGAGACGATCATGATCAACTGTAATCCCGAGACCGTCTCGACCGACTACGACACTAGCGACCGCCTCTATTTCGAGCCCCTGACCCTCGAGGATGTGCTCGCCGTGTACGAGCACGAGGCTTCGACCAACAGCTCCGTGGGCGTGATCGTCCAGTTCGGCGGCCAGACCCCTCTGAACCTGGCACTGCCGCTCAAGGCCGCCGGCGTGCACATCATCGGGACCTCGCCGGAATCGATCGATCTGGCAGAGGACCGCAAACGTTTCAACCGACTCCTCGAGGAACTGGAAATTCCGCAGTCCCCCGGTGCCATGGCAGCTTCGATCGAGGAAGCCCTCGAAGGCACGGCGCGCGTCGGCTATCCCGTGCTGGTGCGGCCGTCGTACGTGCTCGGCGGGCGGGCCATGGTGATCGCCTACGACGAGGAAAGCGTGGTGCGCTATATGAAGGAAGCGGTCGAGTATTCCCAGGATCGGCCGATTCTGATCGATCACTTCCTCGAAGACGCCATCGAGGTGGACGTGGACGCGCTTTCCGACGGGGACGACGTAGTCATCGGGGGAATCATGCAGCATATTGAAGAGGCCGGCATTCATTCCGGCGACTCCTCCTGTGTGCTTCCCGCCGTGGATATTCCCGAGCCTCTGCTCGACCAAATGCGGGAATACACCTTCAAACTGGCGCGCGCCCTGAAGGTCGTAGGGTTGATGAACATTCAGTTCGCGATTCCTCGCGGCAACGGAAAATCAGGCAATGGGACGCATCGCGGCAAGGTGTACGTGCTCGAAGTGAATCCTCGCGCCTCGCGCACCGTTCCCTTTGTATCGAAGGCCACCGGCGTGCCGATGGCGAAGATTGCGGCGCGGCTCATGACCGGGCGCAAGCTGCGGGAGTTTTTGCCCGAGTTTATCGAGCGACGCCGGGATCTTGATACCGGGAGCTGCTCTTACGTCAAATCCCCGGTGTTCCCCTGGAGCAAGTTCCCGGGCGTCGATACCGTCCTTGGTCCGGAAATGAAGTCGACGGGAGAGGTGATGGGCGTCGCCGACAATTTCGGCGAAGCGTTTGCCAAAGCGCAAACCGCGGCGGGACAAAAACTGCCCACCCGAGGGACGGTGTTCATCAGTGTCACCGATCAGGACAAGCCGCAAGTCGCCCAGGTGGCACGCAAATTCGCGGACATGGGTTTCAGCCTGGTGGCCACGGCCGGCACCGGCGATGTGCTGGAAAATGCCGGCATGGCCGTGGAGCGCGTGTACAAAGTGAAAGAGGGTCGGCCCAACGTCGTCGATCTCATCAAAGGCGAGCGCATTCAGCTCATCATCAACACGCCCCATGGCCTTGAGCCCTGGTTTGACGAGCAGGCCATTCGCCGGGCCGCGGTGAACTTCCACATTCCCACCATCACAACTCTGTCGGCGGCGCGCGCCGCCGCCGAGGGCATTGCCGCCTTGCAACGCGGCGAGATCCGGGTGCATGCCTTGCAGAGCCTGCACGCCGAAAGAGCCGCCAAGGCGCGCCACTCCTGATTCGGCAGACAGCAGAATCTGCCCGTGGCCTTGGACATCCCGCCGGGCCAAACCGGCTCGGAAGATCTCCTCCGCTCGCCCGGTCGCTTCCCAGTACCATTGGGCATCGGCAGGAGCCCTATTTCTCCATCCACCCGGCTCGGGATAAAAACCCCTTGACAAACGCACTTCGGAGATTTAAACGAGTAGTAAACGCGTTTATCTGATGGTCCCGCGCCCTTGGACAGATAGCCGCGGGCGGGGGCGCCCCGGAGGGCAGAGAGCCTGGAGCAGGGAAGCGTTGGTTCGGTTGGACTCGAGGAGAGGACCTTTGGAACCGGTGTCCAGCCGGGTTGCTTTCGGCCGGAGGCGGCTTTATAGTTCCGGGCACACCGAGGGAGCGACCGGGACCCCGGCTGCGCAAGAACGAATTTAGGGAACCTCCCGACGAAGCCCGAGAGGAGCGGACGTGAAATCACACCCGAAGCCAGACACCATGGAGCTCGAGCGGTTGGCAGTTGAAGGAGGCGAGCCGGTGCGCAGCAGGCCCCTGCCGCTGGAGTTTCCCGCCATGCACTACCTCGATGAGGCCGAGATTGAGGCGGTCGAGCGCGTGCTCAAAAGCCGGTCGTTGTTCCGCTACTACGGGATCGATCTGCAGGGAGAGGTGGCGGCCTTTGAAAAAGAATTTGCCGAGTTTATCGGGGTCGAACACGCGCTGGCGGTGACGAGCGGCAGTGCGGCACTGCAGACGGCGCTCTCGGCGCTGGCCGTCGGACCGGGTCAGGAAGTGATCGTTCCCGCCTATCTGTGGGTCGCGGTCGTGGCTGCCGTGGTCAACCTGGGGGCGATTCCCGTGCTGGCGGACATCGACGAGACCTTCACGTTGGATCCGCGCGACGTAGAACGTCACATCACGCCGCGGACGGCCGGCATCATCGCCGTGCACATGAGTGGAGCGCCAGCCGACGCTCCTCGCCTGCTCGCGATCGCGCGCGCGCGACGCTTGTTTCTGCTCGAGGATTGCGCGCAGTGCGCCGGAGGCAGTGTCGGCGGCAAGCGGGTCGGCAGCTTCGGGGACATGGGCATCTTCAGCTTTCAAATGAACAAGAATATGAGCAGCGGCGAAGGCGGCTGCGTGGTGACCAACGATCGGCGCCTGTACCAACGCGCGGTGGCCGCGCACGACAACGGATACGCTCGCGACGAAAGCGGCCGGGCGATTTTTGACAATCTCGATCTTTGTTTTTGGGGCCGTGGTTGCCGGCTGGACGAAATACGGGGCGCGATGCTCCGCGTCCAGCTGCAAAAGTTGCCCAGAATCATCGGCCGCATGCGGGAGAGCAAATACCGCATTCGCCGAGCGCTCGAAGCCTTCCCCCAAGTCCACCTCCGGCGTATCGTCGATACCGAGGGCGATACCGGGTGCTTTCTGATTCTCACCCTAGAAAGTGCCAGCGAGGCGCGGAGGATCCAGCAAGCGCTGCGCGCCGAAGGGATTGCCACGTCGCCCCAGGGGATCACGGATGTGGTGATGACCGATTGGGGCTTGCATATCTACTCCAATATCGTGAGCCTGGTGAACAAGACCAGCACCGACGGGAGAGGATTCCCCTGGAGTCTGGCGGAAAACCGCGATTCGAAAGCGCAATACGCCAAGGGAACATGCCCGTTTGCCGACAGTCTGTTTGAGCGCAGCATTCTCCTGACCATTCCATCCTGTCTCACCAAGCAGGATGAAGACGACATCCTGCACGCATTCCGCAAGGTGTTAGCGCGTTCGGAATCCTAAGAAGTTCGCCGTTAAAGACAGAACAGATTGGAACTTATGGCCAAGCCAAAGTTGAACGTTGCCATGATCGGCTGCGGTTTTATGGGGCGCGCTCATTCGAACGCCTTCCGTCAAGCCGGATGCTTCTTCGACATTCCTTACGAGCTCAGACTCAAAGTCGTCTGCGCCCGCGAGCGGGAGGCGGTGGAGAGTTTTGCCGCCCGGTGGGGCTGGGAAGAGGCGCAGACCGACTGGCAGTCGGTGGTGACCAGGAAGGACATCGATGTTGTCGATGTCGGTGCGCCCAATCACCTGCATGCTCCGATTGCTATCGAAGCCGCCAAGGCGGGGAAGATTGTGCTCTGCGAAAAACCGCTGGCCATGAATTTGCCGGAGGCGGAACGCATGGCCGAGGCCGCACGAAACCTGCCGACTCTGGTCTGGTTCAACTATCGCCGCGTGCCCGCGATCGCCTTGGCAAAACAGCTGCTGGACCAGGGAAAAATCGGGAAGCCCTTTCATTACCGCGCCACGTATCTGCAGAGTTGGGGCGGAGATCCCGAACGAGCCGGGGTTTGGAGATTCCGCAGAGCGGACGCAGGTTCCGGTGCCATGGGCGACCTGCTCTCCCATTCGCTGGACTTGGCCTTACTTCTCAATGGATCGATCCAGGAAGTGAGCAGCCTGCTTCAGACCTTCGTCCCCAACCGTGAGGTCGATGACGCCGTCCTGCTGCTCGCACGCTTCGCGAATGGCAGCATCGGCACGTTTGAGGCCACGCGCTTCGCCACCGGATGCCGCAACCGCAACAGCTTCGAAATCCACGGGTCGCAAGGCGCGATTCGCTTCAATCTCGAGGACCTGAACCGGCTGGAGGTCTTTGAACGAAGCGATGCCGCAGAAGTGCAAGGTAGCCACAACGTGCTGGTAACCGGTCCGGGTCATCCGTACGTAAGCCGATTCTGGCCGCCCGGGCACATTCTCGGTTACGAACACACGTTTATCGCAACCCTGGCCGATTTCCTCGAGTCCCTCGCCCGCAAGGATCGGTTCCACGCCAACTTCGATGACGGGGTAGCCGTGCACAGGCTGCTCGAAGCGGTGGAGCGCTCGGCCCAGAGTAAGTCGTGGACGAAGGTGTCTACGGCTCCGGAGCGAACCAGCTCGGTTGCCTGAACCGTCCTGTGGCTCCGGCGGCGCGTCCGTAGGGCAAATTAAGAGGAGGTTGATCGATGCTTCGATGCCTCGCGTGGCATCCAGCCCTGCTGCCGGCCCGCTGCCTGCTGCTTTTTGCCGTGACTGCCTTGCCTGCCGCCAGCCAAGGTCTTCCGCAGCAGGTACCTCCCCGACGCTCCCCCCAGCTGGCGGAGGGATTCGGCGTGAACCTTCCCTTGCCGCGCGATCCTCGCCTGCCGTGGTCCGCACATTGGTGGACACTCATCTCTGATTCCGGGGTGAAATGGGTTCGGCTTGGCCAGTATGAAAACAGCTCCGAGAAGACCAGCTGGGATTGGGTAGAACAAGAGCCAGGCGTGTACCGGGTGCGTAGCGAGGTGGACGAGGCCATACGTTCGCTCTACGAGAATGGCGTTTCGATCGAGCTGCAGCTCTGCTATGGGAACGCGCTCTATGAGGGGGATGCTCGCACCCGGCCCCAGCACCTGGACCCGGCCGCGCCGGGAATTGGTGATCAGGACGAACCCGCCCCGGTGATATTTCACGGCCTCAAGACGGAAGCCGAAATTCAGGGCTTTCTGAACTACGCGCGTTTCATGGTCCAACGCTACCGGGACAAGATTAAGTATTGGGAAGTTTGGAACGAGCCCAATATCGGTTACTGGCGTCCGAATGTGGAGTCGCGCGAGCTGCGTGCGGCCAAAGGCCGCGCCTACGCACGCGCGTTGTGCCCAGTTGCCGATGTCATTCACGAGGTGGATCCCCAGTCCAAAGTGATTTTTGGCGGAACCAGCGAGATCGACCGCTCGTTTGTGCTGGCGGCACTGTCCGCCTGCCCCTCGAAAATCGATGTCATGGCCTATCACACCTATCCCGGATATGGGCGTAATGAACCTCCCGAGGAGGAAGATGCGCTCGAAGAGGCAGACTTGTTCCGGGAAGCGGTGCTGCGCGCCCCGGGCGTGCGCCAGGACATTGAGTTCTGGGAGAATGAGTGGAATACGCCTCCGGCGTGGAAGAACTCAAACGAGTCGGTGCAGGCTCGCTACCTTCCCCGCTTCTTCCTGCAGGCCCTCTCCCAGGGGGTCAAACCGTTCGTTTGGGAGTTGATTCCGGGCACCGATGGCAATGAGGGCGACCAAATGGGCCTCGTGCACGGCGCGACCTCCTCCGGGGATGCCTTCCGGCCGCGCCAGGCCTATCGAGCCTTCGCCGTGACCTCGGCGCTGTTTGGGCAGACCGAGCCGGACCCGATGGCCGACATCTTGCTTGATCCGCCCAAGCCATACAGCCACGGCCAACTGCGAAAGTACGCGTACCGCGAGCGCAGGTCGGGAAAACGGATCTATGCCATCTGGCTGGCCCTGGTCTCTGACCCGGCGGACAATTTCGCGCCTCTCGCCGTGGAGGCGGGTTTTCCCGGTAGCGGTATTAGCAAACCGATCCTGGTCGACGTGCGAACCGGTCGGATCACCCCGGCCGCGTGGGTCAATCGCGAGAAGCAAACGCTGCGCATTCCTTTGAAGGACAGTGTCGTGGCCATTACGGATGCTTCCTATCTGGATTGGCGGCAGGCCCCAGAAGCGCCAGGGGAATTGGCAGCCGTACGCTCCGGCTCCGACGTCCAACTCACCTGGAAGAAATACGGCAAGCCCTTGGGGTTTGAAATCGAGCGTTCGCTCGACTGGGGACCATGGCAAAAAATCACGGTGTTGCCTGCGATCGAAGCCGGTTACACGGAGCGCCTGCCCGAAGCAGCGCACATCACCTACCGCGTGCGAGCCGCCGGCTCGGAAGATCCGTCGGCGTGGTCCAACCCGGCGTGGGTGGATGTCGCGAAGTAGTTCTCCTCCAACTCTCCTCTCCCCATCCCGCCCATCCTGCCACGCGTGCTGGCGTTTGCGCTTTCGCTTGATTAGACTCAATCAGGGTAGGCTGGGCTGGCTCGAAGGCGATGATTACGATCCGAGATTTTGCGAAGGCTAGCGGTTTCTCACCGACCACGATTTCCTTGGTCCTGAACAATTCCCCCGCCGGTCAACACATCCCCGAGAAGACGAAGGAGCAGGTTCGAAAATGGGCCCGAAAGCTCGGTTACTACCCAAACCAGTTTGCCCGCTCGCTGCGCAGCCGGCGCAGCCAGACGGTGGCCGTTTTGGTGCCGGACGTGAGTGACCCGTATTGCGCCCAAGTGCTGCTCGGAATCGACAAATCTCTGTATGGTTCCGCGTACCTTCCCGTTCTGGTCGATATCCAGAACAGCCGTGCTCGATTCCGCCAGTATGTGGCCACCCTGTTCGAACGGCGTATCGAAGGCGTCATCGCGGTAGCGAACTCGTTAGAGCTGCAGACGGAGATGCTGAATCCCTTCGCCAAGAACCAGATTCCGGTGGTGGTGATCGGACGCGAATCCCGGCATGGCGGGATCAGCTCGGTATCGGTCGACAACAAGATGGGTGCTTGCTTGGCGATCGCCCATCTTTTCGAACTCGGGCATCGCGAGATCGCTTTCATCCGGGGGCCGAAGCAGGTGGTCGACAGCGCGCATCGTTGGGCGGGCATCAGCGAGTTTGCCCGGGAGCGTTCTCTCGCCTTGGATTCCAAGCGGATCGTGGAACTCAAGGATACAGCTTCGAGTTCCGAAGCGGGGTTTGAGGCCATGGCGAGGCTACTTGAGAGAGGCGCCCGGTTTACGGCGGTGATGGCGTTTGATGATATGACCGCGTTTGGCGCGATTCGCGCCTTGACCCAGGCGAGGCTCAAGGTGCCGGAACAGTGTTCGGTCGTGGGCTTCGACGATGTGTCGGCGGCCGCTTTTTATAATCCCCCGCTCACCACCGTGCGGCAATCCATGGAGGATCTGGGGAACATCGGGGCGGGCATCTTTCTACGAGCAACCGAAAGCCCGCCGGGAGATGGGATGAGACTTCGCTCTGTCCGCCGGAAAGTGGAACCGGTGCTGACGGTGCGGGCTTCGACGGCGGTCGCCTGATCCCGCGAGACAAACATTGCCAGACTAAGACCTGCCCGGTGGTTCTCCCCGAGCGAGCGCGGCTATGCGCTCAGTTTCTCGAAGAATAAACAGATCGACTCAATCCCCCGGTAGAAATTCGGAATGTGGAATTTCTCGTTGGGGGCATGGAGATTATCGTCGGGCAGGCCGAAACCCATCATCACGCTGGGTATGTTCAGTACATCCTGAAAGTCGGTCACTATCGGTATCGAGCCGCCGGAGCGGATGAATACCGTATCCTTCTTGAAGACCTCATGCATCGCCAACGTCGCAGCCTTGATGTACGGGTTGTCGGTGCCGACCACGCAAGCCGGCCCCTTGCTCCAGACCTTAATCTTGGTCTCAATCCCTTTCGGGGTCAGCTTCTTCACGTAGTTCGTATAGCGCTTCAGAATGTCATCAGGATCTTGATTGGGGACAAGCCGCATGGAAACCTTGGCGGCGGCGCGCGCGGGAATCACGGTCTTGGCGCCGGGAGCCGTGAATCCGCCCGGCATCCCGTGAACCTCAAGGGTCGGACGCGCCCAGGTACGATACAGAACCGAAAAGCCCGGCTCGCCGGTTAGCACCTTCGATCCGACTTCGGTCTTGCGGTAGTGCTCTTCCTTGAAGGGCAGCCTTTTCCAGGCCCTCAGTTCGTCGGCCGAGGGTTTCTTCACATCTCGGTAGAAGCCCGGAATCAGAATCTTGCCCTTAGAGTCCTTGAGCTTGCTGATGATTTCGATCAAGCCGAAAAATGGGTTGGGAGCGACACCGCCATACATGCCGGAATGCAAATCCGTTTTCGGTCCAACCGCTTCGATTTCCGTATACACCAACCCGCGCAGTCCGACACACAAGGTGGGCAGATCGGGGGCAAACAGCTCGGTGTCGCATACCAGCGCGAAATCGGCCCGAAGCTTGGCTTTCTGCTGGCGGACGTATTCGGCAATCGACTCGCCGCCTACTTCCTCTTCGCCCTCGATTATGAACTTCACATTCAGCGGCAGTCTGCCGCCATGGCCCTTCATTAAGGCCTCGATTGCCTTAATCTCCATCCACAGTTGTCCTTTGTCATCCACCGCACCGCGCGCATAAATGTTGTTGTTGCGCTCGGTAGGCTCAAACGGCGGGCTCAGCCATTCGTCGAGCGGATCGGGAGGTTGCACATCGTAGTGCGCGTAGCATAACGCGGTGGGTTGTCGGGGAGCATGGAGCCAGTCCGCGTAGATAAGTGGGTGGCCTTTGGTGGGGACCACTTCCACATTCTCCATGCCAATTCTGCGGAGCTCAGTGGCGACAAAGTCGGCCGCCTTCTGTACGTCGGACTTATGCTCCGCCAGTGTGCTCACACTCGGAATACGAAGCAGATCTTTCAGCTCATTCAAGAAGCGCTGATGATTTTCTCGGGCAAAATCCACTGCTGGGGAAGCCATACATGGTCCTCTTTCTCGCGGAAGCGACACGGAAGTTAGGAGGAAAACCAGTATACCTGAGCCACTGGCGGAATTCTGTGACCTAGAGCGAGAGGCCATTTCGTCGAACCCAAGAAGGCCAGTCGTCACCATTCCACCAAATACCCCCCCTGCTTTGTCATCGAGGTCGTCTTAGCGCGGTCGACGAGATGAAGGCTTGCGCCTGAATGCGAAAGGGCCCCGTGAGCCGGTATTCCCAGTGCCAAACCCACCGAAGAATGCGTTAGATGCCTCAGTCTCAGAGTTGACGAAACCTGCTTTTAGCCGAATGGGACGACACTACGATCATTTCAGCAATAGTTCTCTGGCTTATTCCGACCGGCACGGCCTCCCGGCGGCTTTGTGCTGCTTGCTTTGATCTTCACCGCTCAAGACAGGCGAAAATAAACGCCATATTTTCCTGAAAAAGGGGAGGAACGTCATCCAGCCTGCGCGGCAGATATGGACGAAAGATATGATTTTGCGGACCCTGTGGCAACTAATATCCCAAAATTGGTAGATCGCTAGTGGCGATATCGCAATCAGATCTGTCCATGTTTCGTATCGGGCTAGATCTATACAAAAACTGTAATTGGCAACCAGCGTGCAACTTTCTGTCTAGCAGATGTGTGTGCACTGTCGTGTGTTGACCCAATAGGTCAAGCCCTCCTCAACGAACGGTGTGAGGGGTAGGCAACCAGCACAATACGTCTAACAAGTTTAAATCTGGAGAGACGTCATGCCATTTCGATCATTGTCGAAGGACAATAACAACACTCCCGCGTTTTGTCTTTGTTGTCTCTACGTATGCCTGCTCACAGCGCTCCTGGTCACGCTGGCGGCAGGCCAATCTATGACCACCGGGGACATTACCGGCACGGTAAGCGATCCTTCCGGGGCGGTTGTTGCAAATGTCGAACTCATCTTGAAGAGCCTTGATAAAGGCTATACGCAAACCGCCCGAACAAACGCGCAAGGCCAATATCGGTTTCCTCTCTTGAGCCCCGGGAATTACTCGATTTCGGCGTCCGCTCAAGGATTCAAGACGGTTACGGTAACGCAAACCGTTGCCGTAGGCTCGACTTCCATCGCGAACTTGAAAATGGAGGTCGGCAACACTTCAACCACCGTCGAGGTCAGCGCCGAGGCGCCACTTCTGCAAACCGACAGCTCAGAAATTACTACCTCGATCAACACCAGGGCAGTGCAGAATCTGCCGAACCCGGGAAACGATCTGAGCTTTATCGCGCAAGTCGCGCCGGGATCGACGATGAACACCCAGAGCGGCTACGGCAACTTTTCGAGTTATGGAATCTCGGCAACTTCTAACCTATTCACCATCAATGGAATGTATGACAACGACCCCTTTCTGAACTTGAATAACTCAGGAGCCACCAACTTACTCTTGGGCAATAACGAGGTTCAGGAGGCGACGGTTGTTAGCAACGGCTACTCTGGCGAGTATGGCGGTTTCGCTGGCGCGACCGTGAACTACGTGACTAAGTCGGGAACTAATGGATGGCACGGCAACGCTTCCTATTGGTGGAACGGCTCGTCTATGAATGCCAATGACTGGTTTAACAACAACACCACGCCCAAGACGCCCAAAGGTTTCGACAATGCCAATCAGTACGCGGCCTCGTTCGGCGGGCCGATTAAAAAGGACAAGGCGTTTTTCTTTTTCAACTACGAGGGGCTGCGGGTGGTGATTCCCACCAACCAAACCGTATCGGTGCCAACCCCCGCGTTCGAAGCCGCCACACTTACCCACCTGGGGGCTATCGGGCAAGCCGCCCAGGTCCCGTTCTACAAGACGATGTTTAGCCTCTACAACGCTGCTCCCGGTATCAATACGGCAACACCGGTTACGGCCAGCAACAACGGCTGCTACGATGTTGCCATCGATCCTGTCGCTCCGATCACCTCAGGCTGCACTCAGAGCTGGCGCTCAACCCAAACCAACCTGACGCATGAATACCTACTGGCCGGACGGTTCGACTTCAATCTCACGAACAGCGACAAAGTGTTCCTTCGCCTCCAGGAGGATAAAGGTCTACAAGCCACCTACACGGACCCCATCAACAAGCTATTCAACACCCAGAGCAACCAGCCGGAGTACCAAGGTCAGGCTAGCTGGACTCACACCTTCGGCGTGAAGGCCGTCAACAACGTGATTTTCTCCGCTGCTTACTACAGCGCAATCTTCGAAAACGCCGACTCGGCGGCTACCTTGGCGGCTTTTCCGACGACCCTGTTGCTAGCCGACTCATCGTTGACGAACACCTTTGAGGGTACCTCGCTGGGGGGCATTGACTTCATCTTTCCCCAAGGGCGTAACGTCACGCAGTACCAAGTCGTCGATGACTTCTCCTACAACTTAGGCGCGAAGCATACGCTAAAGCTGGGGTTGAATTTCCATCGTTATGACATCGGCGACCACGATTTCGGCTTGTACAACAGCGGTCTATTGATTCCTCTCAGCCTCGATGCTTTTTACAACGGTGGTGTGCCTACCACGACTACCGGCCCGAGCGGGGGAACCACGGGGTCCATTCTTACCCAATCGTTCCCCGCAAGCTTGGCACAGCCGGTTTCCATCTATGGGTTGGGCTGGTATCTGCAAGACGACTTCCGGGCAACGCCGACCCTGAAACTGACATTTACGTTGCGTATGGACCATCCGTCCAACCCAGTGTGTCAGACCAACTGCTTTGCGAGATTTAACGCTCCCTTTGCGAGCCTCGACAAGAGTGCCTCGATTCCGTACAACCAGTCGATCGTGACCGGTCTGCACCAGGCCATTCCCAACTTTCAGACGATCGTGTGGAACCCCCGCTTCGGCTTTGCGTGGACTCCGCCGGGGCTGAAGAACACCGTCATACGAGGCGGCATCGGCATGTTCGGAGATACCTTCCCTGGAACGGTTGCCGATAACCTCTCCCAAAATCCGCCGCTCGATAACACCTTCACCACGGCCTTTGCCCCGATGTCGCCCAACTGGCAGGCTACGGTACCCGGAAACCTATTCGCTTTGGCTAGCGGCTCGAATACGTCCTTCAAAAACGGCTTTGCAGCCGGGCAAACCCTCGGACAAATCGAGGCGGCGAACCCGTTCTTCGCTCCTCCGGGCTTTTCGAACGTTTCCAAGGTCAGCATCCCGACTTACGAGGAGTGGAGCTTGGAAGCTCAACAGGCCGTCGGCGTCAATACCTCGATCGACCTCAAATACGTGGGCAATCACGGTTACCACGAGTCGGTTCTGTACAACACGCTAAATAGCTACTGCCCCACTTCGGTTTGTCCTTTTGGCTTCGCCGGACTACCCGCAGCGCCACCCGACCCTCGATTTAACGAGGTAGCGGAGGTTGGAAGCCACGCTGTCTCCAACTATAACGGGCTGACAGCTTCGGTGACGCGCCGTTTTGCCCATGGTGTTCAAATTCAGGGAAGCTTTACCTGGAGCCATGCCATCGACGAAATTTCCAACGGTGGCTTCTTGCCATTCAACGACACGACCAACGTCAACGCCATATTCCCGCAGAACCCGTTTGATTTGCGGGGAATGTACGGCAATGCTGATTACGACACGCGCCTCTACGGCAGTATGTCGTATGTCTGGGAGTTGCCTTACAAGTGGGGGCCGAGGCCCCTCATGCAGGGCTGGCAGCTCTCCGGCACACTGTTTACCCGGAGCGGTCTCCCGTATACGGTCACCGATGGCGGTGATTCGGTTACCCTCCAGAGTTACGGCTACGGAGCAACCCCGAATCCCGGGGCAATCCTGTTCGCTAACTACAGCGGAGCCCCGCAGCCAAACTGCGGTACAGGGGCGGCGAGTGCGACTCCGAGTGGTGAAAGCCGGCCTTGCTTGACGGCTGCGGACTTTACCCCTGTTATCTCCTCAACCGGGCCTAGCGGCTTTTCAACCCTGCGCCGCAACCAGTCTTACGGACCGGGCTACTTCGATACTGACATGACGATCATGAAGTATACGAACATCCCACACTGGGAGGCCGGTAAACTGGGCTTGGGAGTTCAGTTCTTCAATCTCTTCAACCATCCGAATTTCGACCAGCCGGATCGCAACATCAGCCACACGGCAACCTTCGGACAGATCCTGCGGACGGTGAACACACCGACCAGTATCCTTGGATCCTTCCTGGGAGGCGATGCTTCTCCGCGGTTGATTCAGCTGTCCGCCAAGTTCGTCTTCTAATCCAGTAATATGGACGATGCTATCTCGAGGGCGGCCTGATTTTAGGCCGCCTTTCTTTTGTCCACTGGCCCTACTAGAATGTGCTCGGAGGTTGCTGTCATGACCAAGATCATTGGTTCGCTGATCTGCCTGTTGGCGTTCGTTCTCGTTCTTCCCGGATTCGCCGATGATCAGGAAAAAGCTGTCAATGAAATCAAGAAGATCTCCGCGTTCTCGGTTGATTCCAATATGCGCAGCGTTGTGAACCGCACCATGGCCGACATGTTGAAGGCAAAACGGCTAGACCTGGTGAAGCAGCGCCAGGATATGAACCTGAGTTACGGAAACCTTTTTCTGGCCCGCGAACTGGAGGCGGGTGGCCTCAAAATGGAACAGATCGCGCAGGAACTGAAAGCGGGGAAGAGCATGCTGGACATCGCGAATGGGCATGCCAACTGGAAGCAAATCGATTCAGACGCCAAGAAACTGAATCATAAAATCGACGACAACGTTGAAAAATACCTCCAGAATCCCAAGAAAGCCCAAGCCCAGGACGAGTCGGACGACTACGATGCCAAGGCAGACAAGGTCGCTGCCGATTCTGACGTGAGCAAGGATGAGTATGCTGATGCGCAGAAGCGGTACCAGCGCTTGACCGAGATGGCGGGCTCCCACCTGCCGACAGGGGATGCCAACGCAAAGAACCAGGGGCAAGGTGGCGATGCACCGGTGGTTCCCCCACCGACCAGCCGGCACTAGCCGGGAATCTGCTCAAAGGCAAGCTAGGCGCACGGCTGCACCCTTCAGACTGCGATACGTCGGCTTAGGAAAGTTCTGGCCATTGTAGCCCTTGGGGTTTCTCGATGTTCCCAACCACCATGCCGACCATCGGCGACGGCACACGAATGCTTGGGCCCAGGGCGAAATCGTCGTATAGGCAAGCCTGCCTCTGTGGTAACCGGGCCAAGGAACTAGTGATGCCGACGAATTTCACCGGTGGCATCGATCGATTCAGAAGCGGGCTGGAGAAAATGGGGCTATATCATACTCAGGCTTCAAGCCTGTTAGCACTCGGGCCATGACTTCGGCGGTTACTGGTGCCAGCAGAATGCCGTCCCGAAAGTGCCCGGCTGCGACGAAATAGCCGGGCAGGCTTGTAGGTCCAAGAATGGGCAAGTCGTCGGGCGTTCCCGGGCGCAACCCCGTCCAAGCCTCCAGCATCCGGGCATGCTCCAGTTGGGGGATCAAGGCAACGGCCGCCCTGTGCATACGATTGATGACCTCGGCGTCCACGCGCTTATCGTAACCAGCATCTTCGAGGGTCGATCCAATTAGGATTCGCCCATTGCTTCGGGGAACCAGGTAAACCTCCGGGGCGCGGACGACATGACGCAGCAAACTCGGCCCGGCCACGGCGAGCATCTGGCCTTTGACCGGGCGGACCGGGAAGCGCAGTGGCAGTAGCTGTGCTGCCCACGCTCCCGCACAATTCACCACCACGGGCGCGTGATATTCGGCCCGATCCGTGGCCACTCCCGCCGCCCGGTCGCCCGCCGCGAGCACCTTGCTGACCGGGGATCCGGAGGAAATATCCACCCCCCGGTGTCTGGCCGCCTGCAAGGCCGCGGCAGCAAGCGCCCGCGGGTCGACGCTGCGCTCCCGCAAAAACAGCGCCGGACCGTTCGCATCAGAGAGGGCCGGCTCTAGTTCCGTGAGCGGAGCAGGCAGACGATGGTTCGCGCCGAATGCCGGAGGATGGTGGACCTCGTCCGCAGCCGGGAACACCAGTGTCCCCTGATCACGCAGATCCACGTTAATTCCCGACTCATCCTGAAGCTCGTGGACAAACTCGGGATACATCTCCGCGCTAGCCTTGGCCAACGCCTCGAGAGCTGCGGGCATTTCGAGCACGCTATCGGCCAACATACCAGCCGCCGCATGCGACGCCTCGCGGCCGGGCTCGCCCCGCTCGACCAAGAGAACTCGCGCCCCTCGTTTGTGCAGGGCGATCGCCAGAGAAAGTCCGATGATTCCGCCGCCGACGATGATGACGTCCCAGGTCTTCACCACTCAGGCATTGTAGAAGACCACGCGAAGTGTTGTCTGTGCTGCGAGATTCCGAAGACCAACCCTTGCCCTCGCCAGGGCCTCTCGAATCAGGGGATGGCTATTTCAAGACAGAAGACTTGTCGGTGGGCTCTGAAGTAGAGATCGAAGGTAAAGTCTGGCGGACCCGGAGAGACTTGAACTCCCAACCTCTGCGTTCGAAGCGCATTGCTCTATCCACTTGAGCTACGGGTCCACGCCTCGCCGGGATAAGCTTACCAGGACTCAGGTAAATTAGGCAGTTTTGTTTGCCGGATGTGGGCGACTTACGATTGTCACCCGAGGCAGCTCCGACGCTGTCGTTTGCCTCCTCGAGGTTCCAGCTTTCCTGCGAAAGTCCGAGCTACAGAAGATCGCATCGAGCCGTTCTTGTTGAGTCTACCTTTCGAGGAATCCGGGATCCTGTTGAGTACTCTGGTAGCAAGAAAACCGTGTTACTGTCAGACACCAATGTCACTTGCGAACGTACTTTCTTTCTGTGACCATATTTACCGGCGCATATTTTGCTCATTTCATTAACCTAGTGGACTCCAAGCATCCGCCAACCCAGCATCGATCCTCCACGCGTCGGGTTGCGCGTTATCGCACTGAAATCCCGTTGATCGTGCGTATCCTGGCAGAGAACAACGAAGCGGTGAGGGTCCATGGCCGCTGTTTTGAAATTGCCGAAGCAGGACTGGGTGCGGTGATCACCAGCGAATTGCCAGCAGGAGAGATGGTTTCCCTCGAGCTTTCGCTTCCCCTGGTACCCGATGTTCAGCGGTTACGAGCCGTGGTGCGTCATCGCATGGGTTTCTTGCACGGGTTCGAGTTCGTGAGTCTGCTTCCTCAACAACGGGAGGCGATCCGAGCCTACTGCCGTACTTTGTCAGCTAAGTAACCACGATGGTTATTGGGCTGCCGTCGGTGCCCAATCTCTCCAGTCCCGCTTGAGAAAAACGCCGCGAGGGACAATGTTGCGGTCGGCACTATCTGCGCATTCGATTGGACTCGAAGAGGTGCGCGGTCTTGCCTCTGCCTCCTCCGTTCTTGAAGGACTCTGGATTCGGTGGATCGCCAGAAACCATGCCTACTCCGGGCGGCTGGGAGTAAAATTGAAAGGCATGAAATTCCTGGTTCTCGCCTGCGCTCTTCTCCTATCCCTTGCCGCCTTGGGCGAGAACGATCAGAACAAGAACAAAGATAAAAGCCAAGATCAAGATTCAGACGAGGTGGCGTCGCTAAGTTTTTTGGTTCGAAGAGAAGCAGGTGGCAAACCGGTGATCAATGCGGTGGTAGTCCTCCATGAAGTAAACGGGAAAGGTCGACAGGCAAAGGGTGGGGTCGAGCTCAAGACTGATCTTGACGGCAAAGCCAGCTACGAAGGGGTTCCCTATGGTAAGATCCGCGTCCAAGTGCTGGCGAAGGGCTTCCAGACCTTTGGGGCGGACTACGACATCAATCAGCCAACCATGGAGATCAGCGTCAGTCTGAAGCGTCCGCAAGCGCAGTATTCGGTTTACGAAGACCAGACTGGACAGAAGCAGGACCCCAAAGGGGCACCGCCGCAATGATCGAGGGAAACAGAAAAGCGGTGGATTAGAGGCGTTGTCAGCTGAGTGGAAATTCTATGGACTATCTCCTCAAAACCGAGCCTTCCGAATACTCCTTTGCTGACCTTGAGCGCGACACCACGACGGTTTGGGACGGTGTGTCAAATCCGGTGGCTTTAAAGCATCTCTCCGCCATGAAGCCAGGTGACCGCCTTATCATTTACGAAACTGGCGATCGAAAATCGGCTCTAGGGACTGCACGAGTGGTTTGCGTGGATGCCTCAGACCGGAAGAATCCGAAGGTCGAGATCCAGGCCGGTCAGACGCTCCCCAGGCCGGTTACGCTGGCGGAGGTCAAGGCGAACAAACTGTTCCGAGAATCTCCCCTGGTACGGCAGGGACGATTAAGCGTTGTGCCGCTCACCGAAGAGCAGTACAGATTTCTGACTGTTGCCTAAGGTCGTGATCGCTCGGCTCGGCGACCTGGCGCCCGATCCCCCTTTCGATTATTCGGTCGAAGACTTTGGCTTTGGGGATGAGGCAAGATGGGGCGGCGCGTGCCGTGCTGCGGATCGAACCAGTTGTAGGGGGAAGCGGAGCATCAACCACGGATCACTTCTAGACTGAAAAAAGCTGGCGGGACACACCGTACGTGCCCCGCCAGCAAGCTGCATGAAACGATTACAGTGAGCGCAAGAAGTCCAAGATCGCTTGCTGCTGGGCGACGCTGAGACTGTTGAAATTCGAGATCACAGTGTTCGCCTCACTGCCAGTGCTCGCATGGGCCTGGATCGCCTGCATTAGGTTCGTGGTGCGGCCATCGTGCAACAGGAAGATCCGCTGCCCGACGCCCCACAAGGGAGCCGTGCGGAACTGATCGCCGCCCGCGCCGCCCTGCCCGACGTTGTCCGCCAAGCCCGTACCCATGTGATGGATCTCAATATCCGAGAACGCGTTCACCGGGGCATTGCTTAAAGCGGCAACGAAGCTGGAGGCTTGCGTGGTGCCGGGCGAGGGATTGTGGCAGGTTGCGCAGCCGATCGATGAGAACAGGGCTTGGCCCTGACTGATCGTGGCTGCGGGAACAGCCGCTCCATTGGCAGTGACTGAACCCGGTTGTGGCGGGGCCAGGAAACGCATGAAGTTGGCAAACGCCGATACGTCATCAAGAACCTCAATATTCGGCGAGGCTTGCGGGTTAATCTCGTCTTCGGGGTATCCCTTCCCGCTAAGATTCAGACAATTCGCCGGCAGCCCAGTGCCGAATTGATCTTCTTCCGGTAGCGGGCGATCCTGCGGGAACAGTTCGTTGCTGATGCCCATCTCTACGTTGTAGGCCTCACCGGTAAAGATGTGCAGCGACTTGTTCTGCGCCTTCCAGCCAAAGCGGCTGATGGTGCCGTCGTTGCCGTTGTGGTTGAACGTGCCGCCGATGCCGAAGTTGTTGGTTAGATTAGCCGCCTGATTCTTGAGCAGGGTTGAGTCGTCAAGATTCTCGATCAAGCCCAGGCCAAAGGTGGGCGTGGGAATGCGGAAGATGACGTTGTTCGCCGCCACCGCTTGCGCGAAGCGAGGCTGTGCCAGGTTGCAAGAGCCGGCGTCGTCACGGCCGGTGACCGTGAAGAGGTCTTCCACTCCGCCGTTGGGGGCACTCGTGTTGACCGTGCCGTTCGAGTTAAAGAAGAACGGGAAGCGGGCTTCGCGGGTTGGGCCATTGGCGGTAATGAAACTTGGCATGGTGTTATTGGGTGCAGTCCCGTCGAGAATGAATTGGAATTGTGGATTCGCAGCAGGGCCGGACCCGCCGGGAGCAGGAAACGCGTGACAGGAACTGCAAGAAGTTGAGTTAAACCGCGGTCCTAGACCTACGTTCGACGAGTTGGAAACGGACTCAACCACCTGGAACCGAGCCTGACCGTCCTCGAAAAAGGCTGTGTAACCAGTCGGGTCATTACTAGTGTCAATGATGGTATCGCCTGTGCCGCGCGGGGTGGTCTGAACTCCGGGGTCAACCGCGGGGTCACCACCACTGCTGCGTGTTCTTGGACGCTGGTTCGCGGTTTGACCGCCTCTCTGTCCTCCCCCCTGCCCCTGTCCTCCCCACTGCCCCTGCGCACGTAGGTTCGGCAGCGGCAACAAGGAGAGCATGGCGGCGAGTACGAAGAACCGAAAGGCTCTGTGGTTGATCGGCAGGCTGCCGGCATGAGAATTCGCAATTCTCCAGGTTTTCCAATTTCGAGTGACTTGCTGTAACTTCATGGTGGGTGTCCTCCCTCTGGTGCTTGCGCTCCCAGCATCTGTTCTTCGTACCAGGCATCTACTTCGGCCAGAAGAATGCCGGTCTTCTAAGCGGTCTGCTGTTGGACAAGTGGGAGGCTCGACAAATCAGCGGACGCTTGAAATTGCTTTTAGAGTGGCGTGATGTTTGTCATCCTAGGCCGTGAGCGCAGGGAAGGACAACGAGAAAAGGGTGGCGTATGTTGCTTTTCGGTGGCGGGAGTTGCTAGTCGACGCGCGATGTTCCGCGACGGGCGCGGATTTCCGTGGGAGCGCAGCCGCGAAATTTTTTGAATTCACGGCTGAACTGACTGCGATCTTCGAAACCAAGGCTGGCGGCAATCTCTTTCACGCTGAGGAACGATTCGTTGAGCAATTGTTCGGCGTGCTCCATCTTGAGGTTAAGCACATATTGCTTGGGGGAAAACGAGGTTTCGGCCTTGAACAGGCGGATAAAGTGCCAGCGGGAAAGGTGCACCTCGGACGCCAGATCCCGCACCGGCAGATTGCGATGTAATTCCTCGCGCATGATTTCAATAGCAGTCTCGATTCGGCGATCCATCCATCTCCCATTCGCCACCAGGTGGCTTCGTTCGCGATTTGGACTTGGGACGTGCATCAAGAGACTACTCCGGGGCTCATTTGAACCATTGCGTGCCGCAATCCCAGGCGGAAACGCAGTTCAAAAGCCCCCTGTGAAACGCGATACCACGTCATTCGACCTTATCCAGCAGACCGACGAGCCGTCGCGGCCCACACTACAACCCGGACCACGCAAGACTCAGGAGCGGGCCGACCGTGTCTAGTCAAGTAACGTGCGGATTTGCACGCACTTTATTGCGTGGCCGGTGTGAAGTCAAGATGTCCTGAAGTACACTGTCCCACGCGAAATGCCAAGCCGGATCGGCATTTCGGCTGGCAAAGGTGACCAGCCAGGACAATTGCAGGAGCCTCTTTACGGGCAGTTCTCCTTGATCCAGTAATGGTCTAAAGCACTTCGCTTTCTGCAGGCAGGTTTGGTGACTGCCGCCACCCGAGGCGGCGCTGTGCCCAGATACAGATTATTATGAGAGGCGCAGCGGGACTGTGCCTATTTGGCAAGACTTGTCGCCCACCGCGGCTGGATGACGACGCAACGTTCATAGTGGCACGCGACTTGGCCTAGGATCTCGTATGCCGCGCTTGTGAGGTTGAAGGCAGGAGCCCTTTTCTCATGAATCAAGCCGGGGCGGAGACAGCGCAGGCACGGGATACAGGCCTTCCGCAGGGTGGATTTCCATCCCGTGCTCGTTGGACGATCTGCGCACTGCTGTTTGCGGCGACCACGATCAATTACATGGATCGCCAGGTCATCGGCCTTCTGAAACCGACACTCGCGCATAGCCTGGGCCTCACGGAGATCCACTACGGTTACGTGGTCGCCGCGTTTCAGGTGGCATATGCCGCCGGGCTGATGGTCGCGGGTCGTTTGGTCGATCGCTTGGGGACTCGTGTCGGCTACGCGCTGTTCATGGGGGTGTGGAGTCTAGCCAGCATGGCTCATGCCTTGGCCCGCTCCGCGCTTGGGCTCGGCATTGCGCGCTTCTTTCTCGGGCTGGGGGAGGCCGGCAACTTCCCAGCGGCAGTCAAGACTGTGGCAAACTGGTTTCCCGAGAGCGAGCGCTCTCTTGCCACCGGCATCTTCAACTCTGGCGCCAACGTGGGTGCTATCCTTGCTCCGGCCGTCATTCCCTGGATCACTCTCCACTTCGGTTGGCGCGCCGCATTTGTTTCGACAGGTCTCTTCGGTTTGCCATGGATGGCATGGTGGCTTAAGAACTACCCCGCACCCTCGGAACTCTTCAGGACGACCGAGGCCGGGTTGGACGACCTCTACCCCGAGGCGCGCGGGCCGGCGGAGAGAGAGATCCCGTGGCTGACACTCCTTACCTACCGGCAGACTTGGGCATTTTCGATTGCGAAGTTTCTCACCGATCCGATCTGGTGGTTCTATCTCTTCTGGTTGCCCTCCTTTTTCGACTCCCGCTTTCACCTCGGCCTGTCGCATCTCGGCCTGCCCCTGATTGTGGTCTACAACCTATCGGCGATAGGCAGCATCGGCGGTGGTTGGCTGCCCGCGCTGTTTCGCCGCGGGCCTGTGGACGCCGCCCAAGCTAGGCTGTCCGCCATGCTCGTTTGTGCGGCCCTGGTGCTTCCCATTTGCACGGTGGGCAGTGTGAACTCCAAGTGGGCTGCCATTGGATTGCTGGGCCTGGCAGCGGCTTCCCACCAGGGATGGTCGGCGAATCTCTTTACCGTTGCCTCTGACATGTTCCCACGCAATACGCTGGGCGCGGTGGTTGGCGTGGGCGGAATGGCGGGTGCGGTGGGCGGCCTACTTTTCTCGCTGAGCGCAGGTAAAATTCTCGAAGCGACGCGCAGCTACACGCCGCTTTTTGGCATTTCCGCTAGCACCTATTTACTGTCAATCGTCATCCTTCGTGTCCTAGCTCCTGGTCTGAAAAAGGTGGATTTCACTACATGAGTCTTTACCTTGCGCAGGGCAGTCCCAACCTAGCCATCTCCTCCACGGATATGCGAAGTCTTCTGTTTGAAGCGCTGGGCAAACTCGGAGACCGTCGCCACGTACTGGCCGTGCCGCCAGACCTGACACGCAGAGAGTCTCGCGCCGGCGAATTAACGCGCCATGCCTATGACTATTACGGCAGCCGGTTGGAAGCGATCCTGCCGGCCTTGGGGACGCACGCAGCGATGTCGCCCACTCAGCTGACTAGCATGTTTGGCAAGATACCCCATGAGCTTTTCCGCATTCACAGCTGGCGCACTGACACGGAGACACTCGGGGAAGTTCCGGCAACCTTCATTCACGAGCAATCCGAGGGCAAGTTGAACTACTCATGGCCTGCGCAGGTGAATCGGCTGATTCGACGCGGCGGCTTCGACCTTGTGCTCTCTCTGGGACAGGTAGTCCCCCACGAAGTGAGCGGAATGGCGAACTACAACAAGAACATTCTCATCGGGGCGGGCGGTCGGGACAGCATCAACCGCAGTCACTATCTCGGTGCGGTCTATGGCATGGAGCGCATCATGGGACGCGCAGAAAATCCCGTGCGCTGCGTGCTCAACTACGCCTCCGATCACTTTCTGCGGCAAATTCCCATCGTCTATGTGCTTACCGTGGTAGGAGACGGCGGGAACGGCAGTCTGGCCCTGCGCGGTCTATTCATCGGAGACGACGTTGAGTGTTTCCAGCGCGCTTCCGACCTGAGCTTGGAAGTGAACTTCCAGATGCTGGATCAGCCAATTCGCAAAGCGGTCGTCTATTTGGATCCGGGTGAATATCACAGCACGTGGTTGGGCAACAAGGCCGTCTACCGCACCCGGATGGCGCTGGCCGACGGCGCTGAGCTTATCGTTCTCGCACCCGGCGTAAGAGAGTTCGGCGAAGACCGCGGCATCGACAGGCTGATCCGCAAATATGGTTACCGGGGTACGGCCCGAACCCTGGCCAGTGTCGAGGCCAACAGCGACTTGGCTGACGATCTGAGCGCCGCCGCACATCTCATCCATGGTTCCTCCGAAGGACGCTTCTCGATCACCTGGTGTCCTGGTCATCTGACTCGCGACGAAGTGGAAGGGGTTGGGTTTGCGTACGGCGACCTGAAGAAGATGCTCGCGCGTTACGATCCCGCCCGACTGCAGCAAGGCGAAAACCTGGTCGACGGCGAGGAAATCTTTTTTACAGCGAATCCCGGTCTCGGGCTCTGGGCTTATCGCGGGCGATTCTGAAGCGAGGTGGCTGTGACTAGCCGGGAACTTAGGCTGGAGAAATTTTCGGTCGGAGTCGGGGATCGCTTTCTGCATCAGGCGAAGGCGCAACTTGCAGCGTGCATCCGGGCTTCAAAGGCGGGAGTCGAAGTCGTGCCGGTGTGGAACAAATCCAACCGGGAACACGACCTGATCGGCTCGGAGCCAGCTTCCACACGCGCCGCAGCGGATGCTGCCGTGAAGGCTCTCGCGTGGACCGGGCCATACTACTGCGACGCTGATCACATCAATCTCCAAACCGTTGCGCGATTCCTCCCCTGCTGCGATTTCTACACCATCGACGTGGCGGATTTCATAGCTCGAAAAGCGGATCCGTCGTCGATTGATGCTTTCGTGGGGCGGCACGGCGAGCTTGTCGGCGAGGTCAGGCTCGAGGGCAACGAGGCAAGCTTCGAGATCACGCCGGCCCTCCTGTGGCAGGTTGCCAGCAAGTTTCTTTGCGCCGTGCAGCACGCGGGCGCGATATACCGTCAGATTGAATCGGCCAAAGGGAAGGGTAGCTTCATTCCCGAAATATCCCTGGACGAAACCGATTGTGCCCAAACTCCGCTCGAACTTCTCATCATTCTGGCAGCCGTGGCGGATGAGGGCGTTCCCTTGCAAACCATAGCCCCCAAGTTCAGTGGGCGTTTTAACAAGGGAGTAGACTACGTTGGCGATGTCTCCCAGTTCGCACGCGAATTGCAGCTCAATTTGGCGGCCATCACGTATGCCGTGGGGCGATACGGATTGCCAGGCAACCTAAAACTCAGCATTCACTCGGGCAGCGACAAATTCTCCCTTTATCCGGTGATTTACTCCGCCTTGAAGAAGTTCAATGCGGGGGTTCACCTGAAAACGGCCGGGACCACCTGGCTGGAAGAGGTCATCGGCCTTGCCGAAGCCGGGGGAGATGGCCTGGCGCTCGTGAAGGAGATTTATGCCGAGGCCGACGCCCATCGCCGGGAACTGTGTCAGCCGTACGCCACCGTGGTTGACATCGATACCGGCAAGCTTCCCGCACCCTCGGAGGTGCGGCGTTGGTCGTCCGAGGATTTCATCGCCGCCCTGCGGCACGACCCTACCTCAGATTCCTACAACCCTAGCTTTCGCCAGTTGCTCCACGTTGCTTTCCAGATAGCCGCAAGAATGGGGCGCAGGTATCTTGATCTCCTGGCAGCCAATGAAGAAGTGATCGCCAAGAATGTGACCGAAAATCTCTATGCACGTCATATCAGGCCGGTGTTCCTTGGCGGCAGCGATGGGGCAGGCTCATGATTCTGATTCTTTTCGGCGTGAGCGGCGTCGGCAAGACGACGATCGGACGCCTGCTTTCCAAGCGGCTGGGCTGGCGCTTCGAGGATGGCGATGATTATCACTCGCCCGAGAACCGGCACAAGATGCAGGCGGGCATTCCGCTGACTGACGAGGATCGCACGCCTTGGTTGAATGTCTTACATCAGCGCATCGAGGAGCTCATCGGGCAAAGGGAAAATGCCATTCTGGCCTGCTCCGCCCTCAAGCAAAAATACCGTGACCGGCTGGTCGTGGGCTTGAAAGCCGATCAGTTCCGCTTCGCACTGCTCGACGTGCCTCGCGACCTGCTCCGCGAACGCATTCGGAAACGGCACCATCCGTACATGAATCCCAACCTAATGGACAGTCAGTTGGCTGCACTGGAAGTGCCGGCAGATGCATGGCGAATCTCGGTCTGCGGAACGCCGGAAGAAGCAGTCGAAGAGCTGCGCGAAAAGCTCAAGGCTGAAGAGACGGCGAGTCAGCGGCCTTAGCGCCGGCGGGCGAGCTCAGGGGGCAGAATAAAATGAGTGATCGCTCGGGAGCGTCACCGTGGTAGCAAAAGTGTTTGCCGACAAAGCTTCCCTTGGCCAGGCGGCCGCCGCGCAGGCAGCCGAGGCAATTCGGCGGGCGATTGCCGAGCATGCCAGCGCTCGCATTGTGGTGGCCACGGGCACCTCCCAGATTGACTTTCTTGCAGCTCTGACCCAGGCCGACGCTCTCGATTGGCAGCGAGTTGAGCTCTTTCATTTGGATGAGTACATTGGCCTGCCTATCACCCACCCCGCTAGCTTTCGCAAATACCTGTTAGAGAAACTGATCCACAGAACCGGCATTACTCACTATCATTTCCTCGATGGTGACGCTCCGGATCCTGTGCAGGTGGCGCAGCGGATCGGAACCGAACTGAACTCCGCCCCGATCGATATTGCCTTTGTGGGTATCGGAGAGAATGGGCATTTGGCCTTCAACGATCCACCTGCCGACTTTGAAACCGACAAGCCGTATCTGATCGTCAATTTGGATGAAGACTGCCGACGACAACAGGTCGGGGAAGGTTGGTTTCGCAATCTTTCGCAAGTGCCTCGGCAGGCGATCTCCATGTCGGTTCGCCAGATCCTGAAGGCCAAAGAGATCGTTGCAGTTGTGCCCGAGGAGAGAAAAGCAAGCGCAGTGAAAGCCTGTCTGGAAGGCGCCATCACCCCTCTTCGACCCGCCTCCATCCTGCGCACTCACTTGCAGACCACGGTCTATCTAGACAGGGGTTCAGCCAGCTTGTTAAGGGCAGACAGGCCGCCCTCCGGGTGATCCCGATGGCCAAAGAGAGTCAGACAACTAGGAGTTTAGCTGCGGCTGAGAGGAGTAAGTCCCCCCCGACTCACGGTTGCCGCAAAACCGCAGGAACTGTCATCCATGCTTAAGGTTTCGCCTACTGACCGCGTCTTCATTCTTACCGGGGCAGGAATCAGCGCAGAAAGCGGCATTCCTACTTTCCGAGGCGTTGGTGGTTTGTGGCGAAATTACCGCATCGAGGAGGTCGCTTCACCCCACGCTTGGCGACGGGATCGGCGGCTGGTGTGGGAGTTCTACTCAATGCGTCGGCGCGCAGCTTCGGCGGCCAAGCCCAATCCTGCACACTTTGCCTTGGCAGCCTTGGAACGCGATTTGCGAGAGCGCTTCTTCCTCTGCACCCAAAACGTAGATGATCTTCACGAACAGGCAGGTTCGAAAAACCTCGTGCACATGCATGGGGAGCTTTTCAAAAGCCGTTGCGACACCTGTAGCTGCCCCCCTTTCGAAGACACCGGCCTTTACGAACCTCCGACCGAGATACCGCGGTGTGAGTGCGGAGGCTGGATTCGACCGCACATCTGTTGGTTTGGTGAAGTGCCCTTCCAACTGGGTCACGTTTATTCCGCACTGGATCAATGTACATTGTTTGTGGCCATTGGAACGTCAGGTACAGTCGAACCCGCGGCGAGCTTCGCGGCTCGCGTTGCTGGCCGTG
>DASPTQ010000219.1:0-5312 GCA_035623335.1 Terriglobales bacterium
ATTCACCTTCAGCACATATCTCAGCCCCGTCGTGTGGTCTGCGTGCCGATGCGAGATCACCACAAAATCCAGTTTCGTCAGGTCTACGCCCAGCGCCTTCACGTTGTGTTCAAAAATTGCGGCATCATTCCCCGTGTCGAATAAAATTCGCTTTCCGTTGTGCTCCACAATAGCGGAAAATCCCCAATCATTCGTCAGTTCCTTCGATTCCCCAAACGCATCGTAGAGGATCGTCACTCTATCCTGTGCCCGGCAGGGAACTGCCGCCACACACACCAGCAGAAACGTCAAAATCCTAAAAGCGTGGATTCGCAATGAACACCTCCAACCGGAATTTCACAGTTACTAAGACAAGCTGGATGCCGATAGCTGCTGCTAACAGGCGATTGCTGCGCGTGGCCCACCTCTGCCTTTGAGCTGGCCTTGTCATGCCACGGAGAGGATACCATCCCTTGATTTAACCCTGAGGTAAAAAGACAAGTAAACGCGGGTGCCGCACCCTTGATTCTAAACGGGGGCTGCCAAGTCGCTGAAAAGGACTGTAGGAACCGTTCCCTGTGGGCAAGTTTGTGGGTAAGATTTTGCGGGAAGTTCCCGGCAACGATGGCTGCCCCCTCACCGGCGCGGCAACCTTTTCAGCAGCGTACAGCGCCAACCGATTATCAGACGCCCGAGGAGAGAAGGAAATGAGAAATGTAATCTACGCAATCAACATTACGTTAGATGGCTGCTGCGACCACACCAAAATGATTGGGGATGAAGAAACACATGAATATTTTACGCACGTCATGCGAGATGTTGACCTGCTGGTCTTTGGGCGCAAAACATATCAATTGATGGTTCCTTATTGGCCTGATATCGCAAAAAACCAGTCTGAGACAAGAGCAGAGAACGAATTTGCTCAGACATTTGACTCCATCAACAAAATTGTTTTCTCGCAATCGTTAGACAGCGCCGAAGGGAATACGAGAATTGTTCGTACGAAGCTTCAAGACGAAATACTTAAATTGAAACAAGAACAAGGGAGCAATATTTTAGTCGGCGGTGTAAATATTCCTTCACAACTTATAGAACTTGGTCTAGTTGATGAATATCGTTTTGTCGTTCAGCCAATCGTTGTAGGAGAAGGGAGACGGTTGTTTGAAGGTGTTAGCCTGCGGGACAGATTACAATTAAAACTTGTTGAGTCAAAGATTTTCAAATCAGGATGTGTTGCGCTTCGTTACTTGAAACAGTGACGGAAAAATCTAGTCATCTGCTTTGGAATGAAGGGCGGGGACGACGAGACTCGAACTTGAGGCGCTTTGCAGGCGTGAGCGAAGCGGGAGCCTGCAGCCGAAATCCCGAGCGAAGCCGAGGGATCTCACCTCAACCAAGACGAAGCCCAAAATGTCTTGGAAGCAATGAGGATTGGCGGGGACGACGAGACTCGGACTTGAGGTGCTTCGCAGGCGTGAGCAAAGCGGGAGCCTGCAGCCGAAATCCCGAGCGAAGCCGAGGGATCTCACTTCAATCCAAACGAAGCCCAAAATGTGCTAGGAGCAATGAGGAGTGGCGGGGACGACGAGACTCGAACTCGCGACCTCTGCCGTGACAGCCCCGCTTTCAATCGCTGGCCTAGACAGAATCAAGCGGTTAGCGCTGCGGTAGTCGGCAACCGTCGGACACATTGGGCAGGGTAGGGAAGTTTTTGTGCAACGATTTGTCCAACGTCACCCCTGCATATCATCTAGCCCCCGAAATACTGTCCCAATTTCACAATTAGGCGCGAGTACGAGGATTCCGTTTTCGTTCGCCACATTCGGATCGATTCAACTAGTCCATAAATGAAGGCCACACCTGTCATGATGCAAAGAGCAAGTGTCCAAGGAAGAGGATGACGATCCTGCCTGACAGCTACGCTCCAATCGATTGTTAGAAAAATACTCGCAATACCGACAGTTCCGGTCAGAAAAGCTCCAATGCAGGCATCACGCGTAGAACGCGACACGCTCATCTCGCCATCACGTAGTGTCTGGAACTGGTCCTTACTCAAGGGGAACGTCAATATGTCAGGCTGTTCAGGCATGATGAGAGCTCCACCTGGCACAGGGTGGTAATTCGTTTGGGGATTCGGGGGCTGGTTGACGGTGCTCATGCGCTCACCTCGTCACTCCAAGCACACGGAGATTGTACAGCTTCATATATCCGCAGTTCGTGCAAACGAAAGAGCAGACTGGAATGTGGGAAGTCGCATAGGGACCTACAGGCGTTGGAGCAGTGAAGAGATAAGGAAAGCCAGAAGGACGCGGCGGTGGCGGGATCCGTTCGGTTGAAAAGGGGAATCGCCGCTCAGTGTACGGTTCCGCCTTGAGTGGCATCGCGGAAATTCCGAGGAGGTCAACGTACCACTCAGTGTGCTCGCACTCGGGGCAGTGATCACTTCGCGGCGCACCTCGGTCGCGCAAAAGCCTGATCAAAGCGTCCATTTGTAACCGAATTTCAGCGGGCATCGTCGGGGGGTAATGCGGATTCATTAGCGACATTTTGGCTACCTCGGAGAGAGTATAATCAGGGGGGTCACCCACCTCTACCTTTGAGCTGGCCTCGTCATGCCACGGAGAGGATACCACCCTTAGATTTAACCCTGAGGTAAAAAGACCAGGAAACGCGGGTGCCACACCCTTCGCTTTTCGAAGGGTGCGGCTTTTGTGTCCACGCACAATCCCGTGCAACGTCCAGCCTCGTGGTTAATCTCTCTTGAAAGGAAAGAATGGCGGGGACGACGAGACTCGAACTCGCGACCTCTGCCGTGACAGCCTAGGCATACACGTCTTATCAGCGACTTACAATCTCGCGGGGGCTGCCAAGTCGCTGAAAGGGACTGTAGGAATCGCTCTATGTGGGTAAGTTCGTGGGCAAGAATTGTCGCGTCTATTGGAGCTTCGCGTACTCGGCTTTGGCTCGCTTCAGAATTGGGATTTCAGGGTTGACCGTTACTTCCGTGACGAGATTATCTGCTCACGCCCAAGTCCGCAGCCCGATTATGCCCCAGTACGCGAGGTAGGCTGTAGTGATAATTAGCGCCACAGTCACGATTACAGAGAACCCCCTCACGCCCCGACGCACCGCTTCTGGTGCTCGCCACAACGAAAAAGCACTCGCCACGGCCGAGACAGCATAGGCAAAAGTTAGTAAGAGGAGCGCCACTGACCATGCCGTTGGTTTGCCCATCCGCTCGATGACATCGTCACTACACGCTGTGTAAATGCCCACACATCCAATTAGGCATAACACCGCAATGAGAGGCCATATCCGCATGGCGCGTTCCGAAGGTCGCCGCCTCTTCTTCTTCAACCCGCCTAGTATCCAGAACGGAGCGTACAAAAGAACGGACCACATGCATACGATGACGTAGACCACAGCCAAGATCTCCCCAATCGCAAACCAAGCGGGAATCCGCTTCAGTGTAACGCCTAAATCGATGAACCGCCCTTCTGCATTTGGCGTTAACAACACCACTGATGCGACCGGATCTGGCAAATCACCTTTCCGAACGTGGCGGAATTGCATCCCAGTCACAGGAAGAAATGTCTCCTTCCACCCGGCTAAATTCGTAATAAGGAGCTTGTCGTCCGCGACGCGGATCCTAGATATCAACGCCAGACGGTCGAGGAAGTGCAGCAACTCAATCTGCGGCGAGTCTGACTCGTACCAACCAGTGTATTCAGCGGCACGGGAAGGCAAAGATGTTAGAGCTGGCAACACCGGTTTTTCGAGCTTGCGCGTCACGTAGTCTCGAATCGCCTTGTCAGTCTGAAAAAAGGCATCTCCATTGCCGCTGTTGATGCTGAAGAAGTATCCCACGCCGTAGTCGGGCATATAGTTGACCCACGTCTGCCCACTTCCAACCGATCCAGCATGCCCGTGATAAACGAAGCCGTCTTGAATGTTCCAAAAGTTGCACAGACCGTATCCGAACTTCCGTCCGTCTTTCGCAGCCCACGTGCTTGTCGGAGTTTCCATCCGGTCAATGTCGGCTGCCGGAACCACCTGCTTGCCATTCACCGAACCGCGATTGAGATAGAACTGAACGTAGGCCGCCATGTCCTTAGCCGAGGCGTTAATCGATCCCGCCGGGCGCAACAGGAGATTCCAGTAGGGGGATGGAGTCTTGCCGTCACCTTGGTAGAGAGTTGTGATTGCTGCCGGGTCCGGCTGGAAGTACGTCGCAGTTTTCATACCTATGGGAAGGAAGAGATTCTGCTCTACAAAGTCCTCAAAGCGCTGTCCTGTAATCTTCTCCACAATGTATGCCGCGACGGGAGGCCCAGAATTGCAGTAGGCCCAGCGCGTGCCGGGACGCCACCGGGAAATCCGCGAGTGATGGTCGTAGTCCAGTGCCGCACGCAATCCCATCGTGCCCGGCCAATCTTTGGCGTACTCGCGCAAGTGCATGTCGTCCCAGCCCGTGGTGTGCTCCAAGAGATGAACCACACGCACTGGATCCGTCACTTCCCACGGATTCTCGAACCAGACTTCTGGGACGAGCTTGTGGACAGGGTCATCCAGCGAGAGCTTTCCTTGGTCAACCAACATCAGGATCGATAGCGCAACAAACGCTTTCGAGGTAGACCCAATGCGGAACAACGTATCCGCCGCAGCCGCACGATCCTGTGCCAGATCCGCCTTCCCCAAACCGGCCACCCACTCCGGCCCATCACGATGCACGATGGCAACCGACATTCCCGGAGTCTTTGTGTCCTTGAGGATCTTTTCCAGTTGTAGCTGAAGTTCCGCGACGGACTGGGCTGGTTTGGGTTTCTCCTCTTTGTTTTGGTCTGCTGCGAGGCCGACGTTGGTCAGTGTGGAAAGAAGAGCAACCGAGAGCAGCCATCTCATGGCGTTGGATTCTCCTCTGAAGAATTTTGGACAAGTGGCACAATGCAAAGCAAGGGATACCAGACACACTGGGCCGCGCCACGATGTTTCCTAACAGAGAAATACGCATGGGGCCTATAATTTGTTCCGGTTATTTGTGTTGCGGAATAGCGGCTAATCTTACAAAGTGAACCCGATGCTCGCCCTGTAGTCTCTACCCGAAGGCCGGATGCTTCGCAGTGTCCTCAGCGATCACCCAAAACCAGCCAATAGTTATCACGTGAAAGCCGGCTGAGCCGAGTTGATTGAACCGATATCGGTGACTTCGTAGGGGACGACTTCTGGGCCTGCAATCTGCGGTTTGGCCGGAACTTAATTGCGGGAATCCGAGGAAAGACGGAAAGTACCCATACTTTGCAATATTGCATAGAATGGCGGGGACGACGAGACTC
>DASPTQ010000220.1:0-32347 GCA_035623335.1 Terriglobales bacterium
CGCGCAAGCCGGGCTGCTCCACAATCACCCAGGTGACCCCGTAGTCGGCTTTGAGGCGACGAAAGTCTTCCATGTGAAACCGATTCCAGGGCGTTTGCGCTTGAACTTGCCGCCACCAATCGTCGGCCAGCACGGGAAACATGGACACTACCCCAGCATCTTTGCCGAAGTCTGCCATCCTGCTGCGCTGGGCGATGGCGCGAAAGCCCTGCTCGTCTTCTCGCTTAAGATTCATGAAGTCTGGGTTCAGCGCAAAAATCGCTGTCGTCGGCGCATGACCTCGTACCCATAGGAAAGCTTCAGCCCATCCGTTCCTGGGGTGCGAGCCAGGCCATTCAAGGTGGTCGCTTGCGGGGAAGAGCGAACGCTGCGCCGCAAACATACCGAACGAGAGGGGAAGCAACAACAGGATCCAGCCCCAAAGACGACCCTTCAACAGGTATTCGGTCAGCAATCCGGCGGCAACGAGAAACAGGATGATGTACAGCAAATGGAGGCAACGCATGGGCTGGAGGCGAGCCAGGGCTTCTAAGCGCAATGGAATGGAGAGTACGAGAGCCGTTGGCAAGCAGGCCAGTTCATAAATGACGAGTGCGCGGCACAGCAGGTCCACAGTACGCAGTTGCCGAGCGCGCGCCAGCCGGCTGAACCACCACAGAATCACGAGCGGAGCCAGCGCGCCCAACCATTCGTACCATTGCCAGCGGGTCAGATAGTGATAGGAGTGGGTGAGTGCCGCCTGATGGTAAGCCTTGGGAGGCGGATCGAACGACAGCCCGAATGGCAACCAGGCAGCAAGCGAGGAGAAGAACTTCGATTCTTGGAGTCCGGCTACCAGGACGCAATAGGAAATGGCAAACACCGACATTAAGGGGTGGATCGCGGCCGCAAAGAGCAGGAACCCTGCGGCTTGCAGGTACTTCCGGTCGAGGACCCGTACCAGGGCAAAGATTGCCGCGAAGGCGGAAAGGTTGCGCGGATTCACGTATTGGTCCATGAGGTAGAGGGCCGTTCCGGCAACCGGCAGCGTCAGCAATGTGGCGATCAGCGCAACTCCTGCCCAGCGAGCCTGGGCATCGTCAAAGCATCGTCCGCTCAGCTCCCAGCAGGCCAGCAAGAACAGAAAGATAGAGGCCAGGTGCCAGAGGAGGAGTGTGGTTTCTAAGCTCAGATGGCTCAACCGTATGAAGGTCGCGATCAGATTGGGGAATAAAGTCGAGTGCGCATGGGGCTCGATAAATTGGGCATTGAAAGGAAACAGCTCCGGATGAAGAAGCTTTTCTACGCCAGGGATGTAAATCTCGGCGTCCTCTGCCCAAGGATGATAACCATGGATGAAGAGCGCTCCCAAAGTCAGGAGCAAGAGAAACAGAAGGTTCTTACCCTTCAAAGAACCGGCTCCTCGTGAAAAAGATATTGGATGCCTCGGATTGTTTCAGTCTCCAATTATCCCATGGGTCGCTAACGAAGCTATCCCCAACGGAGATGGCCTTAGCCGGGAACTCCGAATCCATCGTGTTCCTGGCTCGCTATTCGACCGTAAGCTTGAAGGTTACCGTGTGCTTCACCGTTCCGCTGATGGCGGTCACCACCACGTTGGAAGTCCCTGTCGCAGTCGGCGTCGACGGCGGAGTCACCGAGGTCGTTCCGCTGCCATTGCCGCCGCCACACCCGATTCCTGTGATCGAAAAGGCACAGAGCGTCAGTGCCAGCACGGTTTCGATCCGGCGCCTGGAGCAACCATCCAGCAGGAAAAGGCCGGCGATCCCGACTCCCGTGGCTGCGACCCACCAAAGGCGTCGAACGGGCGGCATGAGTCGGGCCGCGGCTCCCGAGGTCGTGACGGTGAGGACGGTGGACCCACCGCCTTTCACCGAAGCCGGTCGGAAGGAACACTGGGCGCCTGCTGGCAGGCCCGAGCAGGAGCTCGAACTGAAATTGACGGTTCCGTCGTAGCCATCGAGCGCCGTAATGGTCAAGGTCAGAGATGCACTGTCGCCTGCACTGGCAATTGTGATGGCCGGCTTGTTCGCGGAGAATTGGAAATTGCGCTGCTCCGTAAACTTAGTGGAAGAGGTCGACCTCAGGTAGTTGCTGTCTCCGCTGTAGGTCGCCTGGACCGTGTAGGAACCGTTGGCGAGGGCTAAGTCCGTGTACGACGCGGTCGCCCAGGCGCCTTGCAGTGTGCCGGTTTGCGTGGTAAGTGCCGCCACACCATGGAGCGTGACTGGAGTGCCGACTTGACTGCCATTCACGAAGAAAGTCACCGTACCGCTCGGCGGCGTGCCACCGCTACTGGTGCTAACGGTTGCCGAAAGAACGCTGCCCTGCGCAGCCCCCACCGCAGAGACGGCGCTGCTGGTAGCCGCCTGGGTGACCGTGAAACTCACAGGAGAAGAATTGCTCCCTGTGAAGCTATTGTCTCCCTGGTAATCCGCGGTGATCGTGTGCGCTCCCGGAGCAAGAGTGTAAAGGCCAGTAGGGGTACCCCCGTTTGGACTGTTTAAGAAGTTCGGAGTGGCGGTGTTGCCTTGAATGTTGAGGGCGTAAGTGCCAAGAAGATTCGTAAAATCAAAAAAACTGACCTGCCCGGTGGGGATGCCCTGACCCGAAAGGCCAGCGACATCAGCGCGCAGATAGACAAAGCTTCCGTAAGGACCCCCAGTAAACGGAACGAAGGTGAAGCTTTGGTTCAAACCTAGTACGGAAAGAGCAGTTGTACTTGACTCTGGGGTGACTGTAACCGGATTGGAAGGTTGCGAGGGCGGGCTGGGCATGAAAGTCCCGTCTCCGGAGTATCGCGCCGACAGTGCGTAGGTGCCACCGGGCAGCGAAGAAATAGCTTGGCCGGCAGTGCCGTTGGTTAGGGAAAAGGCACCCACCGAGGTTTCCTGGCTAGGTCCCGGGCCACTGTTGGCGATCACCGACACACTAGCGGTCGGCGTGCCCGTGCCGCTGTTGGGGGTCACCGCGATATCGACGTTGACCGCCTGGCCGTGAGTGATGGTCAGGGGACTCACACTGGTGATGGTCGTCGTAGTGGGTCGGAGGGCGGCCGAAGTCCAGTGGTTAACCAAGTTAGCGACATTGACCGAACCCAGGCCGGTTGCGAGATCATAGCCAACCCCGGCCTGATATCCCGGACTCTCGCCCCCATTGTTCATGGGCACGGCATTGTTTCCGATGGTAACGTCGTTAAAGATACAAGTACTGGCAGGTAAGGTCGAAGTGTTCGAGGCGTTGCAACTAGAAAGCTTCTCGGCGGCCGCCAACTTGTAGAGCACATAATTGGCTTGACCTTGGCGACCCTTCGATTTCTGGTCTACGAGGGCCATAATGCCAGCAAAGGATGGTGTAGAGGCGGAGGTTCCCGAAACCGCGGCAAAATAGATCAAACCTTGCGCGTCAGGGACGCAGGAGCCCTCGAGGCACAACAGGTAGGGATCGTGGCTGGCGGCGGTCAGAGAAACGTCGGGCAGATCCCGGTGGCCGTCATTGGGAATCCCTGTAACCCCTGACTGCCACGTCGGCTTGACAAAGAATTTGCTGGCACCTCCTCCTCCCGCCCAAATGCCTGCGTCCTGGCCGCACTGGGCTGCCGTACAGCTTTCGTTCCAGACATCTTCCGGAATGTAGGAAAGAGCGGACTCCAGAGTGGATGCATTATTGTTCGTTCCCCAATATTTGTTGTCCTGCCCGTTTTCGTTGAACATGGTCCCGCCCACGGCAACATTAAACGCGGTCGCAGCTAGGATGCTTACGGAGAGAGGTCCGGAGGCATTCGTTTCCGCACTGGGGTCATCGCACCCTGCGGCGCCCGAGTCTCCCGCTGCGACCAGATACGTAATCCCCTGCGCCGCCGCCTGAGCTGCCAGGGTCGCGTAGCCGTTGGCCGCCGTAGTGGTGTATTCGGCCTCGCAACCGCTGAAGCTTTCCGTCATCACATCCGCCAGATTGTTGTCGATGATGTACAACTCAGAAAGGTCAGTGCCATCGGTGGTATTCGTGACGGCAGATACCACAAAGTCCACCGTGGCTCCCGGTGCAAGCGCCGACGACCAAGTTACGTCCAGTGTCGCCTCAGCTTCTTCTCCGCCGCCCAAGTCACCGGGATCAGGGCCATCGACAATGGTTGTGAAGTCCGTCCCGGGTGCAGCGACGGTGTCCTTAAAGACGCTTTGAAAATTGGACACGTCTTGACCGCCGGCGAAGAGGTCACTGCGACCGACCACGGCGACCGTTATGCCCGTGCCGTTGATTGCGGGCGTGCCCGAGAGAAGCGGCTTTATATTGTAGATCTTCTCGTAATCCGCTGGTCCCAGCGCGTACTGCGGAGGTGTTCCGGGAAACGTCACCATGGGCCGTTTTTCGGGTCCTTGCGGCTCGAGCTTCGCTGCGATCTTCTGCTCCGCGATGTGAAGCATCGGTCGCTTGATGAAATTGTGCAGGGTATGCACACCGGCAACCACCGGCGTTAGCGCCGTGGGAATCTCCGGGTCGTTGGCATTGGCCCAGTGTTCTTCCCCGTTCACCACATACTTATGAATGGACGTATGAAATGCCTCTTGCACTTGGGTCGCGTTGCCGGAAAACTCGATCACATTGCGGCCCTTTGCGATCCTGGCCACCTCAAAACCGTGGCCTTGCAACCAGGACGTCACAATTTGAAGATCGTGATCGTTCGGACCAAACCGCTGGCCAAACTCCTCCGGAGTCAGCCACTCGTGGTAGTGCGGTGAGGCTTTGGCCTGTTGGTTGTCGAGCAGGGTTTCGAGTGCCGCCTCCTGCTCCGGGGTGCGTTTCAGCACCAGCAGCATACGGTTCATCGCCAAATTCGGTGGGGCCAGCCCGCGATCGAATTGTGGTCGCGCCAAACGGTGGACGTTCCCTTTTAAGACCGTCCGTTGGCTCTCATTCACTCTCTGGACAATCCGCGAAGGTACAATCGGCGCTTCGGCGAACAGAAGGCAAGGTAGAGAGGGCAGAAGAAGACAAGGAATGCGCCCTGCTCTAAAGATGCGCGAAGCCCACGCTTCCACGAGACTCTCCCGAAGCTATCCCCGACCAACCGCTGCCTCGTTCGTTAGCAACGCCCGCCCGGGCCTCTTGGATGTGCTCGCGCCGTTAGGGGATGCCGCGTTCGACGGCTGGAATGGATCATAACTGAAAATTCTGAGGTGCGGGGAGTTTCACAACCGCTCAGCGGTAGTTGGCCTGAGGCTCTCTAAGTATAGAGGTGAGTTTAAATCAACCCCAAAAAAGAAGCGCCCCTTGACCCCATACGGGTCATGGGACGCCTGAACAGCCCTCCCCCAGAACTGCTCAAAGACACGATACCGAGAACGGCAACGGCGGTAAATCCCCCTGTCGTGCTACCGGGGTGGCACCACCTGGCCATCCGTCGCTTGACGACAGGTTCGTCGGTCGGAGGCCAATCGAACCGTGGAGTTGCAGGGTTGACGAGAAGGTGAGGCATTCCGGTCACCGAGCTCATGACCCAGGCTTACTTTTTGACCACGGCGGCGATGCAGTTGATTTCCACCAAGGAATTCCCCGGCAGGGCGGCCACGGCGACGGTCGTGCGGGCGGGGCCACCATTCGGAAAGTAGGTTTTGAACACCTGGTTCATGCCATCGTAGTACTTGATGTCGGCGAGGAAGACCGTGAGCTGAAGAATGCTGTCGACGGTGCCGCCACCGGCTTCAACGAGTTTCTTCACGTTATCCATGACGATGCTCGTGTGGTGTCCAATTTCGAATTGCTCGGCAGGACCGGTATCGTGCGCCCCTTGCCCGGCCACGTAGATCAAGCCATTGTGAAGCACGATGGGCGTGATCATCTGTTTTCCATCGGCGGGCTTGCCATCGCTGTTGAACTTATGGATGTCCTGATCGTTCTTCGCTTCCGAGGTCCCAGCCAGTGCTGTTCCGGTAAGCCCAGCGGAGGAAACGACTGCGGCCAACCGCCCGGCGAAGTTCCTGCGAGTGAATGGTCCGAAATTCATAGCTCCCCCTCTTGGAAAGTGGTCGGAGTCTAACGCAATGCCGAAAACCCGGTCAATGGCAAAAACATTGGCGCCGCCTTAACTCCGGCAGCCCACTCGAGAAAAAGTGCAAGCACACTTGTTTGAACCGGGCGGCCGTGAGCACCCACGACGATCCATCACGACCCTGGTTCGGAAAGCCGCTTCTTGTTCATATGACTATCCACCATGCGCCAGATCTCGAGCGGATTGTCATCCTGCAATTCAGGCGGCAAGGCGGAATCGGGAAATCCTTGATAACAAATCGGACGGCAAAACCGAAAAATGGCTGCACTGCCCACCGAGGTCGAGCGCCCGTCGGAAGTCGACGGGTAAGGTCCTCCGTGTACCATGGCGTGACAAACTTCCACTCCGGTCGGAAAACCATTGAAGATCAACCGGCCGACCTTGGTCTCCAGGATGGACAGCAAGTCGTGGAAATCGCTGAGATCCTGATCCGTGCCATGAATGGTCGCGGTCAAATGCCCTTCGAGGTGCTGAGCCAACGCGAGCAGCTCATCCCGGTTAGAGTGGCGGACCAGTAAGGTGGAGGGACCGAAAATCTCAGCTGCCAGTTCAGGGTTGTTGAGGAAGGAATGCGCCTCGGTCTCGAACAGCACAGCCCTGGCAGCAAAACCCGCCCCGGGAGGCAAATCAGGCTCCCCGGCCACGACGGTCACAGCGTTGCTGCCTTTGCGGTTGGCAACGGCGGAGCCATAGGCGGTGAGAATTCCTGAGGTCAGCAGCGTGAACGCGCTGCCGCTCTCAACCAGGCCCCGGAGCCGGTCGCGAAAGGTGCCGGCCTCGGCGCCCTCCGGTAGGACGACAATGCCCGGTTTGGTACAGAACTGGCCCGCCCCCAGAGTAAACGAGGTATACAACCCACTCGCGATCTTGTCGGAGTGCAGGCGCAAAGCCTCGGGCAGCACGAACACAGGATTCGTGCTGCTCATCTCGCCGAAAAATGGAATTGGCTCAGGACGAGACGCAGCAATGTCCATCAGCGTCCTGCCCGCTTTGCGAGAACCGGTGAATCCGACAGCCTTTACCCGGGGATGTTCGACCAGCGCAATTCCGACTTGCGTGCCACGGTCCAACAGCAAAGAGAAGACGCCTTCGGGTAATCCGGTTTGACGGACTGCGTCGCTGATTGCTTGGCCCACCAATTCGCTGGTTCCGGGATGAGCGGGATGTCCTTTGACGATTACCGGATTGCCAGCCGCCAACCCGGAGGCGGTATCGCCGCCCGCAACCGAAAACGCCAGCGGAAAATTGCTTGCGCCAAAGACCGCAATCGGCCCCAAGGGACGCAGCATGGAGCGAATATCAGGTTTAGGAAGCGGCTGTCGAGCCGGGTCAGCCCGATCCACGCGGGCCATCACCCAAGATCCTTCTTCGACGACCTCCGCGAACAATCGCAGTTGGTTTGCCGTGCGTGCCAACTCGCTTTCCAAACGTGCTCTGGGGAGGGCAGTTTCGAGCTGGGCCCGTTCGACAAGTTCCTTCGCGATCGACTCGATGCGAAGGGCGATGTTGCGCAGGAATCGTCCTTTGTCGTGGCCTGAGACACAACGGTAGACCGCGAACGCCTGCTGGGCGAGATCGGCCGCCTGGGAAACCTCCTCCGGCGTCGCGGAGAAGAAATCGGGAGCCAGGGGCTCGCCCGAAACAGGATTCATGGCCCGAAATTGCTCGTTCCTGCCCTTACCCGTTTGCCATCCGATGATGGAGCGACCCAGGAGTCTCGCCATAGGAGTGAGATTTATTTGGTGACAGGTGCAACTTCGCGGCTCTTGGCTACCGGCCGATTCCGCAGAGCAGCGCGAATCACCGTCTGCGCCTCCTCCAGTTCCCTGCCCTCCAACTCCAGCCGCGGCGGACGTACCCGAGGATTGCCCATGCCCGCCTCCGCCTGCACCAGCTTAATCAACTGAACGAACTTGGGAACCGTGTCCATGCGGAGCAAAGGGAGAAACCAGCGATACAACGCAAAGGCCTTTTCCCGTTCCCCGTTCCGCGCCAGATTGAACAGATCGACCGACTCTCGAGGCAGTGCATTGGCAAGCCCGGCGACCCATCCCGTCGCGCCGACTCCAATACCTTCCACTATGGCGTCGTCCACACCGACAAACACATCGATGGCATCGCCCACTAAGGCACGGATGGCGGAGACCCGCCTGACATCCATACTCGATTCTTTGACGGCGTCGAAATTGTCGTGTTCCTGGGCGAACTCCCGAATCTGTTCGGGAAGAAAATCGGTACCGTAGGCAACCGGATTGTTATAGAGCATGCAGGAGAGAGGGGTGGCCCTGAGGACCGCACCCACGTGAGCTTTCATTTCCCGCCAGTCCCCTAGATAGACATAGGGCGGCAGAATCATGAGCGCATCGCAGCCTAGGTCAGCGGCTGCCTTCGCCAAGGCGACCGCCTCGGAGGTGGAAAGCGCCGAGATCGCGGCCACGATGGGCGCCTTTCCCCCTACGGCGGTAGAACAGGTGTGCAGGATTTCGAGTTTCTCTTCAAGCTTGAGAGTCGAGGCCTCTCCCAGCGAACCGAGCACTACGACACCCGTGCAACCGTGATCCAGCAGCCAGCGGCAGTGCCGAGCCAAGAACGGGTAATCCACTTTGTAATCCTGGTCGAAGCAAGTTGTAATCGCGGGCATGACGCCCTTCCAGTTCATGGATCTCCTCCTAGCACGGCCTGGGGCTCTGATTCGGCATGGCTTGCCATCCAGGCCATATGCTCGAATTGCGCCGGAAAGATGGGGGGGCGCACAGAATCGGGCTTCCAGTCGAAAAGGAATTCCGTGGCCGGACCGCAGACCCGTCCTTGACACGGACCCATTCCACATCGGGTTTGCAATTTGGCAGAGCGCCAGGATTGCTGGGCCGCCAGGCGACGGTAAGGAACATCTTCGCAGCGGCAGACGATGGTTTCCGGGCGAGCCAGGGTTTTCAGTTCTTGCCGCAGGGAAAATGCGCGCTCGAGCGCCTGGACAAAACCTTCGAGCTTTTTGCGTTCCCTGGAATGCCGGACTGCCTGCTCTCGGCGGCCAGCTGCAGCCAATCCCGCAATTTGACCTTCGATCAACGACAGCTCCAGCCCTCCGATACCGGTGGGCTCTCCGGCGCAGAAAACTCCAGAAAGCGATGTTTCCTGAGATTCATCTGTTTGCACGTAGCCACCGCGCATCTGACAGCCTAACAGTTGTGCGAGCTCCGTGTTGGGCACGAGATGGAAGCCGCAAGCCAGGTAGTCACAAGCAATTCGTTCTCCGCGCGAGATCACCACCGCTTGTAGCTTCTCCTCACCTTGAGCTTCGATCGGCCAACAGCTGGTAAGAAATCGAACCCCCGCCAGTTGCTTCTTCAGAGAAAGAGCTTGCGCAAGCTTCTGAGTTTCAAGAACAAGTGCCCCAGCGAAACGGAACAAGGAAATCCACGGAGTCTGCTCACAAATGACGAGCACCGTTGCCGCGTGCTTGCGCAGAAATGCAGCGGCCGCGACCAGCAGAGGTCCGGTCCCTGCTACCACGACTCGCTTCCCGGCGATCGGCAGCCCGGACTTCACCATAGCCTGCAGCCCGCCCGCCCCCATCACGTTAGGTAACGTCCACCCGGGAAAAGGCAGGAATCGCTCGCGGGCACCCGTGGCCAGCACCAATTTCTGGAAGCTGAGTTCGCAAACATCGTCTTCTTGCTCGGCAAGCAAGATGCCGGGAGCAGGATGATGAAAAACCTGGGTTCCGCACAGCGTTTCCACTCCCGCACTCGAGGATCGCTCGGCCCACCGGGCGGCATCGGAGGTGCCGAGGCTGGTTTCACCGCGCCAGATCTGCCCACCCAGGCTCGGGTTGTCGTCCACCAGTCCTACGCGGCGTCCGCATTCGGCGGCACAGACGCTCGCTGCCATACCTGCTGGCCCTCCCCCAACCACCAAGACATCGAAGGAGCGTGCAACCCTAGTCATCGACCCTCACGTCCATACCTGAACGACAAAGCATTTGACAGCCGCAGCGATGCAGCCTGCCATCGACGGTCACCCGGCATTCAAAGCAAATCCCCATTCCACATAAGGCGCTGCGGGGCTGGCCTGTCACCGAACGCCGGCACCAAGACTCCGCCATGGCTACTGCCACGGCCACCGTCGCCCCGCGAGGGACGACGATCGGCTGACGATTTACCGTGACTACGATCGTCTCAGGCATGGATGTGCTCGGCGTCGATCCTGGCCGGCAAGTACGGCTCTATCGGAATTCGAGGCTTTGTTCCCGTGAGCTGGTCCGCGAGGAGATATCCCGTCCCGAGAGAAGTGGTGATACCCAGTCCCTCGTGCCCGGTAGCGAGATAAATGGTCTTGTCGTCCGGCCACGGCCCAATATAGGGAAGTCGGTCGCGGGTAGCGGCCCGATGACCCGTCCAGGTGCGAATCGCCGACAGCTCACCCAAGCCGGGCATGTATTGCTGAGCCCGGCGCAGCATGCGAGCGAGTATTTCGCTGTCAACGTTCGTAGCCTCAGCCCGGTATTGCCGCGAGGAACCCACGAGAATCTGTCCGGTGATGCGAGGTTGCACATTGAATGCGACCGAGTCGCTGGTGAGCGCATGGACGCTCTTCAAATATCCGAGCTCGACCAGCGCGTGGCCCACGAAGCCGGGATACCGGTCGGTGATCACCAAATGGCCTTTTCGCCTGGTAACCTCGACCTCCGGCATCAACTCGGAAGCCCACGCTCCGGCTGCGTTCACGATGGTGCCGGCCGAGAATTCCCGGCTGCCCGCGAACACCCGGCCCTGGCCGATCCGGGAGACCGAGAGTCCCAGGTGCAACTCGGCTCCTTTCGCCTGGGCAAGCTCCATCAAGCATCGCGCCGCACAGGGCGGATACAGAACTGCGTCCTCAGGTACCAGCAGACCCCCGACTAAGCCCTTCCGAAGATTCGGTTCCAGACGCGCCAAGGTCGTACCGTCGATGACCTCCGCGGGTACTGCGCGTTCGCGATAGTACGCATCTTTGCGCCGGACTTCGCCCATTTCCTCTTCGTCCGCCGCCACCCAGATGGTGCCGCACGGCTGGTATTCCACATCGGACGGCAACTCCGGGCTCAGATCGCGCCAAAGCAACTGGGAGTAGCGGGTCAGAGCGAACTGAGGCTCGGAATCGCTCATGACAACGATGTGGCCCATGCCGGCAGCGGTTGCGCCGCCGCCAACACAGTCGCGCTCGACCACGGCAACATGCAGGCCGCGACCGGCAAGCTCGCCGGCGCAGGCCGCCCCGACAATGCCAGCCCCAACCACCACAACGTCGTAGGTCGCACGGCTCACGCTCGAATTCCCATCGAAAAGGGGTCGAGTTCATCCAAGAGCAGTTCAGCTTCCGCATTCACGTATGCCGATCCCTTAATACTGGGATAGATTTGACCGCTACGAATGCTGACACTGCCCTCGAACACGCTCCCCACCACGCTTTCCTGCTTCCAGACTTCCCCTTCCCGCAACTTTCCGTCGGCATACAGGCACGCCAACTTGGCGCTCGTGCCTGTCCCACAAGGCGAGCGATCGTAGGCTTTGCCCGGACACAGGACAAAGTTCTTGCTCTGGATGCCCGGTTTCTTCGAAGGACCGAAAAGCTCAATGTGATCGATTTCCTGCCCGCTGCTGCCGGTGATGCCGGCCTGTCGCAGCGCCAGGCGGACCGCCCAGGTATACGCCGTCAGGCGCTCAACGTTGGCCAAGGTCAGCTCCATCTCAGGATCGTCAATCAGAAAAAACCAGTTGCCACCCCAGGCCACGTCCCCGTGCACGGTTCCAAAACCGGGAACCTCCACCCTCACATGCGCTCTCTGGCGAAAGCTCGCGACATTCTGGACGGTCACTTCACCCGTCTCATGCAGAATGGCAGTCACAGTGCCGACCGGTGTCTCGATCTGATGCTCCCCAGCTACGATTCGGCCCATGTACCGCAAGGTAGCGAGCAGACCGATGGTACCGTGCCCGCACATTCCCAGATAACCGACATTATTGAAGAAAATGACGCCCGCGGTCGAATCGCGGTCCAGGGGTTCACAGAGCAACGCGCCCACGACCACCTCGGAGCCACGCGGTTCGTTGACGATGGCAGACCGATAGCAATCATGATCTCGACGAAAGCGTTCCAGACGGTCGCTTAGAGGTCCATCGCCGAGATCGGGCCCGCCCTCGACCACCAGACGTGTGGGTTCTCCTCCGGTATGGGAATCGATCACTCGAATCCGGCGATATCGCGCCTCGTTCATGCCCCGTCGTGTCTCACGAGTTCGGCTAGAGCCACGGAAGCCGCTATGGGCAGGCGTTGTCCCCCCGGCTTTCCGGCCTCGACGATTTACCCGTATATAATATCCTCCCATACCGAGGTCATGCGGATAGAGCCGGGGAAGCCAAAGCAGGCGCCAAAGACAACCTGACCAAGGAGATGGTCTATTTCCTCCCACCTTGCACTTCTGCTTTGGTTGCCGCACCAACTACCGGCACAGGAGTATGCGGTACTGGCCGCGCAACCAGTAATCCCCGGCACGGGTAAGATAACGATCCAACGCTACTCCTATGGTTGCGAGTCTCTGCTGGATTTCAGGGATCGGACACGAGGTCCGACGCGAGGAGGGTCCGAGAGCACGGGCTAGAGAATTCGGCGTCGTTTATCCCAACCGTAACGTTTCCATGGGATCCAGTTTCGCCGCCCGTCGTGCGGGCAAGTAGCTGGCGAGCAGGGCGATCGCGAGAAACACGAGCGGCGCCAGAACGAAGGTTGTGAGGTCGCGCGTTCCCACCTTGTACAGCAGACTCGACATCAGGCTGGTCAGCAGTGAGGCAGCAATCAGACCCATTCCCACGCCTGCGACGGCCAGCATGAGTCCCTGCCGCACCACCAGGCGCAAGACGTCTCCCCGTGGTGCCCCGAGCGCCAGGCGAATGCCCAACTCATGCTGTCGCTGGGTTACCGAGTAAGCCAGGACACCATAGACCCCAATCACGGCAAGCACCAACGCGGTACCCGAAAAGATGCCTAGCAGTAACGTTAGGAATCGCGGTTGGGAAAGGGAGTTTTCCATGAGCTCATCCACGGTCTGGACAGCAGTCACTGGCTGATCGGGGTCCACGGCCGAGATCTGCGCATCGATCCCCGACGTCATGCTCTGGGGCGGAACTACCGTGCGCACCAGCAGATTCATGTTGCCCCACGGCAACTGCGGGAACGCGACATACAGTTGAGCTTGCGTATCCTGCGCCAGGCCCTTGTTCTTGACATCCGCGGCCACGCCGACCACCTCGGCCGGCTCCGGCCAACGCCCCACGATTACGTGCTTGCCCAGTGGATTCTGGTTGGGCCAGAAACGCCGGGCGAAGGTTTCGTTGACGATGAGGACCTTGGGGGCTTGGGCATTGTCGGCGGCTGTGAAGGCGCGGCCCGCCAGCAGGGGCACGCGCATGGTCGCGAACCACTGTGGGCTAATGGCCTCGATATCGAGAAACGGGCGCTGCGCCAAAGACACGTTAGGCTGTCCTTCCGGCAGCATGGGAGTAATTCGTTTCCAGCTCAGTGGCAGCGCAGCGGAGATCGCGGCACTAGACACGCCTGGCAGCAGCGACACGCGGCGCAGAACTTCCTCAAAGAACCCGATCTGCTGTTCCGGATTCGCATATTTCACGGTGGGCAGCGAAATGTTCATGGTGAGCACATGGTGAGCATCAAAACCGGGATCCGATCGCAGCAGCTGTACGAAGCTGCGCAGCAGCAACCCGGCGCCGAGAAGCAGCAGCAAGGACAGTGCAACCTGGCCTACCACCAGCAGACTTCTTATCCGCGTGCGTGCGTGTCCGGCAGAGGTGCCGCGGCCCTCCTCACTGAGCGCCGTGTTGAGGTTAACCTGCGTAAGCTGCAACGCGGGAAAGGTGCCGAAAAGGATTCCGGTGAGCCCGGACACAAATAGGGCGAACAAGAGCACCCGCAAATCGATGCTGATGGGAATTCCGGGAGGAAGCTGACTTGTTCCCCAGCGCAGCAGCGCACGGGTTGCGACCCAGCTCAGCCCTACTCCGAGCACCCCGGCCACTAAAGCCAGCAGCACGCTTTCGGTGAGAAGTTGTTGGACTAACACGCTGCGGCTTGCTCCTAGGGCGGTGCGCACCGCGATTTCCCTCCTGCGAGCCAGGGCCCGCGAAAGCAGCAGGCTGGCCACATTGGCACAAGCAATCAGCAGCACCACCGCAACGGCGCCGGAAAGCACCAGCACTCGTCCGCGGACGTCGCCTACGATGGAATCGCGCAGGGGAGCGGCAATCATTCTGACCCCGGGATCGGCATCAGGCGCCGTGGGGTTGTGCTCGCGATATTGCCGGTTCAGCATGGCCAGCTCCGTCTGGACAAGGGCCAGCGGTACCGCCGAGCGAAGTCGCGCCACCATTCCCAAATAGCCCACGCCCGAGCGCAGCCGTTGCGGAGTCATGAGAGTGAACTCAAAATAGCGCGGTATCCAAATGTCGGCGGCGCCCACAAAGGGAAACTGAACGTCCGCCGGCAGGACGCCCACAATCGTGTGCGGCACGGTATCGAGGGTGACGGTCTGGCCGATGATCTTGAGGTCGCCGCCGAAGCGGCTGCGCCAGAACGAATCACTGAGCATGACGACAGGACTGCCTTCGGGCCGGCCTTCTTCTTGGGTGAAGCTACGCCCCAGCTCGGGTTGTACTCCGAGCAGCGAGAAAAAATTGGCTGAGACCCGTGCCACGGCTACTTGCATCGGTTCGCCGCGTCCGGTGAGGTTGAAATTATCGTTGGCCCATGCGGCGACTGCTTCGAAGGACTGACTGCGGTCACGCAGCAGTTCGTAGCGCAATAGGGTGCCCCCGAAGTCCTTGGTCTGATCCTTCGCTTCTACCGTCACCAGTTGCTCTGGGTCGGCATAAGGGAATGGTCGCCACAGCAGCGCGCTGGTGACGGTAAACATCGCGGTGTTCGCACCGATTGCCAAGGCTAGGGTCAGGATCGCCGCCAGTGCCAAACCGGGATTCTTGCTCAGCATGCGCACGCCGAAAGCGACATTCCGAAGCAGAGCCTCCATGATGCGACCATTATAGGCGGCAGTGATTCCTCCGACCGGCTGCCCAGTCCGGCTCGCGGAATGGCTGATCGATATTGTTCGGAATCACCACCTTCTATGGTCAAATACAACCAAAGGACAATGCATGGTGCCTTGGCTGGCGGTCTTGGCCGCAACCCGGCTGGTTCGTTTGTCGGCGGTGGATGTTGCGATTGTGGCCTTCTATTTTGCCCTAGTCCTTTCCATCGGCTGGTATCTCAAGGGACGCGCCAAAACGGGGGAGGATTTCTTTCTCGCCGGTCGCGAGATGACGGCGTGGATTGCCGGGCTGAGCTTTCTTTCGGCCAATCTGGGTGCGCTCGAACTCATGGGCTGGGCGGCGGCCGCGTATCAGTATGGCATTCTGGCGACCCACTGGTATTGGATCGGTGCCATTCCCGCCATGCTGTTTCTGGCATTAGTCATGATGCCGTTTTATTACATCTCCAAGGCTCACTCCGTACCGGGCTATCTTAAGTTGCGCTTTGGCGAGCCAACCCGTGCCCTTTCAGCCGTCTCCTTTGCGTTCATGACCGTGCTCATGAGCGGCATCAACATGTACTCGATGGCCCTGGTCCTGAAAGTGGTGTTGGGCTGGGACATCCACTTCAGCATTTGGGCTTCGTCTCTGACTGTGGCAGTCTACGTCGCACTCGGCGGATTGCGTTCCGCCATTTTCAACGAAGTGCTCCAGTTCGTCCTGATTTGGGCGGGCGCACTGCTGATCCCAATTCTGGGGCTGATCGAGACCGGAGGTTGGGAAAATCTGAAGTTACAGATCGCTCATAATGCTTCCCCGGAATACACCCATCTCTGGTCCACCCTGGGTTCGTTCAATAACAACCCCATGGGCATTCACTGGACGGGGATCGTTTTTGGCCTGGGCTTCATTATTTCCTTCGGCTACTGGACGACGGATTTCCTGGTGGTGCAGAGGGTGCTTGCAGCCAAGAACCTGCGCTCGGCCAAGCTCGCTCCGATCCTTGGAGCTGCGTTCAAGATGATGGTTCCCATCATCGTAATTCTGCCCGGTCTTCTGGGACTCGCAGTGCTTCCGGTAAAGCTCACCGGTGAAGCTTCGACCGTCGCCAACGGCGGTCACAGCTATAACGAGGTACTGCCGCTCATGCTGGCTCGCTATTGCGGTCCCGGTCTGCTCGGTTTGGGAGTCACGGCTCTGATCGCGGGCTTCATGTCGGGCATGGCCGGGAACGTGAGCGCATTTACGACAGTGTGGACGTACGACATCTATCGCGCTCTCATCAACGGGAAGGCCAGTGACCATCACTATGTGAACATGGGCCGTTGGTCGACGATCTTGGGAGTACTGATCAGCGTGGGGACCGCGTATCTGGTCATGTCCTTTGCCAGCATCATGGATTACGTGCAGGCCCTGTTCAGCTTTTTCATGGCTCCGCTTTTCGGCACGGTGGTCTTGGGCATGTTGTGGAAGCGCGCAACGGGTCCCGGAGGGTTCTGGGGTCTTCTGGCGGGTACGCTCTCCTCGATCGGCATGTGGGCCTGGGTCAAAGTGAATCCCAACGCGCTGCGCTACGTGGCGCTCTCGCCTAACGCGCGCGACATGGCCGAGAATATGTATCGAGCCTTATGGTCCTGGATGGTTTGCGTGCTCGTCACGGTCGCGGTCAGTAACCTGACGCGGCCGAGTCCGGACCACGAACTGGAAGGCCTGGTTTACGGGATGACGGCGATTCCCCTGGAAGGCGAGGTTCCGCTGCACCAGCGGCCGTGGTTCTGGGCCATCGTGGTCGGCATAGTGTTTGTCGTTCTCAACATTCTCGTTTGGTAAAAGGTCGTAACCATGACAGTAGACGACAGCGGAATTTCGATCTGGTTCTTCATCGGGCTATCCCTGTTGGTGAATGGCATCTTAATCGCCGGCGCGGGGATTTGGGAGATCTTTCGTCCACCCGCGAATCCGGTCGTGCTCTATCCACTGCACGCCAGCCTTTGGTGGGGAATCCTGTTGTTCCTGTTTGGCATTCGTTATTGCATTCGCTTCGCGCCCGGACGCAAATCTTAAAAAGCGCAAAGGAGTCCTATGACAGCCCATCGCAGAATGACCTTGGATGTGTACTGGCTCGGCCACGGTGAGGGAGCTCGGGAATGATGAACCTCGCGAAGGTAGACTTCAGAACCCCGGCCCCGCACCTGCCGCAAGGACAACGAGCAACGGCCGTTCGAGGCTGTGGTCGGCGCCTCTGGGACGCGCTGCTAACTGCAGTCTCTCGGACACAGGCGGCCTGCCGTGCGGCCAGCTTCGCGCTCCCTCCCTGGAATGACTGGGCTGGAGGTTCGCGGCAGATTCTTCAGGCGAGCCTGTCCGTTGTATTCTGGTTGGCGTTCTCGAGTGCGATTGTGGAGGGCCAAACGACAGTGAGCGCACAGCCATTCGGAAAGCTGCCCGATGCTACTCCGGTCGATCTCTATACGCTCCGCAGTGGTTCCGCCGAAGCCAGCATCACGAACTACGGCGGAATCGTAGTAACCCTGAAGGTTCGGGATCGGAATCAGAAGCTTGCCGATGTCGTCCTAGGCTTCGATGATCTCGACGGATACGTGGGCAATAATAATGACCCCAAGGGCGGAGCCTTTCTCGGCGCTATCATCGGTCGCTACGCCAATCGAATTGCCCATGGCACTTTTACCCTCGATGGTAAGAAGTATTCCCTGCCGCTCAACAATGGTAGCAATTCACTGCATGGCGGACCGCATGGATTCAATAACGTTCTCTGGAAGGCAAAGCCGATCCAAGACGGAGTCGAGCTCAGCTACCTGAGCCAGGACGGCGAGGCCGGTTACCCGGGGAATCTTTCGGTTATCGTTCGCTACACCTTGGTCAAGTCTGATCTCCGGGTCGAGTATTCCGCGACGACCGACAGACCCACGGTCGTGAACCTCACGAACCATTCTTATTTCAATCTCGCCGGACAAGGACAAGGCGATATCCTCAATCACCAACTCACTCTGCGGGCTTCCCGATTCACTCCCGTTGATGCCAACCTGATTCCCACCGGGGAGCTCAGATCGGTCGAGTCGACCCCGCTTGATTTTCGCAAAGCGACGGCGGTGGGCACCCGCATCAACGCCGATTACGATCAACTCCGCCTGGGACACGGCTACGACCATAATTGGGTTCTCGATCACAAAGCGGGGTCGCTCGCCGAGGCGGCTGAAGTTTACGAACCGACGAGCGGACGGGTGCTGAAGGTTCTGACCGACCAGCCGGGAATTCAGTTCTACAGCAGCAATTTTCTGGACGGCTCGATCAAGGGAAAAGGCGGCATCGCCTATGAACAGCACGCAGCGTTTAGCCTGGAAACACAGCACTTTCCTGATTCCCCGAACCATCCCAACTTCCCCACAACCGAATTGAAGCCGAACGAGCGGTACCATACCGTAACCGTATTCAGCTTCTCGGCAAAGTAGCCAAGTTGAGGTTTGCCGCCCCCGCGGACCACAGGAGCGTGGCCCAGCCATCCAGGCCAGGCTTCAGCTCCTGGATCCCGATTTTGGCTGTGTGAGTGGACCAGTGGTAGCCGGCTCATTTGTCATGGTGGTACATGATCGAGATCAGTTGCAGTGCAGTTCTATTTGATCTGGACGGGGTTCTCGTCGACTCCACTCCGGCGGTGGCCCGGGTTTGGACTGGGTGGGCGCTTGAGCACGGGCTCATTCCGGCTGAAGTGGTGAAACGGGCCCACGGGCGTCCTAGCCTTAGCACGATCTGTGAATATCTTCCCGACGCGGACCATGAGCTTGAGAATCAGGAACTTGAGCGGCGCGAACTGGCAGACCTCGAAGGTGTCGTTCCTCTGCCGGGAGCTCACGAACTGCTAAGTTCCCTGCCTCCGGCTCGGTGGACGATTGTCACCTCCTGTACTCGACCACTGGCGGAGGCGCGAATTCGAGCTGCCGCACTGCCAACCCCGGAACACCTTGTCTCAGCCGACGATATAACCCGGGGAAAGCCGGATCCAGAACCATATCAGAAGGCCGCCGCACTGTTGGGCTTACTGGCGAAGGATTGTGTGGTGGTGGAAGACGTTCCGGCAGGAATTGTTGCGGGAAGGGCGGCCGGGGCACGAGTGACTGCCGTAAGGACCACGGTTGCAGATCCCGAGCTTGCGGCCGCCGGCGCAACCTGGATTGTAGATGGTTGCAACTCGATCTCGGTCATCCCCGCCAGCTCGGCCGCCGCGATCCGGTTAGGCTTGAACGACGCCTGGCCGCCCGTTCGCACCAAGCCATGATTACTATCCCCGAAGGCTCGCGGGAAGGCCCTAGAAGATCCGGCTGAATCCCCAGAACAGGAATCCGGCGAGAACCATGGCCGCGGGTAATGTCAGCACCCAGGCCATCAGCAGATTGCGCACCGTTCCCCACTGCAATCCGCTGTGGTTGGCCGCCATCGTGCCGGCAATGCCGGAGGACAGCACGTGGGTCGTGCTCACCGGGAGACCGAACCAATCCGCGGCCCCGATGGTTGCCATGGCAGTGATTTCGGCGGCAGCGCCTTGCCCGTACGTGAGGTGGTCTTTCCCGATCTTCTCGCCGACCGTCACCACGATTCTCTTCCAGCCGACCATGGTGCCCAACCCCAGTGCCATCGCCACGGCAACTTTCACCCAGCCGGGGATGAACTTGGTAGCGTTGTCGATGTGTTTCTTATAGTTGCTCAAAACCGCCCAGTCGCTGGTGGCGATTTCCGGTTGATGAGTCTTCTGCATCAGGCGCAAAGCTTCGCTGACGAGGTACATGTCGTTGCGGAAGTTGCGCACCCGATCGTTGGGCACCCTGCGGAGCTCGCCGAACAGAGCCGTCTCGTTGCCGATATCGGTCACCAGCTGACGCAAGGCCAGCATGGTATTCGGAGTAAATTCCCGAGTACGGATATAAGCGGTGACCTCGTCGCGATCGTCGCCGATCACAGCGTTGGGACTCACGTATTTGTTGAGGGTGTCACTGGCCTGCTCAGAAACCGCTATGAAGTCCTGGGACTGCTTCTTGGTTATGGCATGATTCAGCGCGTACGCCGTGGGCACGGTTCCGATCAGGATCAGCATGATCAGGCCCATTCCCTTCTGACCGTCGTTCGAGCCGTGCGCAAAACTTACCCCTGTGCAGGTAAGAAGCAGGAGGGCCCGAATCCAGAACGGAGGCGGCTCAGTACCTTCGGGAGCCTCGTAAAGCTTGCGATTCTTGACCACGACCTTCATGAGCTTCAGCAACAGGAAGGCGCAAGTAAAGCCCACGAGCGGGGAAAGCAGGAGGGACTTCCCGATGTTCAATGCCTGGCCCCAGTCCACGCCGCTGGTGCCGGTCTTCGGCGCCATCAATTGATTGGCGATGCCGACGCCAATAATCGAACCAATCAAGGTATGAGAACTGGATGCCGGCAAGCCGAAATACCAGGTAGAGAGGTTCCATAGGATAGCCGCGACCAGCAGGGCAAAAACCATGGCGAAGCCCGCTTTGCTTCCCACTTGCAGAATCAGTTCCACTGGCAACAGGGAGATGATGCCGAAGGCTACCAAGCCCGAGGAGGTCACGACGCCAAGAAAATTCCACAGTCCCGACCAAACCACGGCGATATGTGGTTCGAGCGAATGGGTATAGATGACAGTGGCAACGGCGTTGGCGGTGTCGTGGAATCCATTGACAAACTCGAACCCCAGCGCCACCAGGAGAGCAAGACCGAGCAACAGAAAGGGCAAGATCGAGGGGCTGTGGATGGAGGAAAGATCGGAAGCCAGACTCGAGCCGGCGTAGATAGCTCCGATGATAAGAACTACGCCGAATATGAGAACCCCTATCTTCCCTGGACCTTTGTTTAGCTTGTCGTGGATTGCCGAAACTGGTACCGGCTTGCCTGGGGGTACGGGCTGGCGAGCAGGAAATGGGGTAGGAGCAGTTGCCATCGACAGCCTCCTTCTGATGACCGGGAAAGCTGCCGGTCGACAATTGGAGCACTATACGGGGAGATTGTTACAGCAGGATTAAAAATCGCTGAAAAAGCAGTCGGCCGGGAGCGCTATAGCTTGTTCAATCCATCGAGAGCCGCCACCTTATAAGCTTCGGCCAGGGTGGGATAATTGAAGACGGTATCGCGAAAATATTCGATGCTAGCTCCCATGGTTAGCACCACTTGCCCGATGTGGACGATCTCTGCCGCCCGGTCGCCAATGGCATGCACGCCGAGCAGTTTTAGCGAGTCAGGATCGAAGACCAGCTTTAGAAATCCCTCTTCATCCCCCAGCATCTGCCCTTTGGCCAGTTCTGCATAGCGGGCCAGACCGGTCTCATAGGCGATTTTGCTTTGGGTTAGCTGTTCTTCCGTGTGCCCCACCATGGAGATTTCGGGAATCGTGTAGATGCCGTAGGGAATGAGATTGGGCGGCATTGTGCCGGGCTTACCGAACATATGGCAACTGGCGAGACGGCCCTGTTCCATCGAGGTGCTGGCCAGGGCGGGAAATCCGATCACGTCACCGGCGGCATAAATGTGCGGAATCGTGGTCTGAAAGTGTTCGTTAACGGACAGTTTTCCGCGCCCGTCCGCCGTCAGCCCTGTGGCTTCAAGGTTGAGCTGGTCGCTGTTGGCCTGACGGCCGATGGTGTAGAGAAGTGCCTGGCCGCGAACGTTTTTCCCGCTGGCCAGTTTGGCAAATACGCGGTCACGCTCGGCGTCGAATCCCACAGAAACCACTTTTTCGCCTAGGCGAAACACGGTTCCCAGCTGCCGGAGCTGAAAGCAAAGGCTCTCCACAATCTCCCGGTCCACAAAGTCCAGTAGGACAGGGCGTTGATCGAGCAGCGTAACCTTGACTCCCAGGGCGGCAAACATGGAGGCGTACTCGAGCCCGATGATGCCGGCTCCGACAATGATCAGCTCTCGTGGAACTTCTTCGAGACAATGCACCTGGTCGGAGTCAAAGATCCTCCGGCCGTCGATGGGAATGTCGGCGCTGTGTGCCGGTCGCGTGCCGCAGGCAATAAGGATGTGCTGACCGCGAGCCAGTTGCGAACCCTCGTCGTTTCGGATTTCAATCGTATGCGGATCGATAAAGTGGGCGTCGCCGTCGAGCGTGGTCACATAATTGCGCCGCAGCTGGGACTTGATCACCTCAATCTCCCGTGCCATGACCGCTTGCGCGCGGAAGATCAGATCCGACATCGAGATACGGTCTTTGAGCACGTAGCCGCGACCATAGAAGGTGCGCTGCCGGAAACCGCTCAAGTACAGAATCGCCTCCCGCAATGTCTTGCTGGGAATGGTTCCGGTGTGAACGCAAACGCCGCCAATGGTCCTCTTGCGGTCAATGATGGCTACCTTCTTGCGCATCTTGGCGGCACAGATCGCGCCCTTCTGCCCAGCCGGACCGCTGCCAATGACAATCAGATCGTATTCATTCGCTTCCATGGTTTCCCAATCCTATTGCTCTCGATGGCTTGCCTGAAATACATCTACGAGGCGGACGCTGGCGGAGAAAAGGTGAAGCTACCACTACCGCGCCCGAAACAAAAGCTAAATCCGCGCGCCCAGCATCAATCTAGAGTAACAGTCTATTAACAATGGCGCGCTAACGCGCCACCGGAAAAGCTTCTCGTCTGTGTCCCGCCGCAGGCTCGGTGATGGCCGGTGTTAGCAAATTCGCCATGAGTCCCGGTTGGTTTTCAACCGCGGGTTCTCGAGGAAGCCTTCGATGAAGGCAATCCCATGCTCGAGAGAGTCAAATTTCTGGCTATTACCGCCAGCAATCTCGACGAATTTATGCTCGACGAATTCATGGAGGTGCGGTCGCGGGCCTGCTGCAGCAGGTAGAGCAAAGGAAATCAGCTCACCGGTCCCGATGGATTGTCATCGGCAGAGCAACTGCAGCGTCTCGCAGAGATGTGGATCCAGGATCGGTAAGCATCCGATTGACAGCGGTATCCACGCAAGCTATATTGGCCCTACTTGGGGTGATCTGCAGTGAAGCAAAGTCATTGGATGGTGCTTCTTCTCTTATTGGGAACCGTGGTTTCCGTTTCTGCTGTACCGCCAGTGGATAATCCCGAAACGGTTTTCAATGAATTGGACGCTCCCGTAAATTTGGCGCCGACGGCCTTGCCCCGCATCAGGCTAGTTCCACCCGTTGCCGATGCAACCGCGCTTGCGAAATCTTCCTTATATTGGCATTGGCCGACTGGGGTGGTGAACTCTCCGCCCGGACTACCGCCAAGTACGAAGTCCTCCCACCCAAACTCTGTCCAGAAGCTTTTTTGTACTTTTCTGATCTGAGACATATCTCCTTCCAGACTGAAGACTGCTAGCCAGCGGCATTGCTGTACGGCGAGGACTTATCCCTGCACAAGCTAATGGCCCCGCGGCTAGGTGTTCCTTTTTCCGCGACGAGAATCTTGTTTTTCGTCTGGACGTGCACCGAGCCCTGAGGCCGGAGGTTCGAACTTTGATAACAGATGAGATCATTTCGCACTACCGCATTGTGAAAAAGCTTGGTGGGGGTGGCATGGGCGTCGTCTACAAGGCTGAAGACATCAAACTGGGACGCCCGGTGGCCCTGAAATTCCTTCCCGATGATCTGGCCCGCGATGGCCAGGCGCTGGAACGTCTTCAGCGGGAGGCCCGCGCCGCCTCGGCCTTGAACCATCCGAATATCTGCACCATCTACGACGTCGACCAGCATCAGCGCCGGCCTTTCATCGCGATGGAGTATCTGGACGGTGAGACTCTTAAACACCGGATCGAGGCCAGGCCACTGAAAACCGATCAACTGCTCGAGTTTGCCATTCAAATTGCCGACGCCCTGGATGCGGCCCATGCCAAGGGCATCATTCATCGTGACATCAAACCGGCCAATATCTTCGTAACGGCTCGCGAGCAAGCCAAGATTCTCGACTTCGGGCTCGCCAAGCTGGCTGCGGATCTGCACCGCACCGGGGAGGCTGGTGCGGGCGCGCCGACCCTTGGTGCCACGGTAGATGTCCTCACCACTCCGGGGACAGCCGTGGGCACCGCGGCTTACATGTCGCCGGAGCAAGCGCGAGGAGAGGACTTGGATGCGCGCACCGACCTGTTCTCCTTTGGGGTGGTGCTGTACGAGATGGCAACCGCACGGCAAGCTTTTTCCGGGACGACTTCGGCGCTGGTTTTCGATGCCATTCTGAACCGAGCACCGATCTCGCCCGCGCGCCTAAATCCCAATCTTCCCGTCGGATTCGAGCAGATTGTCAGCAAGGCGCTCGAAAAAGACCGCGACCTCCGCTACCAGTCTGCGGCTGAGATCCGCAGCGACCTCAAACGATTGAAGAGGGACACGGACTCTGGACGATCGGCTGCCTCCTTATCTAGGCTTGCGATGCTCCCAGCGTCCCCGGCCGGGAGCGGAACGCGGAGAGCAGCAGAACTTGAAACGCGACGTTCACGTGAGTGGTACATCGCGGCGACGGTTGTTCTCGCGCTCGTCGCTCTCGGTGGTCTGGTCACCTATCACTCTCGCACCACATCCGCCCGTCCGGCCAAGATTGTTCAAATCAGCCACTGGAACAAACCGATCAACGGGGCTGTCCTTTCTCCGGACGGTCACACAGTCGCCTTTACATCGCCCGCAGGAGGCGTTGAGCAGGTGTTTGTTATGCTGGCCTCTGGCGGAGAGCCGCACCAGCTCACCAATAGCTCGACCGACAAGCTCGTCGACAGTTTTTCAAGGGACGGAAACCTGATCTACTACGAGCTTGTTCAAGGCAACGGGGAAGTTTGGGCTGTGCCGACATTGGGAGGCACGACCACCCGCATCACCTTCGGAGGAGCGCTGGTTCCCTCGCCCGCCGACAACTCTTTCTTCTTCTACAATCCCGGAAACAATGCCGTGTACCGCAAACCGGAATCGGGTTTGCAGGAGGAATTGGTCTACCAACCCACGGCGCCTGGCGCGCTCGTGTGGAACATCCTGCCCTTTCCCGACGGAAAAGAGTTGCTGATAAGCCTCGGGAGCGCTGCCGACGTTGTATCGGCAGCCCCCAGCCTGACTCTTCACAAAGTAAATGTGGCGAGCCATGTCGTTGAGGAAGTTGGCACCCTGTCGGGAAGTCCTACCGGTATGGTGTGGAGCTCGCCAGGCAAGACCGTGTTCGTAAGCCGTACGGTAAACGACATCACCGGCATCTGGGAGTACAGCCTAACCAGTGGCGCTCTCAGGCAAACAACCTTCGGAGCCGGGCCGGATCTGTCGCCCATGCCTGACCCGACCGGCAAAGGGATTTATTTTGTCAACGCTAAGCAATCAGGCGCACTGACCGTCTATCACACATCTACAAGACAGTCTGACGACCTTTTTATGGATAACTCGACACAGCCTATACTCTCGCCCGACGGCCGACGAGTGGCTTTCATCGCCTTGCTCGGAAGTAGACGCCAAGAACTTTGGATTTCCGATGTGGACGGAAGCAATCAAGTCAAGCTGGCGTCGGCCCCGACTCTCACTACTTTGGGATGGTCGCACGACCACTCCCAGTTCGCTTTTGCGGATGGAACAAAAGTCTACATCATCGACACCAATGGCAATATCCTCCATCAGCTACCCTGGTCTGGAGCCTCAGTCTATATGGGGGTGTGGAGCCTGGATGGAAAGACCCTGTACTTCAGCGGCAACGAGAAAGACCCTACCAAATGGACAACCTGGAAGGCCAACGTCGAGACCTTGGAGGTGGAAGAATTGGCCCAAGGTTGCGGCTTTGTTTTCGACATCTCACCCGACGACAGGTATCTACTTTCGGCTTTTCCGACTGGCCTGTACGAGCTATCGCTTGCTGACCGGAAATGCACCCTCCTGCTCCCGAATCACACGAGTACCTATGACCACTTTTCTGCCGACGGTAAATTCGTTCTCCACCTGGCTGCCTCGCGCGGCGAGACCACGATTTACCGCCAACCATGGCGAGATGGGCGGCTAACCGGGGCCGCTCAAGGAGCAATCAAGTTACCGTTTGCGTTCCGGCAGTCCTATTTAGGCAACGCCTACGATTTTTCCAAAGACCTGTCCACAGTGGTCTACACCCGGCCCGGCGGCCATGCCGATCTCTATCTCCTGCAATGACCGAGGGTATTTCTGAGCTCAGAGCTTAATTCGAGGAAAGTGCTCGACAACCCGACTGCTTCTTAGAGCTAGCTTCTGAGCCTTATACAACCGCTCCGACGGAGTGGGCATGGGTATTCGGCACTTGCCGCGTCACTGAGCCTAGTTACCTTCGTCCTGTCTTTCGTAACCTACCCCCCGTTGGGTGGCGAGAACTAAGCTCGGCGGCGGGGGTTCAATTCCACATGAGCCAAAAGATCACCAACTCTCTGTTAGTCCTGGCAGTGAGCGGTTTGATGTTTGCTACGTCCGCCTCTGCTCAAACCTCAAACAATACTTCCACTTCCGGCGCCGGGCCCGGCGTGGTTGATCCCGGACATCCGCGGGTGAATGAAGTCAACCAGCGTGAGCAGAACCAGCAAGACCGCATCGCTAATGGTCTGAAGAACGGCACTCTGAACGCAAAGCAAGCCGGCAATTTGGAAAAGCGTGAAGCGGCCGTTCAGAACCGTGAACAGAAGGACATGGCGAAGAACAATGGCCATCTCACCAAGGCGGAACAGAAAGGCATCAACCGCCAGCAGAACCGTGTCAGCCGGAGCATCTACAAGGACAAGCACGAGAATAAATAAGGTGGGCGGGAGGCTCGCGCAGGACGAAGCCGCAGCCAGCTGCGGCTTCTTTGTTTTGAGCTGCGCATGTTCCACAGCTCAAGCGAGATAGGGCTCTTCGGCACATTAGGCCTGGCAGAGAGACGAATTTGAGCCCTCGAAATAGGGCAAGGTTTCCAATACCTGGGGTTGCAGCTCGCAAACGGCCAGAGCTCACCGGTTGGCTTGAATTGCGGGCGCTGTGATCTCTGGTTGGAGTACAGCGCCCGTTCTGGCGCGGCGTGGAAGGGGCCATCCCCCCAGTGGTCCTTCCCCGCGGTCCACGTACCGCCTAAAGACCGCGTTGCGCCGCGTCGGCAGCTTCGGCCAGACTGCGCAGTGTTTTAAAGAAGGCTGGTGATTGGCCGATGAAAAGGCCCATGTGGGTCAGGAAATTCACCACTCCCATGGCAATTCCTTTGGGATTCGTAGGGCGAATCACAGCGCAGCGGGGTAGACTTGCGCTGATAAATTCGCAGGGGACGGGAAAGATCAGATTGGTTTGTAGGGATGGGTTCACGGTAACGTCGAAGTTGGGAAAGGTAAGGCCGCTGACAGGGTCGGTGAAAGGAGCGACCGGCGGTTGCACGCCATTGCCCGAGAAATCTACCCACTCCAGAAAGTGGGCAACCTCATCCCCCCCAATGCTGACTACAATTTGCAAAACCTCCACATTAGTGGCCTTCTGGGCCATGGCTGAGTAGAGGGTGCTGCCTCCTTGCTCAATGGTGCCGAAGTGGAAGGCCGCTGTGTTGGCAATCGCTTGGACATGTTTTCGAGGGGCGAAATCGTCATTATTTCGAGGAATGCCCGTTACATGCACTAAGTCGATGGCTTGCGGGAACTTGGCGCCAAAGTCCGGATTCCGGGCGCTTCGATAGCGCGTATACCAACTGGTGTCGACCGCGAGGTTCATCAAGTTGGTGAGCCGCCCAATCTGCTGGGCGCCATTCGCCTGACTGCTCGGCAGAGTCCGGAAGGCATCCAGGTCCACCGGGTCAAAACCCTTCAAAATCAGATACGCATTCAGAAAATTTGCATGGCTTACTTCATCATTGGTGTTGCTGGTGATGTACTGTGGGCCGTCGGAATCGAGATTCATGAAGGCCGCCTGATAGGAGTTCATGGGTGTGAACGGGGCTGTCTCCACCGGGAGTTGACCCGGGGTAAGCCCGCCCAGCTCGGAGTATTGTTGCCAAAGGTCGGACTCAAGAAGTTCTGCGGCGGCGAGAAAGCGGAGGATAGCGGCGTCTCCCTTACTGATCGGTGCGGAGTCGACTTCGTCGGCGAAGGCGGTCGCCCCTCGAGCCAAGATTCCTGTGCCTACGGCGGCTGCAGCACCGGCAACCATGCCGCGTTTCAGAAACAACCGCCGATTGGAGGTGCTGGGCGAAGGAGAGTTCGATTCGGTTGAAGTTGAAGACCCAGTCGTTTGCGGACTCAGAACGGTTGGGAAGGTTCTCTCACTACTCATAAATTCAATGCTCCAAATTTTCGTGGAATGGCGTTGGCAATCGAGGCGAGGGGAGAGGAGCTCGAATCAAACGCGAAGGCAGAATAAAGCGCGCGTTAAGCACGTTTGTCACGCCAGCGTCAGTGACTTGTAAAAACTTGTTCGCACTATGTGGAGATCAGGAAACTTCTGAGAGAGAGCGGCTGCCTCAGGTCAACAATCTGGTCGGTGACAGTGCGGGGCACGGGTGCGACATCTCGTTCTGGTCCGGGAGTGTGCAGCGTCGCTACGAGGGAAGAAAGGCTTCAAGATCACGTTGCGGCAACGGGGTGAGAAGACGCCGGTCCGCTTCACCGCCTCGCACATGGCGATGAGTCGGCGGAGGTACACAGGTTTGAGCCTGCGATATTCCGCTCTATTCCGCTGTTTTCGTTCGATTTCAGGAATTGCTTGACCATTCCAGTGCGCAGGAACAGCTCGAGGCCGACCGAGGAGCACTGGCAGCACTGCTGATGACGACCATGTCCCGCTGAAACGAGGTTCGTGGCAGCCGATCAGTGGGAAGGGAGTCGCTCGCAAGCAGAAGGTGTTGCCGCACTGAGATAAGCGCCTCGGACTCTTGGTGCTTTTCTCGGCTACTTTTCAAGGTTAGCGTCGACGCGTTTTCCTAGACGGTCGCTTGAGGCGGAGCGGGCAATCTGTACTCGCGGAGTGGGCTAACATTTCCTCTACAGCATCGATTATAATTCCGGTCGCGTTCAGTACGCATAGCGTCTCCATCGTGTTTAAAGACTGTCACTTTTTCCAGTTCCGCGAGCGCCGTGTTTGCCTCAGGCTTGATCGTGCTCTGGAAAGTATAGCTTTCATAACTCCGGTGTGACATTCCTCGGGCCGAGTTAACTTACGCCCGGCGAATGAGGATCCTCTTGCTGTGAAAAACCGCTGCCAACACTGATGGCACGGTCGGCCGATTGTCTGCTACGAGTTCGGTTGGGCACAGAAAGGAAAAGACGCCGACAATCGCGAGGCCACGACAACGCCGTGAAGCTATCGAAGATTGCAACCAAGAGCTTTCAAGGACTGCAACTCTGCGGTCTGCTGCTTGTGTCAGTTGCCGTTTGTGGACAGACGCTTGCGCCTCCCGCCCTACCCACCCGGGGTGAGGACCTACTTCGGCAAGTCAGTTTGATCGAAGCAGTTGACGACGCGCAACTCTCATCGAACTCTCTATTCGAAGTCCGATTCGGCCTGCCAAGCACCGTCGATCGATCTTCGGAAGACTCCGACCGGAGCACCCCGAGCACTGGTTCGGTCGAGCTCGTCCAACCGCAAACTGAGACCAGTAAGGATCTCAATGTCAAATTCCGAGTTGCCAACCAAGAGGCGCTGCTGTTTACCGGGATCCAGCACGCTTTCAATATCACGACCGAGGCTGGAACACGAGACGCGCTCAATGGCCACTGGCTGCAAGACTACCTCCACTCGGTCGGTGAGCTGCGCGGCTGGAGCGACGGCGATAAGTTCATGGCGCCCTATGTCGGTCATACCTTGGAAGGTTCCATCTTCGGCTTTATTCTGCGGCAGAACGATCCCAGATATCGCGCTGTTCAATGGGGCGATGGTCGCGACTACTTTGTTAGTGTTCTGCGTTCGTTGGCCTTCTCCGCGGTTTGGCACACCCAATGGAAAATCGGGCCCATTAGCGAGGCTTCGATCGGCAACGTCATGCTTCACGCCTCTCCCGGGTTCATTACTCTAACGAACACACCCACGCTGGGGACGGTCGAGCTGATGGCGGAGGATGCCGCAGATCGCTACCTGATCATGGGTCTTGAGAACCGTTCGACGAACGCACCGCTGCTCATCCTCACCCGGTGCTTTCTGAACCCAGGCAGGACTTTTGCTAACATCATGGCTTTTCGCGTGCCCTGGCATCGGGAAACCCGCATTGGCCTGCTTCGCGACAATCGATTAATCCGCAAAGAATTTGTTAAGAATTATCGAGAGACGGGCGAGAAGGGCTTCGAATACGTACGCCCGCAGCGGACCGATGTCGGCATCTATCCCAAGGAGGCACCCATCGAATTGAGCGCCTTTCCTCTCTACCAAAGCTTTCTTGGCGGCGGCAGTTGCGTTGGCGGCGGAGGATCGGGAGCAGGTCGCATCAATGCACATTGGCAGTACGTGGCGGAGGTGAGCGGTTGCCTGATTATGCATATGCCGGCCGCCAATCAGAGCGGAGACTCGCTCTTCTACGGAGGGGGAGTGCGGTGGGTGCCAAGAGCCTCACGGAAAGTTTCTCCCTTCGTGGAGGTAATGTTTGGCGGCCAGAAGGTTTCGCACGAAACTGATGACCTGACACTGAGGAAAAGATTGCTGGCGGAATGGAATAACGGCAACGGAACGCTGGGCCACTACCCGATGCGGAGCAATTGGTCGGTGGAAGTCGTCCGCAATGGTCCTTCCCTGAAGATGGGTTCAGGGTTTGAGGTGGTGGTGGCACGCCCATTTAGCTGGCGGGTTCTCGATTTGGAGTATGCGCATACCTGGATGGACGACGTAATGATGATTCATCCCCAGAACGCTCTGCGTATCGCCACTGGAGCTGTCTTGCGCATCGGCACCTGGTGAACACCGGAATTCCGGTACTAGGCAGGCTTAGCGAGAAACCCAAACCCTTTGGGATCTGAATTCCAGCCCCCTTTCCCCCGCGCGCTAGCGGCAATCACGAGTTGCGTCAACTCGCCAAGTTGTGTAATCTGCAAGCCCGCAATCTGCTAACGAGCAAATTGCCCTCGGCCCCGCAGAAAGCACAATTCAACCGCAAATGGTGCAAGCCGGCATTGCGTTGGAGGGGATTCGGAGCAAACAAATGACCCCAACTTCGGGCCCGTATCACATTCGGAGGTGAAGGCTTCCAAGGAGGAGGTTATGAGAAGCCCAGTTTTTAGTCATCAGTTCGCTCGTAACGTTTTGGCTGTCCTGTTTGCCCTGAGCTCTACGGCGCTGGCCCAGGCCCAGGCTCAGAATGCCGACGAGCCACGAGCCATTTTCGAATCGGCACTCAAGGTCGCAACTGGTCTGCCTGGCGTGGAGAGCTTCGTGGGTCCGCCGCCAGAGGGATACGTGATCACACCGGCCGGCTATTTCCACAAATCCTGCGTTCGCACCCTGACAAAGGGCGAACGATTATTGGCTGATGGTCGTGTTCAACACGCCGATGGCACCAGAGATCAAGACGTCCCTTTCTGTGCTTATCCGCGTTACACGCCTGCTGGAACCCTTATCAGTCCAAGTACTTCCACGAAAAATGTACAGCGTGCAAAGGGCGCGATAGAAGCTACCCAGCCTGAGATCAGCGGCTGGCTCGAAGACGCACAGATCAATACTGGCTCTCCGACTGTTTCCTATGGGGCACTAATCGCCACGTGGACCGTGCCGCCACAGCCGACTTCGAATGATGGTCAAACCTTGTACTTCTTCCCGGGATTCCAAGACATAAACGGAGCCGTAAACGGTGTTTATACGATCCTTCAGCCCGTACTGGGGTGGGCCGGGGAACAATGGAGCATTGCCAGCTGGAATTGCTGCATTAGCGGCGTAATCTCGCAAAGTCCTCAGGTGAATGTTTCTCCGGGCGACCAAATCTACGGTTCTATTACCAGTACTTGTCCTGCCGGAACGCTTAGCTGTCCGACCTGGAACGTTCTCACTCTGGATATGTCAACGGGCGACAGCACCACGCTCGCCGACGCTCCCAGTGACGGACAAATATTCAATTGGGCGTTCGGTGCCGTCCTCGAACCTTACTACATCGTCAGCTGTGACGACTACCCTCCGAACGGGTACCTAAGCTTTGCCAAAATTACCGTCTTCAATCAAAACCTGAAGCCGCTGTCCAGCACGAAATGGACGCCAACTGTGCTCACAGATGGCCCGCCGCAGTGCAATTATTCTGTGGTACCGGTCACGGGGCATAAGGTAAGTCTCTACTATTAA
>DASPTQ010000221.1:0-4183 GCA_035623335.1 Terriglobales bacterium
CTTGCGAACTTCTTAAGATCCCTCTAAAACAGCCTTTTCAGCGCGTTGCACAAAAACTGAGGTGTCTGACTGCTACAACGTGGCCGTTTAATCCGTCGCATTGGAACGGCCTCTTCAAAGTCGTCTTGTGACTCTGATCAATATTTCACCAATCACACATTGTCTGACCTGCTAGGGCGCTGAACGTATGCAGATCAGTCGCCTGCCATCGCGAAGTCGATCCTCTCCCCGAGGCGCTGCCGAATCTCCTTGAGCCAGGCTCTCGGATTAGCACCGTGGACGACGCGCCCCAAGAATCCCAACCGTTCGCCGATGTTATCTCGATTCAGCCGAATATCTTCCTTGGTAATTCTGGTGTACAGGGCAAGGAAGCCCGCCATACTTCTGGGTTTGGCGAAAACGTAGGTAGCGTAGCCGAGCCGCGGCGTCTCGACCACAACGACTGTCTCCAGATCGAAGATGTATTCACCACGAAACAGACAAACGTGGCGGGCGCGGCTTGAGAGCTGACGGTAAAAGAACGAGTCATAATCGGGACGCCAGCTAATCTGCGCGACGTCGAAGTCAGCCGGGATGCGAAGCAGCGACATCGCGAATGACCTCAACCGAGCAGTGAGCATGCATCGCCACCGATTCAGACACGCTCCCCACAAGCACGCGATCAACACCACGGAGGCCGTGTGAACCGACTACGATTAAATCCGCTCCCCATGACTTTGCCTCATCCAACAAGATGTTTCGGGGGTCACCGAACAAGGTTATGGAGGAGTCACAGAGTCGCACCCCTGCGGCACTCAACATCTGACGCGCGCTTGCAAGCGCGTCATCGGCGCGGCCGCGTTCGCGCTCAGTAATTTCCTGCATGACATCCGGCGGGTAAACGGTCATCGTGTCACTTGCAGGAACGGAAGGTTCGCGCACGCTAATTACTTTAACCAGGGTTGCTGCAGGCCAGGGGCGATTTGCTACTGCGCATACAGCTTTTTGGGAGCAATTGGAACCGTCGGTGCCGACCACGATCTTCATGCCGCGCGAGGAAACAGGAAGACCTTGCGGGGTGGGCCGCACGATTTTAACCGAACAGGGTGCAGTACGAAGAACTGCCTGGGCAACGCTGCCGAGGAGAAAGCGGGTCAAAGCGTTGGATCGCTGGCAACCGATCATAATGAGATCAGCTCCCCATTCCTTGGCATACTCTGAAATGGCCCTCTTGGGCACTCCTGCCTGAATTTCCGAAACTACTTCGTGCCCAGACCGTCTGAGCTCGTCTGCAGCGGCGGCCACGATTAATATCGTCTTCTTCTTTGCTTCTTCCACAAGTTCGGGCCGCGTGGTCCAGATCCAGATATCCACTACGCTCTGCACGCAAAACACGGTGCCAGACGGCCATGGACGGGAAACTGCTTCAGCGATCACATATTGGGATGCGTCCGAGGAATCTATCGCCACTAAGACCTTCATATCACTTCCTGCTGCAGTTCCTGAGCCAAATTGCTTCAGGAATATTAAAAGCGAAGCCTTGCTAATACCTGTACTTACGCTGCTTGGCCGATGAACCGAACATAATCGACGCGACGCGGCGTCGTCGTAATGGCGAGGTTTCGTCGTTTTCGTGGAATGAAGCGAGATCATGGTCGTTTCGAAGTCCAGCCGGGACTTACCTCATTGGCAACCGCCAATGATGCCCTGTCTCAAATCCTCACGGTGAGAACGGAACAGCCTGCCCCGCAAACCACCTCATAGGCGGTAGCCCAGGGCATATGGGAAGCTGCACCGATGCGGGCTGATCGATGCAGTCCGAGAATGATCGCATCGGACTTGAACGTGTTCGCAGTGTGGAGGATTTTCGCAGCCGGCGTTCCGAACTCGACGACAAATTCAGGCGTCGCTGCCAGCTTGGGCTTCTGGCAAGCCAATGCCTCTACCCGTGAAGTTTGTTTGCTCGAGCATCTTCTCGCATCTGCATGACATCGCTGGCACAGGGTCGACTCACGCCCTCCGGCATTGGGATATCAGAGACCACGTGGAGCAAAACGAGTTTTGTGCCGAAGTGATTCGGAGACGAGATGGCGTACGCCAAGGCATGCGATGAGGCTTCGCTGAAATCTGTTGCGAATAGAAAGAGTCGAATCGCACGAGGGCTCCCAATGGGGAATCCTAGAGGGAGCCGGGACCAACAGTCAGAACAATGCAGGCAACGTGACGAAAATGTGTTCTGCCACTGAGCCGAGCAGCAGCTTGCCCAAACCTCGTCGTGCGTGTGTCGATGACTACCAGATCGATTTGTTCTTGGCCGATTCCTTGGTCCAACTCGTCCCACACGTTACCCTGACGAACGATCACCTCGTGAGGGAAACCAGTGAATGCCCCGCTTTGAACAAGGTGGTTCTCCAATTCACGGGCATCCCGCCAGACGATCTCCTTAGCCATATTGACTGCGTCTGGACCCAAGAAAGTGAGTCCCAACGAAGAAACTACGTGGACCAGATAGAGTTTCGCCCCGTAGTGGCGAGCAATGGCGAGAGCATTTCGTCTTTTCGCCTCGATGATCGGCTTTCGCCGCGACAATCGGTAGCACCCGCACAGCAGAGGATTATTCCAGATCGGATGAGCGTTCATATTTGGAAGCAGCCTAACGCGGTCATTGTCCTTTTTCTCAGGCTTTCGGAAGTGTCGAGACAAAGATGGCGATTGCCCACGAGTTGCGGATAGCAACCGCAAGCAAACTCAGCATACCGACAGCCACCAAGGTGAGCCCGCGTTGGGGATTGTGGAGTAACAAAACCCCGCCCAATACAAGTAGACTGTATGCCCCAAATGGAACAACCGCGTAAGGGACACGGTCACGCAGTTCGACGAAACTCTTCTTATCACCTCCAATTAAATTAGTCCCGGAGTAAAGTAAGCCCACGACACCGACGAGGCAAGTGCAGAGAGTGGCGGTGAGCCAAGTGTGATTCGGGAAGATCAGAAGTGCGGCAACGCCTAGTGCGGAAGCGAAATAGACAACAGTCGGCGTAAAGTATACGTGAATCTTCGCTGTATCTTTCACGTCCACCCTTCGTTCAGCGACCAGTGTGACTACAACAAACATCAGACCGATCAGGGTCGCGGCTGCGGCCGACGTGAGGAGATAAAAATTTGACCATCGCTCAAGTAACGGTTCAATTTCATTCATAAGCTTGTGCGCATCGCATACTACTGCTTCCTCCTCGATAGCCGATAGCGTCCGCACACGGGAGGCATTATGCCAAATCAGTTACATTTCGAGGTCATTCTCCAGCACTCGCAAGCGATGGCCCAATCCTCTTGCGCGCGAATGATCAGCACGCGGACTGCTGAATCGGTGGCGGCAATGTCTTGATCAATTGGCGACTGCTTGTTCATAGCATGGTCCAGCTTCAGGCCCAGGTAGGGAAAGCTCTGGCACACTTCCTGCCTTACGGCCTGGGAGTTCTGTCCGATTCCCGCCGTGAAGATCAAAGCATCCAGACCGCCCAAGGCCGCGACCATGGATCCGATACCCGACCCGGAGCGGTTCCCGAAGCAGCGTAGGCCGATCCATCTCACACCTCCTCGTCCGCCACTCCCTCCCACAAAAATACTTCGGACGGCGTGCGGGATGGCATTGCCTTCACGACCGCCTTCCCGCTTCGGATGTCGGCAATCTGACCCTTTGTCAGGCCGATATCCTGCCGGAAAAACGTTCCCACATCTGGATCCGACTGGGGAAGTCCGGGGACGGTAACAGGATTAGCAAAGCTGCCGTGCGAACAACACTCCAGATTGTGGCAATTGCAATCATTGTAAGTTGGAACATAGCAATTTCGCTCCGAGCTGTTCCGTCGCATCGTTCTTTCTGGTGCTGCGTTGAACCTGTTCTTTCAACCTTTCGCGTGTCGGCGAGGAACAGGAAATTCTTGTACCTGCTCTCCCCGTTCGCGCTCTTCCCGCTGTGCTTTGGGTCGATACCATTTGAAATAGATTACCGCGCCGATGCCGGCCGTTATTGCCAAGGCAATCAGCACATACATGACCGGGCGATAGTAGAGCGAGAAGAAGTCGATCATTCGCTGACTGTAGGAGCGGGCAAGAAAAGCCGCGACGAAAAAACGAATAGCACGACCGGCTGTCAGCGCTGAGACAAACTTTTTGCGCGGATATTGCATGACGCCGGCAACCA
>DASPTQ010000222.1:0-3245 GCA_035623335.1 Terriglobales bacterium
CCTCGCGACGGAAACGCTCCAATGCGAGCGGGTCGCGGGAAACGTCATCGGGGAGAAACTTGAGCGCCACGAAGCGCCCGAGTTCGCTGTCCTCGGCCTTGTACACGATTCCCATTCCGCCGCCACCAAGTTTTTCGAGGATGCGGTAGCGCGCGATGGTCTGGCCGATCATTGCGCTGAAATGTTAGGTCCGGCGAGGGGCCAAGTCAACGAAGGTCCGGAAGTCAGCTGCGTCCAGATGGATAGGTGAAACTGGGCGAACAGACGACGCAAGCTTGTGCTAACGCCTGTAACCGCCAACTGTCCAATTCTTCCCGCACCGAGTACGCAATCAGTGACGCATAACCTCTAAAATGGCGATTCCAAGGGTCGCACGACCTCCCCGTGCTAGTATCGTTGCCGCCCATGGCTATCACTGCTGCTTCTCCCGGTCTGCTCGTCTCCCCCGCGGCCGGCGACCGCAAGTTCTACACCGGGATCGCCATCGTGATGCTGCTCACCGCTCTGATCGGCTTCTCGCGGACGTACTTTCTCGGGCTGATCTCCGGGCATGCGACAACCGTCACCGGCCGCGTTCCCAACGTAACCGTGCACCTGCACGCGCTACTGTTCACGTCGTGGCTGGTGCTGTTCATAGTGCAGACGAGAATGGTCGCGACGCACCGCGTGAAAGTGCATCGCAAGCTTGGCTACTTCGGGGTGGCTTTGGGAGCGGCAATGATCCTAGTCGGCGGCCGAACCGCGGTCGAAGCGTGCCGGCTCGGCGCGGTGCCTCCGGGCGCCAACCCGTGGAACTTCATCGCCATCCCCTTCGGCGACATCACGACCTTCGCCATCTTCTTCCTCGGCGCCGTCCTCTGGCGCAACGACAAGGACAAGCACAAGCGCTTGATGATCCTGGCCTCGGTCTGCCTGATGTCGGCGGCGCTGTTTCGCTGGCCGGGCGTTGCGCACGTTGGACCGCTGGCCGCCTACGGCCTCACGCTGCTGTTCCCCATCGCCTGCGCGGTGTACGACCGGTGGTCCCGCGGACGCGTCCACCCAATGTACTGGTGGGGGCTAGCGGTGATCACGCTGGGTATCCCGGTGCGTGTAGGCCTGCTCAACAGCCTGGCCTGGCGGCACGCCATGCAGTCACTCTTCGCCTAGCCGGGTGCCCCACTATTCTCAACATTGGGTAAATGTACCCCTAGCAGATAAGGCCAAATTGTCGAAAAATTCCGATTACACTCAAAACCCTCCTCGGCACCCGCCAAGGGGTCAATGAGTGTAGACGCCTGATTACCCCAGTCAGCGAACAACCTGAACCGAGCAGTGGGCGTGAGTGGCAACCGCCTCTGCGACACTTCCGAGCAAAATTCGCTCAAGGCCGTGCCTCCCGTGGGAGCCCAGGACAATCAAACCTGCGTCCCACGATTTTGCGTAGTCCAGAATCGTCGCTCGCGGGTCGCCCTCCGGTGTGGTCTCCCAATTGCAAACCTTCAAACCCGCTCTCTCCAAGGTTTCTCGCGCATCGGTCACCGCTTTGTCAGCCCGCTCCCTCGCTTCCCTGATTACCTGCTCGACCAATTCAGGCATCGGAGGCGCGAAAGGAGACAAAACCGAGGGCATGTCGGGCATCAGCAGTTCTACCACGCTCAGAATCCTGATTTGCGTTTGCGTAGGCCACGGCCGGCATGCAACAAAATCGACAGCAAGGGCGGAGACCTCCGACCCATCGGTTGCGAGAAGTACCTTCGACAATTGAGCGCTTGCTCGCACGACCTCAACCGAGCAGGGTGCAGCCCGAAGTACCGCCTGAGCCACGCTACCAAAGAGAACACGATCGAGACTGTGGCGGTGCGAACCGACCATGATCAGATCGGCGCTCCATTGCTTTGCGTACTCTGAAATTTCCTTCTTGGGCGAGCCGGTTTTGACTTCCGAAAATGCCCTATGTCCAGATTGAGTAAGCTTATCGCTCGCGGCTTTCACTACGAGCTCTGCTTTATTTCTCTCGTCCTCGATGAGGGCGGGCAGGCCATCCCAAAGGCGCGTATCGACGACGCCTATTGCGCAGAATACCGAGCCCGCAGGCCACGGACCGGTGATTGCAGCGTCGACGACATGTGAACTGTGGGAAGAATCGATCGCCAGGAGAACTTTCATAACATTCGTCAGTCTTCTGATCGCGAGCAACTTTAACTCTAGCAGCAGTCTGCGAAGCGATGACTTTGTGATAATCGATGCCCAAGAGAAAAAGACCGGGCGAATACAACGTGTGAGGATTCCGCTGCCTGTCGTGCACATGGTGAATGGAAGCCGTCTCGCAGCCTAGGTCGATAAGTGTAAACGCCTCATTGCAACAGCTGTTGCTGTACTCGAGGTATGGCTGCAGCTCGGCGTTCGCCCGCGCCCTTGGAATGTCCGAGGAGATCTCCAACGGCTACTCCATTCGGAGTAGCTAAGACGCCTACAAATTCGGGACTAGTCAACGTAGGCAGTTGCAAACCTTGATGAAAGCGGTAACGTATCGAACACGTCTCCGCTGCTTGCCTCCCCCCGACGGCAGCGCCACTTGCAACAAGGAGGCATTTCACATGAAGCGCCAAATTCTCATCGTTTCCTTGGTGATTCTGGGGCTCAGCCTGCTCACGGTCAACGCCTTGGCTCAGACTTCGGATCCCTCGCAGGACGCTTTCAAGGTCAACTACTTCGCCAACAACGGTGTCGCCGGCGCTCCGGATGCTACCGTTCGCATCGACAACCCGGGCAGCCCGACCGGCGTGGAGCCCGAAACCGCCTCCCCTTCCGATTCAATCGGCGACATAGACCTCTGCGCCATGATCTACGTGTTCGACAACGACCAGCAGTTGAGCGAGTGCTGTGGTTGTCTGGTGACACCCAATGGTCTGCGCGCCCTCTCGGTTACCCATGACCTGACTGCCAATCCGCTCACTGGCGTAGTGTCGAACAACGGAGACATTCTGATCGTATCTGCTTTGCCTAACGCTACCCCGTGCGACCCTGCCGGAGCCGAGGGATTTAAGGCCGTTCCGACGGTCCGGGCTTGGGGGACTCACATCCAGAACAAGGTTGGCACCGCTTACCCGATTACGGAAACGCCATTCACCGATGTCACGCTTACCAAAGCATCCACAATAATCCTTGAGGAGTGCGCCTTTGTCCAGAGGTTGGGCAGCGGCCACGGCGTCTGCGGCTGCGGCACGGGCGACTAACCAAACGATCCGCACTCTCTGAAAGCG